>JBEKGO010000006.1:0-88183 GCA_050012755.1 Bathyarchaeia archaeon
CCTGGGCCCTTGTCTCAGTGCCCATCTCCGGGCTCCCGCTCCCACGGCCCGCACCGGTAAAAGGCTTGGTGAGCCATTACCTCACCAACAACCTGATCGGTCGCGGCCCCATCCTTGGGCGAAACTGGAGAGCATAACCCCAGCCTCTTTTAAGCGAAGACTCATTCCAGAGTTCTTCACCTATCGAGAATTAGCCCCAGTTTCCCGGGGGTGTTCTGGTCCCAAGGGCAGGTTAGCCACGTGTTACTGAGCTGTGTGCCGCGCTTCCAAATTGGCTAGGAAGCGCACGACTAGCATGTCTTAGTCCTATCCCGATAGCAGTGGGGTCCGGCAGGATCAACCGGAGTTGTGACACTCCGTTTTGATTTCTGCGGATCTTGATTGTTTTTTGTGTGGTACGTTCTGCACTATTCGCATGATTTGTGCCTAACTGGATTTGGAGGGAAAAACATTCCACTCAATACGTCAAAGCCCAATTCAGACCTAACTGAGCAATTAATCAGGTCCACATTCGTGTCCCCGCAATTGGAGGCCAATCCCATCATTCCTGCAAGGCAAACGCCGTTTCGGTACGGGTTGAGCCGCCGCCATGTGAAAATTGCGGGGCTAGCAATTATAGCTGAATTCTAACAGAAGCTAGTTCAACTGATATAAACATTTCTTTTCATTCAATTAAACATTATTCTGTCAGCCGTTGAATGCAAACTTTTTAGACAGCTGCGGTTTTTCATTTTTCTCGGCTATTTTTTGCGTTTTTTCGTTCAAAACTAAGGCTAAAAAATAGAGAAGAAATTTTTAGGCAAGCTAGCATTAGAGAGAAAATAGGAATTATGAAACCGTTCCATTGATCAAAAACCAGTAATTTTTGCTCTTAGGTCTCTATTTCTCATCTATGGGTGATACGTTATCTAGGTTTTTGTGTTACTGGTTTTCAACATAGGTCAACATACTTTCATGAACCGGGGGTCTACCGAAAAATAGACTGCCGATCAACCGCCCACGTATAATTTTTGGCTGCAAGCTTTCAGATTTTCTCAAAACTAAACGATACGGAGTTATTATATTGTGTAGCTGTCGCCTGTTTTGTCCTCTTCCTTCACATAAAAAGTTGAGCAAAGCTTGCAAAAATCTAGTGTCACTTCATCCCAAGTTGTCTGTTGGTTTGCAAGTTGTTTAGCAGTTTTTTTGGCTTCAGCTTGTATTCTGGGCAAAACCTCGTTGAATTGTTCTGTGCCTTTGATGGCACGTTTCGAGTTCATGTATTGGCTTACTGCAGCTTGGGTGGTTTTGAGTTTCTTTGCCGTTTCAACCTGTGTTAAATGGTAAGTGCTGATGAGTTCTTTGGCGACAAGTGATCGAAAAACTGGCAGCACGAATTTTCCTATGCTTTCACATCGGGCGCTCATTTTGTTTTCGCCATTATAACAGTATTATACTTAATAAATTGAGCGATGGAAATCTGCTTCCGCAAGTTGTTTGAGATAGGCAGGGGCCGTGAAAGGGGTTGCTTTCTTGGTAAATTGAACCTGCAGGTTCAAAAATGGAGGGTATTTTCACTCCTTCGGGGCTTGAATCGGTCTTGAATCTGCGAAAGCTCATCAAAAGTGCCCTGAGCCAGGTGTAAAATTGAACTAAGTCAACATTGTTTCGGGACAAACTTGAACTGAATTGATGTTAACTAGTGGCGAGACCCGCAAAACCTGCACGCCATTTACAAAAACAGTCTGGATGTTTACAATTTCTTTTGCAGCTAAGGATCTTAAGACCGTTAGCACAAATTTTCCTACACTTTCGCATCGAGCGCCCATTTTAATTCGACGTTATAACAGCATTATACTTGATAAATTGAGTGTCAAACGATTTCTTATTTGCTCAAAATACTAAACCAAAAGTTTCGGTGTCAAAATTTAAGCGAGAGTTAATCTCTGAAGTTTCGAAGCACTATCTCTGTAACTACTAAAGTGTATATACAAGTGATAAGACAGAAAGTAGTGATACTAAATACCCATAGGGAAGAATAACAGCCTAAAACCTTGATCTTTCTCTGCTACGTCGCTGCATTGTCGCTATAGATGTCACCATGTCGCTTCTTAGAATAAAATCTTTTACTGAGTAGGCTAAACCCTCTTTCTTCACTATGATAGCTAACTTAGTTTTTTCTTGCTTAAGGTCGATCTTCTATTATATTCTGAAAACTTAATCAAAATCCTTAAACAGATATTGGTTGTTTTTTAAATGTTTGTATTAAATTTTTGACACCCTGCGGATCACGAATATTATTAAAACATAAGACTCTTTTACCGTCAAAGACAAAAACCAAATTACCATAGGTTCTGCTTATTCTTTGACTCGAGCTGGTTCTCGAAGACTTACTAATTTTTTCTGTAACTACCGTATCAGAAACATGCAGACCTACAGGGAATCCTATTCCTTCCTTAGAAAATATAAATGCTCTAAAATTAGTTAAGACCATTTCACCGTTTTCTTTGAGGGTATACCTTCTAAGAGTTTGTTCTCCTGCAATAAGCTTGGGATTATGAATTTTTTCGTTGTATCTCGTGATAAATAAGTTAATATCACCTTCATGTTTCTTAAATTCGGTTTGGTCAGTATTTTTCTTTGCTTTGATTGCAGCTTTAACTAATTCTCGAGGAAGAATGTTTTTGTAAAGCTTTAGAGATTTCTCAAAATTATTGCTAATTTCAGGTTTCTTGATAAGTCTATTTTCTGTCATGGTATCACTTTCGAGATATAGAACATTAAACTTATAGACTTTCCCCGTAAAAATTTTAGGTTCACTTAGTTGAAGAGAGTGAGAGCTTCTAAGTAACTAAGTTTCTTAACTAAATTCTACTGGGTACATCTTAACTCTTGAATGTACTCGGTAATAGCCCTAACTTCTATCGCTAAAAAAGTTATAGAAAATAATTTTACTTCGGTGGAAGCCTTGTTGGTTGTCCAATACGCTCTCCGTACTTAACTAAAAAATTCCTACCAAAAGGACCTTTAGCGCTCAATCCCTCAAGTTTAAGTTTTAATTCTTCGATAGTCAGGTCTTTTGCTGGAATTCGCCATAGTTCATGAACTCTGCTAACCGAATCAAACACAACATCATAACAACCATTTTCTTTTATGTAACTCTTCCCACCGACAATCCAATAGCTATCACCTTTCGCTGTCCAACCACCAAACCCTTTCACCATAATATCAAACCCTTTTCTCACTTCTTCTATTCAATGCTTTTCAGATTTAAGACTTATCTTTATGAAAACTTGTCATTTTTACTTATTTTAGCATCCATATTCTAAATAGTCTAAAATTTCGACTGGTAGGTTTTCAATTACTTTCATTGCTTCAAAATGTCTTTGCTCTTCAACTTCTTTGATTTTTTTAATTAAGAATTTTTGCCAGAATTTCTGTTTTTTATAGAAGTGAACATAGATAACAGAAATGTTGTTATCATGGCATATTTTCTCTCTGTATTCGTATTTGAAGTCCTTTGAGCCACAGACTTCAATATATATCCTCAATTTTGGGAGGTAAAAATCAGGTGTCCAAAGTCTTGGACGTTTCCTTTCATCATAGAGATAAACTGGTGATTCAAAAATCCATGCGAGTCCTAATGCATCCAAAAATTCTGCTACTTTTCTTTCAGAAGGCATCATCTTATCATACAGAGCTTGAAACTTTGATCCTCTCAACATATAATAAATAATAAGATTTTTATTACTTCTGAATTTGAGCTACATATTTTACTTCATGGATTATTATGAGGAGTAACTTGCTTAGACTCGATATACTTAGTAATTATCTAATTTTTGATGAATGATAGTCTTAAATCTGTACGACATTGAAATAGGACTGAGATGAAAGAATGATGAATACTGAAAACAAAAAAGATGAGGTAAAAGAAGCGATTATTAAAGCTCTAAGTGATAAGATAGTTCAAGAAATAGCAACAGAACTAAATTTGCCGACTGGACAAAATTCAGATGCCAGTGTTAGAGTAGAACCAAGCACTAAAGTTGTTAGGTATCTTGTTCATAAACTTGCAGAGTTACGTTATGAACATGGAGTAGAAATGAAGAAAAAAGCTGAGGATTGGTAAATAATCTAAGTTACTTTAACAACGTTTCTCAGTTCTATTGGTACTCTAACAGGGAGTATCTCTTTTAATGCTATATGTTGTAAATACTGCTCGAATGAGATGTAAGATCGACCTCTCAATTCATGATATCTTCTATTATGCAACCAGTTAGATCTAAGCCTACCATTCTCGGTAGCTAAGTAAGTTTTTTGGTTTACAGCCATTCTTTCTCTAAACTTCAAAGTGGGATATTGGGATAACTTTGTTCAATAATAAGACTATTGATCTTACTACATACAAATGTACTGACAAAATGTATATGTTTTGACCTATACCTCGGTCACTGTCAGAGAGAGAAAAAGAGAAAGAAACTAGAATGAAAACAAAAAATGAATACAATAGCATTACTCTCGGCTAAAGACACAGGTTTTAGATCATGCGTAGCAAATCTGCTTTTGTTATAATGCCGATTACCACGCCTTTTTTGACAACTAGAACACCAGGATAAGTCTGTAATAGGTTAGAAATCAATGATAATGGAGCATCCTCATTTATTTGAGGCAAAGCTTCTTCCATGATTTCCTCCGTCGGCAACTTAGATATCTCTTCTAAATCTTTGCCTGACATAATTTGGCGCAAAATAGCTTTTTCCGAAATGCTACCAACCGAATGTTTGCCTTCGAAAACTGGTATTTGTGAGTAGCCATATTCCTGCATGATTTTTACAACTTTTGATATTGGCTCGTTTTTCTGCACTGTTACAACGTTTTTATGGAGTACTTTGTCTGCTTGGGCTTTTGTTTTGAATTCTAGCCGTTCTAGGACATTGAAGATTGTTTTTACTTTGGTGTATGATGAGTCGATGGTTCCTGCTTCTAGTTTGGCGATTAGGGATTGGCTGACGCCTGCGGCTTTGGCTAGTTCTGATTGTTTGAGACCTAGTTGGCGTCTGCGTTTGGCAATGTCTTCTAAGGTTGGGAACATGATTTAGTAATTAAGCGAGTAAGGTAATATTCTTTTTGGAATATTTTTGTCAAAAACCAATATAACGCCGTTATGCAGTATTGCCCTGTAAAAGGTGAAAAACAAAGTGGCAACAAAAAAACTGGACACTCTCGCCATCCACGCTGGACAAGAAACAGCCGACCCAGCAACAAACGCACGAGCAGTCCCCATATACCAAACAGCCTCATACACGTTCAAGGACACTGAGCAAGCATCAAACCTGTTTGCCCTCAAAGAACTCGGAAACATATACACCCGAATGATGAATCCAACCACGGATGTTTTCGAGAAAAGAATGGCTGCCATAGAAGGAGGAACAGGCGCATTAGCCGTAGCCTCCGGGCAAGCAGCCATATCATTCTCACTATTAACGATAACGCAGGTTGGCGACGAAATCGTCGCAGCAAACAACCTCTACGGCGGAACATACGAACTCTTACACTACACCTTCCCAAAACTCGGCAGAACCGCAAAATTCGTAGACTCTACCAAGCCAACGGAATTTAAAAAAGCCATAACCCCCAAAACAAGGGCAATTTATGCTGAAACAATCGGAAACCCAAAACTTGATGTACCAGACTTTGAAGCCATAGCCAAAATAGCGCATGAAGCAAACATTCCCTTCGTAGTTGACAATACTGTCGGCGTAGGCTTGGTCAGGCCCATCGACTATGGAGTAGACATAACGGTGGCTTCAGCAACAAAATACATCGGGGGGCATGGTACCAGCATCGGCGGAGTAATTGTTGACAGTGGCAAATTCAAGTGGAACAGTGGAAAATTCCCAGAGTTCACTGAACCCGACCCAAGTTACCATGGAATAAAGTATTGGGATGCCTTCGGAAATTTCCCAGATTTAGGCAATGTAGCTTTCATATTCAAAACTCGAGTACAACTGCTGCGTGACCTCGGACCATCTCTTAGCCCATTCAATAGCTGGCTTTTCCTGCAAGGATTAGAAACTCTACCACTCCGACAACGCAAACACTCCGAAAACGCACTGAAAATCGCACAATACCTCAAAACCAATCCACGAGTAAACTGGGTAAACTACCCCGGACTTGAAGAACACCCAAGCCACAAACTAGCAGAAAAATACCTCAAGGGCAATTTTGGTGGCATCGTCGGCTTCGGCATCAAAGGCGGCTTAAAAGCAGGCAAAAAATTCATCGAATCAGTCCAACTGCTCTCGCATCTAGCCAACATCGGCGATGCTAAAAGTCTTGTAATTCATCCAGCGTCAACAACACATCAACAGCTAACTCCTGAAGAACAGAAAACAACAGGCGTAACCCAAGACTACATCAGACTATCAATTGGAATTGAAGACCCAGAAGACATAATCGAAGACATAGAACAGGCATTGAAAAAGGCAACCAAGCCTTAAATCTTCATTTTCTTGGAGGAAACAAAATTAGCGATAACTAACCAAACTGTTCAAGCCTTTGAAACAAAGCACTTTACATTCGCCAACCCACCAGAGGAAGTGGTTCTTGAATCTGGGGAAAAACTTGGTCCAATAACGCTTGCTTACGAAACTTACGGAAAGCTAAACGATCGAAAATCAAATGCCATTCTTGTTCTCCATGCACTCAGTGGAGATGCTCATGCTGCCGGACCTGATGGCTGGTGGAACAGCTTGATTGGCCCCGGCAAGGGTTTAGACACAAAGAAGTACTTTGTAATATGCTCCAACGTAATTGGGGGATGCCAAGGCTCAACAGGTCCATCCTCCACTAACCCGAAGACGAACAAACCTTACGGCACAGATTTTCCGCTGATAACCATTGGGGACATGGTAAAGGCTCAAGCTCACCTAATTGATCATTTAGGCATAGAAAAGCTGCTTGCGGTCGTCGGCGGTTCGATGGGTGGAATGCAAGTTCTTCAGTGGATGGTTTCGTACCCAGAACGCATTCGATCTGCAATACCGATCGCCACAACAATAAAGCATACCCCCCAGCAGATAGCCTTCAATGAGGTTGGACGACAAGCAATAATAGCTGATCCCGACTGGAAAAAAGGGCATTATTACGGGTCTTCAGTTCCCGCGAAAGGCTTAGCTGTAGCCCGAATGATTGGGCACATAACATATATGAGTGATGCTTCAATGGCTGAAAAGTTTGGCAGACGCGTTCGCGAAGATAAGGAACCATTCAAGTTTGGCGCGGAATTTGAGGTTGAAGGTTACTTGCGCAATCGTGGCGACAACTTTGTCAAGCGATTCGATGCTAACTCATATCTCTACATAACCAAGGCGATAGATTACTTCAATATCCTAAATGGAAACAAAAACTTAGGTAACATCTTCAAAGGATTAAAGGCAAAAGTGCTCGTGATATCATTCAAATCTGACTGGCTCTATCCCCCATATCAGTCTCAAGAAATCGTTAAAGCCTGCAAACTAGCCGGGGTTGACACAACTTATTGCGAAATAACCTCCACCTATGGGCATGATGCATTTCTTCTGGAAACAGAACAAGAAACTTGCCTAAACAAAAACTTCCTCAATACAGTGTCAAATGGTCATAATGGTGGTGCACAATGAAGCAGATATCACTAAAAGCAGAACACGGAATCATCTTAAATTGGATCACTAAAGAAGCATCCATTTTGGATCTTGGATGCGGCGACGGCGAATTATTATCACTCCTCATAAGCGAAAAGCAAGTCCATGTGCAAGGAATAGAACTAAGCGAGCCAGCCATCCACCACTGTATCGCCAAAGGGTTAAGCGTCTTCCAACAGGACATTGACACAGGGCTCTCAGAATACGCAGACAAGGCATTTGATTATGTTATTCTTAACCAGACACTTCAGCAAGTCAAGAAGCCAGATTTCGCCCTAAAAGAGACACTACGCGTCGGAAAGAAGGCGATAGTTACATTTCCAAATTTTGTTCAAGCCTCAGCTAGATTCCAAATATTCTTCAAAGGAAGAGTCCCCGTAACCAAGGCACTACCTTACGAATGGTATGATACACCAAACCTCCATTTTCTAGGAATCGCCGACTTCAAAGATTATTGCAAAAAAAGAAACATCCGAATTGAAAACTCAGCCTTTATCAGAAAAGACAAGAAAATTAAATTGTCGCCGAATTTCTTTGCTGAAATTGGGCTTTTTCTTTTGTCATAGTAAACTTTGTTGCTGTGTTGCTACAACCACTTAATTTCAAGAGCGCAATGCACTAAGCAAGTATGCGCAAACTCGCATAAGCTGCTCTAAACTGCTTGGAAGGTTATTTATGGAAAGTGTAATTTCTTAAAGAAACAAGCGCTTATCGGGCAAGAATGTTTAGCTGGAAAACCTACGTTTAGTCATCTTCGCCGCCGACAAAGTCCGAAGCATCCTTGGACCCAAAGTCGCCTACAACCCCAAACGCTATGTTACACCGCACCATATTTGGAAAAAGCTTTCTCCGCCAACGCTTTGCCAAGCTGTTTTGCCTTTTCAAGGTCTTCTTTTGTGGGATTGCCGAAGAATGAAAGCGGCTGTTCCACCAGCTCGAAACCCAAAGCAGTTAGCTCTACTGATAGTTTTCGTGTGGCTTCTCCGCTCCAGCCGAAACTTCCGAACACGCTGGCGAATCTGTTTGAAAACTTTTTGGTCTTAAGCAGATTCAGGAAATCGACTACTTTTGGAAATATCTCGTGTTCATATGTGGGCGAACCAACGATTAGTGCTGGAGCCTCAACCAAGGCAGTTAATGCATCAACAGCAGTGTCTTCAGAAAGATTGAAGCTTAGAACCGTGCCTCCGGCTTCCTCAACGCCTTCAACGATTGCATTTAAGCACTTTGCAGTCATTCCATACATGGTATCATATGCCACTACAACAGTTTTCGTGTAGGTGCCTTTGCTCCAAGAAGCCCATTTACGTATAGTTTGATTTGCGTTGATAGTGTAGACGGGTCCATGGCTTGGCGCCAAAACTTCAATTTCGAGGTTAACTTTGTCAAATTTTTCTATGGCTTTCAGAATCCATTCGCGTTGTCCATTGAAGACTGAGGCAAAGTACTTTTGCGAGCATCCGCAAATATTCTGCTTGACCATGTCTATGTCGGATTCTAATATGGCGCCTTCGGGCAGTTTTTTGAAGGAGCCAAATACGTCGCAGCAGAACAAAATCTTGTCTTCCACGAGGTAGGTGCTCATGGTTTCGGGCCAATGAAGCCAGGGTGTTTGAATAAACCTCAACGTTTTGTTTCCTAAGGAGATTTCTGCTGCTTCGTTTTTTACGATGACTGCGACGGGGTCGAAACCGTAGAACTTTTTAAATACCATTTGGGCAATCGGTGTGAAAACCACTTTTGCGTTGGGTGCTTTCTTAAGAAGACTAGGCACAGAACCGGTGTGGTCAGGCTCCATGTGGTTAATGACTAGATAATCAATTTTTGAGATGTCTGTTAGTTTGCTAATTTTGTCAAAGTGTTCAAGGGCATTCTTCTCGTGGACAGAATCAATCAGCGCAGTTTTTTCTGAGCCTACGATTAAGTAAGAGTTGTAGGAAACACCCTCGGGGATGCGCCAGAGCCCCTCAAAAAGTGGGGTTTCTGCGTCGTTAACTCCGACCCAGTTTACGTTAGAGGATAATGGAAGAGGTGGATTGTTTCTCATGTCAAAACCGCGAATAACTAAAATGTTAAACTGCCTGAACGATTTAACCTTTTATTACAGTGCAAGCTATCCGGGGCTACATTAAACCTTAGTCAGGCAGATTTCAAACTCCGTTAACAATCGAAAAACCGTACAATTCCCAATCCGCTTCAACACGTAATATTTCGACAAGGCAGCGTGCGCTATTGTCTTATTCTCATCCAAGTCTCAAAAACTCTTTAAGCGTATGTGCTTGGCTAACGGGTTGTTACAAAAATTAAAAGGGATGAACTGGTTGATACCAGCATTTAATCTGGTTCTTAAACAATGGTCGTTTATAGTCTTAGCCAGAGTAGAATGCCCATAATCAAACCGTAAATTGCTAATGCTTCAGCTAACGCCACAATCAAGAAACTTCTAAAGAAAGTTTCAGGCTTCTCAGCTAACGCACTGATGGCGGCGCTACCTACAGCTGAAATTGCAAATCCGGCCCCTAACGCGGATAAACCAATAGCCAATCCTGCCCCGATAGCTATACCTAATCTGTCGTAGGGTCCGGCAGTTGTCGTGGTCGCTTGAACCGTGGAAATTGAGAATGCTGCTGCTACTCCGACTAGTGGCAAAAGCGCTAGCGGAAGGACAAAAAATAAGATTAAAAGCTTATGTTTCAAACCGACCTAGCTCCAGTTAAACAAGGCATGCGCTAGGTATTAACTTTTTTCTTAGCGGGTTTTGGCTGTTTTCTATTAATCGAGCGCTCAACAGCTTCACCGATTTTGCCAGCTTCCTTTTTTAATGCATCACTGTCTTCTTGGATTTTCTTTAATTCATTTTCAGCCTCATTTTCTATGTCGAGGTTGAATTTTTTGTAGTCTTTTTCTAGTTGGTCTTTCTTTGACGTAAGTTTCGCTCCTTCACCCTTTCATTTAATTACTAGCACAGGGCAAGGGGAATATTCAATGACCCTTTCGGCAACGCTGCCTATGAGAATCCTTTCTGAACCTCTTAGGCCATATGTACCCATCACAATCAAATCCATTTTTAACCCTTTAGCTATATGAACAATCTGCTCGAACGGTCTGCCTTTCGCAATTAGAGAAGCAGCCTTAACCCCTTCTTTCTCGGCTAAACTTAAAACATAATTGATGTATCGTTGCCCATCGTTTTTTAATTCTCGCTCAACATCCTCACGTTCGCTTACTCTGGAAATTTGATCCAAAACAACTTCATCCATCACATAAACAACCATAATTTGGGCACCAAGCATCTTGGAAATACTTATACCATATTCTGCAGCACGTAGACTATAATCTGAGCCGTCGGTAGGAATCAAAATATTTTGAGTATTTTTAAAGTTCAAACTCATGTAACTTCATGCTCCCTAATCATATGTTTAATTCGTTTAGTTCGAACAAACTCCTCACGGTCTTTTTCTTCTAAAACAAGCTCAATTTTCTTTGTAATGTTTCGGTACATAGGAATAAGAACATGATTCAGAGCGTTTACTCGACGCTGGGTCCTTCGGACGTCGTTAGCAATTTGAAAAGTTGTCCCTTCGGCTCTAGCTAAGTCAGCAATTATTTCCAACAAATTGTAGAAATGCTTAAACGATTTATCTAGCTCTGCACTTGTGTTGGCAAACCCGTAATCCGGCTTAGGATCAGATTCGCCATGAAAATTTACAATAGGAACGGTAACGCCCATAACGCTGCGGAAATCCAATAAAAAATCGGCTTCATAACTCGAACCCAAAGCTACATTGGCAACTGTTTCTGAACCATTAGCCATATTCGCTTCTTTTAGGCTTTGATAAGCTTTTGAAAGAGCCTCAGATAAATCTCCTCGGGTTCTTTCTGCATCATAAAGACTGTTTCTTAACTCACGAAGCAAAATGTCACGTTTGCGTTCAAGCACTTCGCGCCCGGACTCTGCCAGATTTAAGGTTTTTTTTGTTTGAATTAAATTAATTCTTGTTGGGCTTATATTTTCAAGAGACATTAATGCGTCACTTTACCTCTTTTACGATTTTTGGAAAATATTTTTGGAGGTATTCAGGGTGTATCCTTGTCAGTTCTTCATCTGGCAAAATTGACAGCGTATCCCAAGCAATCGAAAGGGTCTGCTCAATTGATCTGTTCTCATTTTTGCCTTGATTAATCAGCTTCTTCTCGAAACGTTCACCAAACCGCAAGTAATCTTTATCCCTACTTCCCAAGCCTTCCTCGCCGATAATTGTGACCAGAGACTTCACTGAATTATACTGGGCATAAGCTGAATACAGTTGGCTTGCAACGTCAGCGTGGTCTTCTCTTGTGTGGTCTTTACCTATTCCATCCTTCATCAGCCTTGAAAGGCTTGTGGCGATGTTGATTGGGGGATAGATACCCTGTTTTTCCAGAGAGCGGGATAAAACGATTTGGCCTTCAGTTATATAGCCTGTTAGGTCGGGAATGGGATGGGTTATGTCGTCGTTTGGCATAGTTAAAATTGGCATTTGTGTGATTGAACCTTTCTTGCCTGCAATTCTGCCTGCTCGCTCATATAGACTTGCAAGGTCACTGTACATGTAGCCTGGATAACCTTTCCTGCTGGGCACTTCCTCCATTGAAGCACTAACCTCACGTAGTGCCTCGCAGTAGTTGGTCATATCTGTTAAAAGCACGAGCACATGTGAATCATGTTCAAATGCCAAATACTCTGCCAAAGTCAACCCAGTCCGTGGGGTGATGATTCGCTCAACAGGCGGGTCCTCTGCTAAGTTAAGGAACATTGCAACGTTTTTAATTGCGCCTGTTTCCTCGAAGCTTTTTTGGAAGAAAGCAGCATCATCATGTTCAAGCCCCATTGCAATAAAGACAACGTAGAATTCTTCGCCGCCTCCTCGAATCTGCGCTTGCCTCACAATTTGAGCGGCAAGATTATTGTGTGATAAGCCTGGACCGCTAAAGATTGGCAGCTTCTGTCCTCTAACAAGACTGGTTAAGCCATCAATGGCCGATATGCCCGTCTGGATAAAATCCTGTGGATATTCTCTTGCAATGGGATTCAGAGGCAAACCATTTACGTCACGTCGTTCCTCAGTGAAAAATCTGGGGTAACCATCAATTGGTTCGCCGAAACTGTCCATTATACGACCAAGCATTTCTGTGGACACAGGCACTTCTAGAGGTTTTCCTAGAAAACGTGTACGTGTTTCCGAAGGCGATAAACCTGTTGTACCTTCAAAAACTTGTACGGTTACGGCTTTCTGAGTTACTTCAATAACTTTACCCAAACGCGTTTCTCCACTTTGAGTTTTCACGGACACAAGCTCGTCAAAACCAACGTCACGAACATTCTCCACGATGATTATTGGTCCAGAAATTGAAGCGACGCCTTTGTACTCTAATCCACTGCCCACCATAGGTTTTACCTCAAGCTTGCCTCCAGTCCATTAAAATGCTGCTTCATCCGTTTCTCCAAATCGTCCAGTTGATTGATCTTGTCGTTTGCCACTGAAGTTTTCATGCGCATAATTTCTTCTGTTATGGGCAACTGAGTGATTTTGAAGATTGGTGCACCCTTGTTTACTACTCGCTCAGCCAAACTATGGAAATCCAAAATTAGCTTTAACATTTTGAATTGTTTTTGTGGAGAGCAGTAAGTATCCACAGGATCTAAAGCGTTCTGCTGAAGGAAAGCTATTCGGATTATTCGGGCTGTTTCCAAAATTAATCTTTGGCGGTCAGGCAGAGCTTCTGGACCGACTAGCTTAACAATGTTTTTTAAGTCATCTTCAGCCTGCAATATCCGCATTGCCTCTTCACGGTAACTGTTCCAGTCTTTATCCACCTTATCATGCCACCAGCCTGCCAATTCGCTGATATAGCCGCTGTAACTTTGAATCCAGTTAATCGCTGGATAATGCCTTTCATCCGCTAATTCAGAGTCTAAAGCCCAGAAAACCCGCGTAAAACGTTTCGTGTGCTGTGTTACCGGTTCAGAAAAATCGCCGCCAGGAGGAGAAACTGCACCTATCGCACAAATTGATCCGACTCGTTTTTCTTCGCCTAGGGATTCAACGACGCCAGTTCGTTCGTAAAATTCTGCGAGTCGTGACGGCAAATAGCTTGGGAAGCCCTCTTCGGCAGGCATCTCTTCGAGTCTTCCTGAGACTTCTCTTAGCGCTTCTGCCCATCGACTGGTGGAGTCTGCCATTAAAGCTACGGCGTAGCCCATGTCTCGGTAGTATTCAGCGATGGTTATGCCCGTGTAGATGCTTGCTTCCCGAGCGGAGACGGGCATGTTGCTTGTGTTAGCGATTAGTATTGTTCGCTCCATGAGCGGGTGTCCACTTGTAGGATCAACTAACTTGGGAAAGCTAGTCAGCACGTCCACCATTTCGTTTCCACGTTCCCCGCAACCCACATAAATGATCAAGTTTGCATCCGACCATTTTGCTAGTTGCTGTTGAGTGATGGTTTTACCTGTGCCGAAGCCGCCTGGGATTGCAGCGCTTCCGCCTTTAGCAATTGGAAAAAACGTGTCTATTACACGTTGCCCAGTGATTAAGGGCGTGGATGGTGCTAGCCTTCGACTGTGAGGTCTAGGTTTTCTCACAGGCCATTTCTGCAACATTGATAGTTCGGTTTTTAAGCCGTCAGATTCAATTGTGCCTATTGTCTCTGTGATGGTATAGTCGCCTTGCGGGGCAACTTGAATTAGTTTGCCTTGCAGAGTCGGTGGTACCATTATTAGATGTTCAAGTAAAGCTGTTTCTGTTACTGTTCCGATGACGGCACCGCTGGCAAGCTTATCGCCAACCTTTGCCTTAGGCTTGAAAGACCATTTTTTATTTCTTGAAAGAGACGGCACTCGACGGACTTGTTTTATGAATGAGCCAGTAATTGCCCTTAGCTCTTCCAGAGGTCTTTGGATTCCATCAAAAACGTTTCCAACTAATCCTGGAGCCAGCTCAACTGAAAGCGGCTTTCCAGTTCCTAAAACAGGCTCGTTAAGTTTTAATCCTGAAGTATTTTGGTAAACTTGAATAGTTGCACGTTCGCCATCTAAACGAATAATTTCCCCAATTAATCCTTCCACACCTACTTCAACCAGTTCATGCATTACAGCCTGCTCCATGCCTTTGGCTTCGACAACTGGTCCTGCGACTCGAATAACGCTGCCTTTCGCGGACACTTTTCTATGCCTCCTCTTCAAACAATATTTTCGCCACTTCAACACGTAAAACGGGCTTAAGTTCCCGTAACCTGTTATCTATGGTGTTATCATAGGTTATTTTGCCATCTTCGGTTTCGATTTTGCAGCCGCCGATGAATTTTTCGGTTTTGCCTGAAAAAGTGAGTTTACAATTAAGCTTCTTACTCAAAGCGTTTAGAGCGGTTTGCTTTAGCAAAGTTTTGTCTTTGGCGTTCACTTGCATCAAAAGGTTTTTGCTGTTAATTCGCTTAACTGCTTGTTCGATTAAGTTAAGCAGATAATCATTGTATTCTTTTGTTGTCGTGAATTCTTCAAGTTTAGTGAGGGTTTTCTCGAAGGCGGCATCAACTAGTTCTTCTTTTGTTTGAAGCAGACGATTTCTGATTTCTACTTCAGTTACGGAAGCGATTTTTCGCCGCTCATTTTCGGCTTTTCCTTTGGCTTGGGTTATTATGGTTTGATAGTTTTGGTCAGCTTGTTCTTTTGCTGTGTTTAAGATTTGTTTGGCTTCGGTTTCAGCCTTTAAGACTATGGCTTGCGCTTCTTTTTGCACATCCTCTAAAACCTCGTTTGTAATCGCCAAGAGACCGTCTTTTATGCTCAAGTTTAATCGCCTTTATACTCTCACGCCTAGAGTTTTGCTGATCAGGTCAGACATTTTTGTTTCGCTTGGTTTTCCCTTGCTTCCTGGTATTTCTACAATTAGTGGGTTTCTGCGTTCTCGGCGGACCTCATCGATTGTCTCACGGATTGGCGTTTGAGTTGAGAAATCTTCGCTTATGATTACGATTGCCAAGTCACTACGCTCAAGCGCTTTGTTTAAGGCTTTTGATGCCCCATCAACAGAAGTTGCTTCAACACCTTCAACACCCACAAGTCGAAAACCAGTAATCATGTCGCTGTCCCCGATAACAAAACCAAGCATGCTACTCGCCTAATGAACTTTAAATTCAGTACCTAATAAAGTGCGATGCCCACAAGCGCGCTAACTTCAGAAGCAAAACGACTCTAATTTAAGTCGCATTTCTCTTCTCATGTAAGGTACCGGTTGAAATTCTAATTATTTATCGCAAAATATTCAATGAGGGCTTCTTAAATTTAGCTCAGACAAATTAACCTTTAAATGCTTAGCTTAACCACATTTTGTTAGGAGATTATGCTCCGCCCTGAACGAATGACTTTTACGTCAATAATTTGCGTCAGAAAAGACATTGAATCGGTACTGGAAGCGCTAAGTAGCTTCGGTGAATTCCATATAGATCTAGCCTCCGAAGGAAACACAAGCCTTACCGATTACAGCCAGAGCATCCAGAAAACTGAAGACTCTCTAATAAATGTAAACGAGTTAACTAAACAACTTTGTCCAGAAAAGCCAGGCTTGTTTGACATTTTCAGATTGCCCAAAATAACAAAAACACAGGTAACGGCAGAAAACTGGCAAACCCTCTTAGAATCTACTATCGAACAAGTTTTAACGTTGAAAAAAGAGGTTGATGTTCTTAACAATTCTTTGTCTGCCCTGCAAGAAAAAACCGCTCAACTCAACCACCTCAAAGACATGTTAACAACGATAGATAGCATGGGAGCAGACCTTCAAGTTATGGAAGAATTAAAGCTGATACACATCACCATTGCAAGCGTCCCGCACAAAAATCTAGATGGACTCAAAACTGCGTTAGCTGGTTTTCCAATTATTCTTAACCGTTGTTACTCAGCCGAAGTCAACGACTTTGTATGTTTAGCCATGACAAGCAAACACCGCAGTGAAATAGAAAGAATTCTAAAAATACATCACTCCGACATCTTTGAAATCCCTCAAAACTTGCCGCACAATGCACCTGAGGCGCTCAAAGAAGTTAACAAGCAAATAAAGGAAAATCTGCATAGGGAAAAAAAGATTTTGAACGAGCTAAATAAGTTGGGCAAAAAAAACAATAACAAACTTGTTTCATGGCATGAAGTCACGGATAACATTCTTACTCTACTTCAAGCAAAAAGTAAAATCTTGGAGTCTGGACGGCTGGCAACAGTCAAAGGGTTTGTGTCTCAGAAAAAGTTCAATGCGCTCACCAAAAAAATCCACGGAATGCTTGGAGAAAAAGTTTTGGTGTTGGAAAACGAGACGTCTGAAGTTGAAGATCCACCGACAAAGTTTAGCCACAGCAGGTTTATCTCGCCTTTTGAAGAACTCACCAAACTTTATGGCGTTCCGCATTATGAAGAGGTTGATCCAACACCATTTATGGCGTTGACTTTCCCGCTTATTTTCGGTTTAATGTTCGGCGATGTTGGACACGGGTTAATCCTATTGGTCGGTGGATTAACGCTTGGAATACTGATTAAGAAAAATCAAGCAATAAGAAATATGTGTTGGATTTTAGCTGCTTGCGGAGTCGGCGCAATAGTAGCGGGAGCATTGTATGGAGAATTCTTTGGGACCGAGCTATTTCATCCTTTATGGCTTAACCCTTTCAACCCTATTAATAACGTGTTCATGTTTCTTATTTTCAGCCTATTTATTGGAATAATGCAAATCATGAGCGGCTTAGCATTAGAAATGGTGAACTTCCTGTTTAGGCGGAACTTCGCTGATGCGGTTTTAACTTCGCTTCCAAAAATGGCGTTTTACGCTGGCGCTGTTACCCTTGTCGCAGTTTATCAGTTAAATTTTGCTGCATGGTTCAATGGCCCAATTTTGCTTGTAATTGTGCCGTTTGTAGTTATGGTTTTTGCGAAGCCCACATTTTCAATAATGCAAAATTTTTCTCTGCGTGCCGTTGATTCGCAAAATGGAAAGACATCTTTTGGTCAAAGGCTTTTTGAAAGCGGAGATTTAGTTACACGTTTACTTAGTAACACTATTTCTTACACCCGAATTCTTGCTTTGCTTATGGCGCATTGGGCATTAATTCTTGTAACGTACACCGTTGCGGGATTAGTTGGTACAGCTTCCCTTTTAGGATTAATAATAAGTGGCGTAGTAATTGTTGGCGGAAACATATTTGTTCTTGCACTTGAAGGGCTAATTGTTTTTATCCATACAATAAGGTTGCATTTTTATGAGTGGTTCAGCAAATTTTATCAAGGTAACGGGACCGAGTTCAAGGCTTTTAAGCAAAACTACGTCTATACCGAAGTTGTTCCTCATCAAAAAAAGAGTTAAAGTGACAGTTGAGTCTGTATGTCCTCGGGCTTAACTGCAGCTTCCACACCTGAACTTATTGCAGTAAGATTATGCACTTCAACTTCTTTCTGCGTCAAGTAAGAAAGGGGTGAGCCAAGATTGAAATTTTCGCTGACTCTGCTAGCTTTAGCATGTTCCAGTATTGCTTTTTTGAAGGCTTTTTCAGCATTTGCCAATGTGTCTTCAGGATTTTGTGTCCTTACAAAGAATCCTCCATAGTAACTATCGAGGGCAATTTTAAGGGCGGATTCAAAATCAACAGCCGTTACCATTTCCTCAACTGTGTCAGCATAAATGTTAAAATTGTCAGGCGGCACTGCAAGTCTAAGCCAATTGGGATCATAATTTAGATTTTTCCCTCTTAAAAGAGTCAATAAAGTAAAGCCGTCATTTTCCATGCTCGCATAAAAATATGCCTTAGCTTTCTCGTTTTTTGAGAGACTAACATAGCTGCTATAGAGTTTTTCGTGAAATACCTTATCTATGAGCACATCGAGGCAAGTTGTTGAGCCATCTTCTTCATAACTTTGCTGCCCCATACCTAGAGCTAATGCGTATTCCGTTCGTTTTAGGACATTAACTATTTGCTTTATAGTTTCGGCTTTAGCCGCTTCCTCAATCACCGCTCGGTTTTTAAGGTAATCCTCAGCCGAAAGGTATAATTTTGCTAGTTTTTGTTCGCGGTTGAGTTTTGCGTTTGTAGTTTTTATGAGGGTCTTTATGTTTTCAGCTTCAAACCTGTAAAGGTATAAGCTGAGATATTTTGCGGATTGCCTAGGCGAATTCTTGATTATTTTCACTGTTGTTGCAATCAGGTTTTCATGAAAGGCTCTTTCAAGAGTGCGGCTTGTAAGCGGCAAAGGCAATTTAGTTATTTGTTCTTGGTAGCTGGTATCTCGGAGTTGTGCTGATAGTTCTGAGAGTTTTTTGGTTTCTGTAAGTGTCTTGATTTTTGCTTCACTGAGCAGTTTGCTTCTTTCTGCCCCGATTTTGGCTAAAACCTGAGCGTAGCGTGTTGTCTGCGTCAAGGTTTTGTTTCACCGAGCACTGCCTTCATCGCTGCTGAGGATGCTTGTTCCATGCGTTTTTCCGCTTGCGTTTTTAGTTTCTCTGTAGCTTTTTGGCTGGCTTTTATTTGTTCGTCACGGTTGTGGTTGGCTTCGTCGATGCTACCATTGTATAGACGTTGAGCTTCTTCTTGGGCGTAAGTCTTGCTGTTTGCAAGTAACTTTTCAGCTTCTTGCTTTGATAGTTCGGTTAATGTTTTGGATTTGTTCTGGGCTTCGCTTCGAATTTGTTCTGCTTGCTCTTCGATTTTTTTGAGTTCTTCCCAGACCTTCTCCATTATTCCACCAGTATGCTAGGGGTTGTGTGGTTTCTAAACTTTTTGTGTTTCTTAAATATTGAACATCGTAATGTTAATCAAATTGAATCGAGTTGCACTTTTTCGGCAATCGTAGGCATTTTACTACGTTGTTTTCCGAGTGAATTGGGAAAAGGCATTTAAAAAGGGTGACATAAGCTAGATGAAAAGCTGGACGATTAATTAATGGTGAAGAAAAAGGAAGACCCAAAAAAACTCAATCTTGAAAGAATAAAACTTGATTTGAGTTTTGACTATCATTCTTCACGATTCTTTTCCCTTCTTTTCTTAGGAATTTACGCAGTCGCTATAACTATTTTCTGCGTGGAATACAAAATTATTCCAGGACCCGAATTTCTTGTTATAGGCATATTGTTTTACGCATCTTATAATCAACGAACATGGCGTGCCTTAAAGGATTGGCTTCCATTCGTCACAGTGTTCATTTCCTATGAAATCATGTATAGTGTCGTTGGCAGCATTGACATGGATATTCTTCATGCGGGACCACGCATTTTTGATATCCGATTGTTCGGACAGATCCCTACCCTGATTCTTCAGCAAAATTTTAGGTTTCCAGCTTTAGATTACATCGGAGCAGTTTTCTATGGAATATATTTCTTTGTACCCACAATCTTTGCTTTTGTTCTTTGGAAGAAAAGCCCCAAAAATTACTGGAAATACATCATTGCTTTCGGAGTATTAACCTATGCCGCATTGCTAACCTTTCTCTTTTACCCTGTTGCGCCCCCATGGTTCACTTATAGCTCCACTTTTAACCCTGCATATTCAGGACCGCAAGTAATCAGAATCTTGACAGGCTCAGTGGATGTCAATCTAGGACTCCCTGTATACAAAACCTTATTTGATTTTCTAAGCCCAAACATCTTTGCAGCCTTTCCCAGCATGCATTCAGCTATGCCTTGGCTGGTTTTTCTTTTTGCCTTCAAAGTGTGGAAGTGGAAGTCTCTCCCAGTCGCAATTATTCCGGTTGGAACATGGTTTAGCGCAGTCTACCTCGGAGAACACTATTTCATGGATGTGCTAGGAGGAATCGCCTACGCTACAATCGCGTTTATTGCAGTAGAGAGACTCTTGCCACTGCTAACTGCAAGGATTAACTTTTTACAGAAACATGTCCCTACCGAGTAACAAGCAGCTTCTTAAAAAACAGGCAACCTATTTCCATCAAAAATTTATACGCGAAATTCAATTTATAAAGTAGTGACGATTTTTATAGGCAAAAAATAACTCTAGAGAGAAGATTATAGGGACAATTGTTATGACTGCAAATTTGTGGCGAACAACGAAGAACCTGTAAATCCAAAAATACTTAACGATGAAGGCGGCGTTGACCCACAAAACGAAGAAGAAATGAATCGAGCAAAAAAAGCTGACTTAATTACTCTTCCTGGCGGCTCCAAAGCTATGCAATAACCAAAAAGTTATGTTACAATAATAGCATAAAAATGTACATTACAGTTCGGAAGTGCTATGGGTATTGGGACAATGACGGCGTTAAGAGACCGTGAAAAAGACTGAAAAGCTGAAGATCAAAAAAAATAAGTCTTTAAAAGCAATTTTGAAGGGTCACTTTACTGAAACAAAGCGGTTGCCTTTTATATAAAATCTCCAAGGTTTATTTTTCCATTCGCCTGCATAATCTACGCCAACCCGTGTGGTTTCCACAATTTCCTCTTTGGGAACAGGTAAAGCGCAATTTACGTACAGGGACGGAGCAGTTAGATCCGCTTTATTTTGAAGTTTGGATATGCTCATAGCCATACATAGCTTGCTGGGACCATTTGTCAAGTTAGCAGACTTTCCCTCAGCTACTCCTCGACGCTTTGCCATAAGATCTTCGCCAGCGACTGGTTCAAGCGCCCTGAATAGAACAGCTTCCGGTTTTCCAGGCACTGCACCCGCCGTTACGTTGAAGCACCAATACAAACCGTAGATGAAATAGACGTATGCATGGCCTTTTGGTCCATACATAACCTCGTTTCTGGCTGTTCGACGACCGCCAGAACTGTGAGCTGCTTGATCTTCAGGTCCCATGTAAGCTTCCGTCTCAACTATTCTGCCTACAGTGATGCCATCAACGGATTCATGAACCAGAATTTTTCCAAGAAGCCCACTTGCGACCGTCTTTACTTCTTGTTGGTAGAACGTTCTTTCCAAAATCATACTTTTGGGTTAACTGCTGTCAACCAAATAAGCTTGCCTATAGTTTTGGCTGCTTTATCAGTATTCAAAAAGAGGCAATGGAATAACTGCAATTCGTTCGTAGCAGAAAGTTTTTAGTGGCTTAACGGTTTCCATATCTTTTCTTCATGCAGGCTTGACAAAAATTCTTTCTATACCGCCTTATTCTTTGCGGGTGAAAGACTTTGCCGCAGGAACTGCATTTGATTTGTGATGTCTGAACAGGATCAAGCAGTTTTAATCTTCTTTCAATTTCAGCTTTTATCACGGAATCATTTTCCGCTTTCAAAGCAGCATTCAACAAAACTTTTGCTTGCTCTAAGCTTTTATTTCCAAAAAGCTTCAAGAAAACGCTATCTGTCTTTCCAGCACCCAATTTTAAAGGAAGCATGCAGACAAAGTTTGATGGGTAACTTTCCGATTTACTGAAGTCCACTACAGCGAAACGGAAGTTCCTTTGAAACGGATTATCTTCCTTGCTATTTAACTCGAAAACCTGCAGTCCCATATTCATTTTAGTCAAGACTTAACACTTAGAGTAAAGCAAGATTAATATCTATACCTCAAAATTCTGTCGCTTATTAAGATAGCGTTTGGCTTTTTCCCATCAATTACTTATTAGGCCATTTGATTTTACTTCATCATTCGCGTCTGACTGAAGAAAAGGCTCTTAACGAGCGTTTTGTTTTTAATTTAACGAATTGTAAAACTGAACTATCTCTTAACACATTTTCCTGTAGCTGGGTCATAATGGTTACTTTTTGAGTAATCACAGTTTTTGCAATCGTCTTTTATGTCTTGTCCAAATGGACAATCTTTCAAATCTGCCATTCAAATCACCTTACAAGTTCGTTATTGTTGCTTTTAATGTAAATTTGTCATATAAAAGCTGAGTCCTATGAGGCAGACTTTTTGCACAATTTACGTATGATCTATCTGAAAGCAATATGAAGTTAACTTTTTTCATTTTTGTATGTACTGCCTTAGCGCTTATTCAATAGTTCTAGAGCTTTTTTGCAAAAACGTTAAATGGAGTACTTAACACAAAGGAGTGGGGAGATTGTATGACAAAACGCCGAATCGGTTTGAAGCAAGCACTAGTAACTGCAATCTTGGTTTTGCTTGCTGTGAGCACAGTAACTTCGCTAATTTCAAAAACAGTGTCTGCACAAGCCACCGTTACTTTATATCCCACTCAAGGTCCAGTTGGCCAACAAGTTATTGTTAACGGGGTAGGATTTGGCCAATATGCGAGTGTAACTATTTCGTTTAACGGGAAAGTAGTACAGCAAACACAAGTTACCGGGATGTACGGGGGAATAGTGGCGGGTCTATTCAATGTGCCCACCGGTACTCCTGACGGCACATATAACGTCGTCGTTACAGATTCGGATGGTAATTCTGAATCAGCTCCGTTTACTGTTGGCGCTTCTACGGCTACCCCCCTGCCAGCAACCAGTGGCCCGTCTTCTCCAGTTTACACCCCAAACAATGGCGTGACTCCCACTTACACTCCATTCACATATCCAACCATTCAACCTCAAAACTCCGGGTTGGATCCATTAATAATAGGCTTAATAGTTGTCGTTGTCGCTGTTGGTGTTATTGTTCCAGTGTTCTTCATGTTTTTCAGAAACCGCTCTCCTAAGCGTGATCTGCTACTTGATAGAGAACCCACTTACCGACCAGAACCGTATGCACCAGTTGAACGACCTGCTCCGCCTTCTTCACCGTACAATCAGCCTACATCTCGCTACAGTACGCCGACATCTAGGTACAGTTCTCCTTCGACTTCGCGGTACACTCAGAATACTGCCTACAGCCGTTACTCAGCTCGACCTACCGCAGATCGTTACAGCGCACCCGCAAGCAGTGTTCAACAGTCGACTTCAGGAAGAGTATGCCCTAACTGCAAACGGACTGTCAAAGGAGATTACAGCGTCTGCCCCTATTGCTACAAGAGAATGCGGTAGCAACATTTCTCACCTATTTAGAAGCATTTAACTAATGAGAACCCACGAGAGATTTAACTCTCGCTCGGGATTTTTTTGCAAAAGAAAATTAGTGAATTTCATCGTTTTCCATTTTTGTGTTTAGTGTGAAGTGAGCGGTAATTAACTGTTCTTTTTGAAGAACACTCTGTTCTTTCGGGAGAGTAATAAGTTTCCTTCAATAATGACTAATTGTGACAAAAGTGCGGAAAATCGGTCTTTACGTCTTGATTCTCATTATCCTGAGCTGTCCATGCATTACAAACCTTTTGATTGTCAAGTCTGAAGTTGTTGCAAACACAGTTACCATTAGTTCCGATGGGAATGTTGTGCCTTCATCCGCGCCAATTGAGCATAACGGAAACGTTTACACTTTGACAAGTAATATTTCGGGGAGTATAGCCGTTCACAGAAGCAACATCGTTATTGACGGAGCTGGCTACTCTCTTAATGGCAATGGCGGTACAGGCGTAGATTTAACGAACAACTTAACTGAAGTTCCTTCCCCACAAGCAATATGGAATGTCACTATCAAAAACTTGGCGATATTAAGCTTCCACTTTGGAATAAATACTCTCGGAGGAGGTAACGATGCTCTATACGATGATTATGTTGTCACAAGCATGAGCGGTAATGCAGGCGCAGTCTCCTTCTGGAGTTGTGGCGGAAACAACGTTTCTTATTGCAGTATCATCGGTGAATCTGCGATTGACATGCAGTTTGGTTCAAGCCGCAACACCATAACTGATAACAACTTTGTTGGTAGCGTTTGGGTCGAGATAGGTGGAGATGAGACAGTTGATAGAAACTACTGGAGTGACTACTTTACAAGATATCCTAATGCAACCGAAATAGATTCAACTGGAATAGGCAATACACCGTATGTATTTTATTCATACGTAAACAATGCATCCGGTCTGACTAGCAGTCCACTCTATGATTACCACCCTCAAATTAAACCGCTTAGCCTTTCGTTCTTTCCAAGTGGCGCATCATTTGCTTCAACAAATCAACAAGCGTCAATTGCCGAATTCCCGTTAGCGATAATTGCTCTTGCCGTTGTACTTATAACAAGCACATTGGTGGCCTTTGTGTACAAAATAGGACGCCCAAAATCTTGACACACTCATTTTTCAAGATTGGATATGGACTGTTTTTCAGATTCAAGTTCTATGTTGCTAGTGCATCCACTAAGGCTTTGACGTCTTTAATCCACGTGGTTATCGTTTCGATGTTCTCTGTCTGTTTATGTGAAATTTTGTGCAATCCTTTTAACTCGTCAAGTTGGTGCTGATAATATCTAGCCAATTGGTTTAGTGACTTTGTGAACTGTGTTGCCGATTCACCATGTTCCAGTTTGTCCCCTAAGCTACTAAGCATGCTCTGCACCTCGTCCACTGACATACTACTGTTTTTCTCAAAGTCTTGAAGCACCCATTGTTTGACGAGCATGTTGCGGTTCCTCCAACCAGCGGATTGCTCAGTGAATGTTTTGAGTACGGCTTGGTAAAGTTGGGTGACACGATTTGTGTGAAGTTCCTGTGTTTGAGGCGTTTCTTCGGTTGTCATCTGAGTCTGGGAATTACGTAGCGGCTCAGCAGAGGAGACGGTTAAGCTCACAGAAAGCCTAAGTGGGGCATCCAACGCCATCCACAGCCTGCTTAGCTCTTTCAGAGAAAGCGAATCTATCTTCACCGCTAGCTCGCTCTTGTTCTCCGCATCTGCAACTTCAAGAAATGGCTTGTCTAAAAACATCTGAATTATTTTTGCAAGCAGTGCATGGTCGTCTTTGTCGTTTTCGGTAAATGGAGTAATGAGATAATGAAGGGCAAAAGAGGCATTGGTGTTTCCTGCCACTGTTTCTTCAGTTATGTTGTATAGAAAAATCGTCAGCTTTTTGTTTCCTCGACTGATTGCGGTTTTTGGAGAAGAAAATGAAATCTGCTCTCGGGTTGAGACTGTCGCTGTTGTGGCGGAATCATTTTCTATGCATTCCCAAATTAGATTTGCAAGCGCCGTGTCGACATGCGATATGAGGTCTTTTTGATCCATAGACATCGTTTAACTAACGTGGTCAAGTTCCTAAAAAGAGTTAGCCAAATTTCCAGCTGCGTTTTTACATAATAGCCCGGGATAGGTTCAAACTCTCGTTCAAACATTTTTCAATTACTATCAATTTGAGAGCAAAAAGTAGCTGGATTGCTATTAAAACGGCTACATTTCTATCGCTTTTTGATAGTATACCCGAGAGTTCGACCATTTTCAGCAGTCATGTTGTGTATATGTTATGACGCACCAGAAAACAAGAATTAAAGTGGCGCTTGTTTCAGAAATACTGCTTAATACAAGGCGTACTTTAGAAATGGGCTCTTAATAATACCACTTATAACCCACGTTTGCACTTACGTTTTAATTATTAGATTTGTTTTGATACGATGATTTTTGAGAGTATGTCTGTGTATTTAGGTCAACTTTAAGCGCCTTATTATCGGTAAACTGAAGGTAACAGATCCCATTTTCACTTTTTCTCAATTTGGGCTAATTACTGAACCACTTTTTCTTTACGTACGACGTTTTCGTCGCCGAATTAAAATCATCACTCCGTAGAGCACTCCTCCAGTGAATAGCGACATAAAGACTCCTTGAAACAGATTATACGCCAGACCATAACCATCATAAAAATTAGAGATTAAACCAAACGATAAGAAGATACTTACCATAATTATAATAATTGCCTCGTTTGGAAGCTCTCTAATCTTGAAATGTTGCTTTAACCTGTTTTCAAATGAGGACAAAGTGGTTTTTTGGGGGTTTGGCAAAGAGGGCTCTTTTGGAAGCCAACCTCGAAAAAGATTCTCTATGCGCTTTTTCATATTTCCAATACTCCAAAATTCGTTTTGTCAGCCCAGAGGTTCCCAAAAACCTTATCGTTAAATCCTACTTTTGCATTGACAGCCACTGAAAAGTGCGTTCCTTGAGGAACCCACAAGTCTGTTGAAAATGTTTCGCTTTGTTTGGGGTGGAGTGTTGATTCTGTCCAGCTTATTTTCGTTTTATAGTCAGAATTAACCAGAACGGTTTCAGGGTTTCCAATGTACAATGTTGCGATGCCTAGTCCGATGCCTATCGGAGTCCCGGGACTTGCTTGTGGCTCCCAATCAGTTGTGGCAGTTTCGTTTTGGGTGTCTATAGAGGCATTTACGATGGCAGAGTTAAAATTTCTTTGTGGACACTGCAAATCTATCTCTAAATAGTAGTAGTCTTTCTTGCTGTCAAGGTCCGCGTATTGGTATACGTTGACGCCGACGTTAAAACTGCCGTTATTACTTGTTTGGCTCAGGCTTTTTATCATTGTTTTTGAAGGATTAATTATTTGTGGGTCCGCGGCGTAAACAGGCGCAAACGATGCGACGCATAACAACACCAACAATGCCACGGGCGCCACCTGAATCAACTTTGAGGACGCGATACCTTTGCCCATGCGTAGCGCTACCAGATAAACTAAGACAACAGCTTCCAAAGGCAATGCGAACCTTAGCGGAACAACGTAAAATGCAACAAGCGATATTGCCAAAAATATAATGGCTATGTCTACCCAACCTTTTTTCAATGTGAGCAAGCCTGCGCCAACAACAAACAAGGCAACGCTGTCTGTTGCTGTTACTGTAGCCATAAGGAACTGCACGTTAAAAGAGAGGTAGCCAAGTTGTGTTACCTGCTGTATAAGTGCCATTATTGCGCCAAAACCGAATATCCAAAGCAAAGCGGTAACGAGCTTCAAGCCTAGTGGCGCTCGGCTTAAGAAAATTCTTGGGGCTTTTTTATTCTGTGAATTTGACGCATTTAAGGTTCTGGGAAGGCTTGGTTCTTTAGGTAACCAACCGCGAATGCGGCCTTGAAGGTACTTTAGTGGTTTCATGTACTCAACTCCGGAATAAGTTTACTGAAAATTACGCGAGCTAATTTGGCTGGGTGAATACTTTGGGCATCTTCCACTGTTATGCCTCTTTCTTTGGCTATGTCAATTAGATACTGCCGGGTTTGGTTTAGGAAGGCTGTGTCGGTGACTTCTTCAGGGTTGTCGTGCCAGTACCAAACTTTTATTCCGTAATTTGTGCTGTAGGTGAGGATGGCTTTGCGTTTTAAGGCGGGGTGATAAGCTAAAAGTATGCCTTCTTTGGGGTACAGTTTTGTGATTTGGAGGTCGTTTGCTTGGGCTACATCCAAAAGCGTGATTGATAACTTGGCTTCAGTTGCTAACTTTGTTTGGTTAATGAACTGCCTAGTAGTGTTAAGTTTGTCGGCAATTGTGGCGGCGGATAAACCTCTGCTTATCAAGGACCAAACGAGTTTTTGTTTCTGAGTTAATGGTGATGCTAAGGTGGAAGATACCAACGTACACACGACGTAAATAATAAATTGTTTACAATTATTTAAGGTTTCAGTCGGCAAAGATTAAAGGTCATTCTAATGGCGACGTATATAGTCAGCCATCGCCGCGTCAACCAAAGGTCGTGTTCAATTTGGTTTGAACAGTGTTCAAAAGTGTAGGCTTATACATCGCATCGCTGATTAAAATTGCAGGTGCCCAATCTTGAGTTTACCTAAGAGAAGTTTGATTAAGCCAATTGTTGCAGCGGTAATACTTGTGCTTCTAATAAGTGGAATAGCCATCTTTGTTCTTCCAAAGTACATTTACATTAGCCCTTTTTCCTCGTTCTACGGTTCAGGCGTTGTTTACTACAAGACTGTAGGATATAGCACTGAAATTAATGGCAGTCAATTACCAACATACTTGGTTTCAGTTACATTGTTAAACGATGACCCAGTGAATCATTTCTCGGGTGGAAATACTAACACATACACTGTTTCCAAGGCAGATTGGGATGTGATTGCCCCCGGAGATGGCGTGAATATTAAGCTTTTACCTAACGCACATGCACAGTTGGTTGATCAATTTCCAAACCCCGGTGGTACTCCTGCATGGCAATCGGTACCTGCAGACTTGCCGCTTACCCTTAATGTAACTTCCAACAAACCTCAATATACTATTGGAGAAACCGCCAACTTTACCGTTCGCTTAATCAACGACCCTGCGTTGTCAAGCGGCATACCTTCCAATGTTTCACTTTCCCTTTTCAAAGATTGCATATTTTATACCTTCTTAAACGCAAAAATAATTACTTCAAATGACAATCTGCTCCAATATGACAATCCGCTTGAAATCAAAACTGTAAGTCTTCAGCCAAACCAAGAGATTGACTATTCATTCAATTGGAATCTCACAAATATTCAGCCAGGCACTTGTTTTGTGCGAGCATATATCGGATACTATCCTCCATTACAGGGTCAGTCGACAACGCTGTTTAGGTCGATAACGCTTACGGCAACAACGACGATCGATGTGACTAAATAAATGACAGATCGAAACGCTGACAGAAAGAACGAAGAGGTTTTGCATGGTAAAACCCTGCTCGTCTACCGATTCATTATAACCAAAAACGAGCCTGTCGGCGTAAGAGAAATCCAGCGGAAACTAAAGTTTAGTAGCCCCTCTCTTGCTCAATACCACATAGACAAACTGAAGAATGAAGGCTTAATAAAAGAAGAAACAGGCGGATACATAGCGGATAAAGTCATTTTAAAGAATCTTGTACGATTTAGAAATATGCTGATTCCCCGTTTTTTCTTCTATTTCTTGGTCTTCACCCTCGGCTTCATCGTGGAGCTTACTTTGCTACTTCCACCAATTGTCACCAGAGAATATGCGGTCGCTGTCGGGTTCACGTTGGCTGGTGCCGTAGCCTTTGGTGTTGAGACCTACAGAAACTGGAGAAGACTGTAACTACTTCTGTCTAGGGCAAATTCAGCTCGGACCCAAGATTGCATGTAGCCCAAGAAGGTTATCATGCTTCTGTGTGAGCCCTTTATTCTTTTAAGGTGAGCCTAATTGCGGGGCCTAGATTATCGTATGGGTCTCTATGGTTCCAGACTCAGTTAAAGGTGAGGCCGTCCAGTTCCCCCATAGAATTTGCCAAACGTTCTCCGCTTCCAAACTTGTTCGCTCTTTTTGATTCGAGAGTTTGAAAGTCGACCTAACTAGTGTTTGATGTAGCCCGGGAGAGATTCGAACTCTCGTCAAGGGCTCCAGAGGCCCCTATGCTTGACCACTACACCACCGGGCTGCAGGTTTCAAATAAAACATCGTTCCAATTATTAACTTTAACTTGACCTGATTAGCCGCCGTTTTTCTTCTTTAACGCTTCTCGTGCACAGTAGCATTCTTGGCTAACTTTATTCCAGTCCTCGCAGTGCCAAAGTGTGTCAACTATTGGGTTCTTGTTTTGTGCGTGTCGGGTTGAGCAAAAAACTTTTGTTGGGTAATCGTATGAGTTGTGGCTGTCACAGTTACCGCAGTACTTTTCCACATCGTCGCCTGTCATGGTTTAGCTTCCTTTATTTGGTTTTCAAATTCTAGAAAAGGAGTTCGCGTGAAGCTTTGGCCTAATCTTTCCGTTACCGAGGCAACAATAAATGGGAAAACCATCAATGCCTCCCCTATAACCATTACGTGGTCAGCTTGACCCTTCATTTTTCCCCAACTTACCGTCTCCTCCAAAGTTGAGCCTGATAAACCACCCGTTTCAGGACGATCCAGAGTGATGACTATAGCGTAATCTAGGCCTTTCTTGGAAGCCAACGCTGAAGACTGGATAGTGTTTCGCGGCACTCCTCCGCCAATTACTATCATTCCGTTCTTAGGTGACTTAGCGCAGATATTGCAAACTGTTGCCACATCTTTGAATGCGTCAAGCAAAAGCACCGGTTTGGGGTTTTGCTGTGCTGAATGAAGCCAGTGGATAAAGCCGAATTCTGAGTCTCTTACAGCTGGAAGAAAAATTGGGACGTTCTCTTCATATGCCGCTCGGAGAATAGAGTTTTTGTCTGTAAGACGTTTGCCTATTTCCCAGCTGAACTCGTTTGAAGCTAAACTATCTCCTTTGTGCTCGGCGGCAATATCATCGTACATTTCTGAAAGCTTGAAATCTAATTTGACATAGTCTTCTTCTGGAACGAAAATGTCGTATATTCGGAAAAGATGATATTTGTAGAGTTCAGTGTCATTTACTGCCCAGCCTCCAATGTAGTGATGCCCACCCACGGCTTCGATAGCATCGTGAACCATGCATGCACCAGTGCTGACAATCACGTCGACTAGTCTTTTTCTGATCAAATCAGTGATTAACATTCGCATGCCAGCAGGGACAACCGCGCCTGAAAGAGCTAGGAAGATTGTGCAGTCTTTGTCTTTGAGCATTTTCTCGTAAATATCACACGCTGCCGATAAGCGTCCAGCGCCAAGAGCGCCTGAACCTTTAAACTGCTGCATTAACTGGTCAACGGTTAAAGTCCCGTCGATTTTTATGTGTTTGACTGGGGTGTGGAGGTAATCTTTTCTTTCCATCAAAGTTGCGCCTGAATTATTAGTATTGCTGGATTATGGAAATAGGTTTCTATATTTAAGATAAACCTTTAGAAAAGTAAATATGAGTATACAGAATTATCCTGAGGAAAATCTTCCTTGAACCTTTTTAAGACGGTCTTCCGAAAGAAAGTATTTCCCCTTTTAATTTCCGCTGTTATTTTTTGAGTAGACCTAGTATTCCGCCTATTAAGCCGAGGATTAAGCCTACTAGCCAGCCGCCACCTGCAATGATGCTTAAGATAGCGAATATTAGGACAATTATGCTTCCTGCCATTTGTGTTTTTGGATTATAAATCAAGATGGCTCCAACTATGATTGTGATGGCAAGAACTATGCCAATTGCTCCATCCGCTCTTATTGCTAAACCTAAGACTCTATGCCAAATCCTATCTGTCCCAAGAACCGCCAATGCTTCGCCGCGTATTATTCTTACTAAGCCTTCAAGTAAAACCAAAATTCCGCCTACCAGAGATAAGGCAAAGGCTAAAGTTGCTTTTTTAGGAACGGAAATAGGCTGCTGTGTGTTTGATTGCTGCAATACAATATCCTCTTAAAATTTTATTGAAGCAAGCGATAATTTAAGGCTTATTCACCAAACATTAAGTTGATAAACCAGCAGAATAAGAAAACATAATGAAGGTCAAGTTTATGAATCGTTTTGAGGCACGTCGAGAGAGAGCTCAAGAGCTCATGCTTGAGCAGAATGTTGCTGCTTTACAAGTTACAAGCAGAGAAAACTATTATTATTTAACTGGTGACATGCGAAGTGTTGCCAGGCTGTTTCTTCCGCAAGAAGGAGAGCCAGCAATTATTGTTTTTGATGAGGAAGTTGAGGCTGCAGCTGAAGCTTCAGGAATCAAAGACGTTCGAGGCTGGCGTACACCTGCTCAGCTCATGCAAAACTTCTTTCAATTGGTCAAACAATACAACGTTTCAGAAAAGAAAGTCGGCTTTTGCGTTCACTCGAACCCAGGTTTTTTAGTTTACAAGTTTCTCAGAGCAAATCCTAAGATGAAAGTGATTGAAAACGAAGAAATCTTGATGCCTCTGCGGTATGCTAAAGATTCGGAAGAAATCGAAGCAATGAAAAAAGCAGCTGAAGTAGCAAGCAAAGGTGTCGCCACAGCCATTGCTGCTGTTAAGCCAGGCATGACTGAGATTGAGGTTGCTGCAGAAGCCGAATATGTGATGAGGCGTGCTGGTGCGATGCGTTATGGATCAAGCACTTTTGTCGACAGTGGACCGCATTCCATTTGGTTGCATGGTGGAACTTCAAAGCGCAAAATTGAGAACGGCGACCTCGTCGTAATTGATGTCCACCCAGTAGTAGATATGTATTCTTCAGACTGCGCGAGAACCATAGTCTGTGGAGAAGCCACACAAAAGCAAAGCGAGCTTATTCAAACGTATAAAGATACTCAGCAAAACGTCATTGCCAACATAAAGCCAGGCTGGATGGTCGGCGATGTCACTAAAGCGTTCACGGCGGCCTTCGCTGCTAAGGGTTACGGCGAAGTTTGGATTCCAGGGCCAGTGCATGGAGTCGGTTTGGAGTTTGAAGAGTGGCCTCATCCAAGTCATTATTTTAACCATCTACAATTGAGAATAGGTGAGAATTGGACTTTGGCTGTGGGACACTCAATTTTGCCTGTCAAAGGTGTCGGAGGCGTGAAAATAGAGGACACCATTCAAATTACCTCTGAGGGCACCAAAAGTTTAACGAATGTTTAGGGCACTAAAACCGCTCCGGCTGCAACAAATCTATAAAAAAGTCCGTCAAAAAAGATTTAATAAAAAGAATAGGAAAGATTCATTGAGGAAAAAATATGCCAGTAGTTCAGGTTTCCGTTTGGGAAGGCATGAGCCCCGAGAACAAGAAGAAAATAGCTGAAGGAATAACAAGTGTTTTTGAAAAGATAGGAATCCCAAAAGACGCAGTAACAGTAGTCATTTATGAAACGCCAAAAAGCAATTGGGCAACAGGTGGACAACTGCACTCAGAAAAACACCTTAGCCGCTAACCAGGATTTGACCCGCCGTGGATGAGAAAAACTTTAAGCTATCAGCAACAATAAGCAGCGACAATCCAGCAGCTGTAAAACCAGTATTAGAAAGAATAGTTGGCAATGCTGCATCCATAAAAGCGACCACTGACGGATTTGAAGTTACCGCTGAATTCAAAGGTCTCAGTGCAAGAGAATTAAATCGCATTTTTCTTTCTGAGTTACGCAGGGCTGAAAAGAAAACTAGAATTCGATCAGAATGGACTTGTGAAGGTACGACTGAAAAGTTTTTTGATTATGCGCTAAAACAAACCAAAAGGCCAAGCGCAAAATGAATTTGTGATATTTCAATTATTTGCGAGTGCTTCATTAAAGACCAAACTTTGAACCGTCAAGCATATTTACTTGTTTTCTAACCCTGTATTTTCAATCTTACGCACAGATGATACATTGGAGAAATAAAACAAAGAATTTCAATGTTTTATTTGATGCTGAAAGCTGTTCAGGTTGAAATGAAAACGCATGAATAAGAAAATATTGGCAATTGGAGCAATAATGATGATTATGGCATCATACATGGCCACTTTTCAAATATTGAATATAAGACCGATGACGCCCCTAAATGTGCCAATTCGCGTGGCTTGCGTAGGCGACAGCATCACCCAGGGAAGCGGGTACCCTGCTAAGCTACAAATGCTCCTTGGAACAAACTATTTGGTGGGCAACTTTGGAGTAGCTGGAACCACAGTCTCACTTAATTCTACAAGTCCATATATGAATCAGACTGCATTCCAGAAAGCCGAGGAATTCAACCCAAACTATGTCGTCATTATGCTGGGTACCAACGATGCGCGCACAGACGAAAATGAATCTAGTGAAACTTTTGAGGCAGATTATAGCGAGCTTGTTTCATCTTTCCAAAATCTTACAAGCAATCCACAAATCTTTGTGGTGGATTCACCGCCAATTTTCACTGACAACCCAAACTACAACGGCACATATCTTGCCGACAATGTAATTCCCCAGATTGATAGTGTAGCAAGTAATCTTAATTTGCCAACGGTTAATGTCTATGGTGCTTTTGGTAATCAAAGTAACTATTTCATGGATGGCGTCCATCCTGATCCCGACGGTGCAACTCTGATCGCTTCCGAAGTAGACAACGCAATAATTGGGCAAGAAAATCCCAACCCGTGATTAAAGGATTCAATATTTGGCACCAGGCCAAGCAGTTGAATGCACTTCTGGCAGTGAATTTGAAAGCTTTCTTCATGCGTCTTTTAGAAAAGTTCTTACGACTAGATCTTACATAATTCCGTTTAAGGAAAGATAATGGTGTCAAGCGACAGCAATTCAAGCCATTCGGAAAGAAAAATCGTCAGCATAGGACTTATCCAAACGAAAGTTTCAGACAACATAGCCGACAACATGAAAAAAACATTAGAAAAAATCAAAGAAGCCGCGACAAAAGGTGCTCAAATTGTTTGTCTTCAAGAACTGTACAGAACCAAGTATTTCCCCCAAGAAGAAAAACAGGATGTAAGGAAGTTAGCTGAGACAATTCCGGGAGAATCCACAAAAGCTTTCGCGGAACTGGCAAAAGAGGAAAAAATAGTAATAATTGCACCATTATTTGAGAAAACTTCAAACGGAAAATTCTACAACACAGCCGTCGTAATTGATGCAAACGGAAAAATCTCGGGCAGCTACCGCAAGATGCATATTCCGCAAGACCCGTTTTTTTACGAAAAAAATTATTTCGAAGAAGGCAACCAAGGCTACCTAGTCCACAAAACCAAATACGCTAACATAGGAGTGCTAATCTGTTATGACCAATGGTTTCCTGAAGCCGCAAGAATCAACGCACTTAAATGTGCAGAAATTATTTTTTACCCAACTGCTATAGGCTACATCAAAGGTCAAAATTCATCTGACGGCGACTGGCATGATGCTTGGAAAACGGTGCAGCGTGCCCACGCCATAGCAAACGGAGTACATGTAGCTGCTGTGAACCGAGTGGGTGAAGAGGAGCAACTGCAGTTTTGGGGCGGCTCATTTGTTTGTGACTCATTTGGAAAAGTGCTCGGAGAGGCAAGCTACACAAAAGAAGAATCATTGGTTGTTAAGGTAGATCTTAGCAAAAACAAGCAAATTCAAGAAGGATGGGGTTTTCTAAAAAATCGGCGACCAGACACCTACAAGTCGTTATTTGAAGGTTGTACCTGAGGCATCCTATGACGAATGTTAATTGCTTTTCAGGTAAAACTCCCCGCGAACTAGGATACTGCATGCCCCCTGAATGGAGTAAACATGAAGCCATCTGGTTAGCGTGGCCACATGACCCAACAACCTTCATAACGGGTGTCGAAAAAGTGGAAGAAACTTTTCTTAAAATTATAGAATTAATCCACAAAGATGAATGCGTTAATCTTTTCGTTAAGGATGCAGACATGAAACGAAGAATAACTGGTTTGTTTGAGAAAAGAAACATTGATTTAAAGAAAATACGTTTTTTCGAATTTGATTATGCTGATGTTTGGTTTCGAGATTATGGTCCTATATTTGTTATGAACAGAGAGCAAAAATTGGCGATGGTACGCTGGATTTTTAATTCTTGGGGAGAAAAGTATGAGAATCTGCTAAAAGATGCACAGATTCCTCAGGTAATAAACAAAGCAATGCATTTGGATTGTTTTGAACCGGGAATAGTTTTGGAAGGCGGCTCGATAGATGTTAACGGAAAAGGAACCTTACTTACAACCGAGCAGTGCTTACTTAACAAAAACAGGAACTCTCTGCTTGGAAAAGAAAAAATCGAGAAATACTTACAAGATTATTTGGGTGCAAATCACATTATTTGGTTAGGGTGTGGTATTGTAGGTGATGATACAGACGGTCATGTTGATGATCTTGCACGATTCGTTAATCCAACGACCGTTGTCTGCGCTTATGATGAAGGCGACGACCAAAATGCAGAAGCACTGAGAAAAAATTATGAAATATTATGCCAATCCACGGACCAAGACGGTAAAAAATTAAAAATTGTTAAGTTGCCGATGCCAGGAAATGTTGAATGCGACAATAAGCGGCTTCCAGCGAGCTATACAAATTTTTATATAGGAAACAAAACAGTTCTGGTTCCTACATTTGAATCTAAAAATGATGATGTCGCGTTGTCTATTTTAAAGAAACTGTTTCCCAAAAGAAAGGTGGTAGGCGTGGATTGCGTTGACTTAATTTGCGGGTTTGGTGCAATTCATTGTATTTCGCAACAACAACCCACTAGCAAATCACTTACTCGCTGAGTTTTCCTTGGCTCTAAACTTCACAATTTCCTTTACCAATTCAAGTGGAATTGGTTCATCAATTGGAAACTGGATTGTACCCTTACTTGTTTGATAAGAAGACAATTTTTCTTTGAAGGCTTTAATAGCTGAGATTTTAGGAAAAAAACCGATATGATTCTTGAATGCTGCAAACCACACCAAAACACCATTTTGTTTGAATGCAGGCATTTGATAGCTAATTGTCTCCTCCGCCTCAGGTGCAGCCTCCTTGATTGCTTGTCTTAATTCTTCTAAAATAATTTGAACATTTTTAGGATAAGTGGCGATGTATTCATCTATGGTTCTGAATTTTTTCTTAGACGCCATAGGGCTCACTATATAACAAGTTGGTTGATAAGTTATCTAAGTCTATTTCTATTCTTGAAGTGCATCGAAAAAAATTGAATCCCGCAATTTTCATAAATAAATCAAACGCGTTCGTTTCATGAATTCTAGAACTTCCTCATTGTCCATTAAGTATTGTCTCCCTTTTTCCGTCAGGCGTAACATGGGCTCTTGCTGAATCAAAACCCCAAGCTCATGCAATAACTTCCACAAATTATAAACCAGAATAAGACAATAATAGAATTGTTGAATTCTATGGGAAAAACTCTGTTGAATGCATTCTTGATTACCCTCATGGTTATCGGATTGGCTTTTGTTGGCAATGCGCATTATTGTACGGCTGAAAGCGACGTTTCTGCCTCAATTCCCTCCGCAAATATGGCATCCGGAGGAAACGGCAATCTCGAACTCACGATGACCATAGACAAAGAATCTTACAGTTTAGGCGAACCTGTTAACCTAACTCTGACCATCACCAACATTAGCAATCAGACAATAAGCTTTGAGCACACAGGATTGGATTTTGATTTTCAAGTTTTCAACGACACAAACAACTTAGTGTACCAATGGTCAAATTTCAAAGCCATAGCTCAATTCATAGCCATCGTGCCGCTTCCAGTTGGAGAGAACATGTCAACCAACTTCACTTGGCTGCAAACATGCAATTTCAACGCCTCAGTTCAAGGGGACCCAGTCTCGCCTGGAATCTACAACATTATTGGCAAAACTGGCCCAACCTACGGAATACAAACTACACCAATACAACTCACAATCGGGGTTACACCAACGACTGCTCCAACGCCATTACCTACAACGACGCCCACACAAACTCCGCAGGCAACAACATTGCCCGCGACAACAAACAATGGCTCAACAGTTGACCTCGCAATTACCGGAAACATAACCAGTGCACAGATTTCCAACGTTACAATCGCAACACTCCAGTCTACTTCTTCAAGTATCGTGTCTTTCACTGTGACGGGAGAAAACGGCACTACAGGTTTTGGCAACATAACCATCCCAATAAGTGCAGTGCTCTATGGAACCACGCCAACAATTTATATTGACGGCCAACCTGCTCAAGACCAAGGTTACGCGCAAGACAGCAACAACTACTACGTATGGTATGCCACACACTTTAGCACACACGAAGTATCAATCGTGTTCACCGCAAAGTCTTTAATTCCAGAGTTTCCGTTATCAGCAATCTTGTCTTTGTTCATAATACTGGCAGTCTCAGTTTCAGTGATGCTTATACCTAAGAATCGAAAGATATACAAAAACTGAAATGTGAAAACAGAAGAAGGTTTTATTAGCTATGAAGTTCTAAACGGGCTGAAATTCTAAGTCTTATTGAAATCACTGATTGACTAAAACCAGAATAAGCTAAAATCGAGCTTTGGAGAGAAATCGAAGCGGGCCCGATGGGATTTGAACCCATGACTTTCAGCTTAGAAGGCTGACGCGCTATCCGTACTGCGCCACGGGCCCTCATGGGGCACTTTAATGAAACACTAACAAATATAATTTTACCTATCGCGCTGGCCTAAAAAAATTAAGAAACAATCTTTTGGTCATATTTTTTGTCCGCAATGAGAGCAATATAATGCATTCAGCTGGTTTGGGGCTCCGCAGTAGGTGCAGTATTTTACTTGCCCAGAAACGGGTGGAATATTAATTGCCGCTTGCACTGGAACGGTCGGCACTTGTATTCTAAAATACGCCATTGCCAAGAGCACCCAGGCAACGTCCTGCACTAAACCTCCAATTGTCAGAAGTGCCAGCAGAGTGTTAAGCGGAACTGTAACAAAAGAGACAACAACGGCAAATATTATTGCAATTACGATGTTTACTAGTGCGCCGGCTATGAGCACTTTAGCGCCAGTTCTAAACAGGGGAACATTGGACTTATCTGATAGCAAATTGAAAGCCTTCACGTTAAATGCTATCCAAATTATTCCAACAAGGCTAAACAAAGGAAAAACGAAGCCGAAGATCCTTGACATTTCGGAAGATATTTGACTTGACGGTGGAGCTGAGGAGCTCAAGTTTGGAAATAGGGTAGTCAGATTAAACAAAATAACTATAACTAGAATAACCAAGACAACTACAGCTGCCACAATCGTAATTATTATGCCGTATAGCAAATAACTGAAAATTCTGTGATCTTGGTAATCTTTGGAGAAGCCATACATCGCTACCAGGAATAGTAGAAAACCAACAAAAGATAAAACACCAAATAAACCGCCTATGCCGGCAAATATCAAGGCTCCAACTGATTGGGGAAAAACGTACCTAAAAATGGTTGATGCTTGGCTGATAACTCCAATTAGCATTAGAATAGCAGCTACTCCGCCCAAAGTTCTGTTAGATTCAATTGTCAACTTGCTGCACCTCGGGTAAGCTAATTGTAGTGGTTAAGGGATAAGTTTTTTGCTTCAAGCAGCATCCTCTGATTAACACCTTTCTAAATGCAAAGCACTGTTTAACGCTGAAATCGTAGAAGAGCAATTCTATTCGGGCGCCAAATTGTTTCATTTTTGTATTAGAAGTACAATATCAACATCTGAACAGGTCGCCTACTTCACGTTTCCAACCCTAAGTTTGTCCACTTCAGCCTTTTCAGGGACCACGACCAGTACAGATTTGTCGAGGGTTTCTCTTCCAAAATTAACCTTAACTTCATTACCCTTCGCATCGGAATAAAATGCAGTTATCTTAGCCGCTGTCTCAATTGACTTTTTTGTTTTGGGTCCCTGCAAAATCGTAGTTGGACCCACAGTGTCAGGCAACTCGAAAAAGAAGTCGCCTCGCAGTTTTTCAGCAGCCAACAGCTTATTCTCGGCTTCATTTCGTCCCACGATTATTTTGTTATTGCTTAATCTAAAGTGCCTGCCAACTTTAAGCAAAGCAACATCAGCGATTGAAATCCGCTTCTTGTTGACGAATAGGTCTCTTAGCTTCTTTGAGTATTCCTCGCATGTCAGCAAGCATCCGCCAGCAGGAGCGGGAAAACTTGTAATTCCAAATTCCGCCGCAAGTTGGAACTGGGGCTTTCTTGATCGCCCTTGAATGTTGTATAGTTTGGTTCTGTCAACTAAGCCTTTCTTCTCCGCTTCGGTTTCACGAAGTAGCTTTGCTGAAAGAGGTCTTAAGAGTTTGCCTTTCAATCCAGCCTCTTCTTCAATAATCTTCAAGGCGGGACCGTGCTGGGATTTGGGTCTTTCGCCAAGCACTTCACCTGTGAAAAGGAAATCAGCACCAATCTCTTTGGCGTATTTTTTGGCTTTTTTTATCATAAAGATTTTGCAGTCGATACAGGGATTCATGTTTTTGCCATAACCATACTTTGGGTTGCGGAGCATTTGCAAATAATCTTTTCCTACACAGACGATTTTTAGGGGAACTTTAAGTTGGTTTGCGGCTTCGGTTGCTTCGCTGGTTCCGTCTTTTTTGGGTATGCAAAAGGGAGTTCTAACGTTAAAGGCTACTACTTCGATGCCTTGTTTACGAATAAGTTCCGTAGCAAGTATGCTGTCTAAGCCGCCAGAAAGCAAACTTATAGCCTTAACACGAGTCATATCGCCAATAGGATTCTTTTGCGATAAATAATAATTTACCTATGAAACATAGAGGAAAAAACTGATTTCTTGAGTTTTCCAACATTCGGCTGACTTGCTTGCTCCCTTTTCTCTAGAATGATTTAAAAACCCATGTGAAAATAAAACATGTGATTATACTTACTAACGAGGATTGCGTTTGACAGTAGATGTCAGCATCTTTATCCCAGTCTACAGGGAATCAAATCAACTAGCAAGCATGCTTAATGAGCTAAATTCCCAAAATGTTGCAAAAGAAATCTTTGTAACTGTTGACGCACCTACAGATGAATTTTCGCAAAAAATCAAAAACCTTGGGAATGAGAACGTTAAATTTATTGTTAACAAAGAACGCATAGGCAAAGCAAACGCAGTAAACAGCACAGTAAAATTGTCTTCAGGTCAAGTGCTGCTTTTCCTCGATTCCGATGTTCAAATAAGCGGCGACCCAGATTTTCTAAGAAAAATCATTATGGAAACACACGTCGCAGACATTGTCGACATAAAAAAGAGAGTAATAAAAGGAAAATCACTCCTATCTAAAATGGCTTATTATGAATATTTCACGTACAACGTCAGCGCCTGGTTATCATCAAAGTACCTACATAAATGTCCTGCAGTGAACGGCGCAGCATTTGCGATTAAGCGAGAAACATTTGAGAAAGTCGGAGGCTTCCACAGAGTTATTGCCGAAGACATTGATCTGGCAACAAGAGCTTTCTTGGAGGATAGTAGTTTCGCTTACTCAACTGACGTCGAAGTGAAAAACGTTGTTTATTCTGACTGGGGAAGATGGTTTACTCAGCGTAGAAGATGGGCAATAGGTCAAGCCTCATGGTTTGTTTGTTGGTATCGGACTTTAGCAAAAAAATTCTTAAAAAAACCCCAAGTTTTTCTGCCAGGCTTGTTTTTCCTTTACCCTTCTGTCGCAATTTTCTTCATAAGCGCTTTAGTGCCAAGCCTTTGGATGTATAATTCACTGCTTGTTTTTTCACTGTTTCTATCTGTCAAATTCAACATCATGTTACCTATTTTTCTTGTTTCACTAGGAACCGCGGACTTGCTAAAGATCTTAATTATCTCCTTGTCAGGTTTTGCCATAACTGCAGGCGTTTTTTACATTTTCTCGCGAAAATTGGGATTCCGAGAAATGAAACTTCATGAATTTTTCGTCTATTACTTTTTCTATTCAACAATTTGGATGGCAATAATAATTATTGGGGTCATTCAAGTGATTGCTTTACGCAAAAAGGTTGCCCTAGGCTGGACAACTGGATCAGCAAAAATATAAAACCAAAAAAAATCACTCTTTTTTCATCGCTTCTATTTTCAGTTCCTTAGGCATTAACTCAATAGCGTATCTCAATGCGGTTCGAGGCATTACCCTTCTATTTTTTATGATATAGTCATAAACTTCTTTTTGATGAATTCGGCTTTCCTCTTTGAGTAACCACCCATAACCTTTCTGTACCATATCATCGCCATCATTTAACAGTTGATCGCATATTTCGAGGGCGTCTTGCAGGAAACAGCCCTTTTTTGCAGGAACAATAAGTGAAACAGCCGCAGCCCGTCTAAGCCAACGATTCCCAGATTTCGCCCATTCTCTAATTTCGTTTAAGGTTTCTGGATATTTCTGGACTAGGTCGCCGATAGTGTGGTTACAGAATCCATCGCATTTTGCCCAGTTGTTTATGTATCGCTCAATCCATCCTTTGAAAAACGGCAAGTCGCTTGGCTCAAGATGGTCAATGTAGTTCGGCAACCAAAAAGCAACTACAAAAGCCTCCTCAGTGTAGTCTGAACGATAAAGTTCTTTGCAAAGACCAAAAATTTCTTGTTTGTCAAGTGTCTGTACTTGTTTCCAGTATTTCTTGGCGATTTTACCTACTGTTTCGGTTTTAACGCCATAATATTTTACTTGTTCTTTAAAGAAACGTTGAAAACTTTTTTGTGTTTGCGTGTCGGTGTTGACTTTTAGTTCTTTTCTTATTTGGGCAAGGATGCTGTTCATGTAGGTAAAAACAGTCTTTTGAGATTAATAGCTTTACTTAAAACTAAAGGTACAAAAAAATAGGAAGGTTGTGGGTTAGTAGTCTTCCATTTGGTAGAGGCCTAAGTCGATGTTTAATGATTTTTCAGGTCCATGTGCATCTTCAAGGTCGTAGAGGTGATTTGTGGCTTTGTCTAATCGGCTAGTTTTATTAACGGGCATTTTGGACTTTACCATCCTTACTTTCATTTTATTTTTGGGTTTGCGGACAATTTCCCCGCCGCCTATAACAAGTGAGTGGTCGATGGCTTTTGGAATAATCTCGACCTTCACATCTTCAAGTCCTATCGGTTTTAGTATGTCTTCATGTAAATGTTTAGTCAACGCCTTTGCGCCTCCAGACTTCTGCACTGATCAAGTCTCGAACAGCCACTCGGATCGCTTCGGCGCGGTTCGGATAGAACCTTTCGTCGACAAGCTGGTCCAAAGCTTTTATATATGTTTCAGGCAAATACAGAGTAATCATCTTCAATAGTTATCGCTCCCTATTAGTGATTGAATAATCAAACGAGTCCTTGTTGGATATACATCTATATAATATGCTACAAATATGCTTATAACATGTTCATGCCTTAGCATATAAGCCTTTAATGGGTAACATTGCAGGTTTTTGTCAATTTCCGCTAAGCAACCTTTAAGTTTTTATCTCTTGTTGAAGCTTCTTACGAGCCGGTGATACATGGCCTTTGCAGGTTTTCGTTAGAAACTTTGGATGCTCAGCGAACATAGCAGATGGCGAAGTCTTAGCAGGATGCCTAGTACACGCAGGCTTCCAACTCGCAACTTCAGAGTCAAACGCTGACGTGTTAATCTACAATACATGTGCAGTTAAAGGTCCAACTGAAAACCGCATCATCAACGTTATGAAGCATGCACCAAAAAGCAAGAAACTTATCGTAGCAGGTTGTTTGCCAATAATTAGTTTTGAACGGCTTTTTCGCGAAGTGTGTTTTGACGGCGCAATCGGTCCGTCAATTGGCAGCGGAATTGTTGATGTTGTTTCCCGTGTTTTTGCTGGCGAGAAAGTTGTGGAATTATCAAACCTGAATTGCAAACCACAGCTGGATCTTCCAAGAGCAAAGACTAACCCTGTCATCAGCATTGTCCCTGTGAATTATGGATGTCTAGGTTCTTGCGCATACTGTTGTGTTGTTTTTGCCCGTGGACATCTGCGAAGCTATGGCATAAAGGAGGTTGTCAAACGAGTGCAATGCGATGTTGCCTCAGGCACCAAAGAGTTTTGGATCACATCTCAAGACACAGCCTGTTACGGAAGAGAAATTGGATCGAGTCTTGCAGAGTTGCTGGCAGCGCTGGGTGATTTACCTGGAGATTTTAAAGTCCGGGTTGGCATGATGACTCCAAACATGGTTACTGATATGCAGAATAATCTGATTAATGCCTTTAGGAACCATAGAATTTTCAAATTTCTGCATTTACCGGTGCAAAGTGGCGATAACGAGACATTGAAGCTGATGCGCAGGTTTTACACTGCTGAGCAATTCAAATATATTGTGGATGCGTTTAGGTCAGAGTTTCCTGACTTGACGCTTGCTACCGATGTCATTGTAGGGTTTCCAGGCGAAACAAAAGAAGCGTTTGAAAACACCCTAAAACTCTTAGAAGAAGTAAAGCCTGATGTGACTAATGTTTCAAAGTTTTTTGCAAGACCCAAAACAGCGGCGGCTCAGATGCAAGATGGCTTGGTTGACCGCGAGGAAATCAAACGAAGAAGTGCTGTTTCCGCGGCGTTAGTTAAGCGGATTTCTTTGGAGCGGAATCAGCGTTGGGTCGGCTGGGTTGGTGAAATACTGGTTGATGAGAAGGGCAAAGTGGATGGTTCATGGGTTGGACGCAACTTTGCTTACAAGCCAGTTGCGGTAAAAAGCTCTAATAACCTACTGGGTAAAATTCTGGGAGTTAAAGTTGTGGATGCTTATTCAACTTATCTTAAAGGCACTGTAATCAAAAAAATGGAACATAAGAAAGCCAATGAAACATACTTCTGAAATTAACACCGAATAGGCACAGTAGAATGCTTAAATAATTTCGGCTCTTGTATTTTCTTCAGGCTAAGTAATGACTAACACGAAATCAAATATTAAATTCTTTAATACGTTAACGCGTAAGAAAGAAGTTTTCAAGCCATTGGAAGACGGAAAAGTGAAAATATATACGTGTGGCCCAACAGTTTATGATTATGCTCATATCGGCAATTTTAGGGCTTTTTTGTTTGAGGATTTGCTTAAGCGTTGGCTTGTGAACAGAGGTTTTAAGGTCACCCACGTCATGAACCTAACTGACGTTGACGATAGAACTATTAAGGGCAGCCAGAAACAGCAGGTACCGCTTAGACAGCTCACCGATTTCTACGTGAAAGCGTTCTTTGAAGATATTAAAGCGTTAAACATAGAGCCAGCGGATGCTTATCCCCGAGCTACCGAGTTTATTCCTGAAATGGTTACTTTGATTAAGACCTTGATGGATAAGGGCTTCGCTTACAGAAGTGAAGACAGCTCAATTTATTACGCCATAAGCAAGTTCCCAGATTATGGTAAACTTTCAAAAATAAAAACTAATGAACTCAAGGCAGGGGCAAGAGTCAGCCAGGACGAATACGCTAAAGAGGAAGCTCAGGACTTCGCATTGTGGAAAGCCTGGACGCTTGAAGATGGCGACGTATTTTGGGAAACAGAGCTTGGCAAGGGTAGACCTGGCTGGCACATTGAATGCAGCGCTATGAGCATGAAGTATCTGGGCGAAACCTTTGACATTCACTGCGGCGGAGTAGACAACATTTTTCCCCATCATGAGAACGAGATTGCGCAAAGCGAGGCAGCAACGGGTAAGAAGTTTGTTTATTATTGGTTGCATAATGAGCATTTGCTTGTTGAAGGCAAAAAAATGGCTAAGCGCCTCGGCAACTTCTACGCGCTCCGAGACCTTTTAGCTAAAGGCTACGATCCGATTGCCATCAGGTACCTACTTATGTCAACGCATTATCGGCAGCAGTTCAACTTCACTTTCGAGGGCCTGGAATCTGCCAAGGGTGCGGTTGATAGGCTACGGAATTTTGTTCGTCGGTTGCATGAGGTCGATGGAGGTAAGGACAGTAAGGGAAGAGTTGCGGTTTTAACCGAGAATCTTGAAGCTTGTTTTGGCGGTTCGATGGATGATGATTTGGACATCGGGATCGCGTTGGCGTCGCTATTTGATTTTGTAAGGGAAATAAACAACCTGCTTGATTCTAACATGATAAGCAAGGCGGAGTCGGCGCATGTGGGCGGTTTAATGACGATGATCGACGAAGTTTTAGGTGTTATCGGGAAAGTAGAAGTTGAAGAAGCCTTGTCAGACGACATTGATGCTTTAGTGCAGAAACGTGAGAGCGCCAGAAAAGCCAAGAAGTGGAAAGAAGCCGATGAGATAAGAACACAGCTTAAGGCAATGGGCATTGTACTTGAGGATACAGCGCAAGGCGTTCGGTGGCATAAAGAAAAGACTTAGTTGCCTGTTTTGCCCTCAAAATTCCATTCCTTCTTAGAATATTTTTCTTTATAGAGTTTATTTGCAAGCTCCAATTCGTAAGTTGTTAGCTCACCGAGTTCAAGCTGTATTTTAAGCGTTGCCTTAAAGCCCTGTGTCAATGCGTTAGCGATTGTACTGGGCGAAACAGCATGGCCCAGTTCATTTTGGATGCTGGTGATTTTCCGTTTGGCGATGTCTGCTGCTTGACTGCAAGTTGCATTTTTTAATTTCAGAAGCTGAAACATTTTTGTCAAATCGACATTTCGCAAAAGTGTGCCATGTTGAAGTGCGACTCCTCGGCTGTTGGTTTGGCTGCTGCCAGAGATTTTCTTGCCTCCAACTGTCATGTTGGGACAGTTTTTAGCGTTGCCAGTGCTGAAATCAGCTGTTATCCCCAAAAGCCTAAGTGCATCCTTTATCGCCTCGTAAATCTTGGCGTAAACAATAGTGATATCTTTCGTTCCTAAAGTTTCTGTTTTGGCAGTTATGCTGTAGGTCACTTCGCCCTCGTAGTCATGATAAACTGTGCCACCGCCGCTACTACGCCTAACCAAATCGACGCCAAATTGTCTGCAGGCATCAAGGTACACTTCGGCTTCAGGGTTCTGGTTTTTGCCGATGCTTACGGCAGAGGGTTGCCACCGGTAGAAACGCAACGTATTAGGAACTTGTCCAGTGATTCGCGCATTTAAGATTGCCTCGTCAACTGCCATATTCATAAACGCATTGTTTGTTTCAAGCGATAATAGGCGCCAAGTATCCATAAGTCTTCAACCTTTTCAATGAAAAACTGAATATCGCTTAAAACTCTTATGGGCAATAAAAAAGCTGCTCTCAGTGGAGAGATAAAGCCTTAAAACCTGAACTTGCATTCTTAACCAAAAGAGGGCAAAATAATGAAGGTTATCTCAGGTCCAGCTTCGAAAGAGCTTGCTGAACGGATTTCAGCGTTATCTGGCTTTGGCAACATTAGTGTTGCTTCCAAAGTTTTTCCTGATGGAGAATCATACGTTCGCTTGGAAGGCGAAATGAAAGGCGAAAATGTAGCGATTGTACAGACGACGTGCCCCCCGATGCAAGATGGGAGACTTTTCCAGCTAGCCTTCATGGCTGACGCGGCAAAGCGAAGTGGCGCCGTCAAAGTCACCGCTGTTGTGCCTTATTTGGCTTACGCGCGGCAGGACAAGATGTTTCTATCGGGTGAAGGCATAAGCATTGAAACCATCGCACGAATGCTCAAAGCAGCAGGAATCGACGAATTAATCACCGTTAACATCCACTCAGAATCAACACTCAATCAGTTTCCGTTTCCAGCAAAAACCTTGAGCGCTATCCCGCTCTTGGCACAGTATTTCGTGGATAAAGGCTTCGAAGGCGCATTTGCTCTATCTCCCGACAAAGGAGCGATGTACATAGCAAAGCAAGCACAGAAAGTCCTGGGGGGCGACTCTGGACACCTAAGCAAACAGCGCGACCGTTACACTGGGCAAACCGTACAGACTGCAGAGGGCTTAAACGTTAAAGACCAAACCGTAATCATCCTTGACGACATAATTAGCACAGGCGGCACCATTGTTGGCGCAGCAAAAATTCTCCGCGAACAAGGCGCCAAACATGTTTTCTGCGCGTGTGTGCACGGTTTACTGATCGACGACGCACAAAAACGCATCTTAGACGCTGGCGTGGAGGAAATCGTGGGAACCGACAGCGTACCAAGTATTATAAGCAAAGTTTCGTTAGCGCCGCTATTAAGCCAAGAACTTAGGGCGCAGAAATAGTGGCAAAACTTTTTTTTCTGCTGTCAGGCGAGAATGAATCGCTGCCTGTTGCCGAAGTCAAAGCGATCCTTGAAGCTGAAGGATACCAATATGCCAATGCAGAGGAATTTGACCAAGTTTTAAGGTTGGAGGCAGACGTGAACAGTGTGAAGTTGATTCAAGTCCGGTCGGCTTACACGCGAGTTTGTGCATTGGAACTTTTTGTATCAAATGCAGACTTATCGGACATAGCTGATGCAGCTTCTAAAACAGACTTCAAAGCCGTCCTACGGCCGGGCGAAAGTTTCGTCGTTAGAATAAACCGTATAAAAAACTATGCTGACGAGGCTTTGAACACTATGGTTCTTGAAGGCAAACTGGGTAAGCAAATCTTAAACGCAACGATAGGTACAAAAGTAAACCTCAAAAACCCCGACAAAATTTTCCTCGGGATAATCACAGGCGACAAACTTGTCTTAGGCTTAAAACTCACGGATATAACCTCCAAAACCTTTTCAGAGCGAAGACCACGCAAAAAACCATTCTTTCATCCGTCCGCTATGCCTTCGAAGATGGCACGTTGCATGGTGAATTTAGCACATGGCAAAGTGGAAAGCTTGGTTTTAGACCCTTTTTGTGGAACAGGCACATCACTTATTGAGGCCACTTATATCGGCTGCAGAGCGGTGGGTGTGGATGCTCAGAAACGGATGGTTTTGGGTTGCAGAAAAAACCTTCGACACTTCAACATCTCTCCTGAAGGTCTAATCTGGGGTGACGCTCGAATGCTGCCTTTCCTTAAGGTTGATTGCGTCGTAACTGACCCTCCATATGGCCGTTCATCAAGCACTTTGAAATCAACGACTAAGCAGTTGGTGCAAGACGTTTTGGCTTCAACATATGACTTGTTGAGGGTGGGACAACGAATTTGTATCGCACTCCCGATTACACGTAACAAATCTGGATCAATTAAGCATATGTCAAATGAAATATCTACATTTATTGAAGATCTAGGTTTCAAACGTTTGCAAAGTCATGCAGTCTATGTGCATAGGACGTTAACGAGGGAGATAATGGTCTATGAAAAAGCTGAAACAAGCCGTTTGTCTATCCGCCTTTAAGGAGTAAAGTAGAGGCATTCTGATGCCCGTCTAGGTATTAAATTAAGATTTGAATTAAAAAAAAGAAAAAGGAAAATTGTTTTGAATTTATCGCTTTCTCAGTACAAGCGCAAAGCCTATGGCGATCACGATGATTATGGCAACTGCGGCACCGACTACGTATAGCATAAGATCAGATGTTGTTGCAACATTTACTTGAGCCGTAACGGTTGGTGTTGGTGTTGCTGCTGGACCGCTAGCATAGAAGTACGTTGTAGAAGTCGACGGATAGTAGCTGTTCGAACCTAGGAAGCTAGCAATAACTTCGAAGTTGCCAGGAATGTCCGGTGTCCAAGTTAAACCATAGTGGCCCGTGCCATCACTCGTAGTAGTGCCAATCGTTCTAAAGTTGTTGTTTGCGTCAAGAACACTAATTGTTATTGGCACACCAGTTATGTTGTTCGGCATTACCTGTTGCTGATAAACTGCTTCCATGAATGCACTTTCGCTTGCATCAGAGACGCATGGCAGACCATTGGGGAAGTTAGATTTAACCAACTGTTGGTTTGTGCCCGCTGAGACATCTGTTATAGTGCCTGTGATGGTTATCGGGGTAGCGGTTGAAACTCCAACGCTAGGTGCTGAAACGGTAATATCGCTCGGTCCCTTGGCAAAAGCGTATAACTGGTTGTCATAAGCATTTAGCGACACAACGACTCCATATGATATTTCAGTGGAAGTAACACTTGTATCCAGTTCTTTCCACACAAGCGAACCATCAGTCATGTTTACTGCATATAGTTGAGCCCCGTGAAATAGCGGCGGGTTGTATTCATGTCCTCCAGCAAAGTATCCAACGTCGTTGGATATACAGCTGCTACCGAAGACCCAAAGTGGCCAGATGTTGTATGGTGTCTCAATTCCTGATGGACCGCTCCATTGCGTTGTGTTGGCGTACCATGCCAGTTTTCCGGTTGTTTCATTTATGGCCCAGACATCGCCTCCGAGAGCTTCCCAGATGCTAAGACCCTTTCCATTATAGGGTTTTATCTGGAATAGGTCGTAGATGTTTGGGCTAGCGCCGTTTGTTCCAGTCAATTGGATGTCCCATGCTTTGGTGGCAGTGCGTACATTGTATGCGACTACGTCCATGTTGACGTCGTTGCCCCATTCCATCAGTCCGTCACCGAAATTTGACATGTCCCTAGTGTATGGTAGAAGCGCCTTTGTATCAGCATAAGTTATGTTTACAGCGCCTAAGAATTGGCCAGTCATAGCATCCAAGCTTGCCATACTAACGAAGCCCTGTGTTCCATACATGTAAGATCCTGAAGTGAATACTATAGCACCGCCAGTTATCGACGATAAGCCTAGAGCGGGGTCAAATTTTACACCGCTGATGTTGGTTGGCACATTTACGTCAAACATGTATCCTGTCTGCATAGCTCGTACTGAGTTTACGTTAAGGTTGGTAGGACTCATAGCGGAAGTTACGCCCATGCATGTCGTCATGTTGACAGCGGTCACGTGAGTTCCAGTGGTTGTTGCTAACGCGGTTGTTCCAGCGGTCGGATGAATGACTTGTGTGCCAGCGGTAGAGTTCGTGAAGTAGCCTATCATGTTTCCATTGCTATCTTGTCCGATTGTCAGAGAGGAGCCGTTGACAACGCTCTCAACGTATTTCCCAGTTACACCATCATAGAGGTTCCATTGTGTTCCCCTATTGGCGGGTACTGTTCCACCAGTGTCTGATGCTGGAAGAGTGCCTGTAGTCCAAAGCCAAGGTCCACGAACACCATAGTCGTTAATTGTGTACATATTGAAAAGGACGCCGCCTATCAAGGGGTTGGTGGTGTTTATCGTCCATAGAGTTTCTCCAGTGTATAGGTTCAATGCAACGATGCCCTGATTAGCGCCAGAGGCCATGCCGAAAGTATATTGCGTAGAGTATAGTATGCCGTTCATGACGACTGGGGCATACCTAGGTGTGTACTGGAATGTTGACCAAAAGTGACTTGTGACTTCTCCTCCACCGAATATTCCTCCGGCTACACCGCCCGCTAGCCAAGGCTTCGTCCATATGACATGCCCAGCATTCACCGATTCGGTATAGGGGTTATAGTTACTAGTGCAGTTGTATCCTCCACATGACGCAAAAGCTTCGTAACCGGTTCCAATCCATGCTCCTGTGAGAGTGTACCAATTCTGAGAATTCTCAGCTGATACTGGTGTCTGCCACCACTGTGTTGGAAGCGGAGTAAACGGAAACACGCGCTGTACTGCTGGTTCTTGTTGCACCACAAGTGTAGATGGTAAGCTTTGGCTAGGATCAGCCCAGACGCCCTTTGTTCCTGGACCAAAAATACTACCAGATTGGTTCGTAAGCTCTTGTCCACCGTATCTGAATATAATTGTATAGTTGCCAAGTACGGTAGGCGTAAAGTAAGCAACTGTACCGTCAGTGAGGTCGGAAGTATACGGTCCTAACGTGGTTTTAACTCCATTGGGATCCGTTATGTCAACATAGAAATTTATCGCTACTTCATTGCTTGGAAAGACAGTCGAAAGGAATATGCCAAGAGTTACTTGCTGGCCGATGCCGGCGGGATTAGGGAACACGTTGAGATATGAATAAGTGGGCATGTGCGTACCTGGTGCAATCGCCGCATCTCCATGTGTTAATGGAATTGTAACTACGGTCATTGAGAGCATTAGTAACATTGCAATCAAGGTAATTACGGTTTTACTTTTTGGGATTTTTATGTTTAATGTTTTCATTTTTGTTTTTCTTCCTTCAATTTTGTTAAACGGAAAGTAAGCTTTCTAAGCAAGCTCTCTCTCTCTTCCGTTCAGGTTGGTTATATCAAAGCTAACGTATTTATAATTTTGGATAAATATTGGAAAACGTTTATAAGTCATAAAATCCATTAAGAAAGTTTCTTTTCCTTCGAAAAAATATTCCTATTAGAATGCCCAAAACGGTTTCATCAGATTTTGCACATGGGTCCCGTGCTTGCTGAAACTGTTAGATGAGGGTTGAAAGTAGAAGTGCGAGAACTATTAAGAAAAACGGAAAAAGGCCAAATTTGTTTTTCATTTAATACCTTCGTCATTATATAAATAATATGACACGTGTCATGTTCTTAAGCTTTACCCGCCAAACAATTATCGCTGAAGGGGTTGCAGGTCGTTGAACAGACGCTATCGAAAGCAGGAATACTGCTAAGCCAGCACCTCAAACACTTTTTAGGGGCTGAAACACTCTCACAGGTTGAAGGAAAATGACTCAATTCAGTCATTCGTTACCCCACAAGGAGCAAGCGGTTTGTATTGCTTCGCCTAAAACATTACAGATTTAAGCGTTAGCTGAGGCTTTAGGTTATAGGCAAGTGGAATCCCATTCTGCCTTCAAACATAGAAGTCTAACAAGGGAAATTGCAGGTTTCGAAAAGGTGCAAAGACAATGAGTATTCGAGTGGTCTTTTTGGGTACAAGCGGCAGTGTTCCAACCCTAAAACGCAGCTTGCCCTCTGTCGTTGTCCAATGCCCAAAGGAGCTGTGGATGTTTGACTGTGGCGAAAACACTCAGCGGCAGATGATGCAGGGAAAAGTCGGCTTCCACAAAAAACTAACAGTCTTCCTCACTCATCTGCACGGCGACCACGTTTTGGGTTTACCGGGGGTTTTGCAAACGATGGCTTTGATGGACCGAAAAGAACCGGTCGCCGTTTATGGTCCGTCGGGGATTAAGGATTTTCTTGTCTGTACAAAAGAAACATTGAATTTTGGTTTAACGTTTCCAGTTGAAATTAACGAGATTTTGAGTGAAGGTACAGTACTCAATGAAGAGGAGTACATGGTAACAGCCATTAGGTCCAATCACGCGGTCAACAGTTATGCTTACTCGTTAGTAGAGAAGCCGCGCCCCGGAAGGTTCTTCCCCGAAAAAGCCCAAGCACTTGGAGTTCCCAGAGGTGAATTGTGGTCGCAGCTGCAGATGGGAAAAGAGGTTGAACTTGGCGGCGGCAAGGTGGTTAAACCAAGCGACGTCATGGGACCGCTTAGGGCTGGAAGAAAAATCGTTTACACAGGAGACACTCGACCATTCAAGGAGTTTGCAAAGTTTGCTGCTGACGCAGATTTGGTTATTCATGAAAGCACATTTGACGATTCGCTTGCAGAGAAAGCAGAGTCGGATGGGCATTCAACGCCTAGCCAAGCAGCAGAAGAAGCTAAGGCAGCAGGGGCGAAACTATTGGTCTTGACTCATATTAGCGCAAGATACTCTGATGCCACTTTGCTTTTGGAACAAGCAAAAAAAGTCTTTGCGAACACATTGGCCGCTGAGGATTTTATGGAAGTCGAGTTGCCACTTAAAGAAAATTAGGCGAGAAGCTGTTTTAGTTTTGTGATAGTTTGGGGCACGTTGGTTATTGATTCTATAATTACTGATTTGTCATAGCTTGTTTCGTTGAGCTTTTCTGCTACCCAGGTATAATCAATTTTCCCGTCGCCTATGCCGAAATGCTGATCATCTGAGCCGTCATTGTCACTTGCATGAATGTGAATAATTTTGTCAGCTAGCAGGTTGAAAAACCCTTCAATATGACCTTCCAAATTGGCATGACCAAGATCCATTGCAATGCCTACAGGCAAATTTGCTTCGCGGTAAAAACGAGCGAATTCCTCAGGTTTACTCATAAAAAAATAATATTTCGCTGGCAAATTCTCAAGCGCAATATTTACCCCATATTCTTCCGCTGACTTGTACAGCTCTTTGATGCTTTCGATGTTTTGTTTCCAGTCAGCACCAGGATAGAATTGGCTGATGCCAGTTTTTGCGCCAGGATGAAAAACCCACACCTTCGCATCCAACTGATTTGCATAAGCCATGGATTGCTTAAGCCGTTTCATCGAAGCGTCAAGCATAATTTTTGATGGCGAAGCAATGTTGATGTCTGCGAAAGGTGCGTGCAACGAATATTGTATGCTAAAGGATTTGGCGGTTTCCGTTAGAACGGTAACTCGGTTTTTGTTGAGCTCATGAATACCATCATCCAGAACTTCTATATAGCGAGTATTCATCGTGCCCAAACGTTTAACCATGCAGTTGAATGGTTCGCCCAGGCAATAGAGCATTGAAACACCGACTTTGGCTTTGGACATCAACAGTACCTCTCTTGTAACTTGATGTTTTGATGGTTATGAGCTTAGAACTCACTTAATAATCTAATTGGCAAATTTGCAAAATTCAAGTTTTAAAATCTTAGCTAAGATTTTCAGTTTCTTTATTTGGGAAATAGCTGTCTGCCCCATTGCTGCTGAGGTCTAAATGTCTCTGGTCTAGTTGTTTTGTATTGTACCTGCCTGAGTCCAAGTGATAGTTCAGCGAATTCTTTTACGGTTTTGTATTGGAAATCCCATGTTGGGGTACCAATTCGCAAGCCACTACACATAGTATCACCATAAACGAACAGTCGCACGTTGCCATAATCGTAGGCTGCCTGATTTGCGTCTCCATATTTAGGTTCTGAAAGCACTTTAAAGGGCCAGATTTTGCATGCTTCAGGCTTTGCGTTTTGCAGTGCACAATGATAGTTGTTTGTATCGTTCCACAAGAAAGCGCAGGAGCCGTCGTTAGTGCGTTTAATGTAGAAACGGTCTAAGCCTGCTACAGTCGTTTCCACGCCAAAAGCTTTGGCGATTCTTAACCATTCTGGGAAGCCTAAGACTACGCTGTAGAGTTTGCAGCAGTATCCGCATGCTTTGCAATGCCAATCCGCTATGTTTTGCCATGGAACAAACTGCATGTTTGCTTAACACTCATGCCTTGTCAAGAATAGAAGGGACTAAAAAATTTTTTCTAAGAAATTCTCATAAGCCACTGTAGAAGAAGTAGGACGCGGTGCTGCCGCGAGTTGTCCTTCTTCTTCCAGAGAAGAACAACAACCCGGTGCTAACAGCGACTGTTGCTGTTCTTCTACCACAAATTGACTCGACACAAAGCGATTCAAAAAACTATGGTTTTCGATAGAGGTAGATTGTGTGGGAAGGATAACCGAGCTGTGGGTTTTCACAAAAATTCTCAACTTTCTCGGGGCGCCAACCGATAATTTCATAGTCATGGGAGACGACGCGTGCGCCTCTTTTTAGGTCGCTGTCAAGTTTTGGCCTGATTTTTTCGTTTGCACTGGTTGTCAAGTAGAGGTAGACTACATCTGCTGAAGTTAAATTCACGTTAAACATGTCACCATTCACGATGGTCACTCTATCTTCCAGATTGTTCTCGTGAATGTTAGCCAACGCTTTTTTCGCTAAATCTTCACGCAACTCGATGCCCACGCCTCTTGCGCCAAAGGTCTTTGCAGCCATAATTACCGTTCTGCCATCTCCAGAACCCATGTCGAACAGGACTTCTCCAGCTTTCAACCCACTAAGTTTTAACATGTACTCTACAACTGTGTTTGGACTTGGAACGAAAGGAGCAATAAACATCTAATAATTTACCTCATCATTGATAATCATGCTTTATGCCACGTAAGCGTCTTTTTTCGGAATCGGTCTTCTTGCTTCGCCGCATTTTACGCAGCTTTGAGCGCATAATTCAAGGTATTTTTCTTCGTTTGCGGAGCTAACTGCTTTGGCTGCTTTGGTGCATATTTCGCTGGGTTCGGTGCATCCTTCATCTTTGCATAGATTCGAGATGTATTGGCAGATTTCTTGAACGTCTTTAGGTTCCAAAACGGCTCTGTTGGTGCGTACAATCAGGCAGAGTTCCCGCGCCATAACGCATGTTTTGACGTATTTCACTCGTTCAAGGACTTCGTCGCGTAGATTTTTTCGGCTTATTTCCACTTCTTTTTAAGTCTCCTACGGGCATCCATAAGCGGATAAGCAAAGTAAGAGGTTCTAGGTTTAAAAAGTTGCTGTTACCATTACAAAATAACCATTTTTTAAAAGAGAGCTACAGACTCATCCTCAGAAACGTCTGTTTAAAGACTTACGTTCAGCTTCCATAACTAATTCGTAAAATCGGTCTGAAAGTTTGGGCTCCTTCTCCAGAACACCAGCAATATCTGCAGTTTGGACTCTGCGAGCGCTCAAAGCCATTGCAGCTGCTTTCCCATACTTTTCAATTAACTCAGCAGTACGTTTAGCCTGCAACTGCATCTTTTCTTCATCCTTAGCCAAATGCTCTCCCTTCTTCTCAATCAACGGCATAGTCTTCTCCTCATCTACCTTCAACAAGCCAATTGCAAAAGACCCGCATCTGGGACATTTTGGTCTATCGGGCAAATCTTTTATGCGGATTATTTCCATGTAATCCCAACAGTTTGTGCAAACAAAATTGTCTGATTCATTTAGCAATCGTGCTTTAGCTGCTGCAACAAGTACAGCGCGCATTTTCTCAGGAGGAATCAGGTCGGTTTTCATGCTGACTCGCTCAATTCCCACTCGAGCAATAGGAGTCGCGTCTCCGCCAGTTTCAACCACTTGGAAACCTATGTCGCCGTTACGAATCCGTTTGAGCACCATGATTAACCCGTCTGCATCAAGGTCTCTGGTGAAAACCTCTTTCAAGCCCTCCTCATAAATGGGGGTACCTTCAAAACTTGAAATAAGCTTCTGTATGCTTACATTGCTGAAGTCAGCCCACTTCTTTAATGCACCAAAACGTCTCGCTACCTGTATTACGCGGCGTTTGAATAATCCAGTCTTCACAGTTGACCTAGTCAACGTGCCCCTAGCTGTTTCTGTGCTAATGTCTTTTAATTCGTTAAGAACTTCAACTACGCGTTCAGCGTTCATGCTGCCCATCGTCTGCAAGAAGATGCGGTAAGGATCATGTTGAACCACCATACCATGCCCAAGCTTGTCAGACAAAACTTCTCCGAGAAACTGAGCTAGAGCACGGTTGATTAGTGAACCAAAATTAGAGTGAATAATAACGAATTCGCCCCAATCCTCAACGATGATGCGTTTAGGTGTGGGAACTGCATAGCCTGCGTTTACTTGCTCAACTGTTTCGGCTATTGCATGTAGAATTGTTTTGGCGTCGGCGGAATAGCGATGAGAAAGCAGAGCACTAACTTCTTCCGGCGATATGCCGCTACGCATTTTTTCTTCAACAAATCCGCGTATCTCCGCCAATTCCTGCGCTATGTCGTATGGTACTGGAATTTCCTCTCCTATCCAACTGGGAATTGAACCTGTTGGGTCGTCAACTGGGCGCACGTACACTTTGTCTTCGGTGGCATGGATTATTTGCCATGGGCTGCCTCGTATGATGAATTTTGTTCCCGGTTTGCCGTACTCTGCCATAAATGCTTCATCTAAGACGCCGATTGAAGTGTCAGTTGACTCGTCTATGACTAGGAACTGTTTTTCCACAGGAATCATTGATAAATTATCGAAATAATATTCAAAAAGGGCTTTTGATCGCTGAGGCTTCAGAGCTACTTGGTCTTCAAAAGAAACCCATGCTAAGCGTGGAAAACGTTCATGCATATATTTGAAAGCTTTTTCAATGTCGTCTATTGTCAAGTTTTCGTATGGCGCGGCTTTTCGGGCTATCTCTAAAACATCAGTAAATTCAAGCCGTCTGTTCTTCAGCATTAACCCAGCGATTTGATGGACTAAGACATCGTATGGTTTGTCTGGAATTCTAAGGGGTTCCAACTCTTCATTGAGGGCTCTGCGGGCGATAACCAAGGCTTCAAGCGTATCATCAGAATCCATCCCGATTATTACTCCTTCAGCAACGTCGCCGTAGGTGTGACCCGCCCGCCCCACGCGTTGAATCAACCTAGTTACCTGCCTTGGACTCATATATTGAATAACAAGATCTATTCTTCCAACATCTATTCCCAATTCAAGGCTGCTGGTAGCGATTAAACCCTTCAGGTCTCCACGTTTTAATCCTGTTTCCGCAGCTATCCTTGAAACCTTAGCCAGCGAACCATGATGAATCGAAATTGGAAAATCAATATCCCACACCTTAAACCTGGAAGTTAGAACTTCCGAGATGGAACGAGTGTTTGTAAAAAGCAGAACGGATTTTCGCTTATCCATATAATCGCGAATAATACGTAGTCTAGCCGCAACTTCTGGATGCGTGTAAATTTTCGCCGCAAACCTAACATCATCATCAGTCGGCTTAGGATAAATTACTTGAAGCTTCACCATTTTAGCAACTGGAACACGGATAATTTCGACTGGACGGTTGTTGCCGACTAGGAACTGGGCAACTTTTTCCGGGCTGCCAATTGTGGCTGATAGACCGATCATTTGGAAATCTTTGCCGCTTAAGCTTCTGATACGCTCCAACGCCAAAGAAAGCTGGCTTCCGCGTTTGCTATCAGCCAACTCGTGGACTTCATCAATAACTATCCAACGCAAACTTTGCAGATGCTGACGCAAAACCCAGCCCGAAAGTATGGCTTGCAGGGTTTCTGGCGTAGTTATCAAAATATCAGGCGGGCTGCGTGATTGACGTGTTCTTTCTTTGGTTTCAGTATCACCATGCCTTACAGCAAGTTTTATGTCTAAGCTGTTGCACCACCATTGAAGCCGATCTAGCAAATCCCTATTCAAAGCTCGTAACGGTGTAATGTAGAGGACTTTGATGCCCGGCGTTTTTGGTTCTTTAAGAAGCATGCTCAATACTGGTAGGAATGCAGCTTCTGTTTTGCCCGTTGCGGTTGGTGAAATTAAGAGGACGTTTTTGCCGTCGAGGATTTTTGGGATTGTCTTTTCTTGAGGCTCGGTTGGTTTGGAAAATCCTTTCTGCTCAACGAGCCGTCTAACCGGTTTGACAAGCATGTCAAAAGCGTTTTCAGAAGTTGCTTGCACTATAAGGTAAACCCTCGAATAGGTTAAGCAGAGGTTCTGATATAAAAAATGTTATGGGAGATTTAATAGAAATTCAGGGTTCTTTATCGTGTCTCAATTTCATGATCAACGGCTTGCTTAATTGTTGCTGTTTTGGCTAATATTCAAGCGCTAGCTTCAACGCTTTCAACCATTTCGTTTAAATGCTTACAACTACTTTGACAAAAATTTGTATAAATATGATGTTGAAACAAAAAATATCGATTTGAAAGCTATGGAAAGTTTTTTATTCTATAATGATAAAGCATGGAATTAGCAATACGGAGGAAATTTGAATGGCTAAATGTCCAAAATGCGGAACTGAAGTTGCAAAAACAAAAAAGACGTGGAAAATGGCCGGTCGTCCAGATAAAGCTGGAAAACGTATGCAGCTAGAAATCGGATTGTACGAATGCCCAAAATGCGGTCATGTATTCCGCGAAGTACTAAGTAAAAAGAAAATTTAATTAGTTGCAACCAGAAATTAACTGATTGCAGCATCGTCCCTCTTTTATTTTTTCTTTATTTCTTAAGCAAGTTTTAAAACATAGTAAGCCTTTATGAAGTGGAATACTTCGTTGCAGAGGCAAAAGCTTGATAGCTATAAGAAAGTTGTGGAAGAACGATTATTTCAAAACCATAGTCGCAATTGTTTTGATTATCGGGATAGTTCTCGTCTTTTTCTTTGGCTTGCAACTAGGGCTTAAGACGTCTTTTCCATTGTTGACAGTGGAAAGCGGCAGCATGAGTATTCCTTATGATTCTATGGAAATGCCTAATTGGCAGGGCTTCTTGTTAAGCATAAATCACCCGTTTGATCGAACCCTAAGTGTAGGCGATATCATAATTATCCAAGGCGTAAACACGAAAGACCTAAACACCAACTACCCAAACAGCGACATAATCGTATTCCACAGTCCAATAACTGGCGAATTAATCGTTCACCGCATAATTTCCTCAGAAACGGTCAACGGTACAACATATTACCAGACCAAGGGTGACGGAAACGGAAACCCGTGGCCTCAACCTCCAGTGATAGGTCAGGGAACTGACCCGTGGGACTACAACAACCCACCTGGAGTCCCGCAAAACCTAGTGATCGGCAAAGTGATTATGCGAATTCCATGGTTCGGATGGATAACACTTTTCATGAGAAGTAATTCTTTGGGTTTACCAATAATAATTGGCATCATACTGTTGCTTGTGATTCTTGAATTTGTGATTCCTATGATAAGAGGCAACAACAAAAAAAGTAAAGAACAGAACAACATGCAGCCGCCGCCACCCATGGTACAGATGTCTTTATAAAGAAAGCCTTTGATAAATTGATATTTAAGGGCCGGTTTAAGAAGGGGAAAATTGATTGCCAAAAGTTAAAGCGATAATAAGCATCGAGAATGTGGTCGCTTCCGCCACACTCAACCAGAAAGTTGACTTAAACGCTGTGGTTAAAGGGTACCCAGCTGTAGAATATCGCCCTGAGCAATTTCCCGGCTTGGTTTTCAGGTTAAAACGCCCCAAAACAGCAACTTTGATTTTTAATTCAGGAAAAATGGTTTGCACCGGCGCTAAATCAGAAAAGGAAGCTCGCCGAGCAGTCATGAAGGTTGTAAAGGAACTTAAAAAAGGCGGAATAATAATCATCAGCAAACCCGAACTTAAAATTCAAAATATTGTTGCTTCAGGCGGGCTTGGAGGCATGATTGATTTGGAAAAAGCCGCTTACACGCTTGAACATGCCATGTATGAGCCTGAACAGTTCCCGGGCTTGATTTACAGAATGGCGGAGCCAAAAGTTGTGGTTTTGCTTTTTGCGAGCGGAAAACTTGTTTGTACTGGAGCCAAACAAGAACAAGATGTTTACGTCGCTGTTGAAAAATTGCATACGCTCCTAGAAGAGACCAGCCTAATATTTTACGAATAAATTTTGTTTTAGTTCTTTTTTATTTGTTTCAAGATTGTTTTAAGGCTTTCTTTATCTATGGAGCCAATTTCGTAAAGTGCGTTAGCTATTTCGCTTATTTTTAGGAGTGAATGAAGTGTTACTCCGCTTTTTTCAAGTCGTTGTTTTCCTCTTTCTTCACGGTCAAGAAAAACAATTGCGTCTGTTATTACCCCGCCTTCGGCTCTCACGGCTTCCACAGTTTTTTTAAGGGAAAGCCCAGTGGTAATTAGATCATCAATTAAGAGGACTCTATCGCCCGATGCTAAAACTCCTTCCACCCTTCTTTCTCTTCCATGCAGGCGAACACCTTTCCGCACGAAAAGGAACGGTTTTCTAAGGTTATATGCAGTTTGGGATGCAAAAATGATTCCTGTCACGGGTACTCCGGCTATCCTATCGAAATTTTTTAGTCCAACTGACTTGGTTATATATTCTGCGTAGAAATCGCAGATTTCTCTGAAAGCATCTGGAAAACTCGGTATCACTCTTAGGTCAATATAATAGGGGCTGGCTTTTCCGCTTGATAGTTTGAAAACACCAAATTTTATTGCGTCAAGTTTGAGAAGTATGTTTGCCATTTGATCCTTTTTTTCTTGGCTCGCTGTTCCTTTTTTCACTTTTTTCACTTCCTTTTTGATAATTGATAAATCTTGTTGTGCTGTGGAATCAAGCATGCGGTTCTAGGCAATTCCTTCTTCAATATTTCAGCAAACTCTGTTTGGCTTGCCGTTGATGCTGTATGGTATGGAACAGCGACTTGAGGTTTAGTTAATCGTGCTATTTCATAGCCTGTTTGAGGTGTTAACCCTGAAGCTATTCCAACTCCGCAGAAAACCACGTCAAATTTTTCTTTTTGTCCCATAGCTGCAAGCTCTGGAAAAGGCAAACTGTCTGCGGTGTGGTAAACTTTGAGTTCGTCCTCGCTGGTTATAATGTATGTTACTGGCGCCTGTGCAGAATGGTTGCATTTCTCTGCTTTTACGGAGACCTCGCCAATTTTTACTTCAGCACCCGGTTTGACTTCCTTAAGCTTCTCGGGTGTTATAGCATGCTGCAATTTTCTGGTTGAAGCTGCATCAGCAATAATCAAACAGTTTGTTGCTTTTTGAACCTCAATAATTAATCTTGGATCTAAATGGTCGTAGTGTTCATGGGTTATTAAAATTGCATCAATGTCTTGGAGGCTTTTAGGTTTGACGTCAACTGGATCTATGACAAGGGTTTTAGTAGGGGTTTTCAGCAATATTCCAGCGTATTGGTTTAACCAAACAAAGAAGACAGTGTTTTTTTCGGGGATTTTCTGGATCGACATAAACTTGATTCCTCAGACTAATTATGCATTCAGCGTTTTAAAGAAGTTGTGTTATTCTGTTTGCGATAGAGGCTGTTGCTCAGAAAAAACTTTCCAAACTATGGATTTCCAACGATGCTTAAAGTGGGAAAGCAAACAGGAAACCTGTAACAACAATTATTATTAGACCGATTATGAGTAAAACTGCAATCAAAATTAAAAGTTGGGTTGGGCCGCGGGGATGACGATTTGCAAAGCTGTCAATAATGCCGACCATAAAAAAATAAGTTTTCAGCCATATTCAACAATTTCGAGGCAGCCAAAGTCTAGAAAAACTTAGTTAAAGGTCATGTTGGTTTGACTAATACTGATTATTCTCAAAGCCGTTTTGTCATGACGTATGCGTCTTCGCCGTCAGAGTAATATCCGTTTATTGTTCTTGTAATTTCAAAACCCAATTTCTTGTAAAGCGAAATTCCTGCATCGTTCGTCACCCTAACCTCTAAGAAGCATTGTTTCGCTTTGTAATATTGCATGCCTTCCAAAGCCTTGTTGATCACAGCTGTAGCAATGCCTTTACGCCTATATTGTGGCATAACAGCTATGGATACCACATGTCCCTTTCTTACCAAGCCACCGAAGCCATAATTCGATAAGCCAACTTCAATTCGGCACATTATGTAGCCTGCGATTTCCCCATTTTCTTCTGCTATAACAAAGGTTTCTGGAAAACGTTGGTGCAGGTCCATGAAGAAAAAGTCAGTGTAGTTTTCCGGTAAGCAAACACGGTTGATTTGCATTACTTTTTGTAAGTCATTTGGGACGAATTTGCGTAGCTTAAAGGTTTGTTGCATTCTGTTGCCTTCTTTATCCACATTTCACTGTTCTAACTTAAAGTTTACGCTTTGAGCTTCAATTAGTTGCTTTACTGTCTTTACCGTGGTGCAGGTTGTTTAAGTATCGGCTTCTTCTGGCGCCTTGAACACTGGTAACGTGTAGCTACCATGCGGCATCGCCCACACTCTTGAAGCTGAACCAGCAATTCTTAATGCTTCAGTTAAAGCATCGTTTACTGCCCGAGCTGTTTTCAGTTTGAATATGCTTGTGGCATAGTAATCTGGCAGGGATGAGACAAGGATGATTTGGTGGTTTTGTAGAGCTTTTAGGAGATAATAGGCTTTGTGTCCACCCATTACAAAGTTGCGTTTTATTTCATGCTCAACATTCTTCAAATCGCCCAAACGCATCATCCAATCATAAAACACTTGATTCCCATGGCCCTCAGGGCATTCAGCAACAAGAATTATGACTCCTCCACGTTTAACCGCGTCTAAGGAGTTGTCTAGGGCTTTATAGGCTTGATAGAGATTTATGTCAGCTGGATAACCGCCTGCACTTACAACTAGGATGTCGGCTCGACGCTCCACTGTCACACGGAACATTTCGTCAACAAGTCTTACGGCTTCAACAAAAGCCTGCTCTAAGTCCCCAGCGAAGGCTTTCACAATTTCACCCTTCTTGTTTTCTACAACGTTAACTATGAAGTCAACTCTGGCCAATCTTGCTGCTTCCATCATATCCTGATGCACAGGGTTATCAACCAAGTTGCCAGTGCGGGCGCTAGGATGTAGAAGCATTGAATGGTTATGCTTGATTGTTTCTTCGCCACTGACCGCAGGCAAAACGCTTTTTCGCCCACCGCCGTAACCAGCATAATAATGAAAGCCAACATCCCCCAAAAGCACCCTAACATCTGCCTCAGCAAACACAGGGTTAACAAACACTTTGTTGCCATACGTTTTGGTCGTACCGATGTTCACCAAATCTTGAGCTTTGCTCTGATGGCTAATAGCTTTTATCCGTTTAGCTACTTCTGCACCAAGAATTGCCATGGCTTCTTCAGGTTTGACTGACCGATGTGTTCCGCAGCCAAAAATAATTGTGATATTCTCATCTTTTACGCCTGCCAGATTTAACTCGGCGAGCACAGGCAAAAGCATCACTTCACTTGGCGCTTTGCGTGTGGCATCGTCAACGACTATGGCGATTTTGCTCTCGGCTTTGGCAATTTCGCTTAATCGCTTGGATCCGACTGGGATGGGGTTTTTTAGGGCTCTTTCAATTTCAGCTTTGCAGTCTGCAGCGCCTTGGTGGTCGGCGGGTTCTATTGTTCCAAGAAGGTTTCTGGCTGGAACTCGTACACATACGTCGGTTTTTCCATAGGGAAGCCAAACATCAACCATGACCGGTCACATTATAATTTAAATGTACACGACGTAAGAAACTATTAAGCCTTATCAAAAATAAAGCATGAAATTGAAGCCGTAGGGAAGAGAGTCTACTACTTAAGACATAACAGATCAAAAAGAGAGATAAGATTAAGCTACTTTTGGCTTAGCCTTGTCGACTGCACCGCTTAGGGTTGTCATTTGCATGTTTGCCTTGCGGATTAGGTCACCAATTGTTTCTTTGGTGGGTATTGCAGCGCCGACAGCTAATGCAAGAGCTTTTTGATGTGCATTCTGCAATAGTGGTTTGATTGTTTCTTTGGTTGTGTAAGAGATTCCCATTGCCAAAGCAAAAGCTTCTTGGTTGCTTTGTTCAACACTTTTTCTTGTTGCGTCAACGTCAACTTTGAGTTGATCACCGGTAATCATTAAGCCATTATCAAAAACCGCCCGCATCGAAATGCCGAGTTCCACCGCTTTAATGCCTAGCTTTGAGAGGACACCTGCAAGTTGCTCGCTAATTACGTCTCCTCTGCGAGCGACAAGAGTATCTTTGCTGACCCAAACGCTGCCTGATTCGATTCTTGTTGGCAAGCCGACGCCGTTTAGTTGGCTGATAATTGGGCCTGGAGGTTGGCCTGTGTTGCCTGCTGGAACAATTACATCCATGGCTGCAACGTCGCCTGACTTGGCGGTTGTCTTCACTTTGCCTCTTTCTAGCAATAATGCTAGTTTGAAGGGGTTTAAGTCTGTGAACAAGTAAACGTTTGAGCCATCCAAGTATACTTCAAGTTTCTTTAAGTCTGCTTGATTCATTTCTTCAATAGCTATTCGCATCAAAGTGTTCTTTAGAACGCGGAGGTAAACTTTTCCAGCCATGCTTTTCTTTAGTTCTTGAAGTTGGGAAGCACGTACCTTCTTTAAGCTTGCGATTCCTATCGATTTATGTTCTTTCAGTATGTCCTTTATTGCTTCTACTTGGGTTGATTTTTCCTCTAATACCTGTTGGGACGGCATAATTTTTCTTCTCTTATTAAGGTTTAATTTTTACTGGCTCACCCATAGCTGTCTTGAAGAAAGCGTACTTTACGTTTTTCAGGCCACGTTTGAGTTTTCCATCTAAAACACGAAGAACAGCCATTGTGTTATCGACAAGCTCTTCATCCTTCATCTGCTGCGTGCCAACGGAAACCTGAATAATCGGTTGATTACGCATTCTCACAACCACCGTTTTACGGTACTTTTTAATGAGGGCAGCGATATCCGCGTTAGGTGCGACAGGAATAGGCATTTTTCCTCTTGGACCCAAAACTGGACCAAGAATCCTACCGACAAGCGGCATTAACGGAGCTTCAGAAATAAAAACATCATACTGAGTGGCAAGCTTACGCAATTCTTTCTTTTTGCCATTTAATGCGTCTAAATCAGCACGTTCAATAACATATTCAGCCTGCGCGTTTTTTGCCTTCATAGCAAATTCTCCAGAGGCAATAACACAAACCTTGTTTGGCTTTCCAGTGTCATGAGGAAGCTCAACAACCTCTTGGATTTTACCTTCTGGCGACTTCATATCGATCTCCATGATATCTAAGATCATATCTATTGTCTGGTTGAATTTCTTGTCGCCAGACTTCGCCTTTGCCTGTTTGATTGCTTCTAATACTGTCTTGTTGTCTAGGGGCATTTTTAAGCCTCGTGCCAATGAGGGATTGGAAATCGATTATAAAAATATTCGCTTATCATTATTCAGTACCAAATAGCGACTCGTAGGTGCCAGCATCAATTTCTTTTTGGACTTCACGGGGGTCTTTTCCTTCAACGGTGACGCCTAAGCTAACACAGGTTCCAAGCATTTCTTTTGTTGCTTTCTTAAGGGTTGGCGATAAAAGCTGAGGACCCTTAATTTTGGCTATTCTCACCATCTGTTCCATGGATAAATTGCCTACTTTAACAGTGTTAGGTGTTCCCGAGCCCTTCTCAATCTTCAATTCAGCAACAATTAAAGCTGAAGCTGTTGGAGTCCCTACGGTAACTTCGAAGCTTTTATCCTCTGTATCGGCGGTGATTTTCACTGGAACTTTCATCCCGGCGTAGTCTTTGGTAAGCTCGTTAATTTTGGTGACGACAGCCATAACGTTTAGACCTAATGGACCTAAAGCGGGACCTAATGGTGGACCTGCATTGGCTTGTCCTCCATTTACGAGCAATTCTACAACTTTTTTCTCTCCCATATCATTTCACCAATTATTTTGCTTTCTCTACTAGTTTTACGTAATCTGAATGTACTGTGATTGGCAAAGTGAATGTTGCCTCAAGTAGTTCGAGGGTAACTTCGCCTTTTGATTTGTCAAGTCTTGTGATTTTTGCACGCATACCTTTGAATGGCCCACCAGTAATTTCGACTACGTCATCTTCGTTGAGGTCTTCCATGACGGGTTTTCGGACAATGTACCGTTCTATTTCGGCAAAGCTTACGAGCCCAGGTATTCTGGATCGCACATGCCTTAAGCCCGTTATTGCTTCTTCCACAAGATGTGGTCCATCAGCTTCAACAAACACATAGCCTTTCAATGTGTCGGGTACAAGAAGAGCTTTTAGTGGAATTTGGTTCATTTCAACTTTTGAGGCAATCAATCTTGCAACGTTGCGTTCTTGCCCAGTTGTGGTTTTGACAACGAAAATCTTTACTTGTCTTTGCTCTTCTTTCTTGTCCATAAATAATTTTCCTTCTAAGGTGTTGGTGTTGGTGTTGCCGTTGATGCCGCGCCGCCTACAGCATAGGATAAAAGTTTAATAACGAAACCAATTAAACCAACTGCGCCTATGCCTAAAAGGCTAATTTTTATTGATAGCCACAGCTCCTCTCTTCCAGGTTTAACAGCTAACTTCAAAGTTCTTGCTGCTTGTTGTAACCAAGATTTTATTCCCATACTTATCGCACACTCAAGATTTCATTTATGAATAATAAACATTACTGTAACTTAGGGTTTAAAAGCAACCATAATTAACCTTTTGAAGCTTGTTTAACCCATTAAACTTTTTTGAACGGCAACCCTATATCCTGCAGAGCAGACAAAAGTTTTGGTTTGTCTTCGCTTCTGATTCCTTTCCAATCAAGAATGGCCAGCGAAACCTTCTCAAGAGTCATCGTTCTGCATTGCAATAACATTTCTGAATCAATCTTGCAAACGGCGTATTTGGGTATCATGTGACCGAAAAGAGCTTCTCCGACTAAAGCCATGCACGTAAATTTCTGATTATAATGCGTTCCACCGATGCCTAGGACCGCCGAGCAAGAGTTGGAAGGCTTTGAAAAACTAGTTATTGCCTGCATCGTCGAGTGGGCAACAACTTCTGCAGCCTTAGAATCTCTCCACTGCTTCTCTGAGCTGCCTAACTCAACAAACATCGCGGGCACATTTAAGCTTGGACCATGATGAGTGACCTCATATGATACCTCATAATCAAGGCTCAACTCCTCTTTGTAGTGTAGAAGCGCTTTTAGGGCGTCGCTCATTGCTTTTGCAGGAGAAATTGAGAGAGTTTTTGGCAAGCCTCCCAGCCCAGCTTCCTCAAAGTTTCCAGGTGTGTGAACAGACAATGTTGGTTTGCCACTTGCACTGCTATGCCTTGAGACAAAGACAACTATTTCTGAATCGGGAAAACATTCAGGCAGATTTTGTGCATTAACAGACTCCTGGTTTAAAGTTACAAACATGATGACTTTGCCGTTTAAATTCGCATCGTAGATGGAGTTTTTTTGGAAGGTTTTAGAAGTCTTCTTAAAGGGATATTGTTTCAGGATTTGCTTTTTGATGTTTAGGCTTGCAATGTCTTTTTTTGAGGCTACTAGGAGAATCATGCTGGTCATTCTCATTATGTATGATTTGAGTGAAAAGGGTTTCCATAAAGCTTATAATTGCTGGCTCGTCAGCGTATCTGGAAGGAAAAGATAAATGCATCTGATTAATTTCAAAGGACTATCCAGCCAAGAGCTTAATAAAATGGTTGATTTAGGCGTCGAAGTCAAGCACGACCCTAAAAAATATAGTAAAGCGTTTGAGGGCAAATCATCTGCTTTGATTTTCCAGAAAACTTCTACTCGGACAAGGGTCGCTTTTGAAGTTGCAGCTACCCAGCTTGGGGGTCACGCCTTATTTATTGATTGGAGAACAACTAATTTCACATTAGCAGATATCTCGGATGAGATTCGTTATTTATCCCGTAATGTTGACTGCATTATGGCTCGGCTGCTATGTGACACGGACCTTTTGAAGATGGCTAATGCGTCCCGCATTCCAGTAATTAACGGTTGTGATGAGAAGTATCACCCAAGCCAAGCATTAGCCGACTTAATTACAATAAAAGAGAAAAAGGGCGCGCTTAAAGGCGCCAAATTGGTTTACATTGGCGTTCATAACAATGTTTGTAATTCACTGATTGAGGGCTGCACCAAAACTGGAGTCAAATTAACAACCGTTGCCCCGATTTTCAATGAAGCAGCACGTGATGACGAGCTGTTGGCTGAAGCAAAAAAAAGTGGGCTTTGGCAGTCAACCCTAGATGCAAAGAGTGCCGTGAAAGATGCCGATTTTGTTTACACGGACACATGGATTGACATGGAATCCTTCACTGACTCTAAATTTGCAGCGGAGAAGGAGAAGCGGATTAAACTTATGATGCCCTACCAAATCAACGCTGAATTGCTCAGGGGAAGTGGCGCCTACATTATGCACGATATGCCGATTCATCGCGGATACGAAATAAGCGCAGAAGCCATCGAAAGCCCGAAATCTGTGATTTATGAACAGGCGGAAAACAGGCTTTACGCAGCTAAATCAATAATGCTAAAACTGTTGAAATAATGCCTCGCTATGTAGCTTTCCTTAGGGGAATCAACGTCGGCGGGCATGTTGTTAAGAAAGGGAAGTTGCAAGAAACATTCCATTCTCAGGGCTTCCGAAACGTCTTAACTTACAAACAGAGTGGCAATGTAATTTTTGAAGCATGTTCTGGAAGTGCTGAAGAAATTAAGAAGAAAATAGAGATTAAACTTTCACACACCCTTGGCTACAATGTGGCCATTTTTATCCGTACAATCGCTCAGCTCAAGGACATAGTAGCCAGCGAACCCTTCAAAAAACAAAACAAAGAAGGCACAAGCTTTCTAGTCACCTTTCTTGCAGATGCTCCAGCAAAATTCACAATTGAACTGCCTACAACGATTCCAAAATCAACGGCTCAGATAATCTCTGAGAAAGGCACGGAAGTTTTCAGTGTAACTCATGGCGGCGGCGAAGGCGCTTTGCCTAACCCGTTTATAGAGTCAAAGCTGAAGGCAAAAGCAACTACTCGAAACTTGAATGTAATTCGAGAAATCGTTGAAAAATATGGCAGTTAGACTTTTCTTTGGTAGCCGCAGGCTAAACATTTTGAATCATGCACACAAACTACGTCTCCACAGTCTGGGCAAGTGTATTTTTCCGCTTGGCTCTTGAGGAATTCAGCCATACCCTTGGCTTTTATTAGTTTCAGGTTTTCTATCATGCTCATGCCATAGCGTTCCCGATAGCGTTTGTCAAGATGAGCAAGTTTTTCACAGGGCATAGTATCGCATCCGCTACAGGATTGGAGTTGATGTTTCGAGAGTTTTTTGCAGCCTCGTTTAATATAACAGTTTTTTGCTCTAGGGAGACAGCCTGCACAGTAATTTACTTTACCTCTTACTCGCGGTATCCCACGCGTATAAGCGATGTAGGCTCTGCAGAGTGCACAGTTCATCCCACAAGGTGAAACAAGCTCAGAAGTAAATTTGCCGTTTGTCATTAAATTCTTGTTGTGGGTAACCGCTTAATTATTTTGCGCCTTTGAAAAAATCGCGAAAGCCACCTCGATTTTAAACATGCCAAATTCCCTTTTTGTTCCTTTCGTTCTGCATAGGTTACTTTGAAGAACAAAAAATCATGTCAACGCATATTTCCTATTGAAAGAGAATTTATAGCAAAATAGAAAGGTGATGGCACTTCTGCTTGGAAGCGCCATGATTGAGGGTTAAACGCTTGTTTTTCGAGAGGTTATAAAGCGTATTTGCAAACCCTCAACCGTTTGATTGTTAACATAGACAGCATAAAAGATTTTTCCCAAATTCAAACCCACTACTAATTTGCTACTCCCGTACACAACGATGTTACTAAGGTGATTTCGTGTCTAAAAAAACAAGTTCGAAATCCTAGTAAAGCCGGGGATAGAAAATATCAATTATCTTCTATATACAAAGTAATCAATGGACCTTTTTTATACAATGCTCGCCCATTCATGTTGAATGTTTACATTTAAGTGTCTAAATTTGGAGGAAAGGAGTTTATAGTTGCTACATCATCCTCACACAGCCTTTTATTCTTTTTTAACGTCAAAAATATTGTTCAACATTATAGGTGATTAAATTTCAGAAATGCACTTTGATTGCTGACTGCCCAAACTGTGGAAAGAAAAATGACAAGCCAGATAAGATAATAGAAAACTCTCTTCTGCATTGTTGTTTACACATGCAGTGGATGCGGCAACAATTTTAAAGTGTGCAGCTAAGCTTTTACGCGTTAACCATTATGCACTCACCAATCAGGGATGCAGTTTTGGTCTCGATTCTATCTCGCGATTATAGTTTTTGTATTCGGTTTGTTGTAGATATTTTGTTCATTTTTTTGATTTTCCTTTTTTTAGTTTAAGACGACCAAGTGTTAAATTGGTAGTCTTAGCCAAATTTTCTAATTCAGTCACGTTACAAGCCTTCGATTGCAACTGCTTTTGAAAAAAATTATTAGCTTGTAGAGGCTTATCGCTTAATTAAAATGCGATATTTTAGATAATTTGCAGAGTCGTGGACCAATCTAAACTTCTAGCTAACATGAATGGTCAAATTACCTTATCAACAAAAATTTTTTTATTCGTAGAAATTAGTTTTTAGAAAGTTTGCTGAGGCTCTGGACAAACTTAAGGAAGAAAAGAAAAATGCAATTCTCACGACCTACACGAAATTTGATCATGATTCAACCAGAGCCTTCTCAGCCTTTCCTATCTTCCTTTTTTCTACACTCATTCGCCATCCAGACTTGATATAAATCTTTAGTAAATTGTCGATTTTTGTCAATTAAAATTAATTATGAAAATTCTTTTAGCTAATATAATTGCATTTTTGCAGAATTTTTGCTATTAAGTTTTTTTGTTCAGGAGCCTTTATTTTACTGGACAACACAGTATCCTAATTGGGGCAAATGGAAACGGCTGTCGAAATCGATGAAATAGACAGAAAAATTCTATTCGCACTTATCCAAGATGCTCGCAGTAGTTTAAAAAATATCGCTGAAAAGTGTGATATATCTTCAGTCTCTGTGCTAAAACGAATTAAACACTTGAAAGACCTTGGTGTTATTACAGGAGCAACACTTTTTACTTCACTAGATAAAATTGGATTTCACGCAGTTGCAACTATTGGAATGGAAACAGACTCAAATCCAGAAGAGATTACTGAATTCCTTGAAGAACACACGCACTTGATTGAACCTTCAACAATGATTGGCGAATACGATTTTTGTGCTCTCGTGTATGCAGAAGATATTACTAGTTTGAATCTAAAAATAAATGCTATTAGAAAAAAGTTTGGAATAGAAAAGATAGCCGTCAACATATGGTCTGGTATACCACAAATGAATTTTGAAAATATTGATTTGAATCCAATTAAAAAGCGATGAATTATGGATAAAACAGATTATCGAATATTAAGCGAATTGTTGCTGGATTGTACACACTCATTTGTGAAAATTGCAAAAAAAATTGGGGTCTCACCGTATACGGTCAGAAGACGCTATGAAAAAATGAAAAAAGAAGGAACAATCTTCAGCCATATTGTGACAATCGACCTTTCCAAAATAGGATACCAGGGTAAAGCATTTCTATTGATAACCACTTCACCAAATGGCAACAAATCAGACATAATTTCACTCCTTAAGAAAATAAGGAATGTCATTGTAGTAACAGAAACTATTGGACCTTATGATATCCTCGCAATTGCGCCCATTATAGATTTAGAAAGCATCCAAATGTTACTTAGGGACGCAAGAAAAATCCCGGATGTACAAAATATACAAATCGCTTGCAGCACTGATGTCAGTTTTCCGATTGGACAGAATTTTAGAAAAATACTTAGTGAGAAAGCGGCGAAACTGGCAACCACCTAAATAATTAGATAAAGTCAATTTCCGGATTATTTCTGCATCGTTTTAAATAGTCACTTTGAAATTTATGTTTCAATGAACACTAAAACAATAGCAATAATAATCGCTTTTGCAGCCCTGACAACCGTTTTAAACCTAATTCGAATCCCAGTGCCTTTCCTACCTATTACAGCTATCAATTAGGTGATATTGCAATAGTTGTAGCATTCCTGCTTTTCGGTCCAAAATATGGAGTATCAGTCGCGTTCTTGAACATGTTTGTGTCAATGACCATTCTATTCGGGCCGGGAAGTTTTGTTGGTCCACCATACTACTTCATCTCTGTTCTCGCAATGTTGATGGGGATCTACGCTTATGAAAAACTGATTGCTAGCCGAAGGTTCCCACCCAAGACTTATTCAACTGCCAAACCTGCACTACTCGCCACAGTTTTTGCAGTTTTGAGTCGAACACTTATCATGCTACCCCCAGATTACAGTGTATACGGCTTCTTGGTGTCGATTGTATCAAGTTTGAGCGTTTCTGCCTCGTACGCAATTGTTTTGGCAAACATGCCCTTGATAATTTTGTTCAATATTACAGTACCTCTCTATGTCATCCCAACAAGTTACTTTATATCCACAAAGATTGCCAAAGGCTTGAAAATCGAACCAAATAATATGTTTACAAGTAAGCTAGAATCGATATAAAGTAAGCTGTACTGTCTGTTCAAAAAATAAGTTGGCTAAAGTAAATATCTTGGCGTCCCAACTGCGTAATTCTTAATAAGTTATGTAAAATGCCTGATAATTAGACTTTGTTCCGAGACTATGTCACAGTTGCAGTCGCATGCCGTATCCGGGTTTGAAACCAAAGGTTTCATACAGCGATTTTCCTGCCTCTGAAGCGTCAAGATTTACTCTATCGTAGCCATGTGCCCTACACCAAGCTATAGCGGTTTCGACAATCAATCTCGCTACACCTCTTCTTCTAAATTCCCTCTCCGTATACAAGGACATCAAGTAAGGCACTTCCAAGAATTGGCTCATTGGTAAAGGTGGCTGTTCTCTAATCCAAATGCAACCGCTGCCTGCAACTTGTCTTTCCTCCGTTTTTGTGATGAACCCGATAAGTCTGCCCGAAGACAACTTTTCCCTAATCCACTCCAGCGTACGCTCTTCTGTTCCGGTCACGGGCAGTACTGGTTCCGGGAGAATATCGCACCACATATTCAATCTGTGCTTAGCTAAAAGCTCAGTATCCTTCAGGGTAGCGTATTGAATGTTAAATTTCATAGCTAAACTTTTCCCAAATTATTCTTGATGATGAAATGGATAAGTTAAGTTTAAATCTTGTTGAGGACGGAACTGATGATAGCAGAGAGTTCGAATTAACTATAGGCAAACTTGGTATTAGCTGGAGTTATAAATAATTGAAGAAAAAACACAGCGTTGAAGTAAGTGAATCAGAAACTTTTGAGTCCTACAATGAGAAGCTGAGAAAGAAGTATGGCGAAAACTGTTTAGGGAAAGGCAAGTGCACCGGACTAGAATTTAAACGATGGTTAGCGTTGCGTGACAACAAAACGGAAATTCCATGAAAGGGATTAAAAATTGTGGCAAGCGCACATCTTAGAGCATAATTATCAGGGCAATTCCTAACATAATTCTTAATTATTTTTACAATCATCGTGATTCTTTATCTTCACTTCCAAGTGTTGCGTGTCTTTTCACTAATGGTGCGTTGTTCAAACAGTGGACAGTTTCATGCTAAAGATCAGAAAAGTCAATATGCTAAAAAGCGGTTTCTCTGCATTATTGACCTAACGCTGAAGACATTAAACATGCAGAAGAGTTCGCTTCAAAATTGAAGGGGTAAACTGCAAATCAGCATATACTCAGAACTTATTGTTCCTATATCGCGAGCTTAAGACACAGTAGTAACAAAAAAAGAACTCATCTCTGAACCTTCCGTAAAGTCTAAGAGCTAACCCAACAATACTGATTAAGTGACTAAAATGGCTCCAGTATTCTCGAAAAGAGTCTTTTTGATAGGGCTTGTTATCGCCATTCTGGCTTCAAGTGGTGTTACGCCTACGGGTGCAACAGGAACCGCCTACACAGAAATGAACTGGAGCATTGTCACCGTGGATTCAACAGGAAACGTTGGCGCCTACCCTTCTCTTGCTTTGGACCCAAGCGGAAACCCCTGCATAAGCTACTACGACCAAACGAATGGCGACTTGAAGTATGCTAAATCGCTTAACGGTTCCACATGGGCTATAGAAACGCTGGATTCAGCAGGAAACGTTGGTTTGGATAGTTCTCTTGCTTTGGATTCGGGCGCAATGCCACAGGTAAGTTACTTCGATGAGACAAACTCTGTTTTGAAGTTCTATGGGGGTCCTAATAAAATTCAGACTGTTGACTCAACAGGAAACAATGGCGGCGGCTCTTCTCTTGCTTTGGATTCAGCGGGACGCCCATGCATAAGCTACACCACCTGGACGACTTTTGATTTGAAGTATGCAAAATGGACTGGTTCAGCCTGGAGCATACAAACTGTGGACTCCACAGGAGACGTTGGTAGTCCCTCTTCCCTTGTTTTGGATTCAGCTGGAAACCCATGCATAAGCTACTACAATGGCAACTTGAAGTATGCAAAATGGACCGGAACAGCCTGGAGCATACAAACTGTGGACTCCACAGGAGACGTTGGCGCCTCCAATTCTCTTGCTTTAGACTCAAGCGGAAACCCATGCATAAGCTACTACGACCGATCGAATTGGGATTTAAAGTATGCAAAATGGACCGGAACAGCCTGGAGCATACAAACTGTGGACTCCACAGGAGACGTTGGCTGGTACACTTCTCTTGCCTTGGATTCAAGCGGAAACCCGTGCACAAGTTACTTCGACATGACGAATCATGATTTGAAGTATGCAAAATGGACGGGTTCAGCATGGAGCATACAAACTGTGGACTCCACAGGAGACGTTGGCTGGTGGACTTCTCTTGCCTTGGATTCAAGCGGAAACCCGTGCATAAGCTACTACGACATGACTAATGGTGACTTGAAGTATGCACATGGTACGCCTGTGGCCATTCCTGAGTCTCTATCAATTGTTGCTCTGATGCTGTTTATTGTGCCTGCTTCAGCTTTGGCCTTAGGGCTTGGAGGACCGCGTGCAAAGGTTCCTGCGAAGGCAACTAAAAAGTAGATGCCAAGTCCTAGAAAAATAATGCCGCACGGATAGACCGAGAATGTTCATTTTGTTCTCGGTTTCACCTCTGTCCCTCAGTTTAACCTTAGAGGGGCTATGCTTTAATAATTGAATGTGTTTCGCGCGCTCTCCTTAAAGAAGTTCAACTTGCGAATTATAGTTGTTTCTCTATTCTCTTTCTTCTGCAAAAGCCAGATGTCGAATTCTCTCAACACGGTAGGTTCTGAAATGGCGCGGGATGTTAGATTTACACCCACGTTTAAATTTCACACGAAAAATGTGAGAAACATGAGTAAATCGATGCTTTTCGCATACTTACTTACGTTGAGAAAAGGTTCGCCCACGGATGGGCATTTTGAGCATAATTATCGCAGGGAATCCTAACATAATTCTTAATTACCTCATTGTTCAAAGTCTCTGGCTTGAAGGTAAAATAAAATGGTAAAGATGGATTTCGGTGGCGTAAAAGAAGACGTTATCACAAGAAAAGAATTCACAGTAGAACAAGCACAAAAAATCCTCAAAAACGAAGTTGTTGTCTCACTTGGCTACGGTATCCAGGGTCAAGCGCAATCGCTTAACATGAGAGACAATGGTGTAAAAGTAATAATTGGACAAGAAAAAGAAGGCGTGTTCAAAAGAGAATGGGACAAAGCAATCGCAGACGGCTGGAAACCAGGCGAAAACCTCTTCCCCATGGAAGAAGCAGCGAAAAAAGGAACCATCAAAATGTTTCTCCTGACCGACGCAGGACAAAAAATGGTTTGGCCAAAAATCAAAGCAACCCTCAAGGCAGGCGACGCACTCTACTTCAGCCACGGTTTTAGCATCGTTTACAAAGAACAAACAGACGTGATCCCACCAAAAGATGTAGACGTAATTCTTGTCGCACCCAAAGGTTCAGGCACCTCTGTTCGCAGAAACTTTGTTGACGGAACTGGCATAAACTGCAGCTTCGCAGTTGGCCAAGATGCGACAGGCAAAGCAATGGACCGTGCTAAGGCCATGGGAATAGCCATCGGCGCAGGCTACCTGTTCCCAACAACCTTTGAAAAAGAGGTTTACAGTGACCTAACAGGCGAACGAGGCGTCTTAATGGGCGCACTTGCAGGCATAATGGAAGCGCAATACAATACTCTACGTGAACACGGACACAGTCCAAGCGAAGCCTTCAACGAAACAGTCGAAGAACTAACCCAGAGTCTAATTCGCCTAGTCGATGAGAACGGCATGGACTGGATGTACTGCAACTGCAGCGAAACCGCACGCATTGGCGCGCTACGCTGGAGACCCCGTTTCCGTGAAGCCACTCAACCAGTGTTTGATTCGCTCTACGAGCTCGTCGCTGCAGGAGAGGAAACACGCATCGTACTAGAAAAGAGCAAAGCACCAGACTACCGCCAAAAACTCGCTGACGAACTAAAAGAAATGGGTGACAGTGAAATGTGGCGTGCAGGCCAAACCGTACGCTCATTACGCCCTGGAAAAGCTAAGAAACAAGAGTAATTTTTACTCTTTTCTCTAATTTTTTTGAAAAGAAAATAGCTATTTTTCTACATAAGGCTTAAATTTGTATTACATGTATTTCTGGTATAAGGTTGGTTGATGTGCAGAAAACCTTAGAAAAAGAAACGATAGTTCCCGTTCGCTTTCCCAAACAGGAACTGCAAAAAATTGACGAAGCGGCGAAACGAGCAGGAGCAAAGTCGAGAAGCGCTTTCATTAGAGAAGCAACTGAAAAGTACATCCAAGAAGTTGGAGGCTTGAAAGTCATTGAGATAAGAGAAAACGTTAGTATAAAGGAAGCTAGAAATGACGTCCTTGCTTACATAAAAGAACATAAAGAAGCGGAAACCTTTGACATTGCCAATGATCTGAGGCTTGACTTAGACATCACGGTTAAAGTCTTAAAGCAACTATGGGAAGAGGGGAAAGTAAGTTGATAGGCGCAGAAGTTGGAGATCAACTTAAAGCTGAGCAAATCATCTGCGAATGCCGCAGAATGAAAGGCCCAGTCCTTATTCACAAGGGTTCACATAGAGCGCAAAGATACGTTTCGGAAGGTCTTCCTGCACTGGCAATAGTTTCAAAAAAGTGGCGTCTCAACCAATAATTAGCTAAAGTTCTTAATACCTACTTTCAGGATCAGACCTTCGTGGGTCCAAGCCTTTTTTTAGCTCAAGTAAAATGGCCATGAGGTTAGCATTTCTTTTTTTAGGAAAATCAATTGCCAGCTGTTTGTTCCAAAAGCGCTTTTAGGATCGATGATAGACACTGATGGAGAGGACATAAGATTGATTTCAGAACTCAAATTTGAAGTACCATCATGGAATCAGATATATGATATGCTGGTTGAATTATCTCAAAAGATACGCGGCTGCGGTTTTAACCCAGAAGTTATTGTTGGCATTTCCAGAGGAGGATGGCTCCCCTCACGTGTTTTGTCGGATTTGCTTGAAAACCCATATATTACTAGTGTGACAGCCGAGTTTTACGTTGGTGTCTATGAAACAAATTGCGAACCTAGATTGACACAGCCAATTCCAATTAGTGTTTTTGATAAGAAAATCTTGCTCGTGGATGACGTTGCAGACTCTGGTAGAAGTGCGATGTTGATAAGGGATTATCTTTGCCGAGAGGGAGTGAAGGAACTAAAGATTTTGACACTCTATTATAAGCCATGGAGCAAACTTGTACCTGACTTCTACAGCAAGGAAACAAGCGACTGGATAGTCTTCCCATGGGAAATTAAGGAAACCCTCAGAAAACTTCTGAAAAAATGCACCGAAACCAAGGAACCATTCAAAAACGCGGTCTCAAAACTCATTGAAGCTGGCGTTAACAAGGAACTCATAGAACATTTCTTAAGCGAGTTATCTCAGCACAAAAATCCCTAAGAAAAAGCGTTACACTTAGAAAAGGCGGAAGGAGATTCGGGCAGTCCGCAGGCAAGTTTTTTTTCGTGCCATTCAAAGTGAGTTTACTTTAATGCCTTAACCCATTCATTTGCGTTCATAAAGCATGGGGACGACGGATTCTTTTTCCTGTAGGCGTGGCTAAGCCTTACCGCCATCGGCGGTATTATGCCGGCTTTATCTAATAATCCCTCGTCTGAAAAAAATCCTCTTGTAGACCCATCGTAAAGCACTGTTCCGCTGTGCATTACTATTACTCTTTTAGTGTGTTCGGAAACCAAAGTCATATCATGCGTTATGGAAAGGATTGTTGTGCCAGCCTTGTTAAGTTCCTCCAGCAGGTTCATTATGTCCTCAGACATCCTGAAATCTTGACCAGTGGTCGGTTCGTCCACAATCATGATTTTCGGATTCATCGCGAGGATAGAAGCAACCGTCAACCGCCTCTTTTCGCCAGTTCCCAAAAACATTGGGTCTTCATCGATCTTCGCCAGCAAACCCACGCTTCGCAGGGCTTCGTTGACTCTCTTTTCAATTTCCTGCGGAGGGATTTTCAGGTTCTTCAACCCGTATGAGACTTCATCACGCACTTTACGCATGAAGATCTGGTTATCAGGATTCTGGAAAACATAGCCAACATAGCAGGGAATTCTCTCAACGACTTTGCGATCCCTCAGATCCAAACCCATTATTCTCACGTCGCCGCGGAACTTGCGGTATAATCCGCTGATGACTTTAGATATGGTTGATTTTCCCGCGCCGTTCTGGCCGATGAGCCCCACGTACTCGCCTTGTCTTATCATGAAGTTTACTCCTCTGAGCGCTTGGGTTCCATCTTCATACCAGAAGTTGAGGTCTTTGACGTTGATTATTTCCTTCGCGTTGCTGTCAAGAGGGTCATCTTCAAGGTTTTCCAAGCCTGGGCTCTTGTTTTGGCCACTTATCGACTGCACCATTTCGTCAACTGTAAAGGGAACTCTTTCATTGAACAGTAAACCTGAGTTCCACCCTATCCTCGCAATGTCTGAAGAGTAGAGCCCGTTTTCTTCGAACAGTTTCCTCTGCGAATAAACCTGTCTGGTGATTCCGTAAGCTATCGTTTCACCGTTATTCAGGGCAAGTACCCTGTCAGCGTATTTCTGCATGACTTCCGGGTTATGCTCAACAATCACTATCGTGATGTCATACTGATTCCGTATGTTGTCAATCGCCTTGATTATGCTAAGTTTTCCTTCGGGATCAAGGTTAGACATGGGTTCATCCAATACCAGCAGCTCGGGTCTAAGAGCGATGAAAGAAGCAATTGCAGCCCTCTGCTTCTGACCGCCAGACAACTCGCTTGGGTGAACGAGGTCAGCGATTTCCCAGAGGGAACCTAAGCCGACGATTTCGAGCGCCTCCTTCGCTCTGCTTTCAATTTCACTAACTGGGAGACCAAGCATCTCCATTCCAAAGCTGATCTCATGCAGAAGATCCATTCTAAGAAACTGGTTTTCAGGATCCTGAAGCAGCAACCCAACTCGGGGCGCGGTCTGCTTCATCCCGACAATTCTGTCGGTGGTTTTACGAGTTTCTTCGTCAAATACCGTCTCAACCCTGGTCAATGTTTGCCCGAAAAGTTTTATCTCCCCCTTGATGTGCTCTCTCTCTTTCCCCTTGGGAACACTGAAGACATTCGGTATGACTCCCGTCAAGGCGTAGCAAAGAGTGGTTTTTCCAGCTCCGCTTGGACCGATTATTCCGAAGAACTCACCTTTGTCCACTTTGAAGGATAACCCTTTAAGCGTGAACGGGTTTTCGACGCCTACGTAGGATCGGTATTTCCACCAGAAATCGTTGACTTCCAACACCGACATATCTTTTACCTCATGAACAAGGCGGTGATGCTGTGTCCAAGAATGACCTCGTATATTAAGAATCCGACGAGAATCGTGACAATCGTGAAATCAACGTAAGTGAATCGCTTCGTCTCCTTGTAATCCGTCATGTCATGTGACGCTTCGAAGCCTCTGGCGTACAATGCGACGCCCATCTCCGTAGATCGCCTAATCATGGTTGCAACAAGCGGCACCGAAACGTAGGCGAGGTCGATGAGTCTTGAGAAAACACTTTTCCGCAGTACGTTGGCTGCGCGGGCGACCTGCGCGATTCTGATATTCTGGTAGTCAATCAGAATCGTGTTCAAATTCCTGAACATGAGCGTTACAAAGAAGGCTTTTCGAAATGAAAGTTTCAGCTGTTTGAGTGCTCCACCGATCTCGGTATCCCTCGTAGTAAGAAGGAACAGGAAAGACGAGTAAATCATCACTCCGAACCCTAACGCCTTCGCAAACGCAACCGTCGCCGCCCACTGAGGCAACAAAAATGAATAGACCGGCCCAATAGAAATCTTGCCCCACGTGAACAGCGATGAATAACTAATCGCGCCAGGCATGACAGCGAACCACCAAAGCAGAACTGCCGGAATCAGCGACAGAAAGACGCTTCTTGACTTGTAGTAGACCAGCGCGAAGACGCCGACGAAAACCACCGTTGAAAAGCCAAGCGGCAGGAATCCTGGCCAAAAGTAAAATGTCGCTCTTGCCCCAGTCAGGTCCCAGTTGAAGAAGAGCCACCAGAAGAACTGCCCGAGGAGAACTGGCAGAGCTAGCACGAGGTAAGAGTTCGTCAAGTACTTTGCCGTCCTCGAAATTATCAAAAGTACAAATACAAGAAGCAGCAGCAAGGCTAAGCCTATGAAGTCTGGGCCGCCGCTTTTAACTGGGATGTCAAACATGTACAAGGCTAAGACCGACATAGCCACAATCATGAAGAATTTTGTTATGACATGTAACTTCTCTATGGGTGTTCCCGTTCTCATAGAAAAAATAAAGGTGCACACGTACTTCTTGGAAGTACGACGTGCCTCCACGTCTGACCTTGCCAACAACTTTCCCCTTTAAACTTTTTTCTTCAAGGATAGTCGTTCTCAAGTAACCCAGCCGTGATTGACGAGACCTTGTCTCTCTACCAAACTCGTGAGTCCTTTGACCAGCACTGGAGTAATGATTATCATTGCAATAGCGTCGCCAGCAATCCATCCTATGAACCATGGCCAGAAGGCATTATGCGCGATGGCACCCAGCTCCCACAGAATTCCAACACCGACTACTCCGCTGATCAGGTTCAAAACGACTCCATTGATCATAATAAACCAGAACCACGCACTCGCTCTCTTGGTTTTGACTCCTGCGATTTCTTTCTCAGTTAAGTCTCTCCACAAGGGATCATAGCCTCTGTTTGCCAGAACCCCGCGGTAGATAACGAATGCGAAGAACGGCGGAATGAAGTCGCTTATCGAGTAAGCCAGCGAGGGAACTATTCCGGTGCCGACTAGAAGTCCTGCTCCGATTACGCAGCCGATGTATGCACCTATTGGTCCCCAGATTCCCCACCACATCGTGAAGACGAGGAAGAAGGGGTACACGAAGTAGAACAGCGAGATGCCTGCGTAGCTCAGCGGACCGAAAACGGTGACGCTTAGGTATGACAAAGCGATGACAGCCGCGATTTGCGCCGCGTAGAGCACATATTGTGTTGTTGAAACGGGTTCTCCTCTGCCCATTTTCAGTGTGTAGTTGCTCCAAGGATATTTAGTTTCAAGTGGTTTACTATTTGTTTCTCCCATTATCCTCACCGAACCGTTATCTCTGAACCCAATTAGTATATAATATTTATCTTTTCGGCTGGGTAACACTTCGCTCAAAGCGGTGCTTGTCCATCAGTTTCAAATGCTTTGACCCCCTGCACTTGATTTTGGCAAAAATTAAAATTGGTTGGTTGTTCATTTGGTAAAAGTGAATGTTCTTGGTTTGTGGTCGTGTTTGAGTGAAGGATGTGACCTATCTTGAAAGTGTTGGTTAATGATGGTTTGTTTAACGAAGGCATAAAGTTGTTTGAGGCTGCTGGAATCCAGACGGACTGTAATAAAAGAGATGCAAATGCTCTGATTAACCAAATGGGGGATTTTGATGCTTTGGTTGTGCGGAGTGCAACCGTCGTCACGCGGGAGGTTATTGAGTCAGGCGTTCGGGGTAAGTTGAAGATTATTGGTAGGGCTGGTGTAGGTACTGACAATATCGATGTGACTGCTGCGACTGAGAACGGTGTTGTGGTTAAGTCTGCGCCCTACGGCAATACTAATGCCGCGGCAGAGTTGGCTTTGACTCTAATGCTGGCTGTTTCTAGGAATGTGGTGTCTGGACATAATTCTCTGAAACATGGCGTGTGGCAAAAGAAAGGATTCGAGGGAGTTGAGCTTTCCGGGAAGACCTTAGGAATTTTGGGTTGTGGAAGAATCGGGCAGAGACTTAGCGAACTTGTGGCAGGGTTTAACATGAATGTGATAGGTTACGACCCAATTGTGGTTTCGGGTTCCAAGATACGGTATGTGTCAAAAGAGGAAGTTCTTTCCAATGCTGATTATGTAAGCGTGAATTCAAGTGGAAAAGGAATCGTGATTGGACGAAAAGAGTTGTTCTTGATGAAACCTACCGCTCACTTGATTAATACAGCTCGTGGGCATAACGTAGATGAAAAGGCATTGTATGAAGCATTAGAAGCTGGAAGTTTAGCGGGCGCTGGCATTGACGTTTATGAGGATGAACCCACAGAAGAAGGAGCTGAGTTCAAAAGCAAGCTAAGGGAACTGGATAATGTGGTTATGACTCCACACTTGGGGGCTTCAACCGTGGAGGCGCAACAAAAAACCTCAATAGAGATAGCCCGAGCAGTCATTGATTTTCTATTGTATGGGAATTTCTCTAATGCTGTTAACGTAGGGGAAAACATCGAGTTAGAAGAGAGACTCTTTTACCCTCTGTTTATTTATCACATGGACAAGCCTGGAATGTTTGCAAAAATCGACGAGGTACTTGCAGATAATGGCGTTAACATAAGGGAGAATCCGTCAAGACAAATCGGAGACGGTTATGCCATCGCTGTTTATCTAGTGCATCAAAAGATTGAGCAAAAGGTGCTAGACGAATTAAACAAGATTGCTGGCGTCATTAGAGCCAAAACATGAGAAACGAAAGACAGAAGAAGCATAGCATCACTTCTCTGTTTCAAAATATTTCTAATTTTTTTTGGAATATCCTTGGAATCTACGTTAGTCGTTCATTTTTTCATCAAATGTGAGATGCTATCTCTAACTTAGGAATCTCAGTAGGATATTTAACGCGTGCCACTTTGAAAACATGTTTGCAGTTATCGCAGCTGAAGTATGCCAATGAGAAATACGGATTTTCTATTCTTTTTTGAAGTCTAGTAAACTCGGCTCGACATCTAGGGCATTTTACCATACGGATGCACTTTCAAACCGAGTTTGCATTGCATGAGATAAAAGGATTATGGGCGACTATTTGACAATTTATTGCTGAATTTCTTTAAAAAACACTCTGCCTCCTCATGCGACCACAAATTAATTTTGGTCTCACCAATTTCATCATTTAGAGCTTTACGTCAAATGTTTTGCGGAAGTGGGTTTAACCAATAACAGACCTAAATTCTTACCAATAGCTTTAGAAAAATGAGGTGATACTGGTGACATCTCCACTCTGAATTAAGTGAGGCTCAGTTAATTCAGGTTTCTTGACTAAACTGCGTTGAGCAGTCTGCAGAACTATTGCGACAGTCACATGTTTATTAGTGCTAAATGTCTCATGAAATGGTGAGGTTAATGATATGGGAGTTAAGGAAAACCTTGAGTTAATGAAGACGCTTGATGATGCTTGGAATGCGGGACCCGGAAGCCCCCTTTGGGAGACGTTCAAGAAACGTCACCGAGAAGACGTTAAAGTGTATTGGCCAGCGCAACCCTTGCCAACAGTAGGACGACATAACCATGATGCCGAAGCTACGGAGTTCTTCAAAACCTTTGACAACCGATTAGTCAACAATCCCTATAAAATAGCGTTTGGAGATGGAGGCCACACATGTACTGTTGCCGATTGGACTGTAACCATGAAAGGATCAATGAAAGGCGCAGATGGAAAGATTATTCCGCCAACTGGAAAAACGGCAAAGCTTGAATTCTGCACAGTTGCCACTTGGAAGAACGGTAAAATCGCCGAAGAAAGATTGTTCTACGATGTTGTCGGATTTATGAAACAGCTGGGGCTATCTTAATCAAGAGTTAGTGATAGTTAAATGAGGAAGGGAATGAACGGTAAAATTACCGAAATTTCCCGGTTTTTTCCTGGCTTCAAATAACAAATATAGGTATCATTCAATTAATATCATTAGGCGAGTTTTTTGGAGAGACAAATTCGAAGAATTTTGAGACGCCACCAAACTCTTGAAGGTGCAGGAGTTAAGTTGAAAAGAGTTTTGGGAAACGATGAAGACTCTACACTTGACCCTTTCTTGCTTTTAGACCATTTTGGATCGGATAATCCTGAAGATTATATCAAAGGTTTTCCATGGCATCCTCACAGAGGAATGGAAACGGTCACTTACATGTGGGCAGGCGAGGTTGAACACGGCGACAGCATGGGCAATAAGGGCATGATCAAATCTGGAGACATACAGTGGATGACTGCGGGATCAGGCATAATTCATCAGGAAATGCCACAAAAATATGACGGCTTAATGCAGGGTTTCCAACTGTGGGTAAACTTGCCCGCAAAGAAAAAGATGGTTGATCCCAAATACCGAGGAATACTAAAAGAACAGATTCCAATGGTCCATAAAGACGATATAAAGATCAAAGTTATAGCAGGAAAGGCAAATGGAATTCAAGGGCCTGTTCGTGATTTAGCAATTGACATAGAGTATTTTGATGTGGAGTTAGCCTCTGGAAAAACATTTGAACATGCCACAGCGAAAAATGATACAGTGTTTGCTTATATTGTTGAGGGTTCCGTTGAGGTTCAAGGCAAAGCAATAGGGCAGGGGCAGTGCGTAGTCTTTGGCGAAGGCAATTTTGTCAAAATAAGCTCAAAATACGGCAGTCGCTTTCTTTATGTGTCAGGTGAACCGTTGAATGAGCCTGTGGCTTGGAGAGGACCCATCGTAATGAATACTCAAGAAGAATTAGACAAGGCTTTCGAAGAGCTGGAAGATGGTACTTTCATAAAAACAAAAAATTCACTAGATCTCAAACAGGAAATTGAGGTGATATAACTCATGAGCGTAGCAAAAAAACAAAAAATTAAAAACCTAAAGAAAAGCACTTTCCACGAAAAAATAGTAGAAAAAGACAAAGCATTCGTTCTCTTCTACGCAACTTGGTGCCCGTTTTCACAGCGGTTCCTGCCAATTTTTGAAGACTATTCTAAGAGCAATCCGAAAGAGCGCCTAAGCGTTATTGTCGATGAGGAACCCGATGTCTGCGGAGAATACGCCATAGAATACTATCCGACCGTGATAATGTTCAAAAAAGGAAAAGTGCACAAACGCTTGGACACAGAACTAGGAGTTGGATTAAGCAAAAAACAGCTTAAGGACCTTACTGAAGAACAGTAAGAAACCTAAATCCTCCTCATTTTTTTGGACGAACACTCATGCTTTTGAGATTCTCAACACTTGCGGTCTACAGTTTGATTATACGTTGAACTCCTGTTTGTTTGGTAAGCTAATTTTTTATATCTGAGAGCCACGCTTTGCTAAAACAACGCGAGGCTAAGTCTTGGATTACGTTACAGTCGCTGCAGTTGCTATCTTCATAGTGACGCTTTTCTTGATGATTAAGCGCCCGTTCGGCTTGCGGCTTGGGTACGCAGCTGGAATCGGGGCGACTGCTTCACTTTTGCTTGGCACAGTTAGTTTGGGGCAGGCTGCGCAGTCCTTCCTAAATATTTGGGATGCAGCGTTGGCGTTTCTTGGTATCATAGCATTGTCCGTGACGTTGGATGCTATGGGCTTCTTTAAGTGGGCTGCCTTGCGGGTTGTGAAGTTGGCTGGCGGCAGCGGCTTGCGCCTTTACTTCTATATTGCTTTGCTAACTGCGGCGGTTAGTATTCTTTTTGCAAATGATAGCGCTGTTTTAATTCTAACCCCGATTGTATTGGAAGTTGTCACCTGCCTTGGCATTGGTGGAAAAAGCAGGCTGGCATACCTTTTTACTGCAGGCTTAATCGCTGATACAGCAGCAATGCCGTTGATTACAAGCAACCCAATCAACATCTTAAGCGCCGACTTCTTCAAGTACAGCTTCATTGACCACTTGATCTTCATGGGCCCCGTCACCGTAGTAGTTCTCCTAAGCAGCTTGCTGTTGATTTATCTCTTTTTCCGAAAACAAATACCCAAAACCTACGACATCGCAGCCGCCGAGGCTTTAACCAAAGGCAAACCAGCAATCTCTTCCAATTTATTGAAAATAAGTGTAGCTACGCTAATTGCAATTGATGTTGGCTATATTTTGACTTCTTTGAATAGGTTTCCTGTTTCGCTTGTGATTTGTAGCGGTGAAGTGTTTCTCGTTACGGTTTACTGGTTTACGTTGAAGCATAATGGCTCGGTAAACGGTGAGAAGAAAGGGCTCGTGGGTTTAGCGAGAGAAATCAATTGGGATATAGTGTTGTTCATGCTTAGCATCTTTTTGGTGGTTCAGGGATTAGAAACAGCTGGTGTCACAAACCTGTTAGCTTCTGCGCTGGTAGCCACAAGCAAGCTTCCGTCCTTTCTTAGCGTTTTTGGTCCAAGCATGGTTGTCACAGTCGGTGCAAGCTTCATGAATAATTGGCCAATGACAATTCTAGGTTTGCTCAGCATCCAACATGCAGCTGTAACTGGGTCCACCTTAACAAACTTGATTTTCAGCAATGTCATTGGCAACAACTTGGGACCGCACTTCTTCCCGCTTGGATCGCTGGCTATTTTGATGTGGATGGAAATGATGCGTCGTAGAGGTGTTAATCTTAGCCTGAAAGAATATCTCAAAGTTGGAGCCATACTTTCAATCGCACAAGTTGCCATAGCTTCTGCAGTCTTGTGGGCGGAGTTAGTTATGGGATTCAAGCTTTTTTAGTATCTCTCGATAAACTGCCAAAGCCTTTTTTTCATCCGTTACGCCTTTTATGAGCATGCGTCCCCCGTTGAAGAGGCTAACTTCGTATTCTTTATAGTTGAACATAAGCGCCAAACGCGATTTCAAACGAACGGTAAATTGCTTGTTTATGACTGGGTAGGCTTCTTCAAGGTTCAGCTGCATTAGTTTTTCAGGGTTGATATTCGCTGTGTCTCTTCCGCAAAGCCAAACCAGCCGTTCACCGCCAGCAACCCCAGACAAATCGCCGTGGCAAACAGGACAACGAATGCTCTTTGAAATGTCTATGGTTGTGAAGTCCATGTCGCTGAAGTCGCAGACCAACAGTTTGCCCTTCAAAGTCTGCCCTACACCAGCCAACAGCTTTATGGTTTCCATAGCTTGCAAGGCGCCAATCACTCCAGGCGTCGCTCCGATCACTCCTCGGGTGCTGCATGTTAGCAAGTCGTTGTCGGAGAGGTTAGGCATCAAACATTCCAAGCAACCCGTTTCAGGCGGAGCAAAAACCGAAATGTTGCCTTCTATGCCGATGGCGGCGCCAAAAACATAGGGAGTTTTTAGTTTTACGCAGGCACGGTTGACGAGGTAACGAGTCACCATATTATCTAAACCATCAACAACGCAGTCGACTCCTTTCAAAAGCC
>JBEKGO010000007.1:0-65656 GCA_050012755.1 Bathyarchaeia archaeon
TTCGTTATATGGGGCGAAAGTAGCTGAAACTTCGGGGAAAGTTTTTAGCATAAACCGCGAGCTAAACAGGCAGTTAGCTATTTTGGCTCAAACCGTTAAAATCAGAAAAATCCCAGTTATAATAACAAGTCAAGTGCGAAGCGTTTTTGACCAAGAAAATGGTAGTGTCAGGCCAGTGGCAACAAGAGTTTTGAAGTTTTGGGCCGACAACATAATCGCTCTTAAACCTACCGATTACCTTCAAACGTTTAAGGCGGTTCTTGAAAAGTCGCGGGAAAATACTCAAGAAGTCACCTGTTATGTAAGAATACTGGAAAGGGGAATAGTAGACGCTGAATTTCAAGGATGATGGTTGACGCCGCATGGACATAGTTCTCCTGATAGTTGAAGCATTGAAGTTTGTTTTTCCAGCATACTGCGCAAATGGTACGCCAGTGCTTGCCGGAGGAGGAGCAAAAATGGATTTCGGCAAAGATTTTATTGACGGCAAGCGCATTTTCGGAAATAATAAGACTTTCAGGGGTTTCTTTTTCGGTTGGGCTATCGGCATGTTTGTCGGCTCAATTGAGTATGTGGTCTTTCCAGGGTTCCCAGTTTTATTCATCGTCTTAACACCTTTAGGGGCGCTCTTAGGTGATTTGGCAGGTGCGTTTTTGAAGAGAAGGCTTGGGATTGCACCGGGCGGTTTACTTCCAATCGTTGACCAAATTGACTTTGTTGTTGGCGCTCTGGTGTTTGCGCTTCCACTTATGATCGTGTACTGGCAATTGGCCGTTACTGTTTTGCTGATAACGCCGCCAATTCACTTGTTTACAAATTTCGTAGCTTACAAAATGAAGCTAAAAAGACACCCGTGGTAACAGAATTTTAAAAAATGAAAAGAGTGGATTACTGTCCGTTATTTACTTTGAAGGAGATGCAGCCTTCCAAGAATAAGTACGATAGAAACAGAAATGCTACGCCTATCACTAACATCATATACGCTTGCCTTGGTTTGTAAGCGCTCTTTGTACTTTGATAAATCATCAGTAGACCAACAAAGCCGAGGGCGTACAAGATCACTGAGATCAGAGTATCTGAGATGAATTGTGAACTTATGCCTGGATAGAGGAAGTAGAATTTTCCATTATAGTATGCTGAAGGTTGAGGATGATTAATAAGAGTAAACAAGCCTCCGCCAAACATGAAAATCGAATAAGCAAGGCCAGCTATGGCGGCTACAGTTATTGTTGGTGTTCCTGTTGAGATTCTTCTAAACCACCTGCTCAGCGAAAATGATAGAGACGATGAACTCTTCTTAACTTTACTTGACATTTTGGTCCTCTTCCTCAATTAGATGCTTTGCTACTTCTTTAGCCCATTCTCCTGTTAATGAATTTTTCTGAATCTCAACTAAATACTCGTCCCAAGTAATACCTGAAGCTTTGTTCCATACATTCAATTTATCTACAATATTCATGTAAGCTTTCAGATGCAAATTACAAAATCCTTTCTCCTGAACATCTCTACCGCAAATTTTGCATTTCACTGATTTTTCATTCCTTTCAAGGGACAATTAGGATTCAAACATAACTTCCAAGGCTTCTTACCTTTCATCAATACATACACTATCGGACAACCGCAAATTTCACAAGCGCTAGCTAATGGCTTAACTGTTCCAAATTGAGGAAGCGGAAAGACAGCATCACATTTTTTTTCGAAATAGTTTGTGCAACCAACAAAGCGTTTTCCAGTTTTTTTAGAACGCAAAATTACTAGTTTCCCATCAACGCATTTTGGGCATCGACCGACCGCTTTTTCGTCTAGCCACGCCTGTTTTATTGCTAGATTTAGTTGTTTTCCAATAACTGATTCTTTTTCTTTAAGTTCTGATGTGACTGGCTTCAGAATTTCGATAACCTCCTGCAGTACAGCCTCTTTAGTTTCTCGTCCTTTTTGAATTTCTTCCATCTTCGCCTCTAATTCCCTAGTTAATTCAGGGGAAACAACGGTTGGGCAATACTTTGATAAGATTTCTATGACTTCAAACCCGAGGTCAGAAACCACTAGCCTATCTGCGCCATTGACGTATTTGCGGTCGTATAGCGTTTGAATTGTTGCTGCTCTTGTTGCTTTTGTTCCGATTGCCTCTTTTTCCATTTTCAAAAGTAAAGTCCGCGGGTTATATCGTGCAGGAGGTTTAGAATAATTTTCTTTAAGAACCACTTTCGAAACGTAGATATTTTGATGTTCGATTAACGGAGGCAGAACTTCATCTTTCAATTGACCATACGGTTTGTAAAGCCTTACCCATCCTTCACTTAGCGTTCTTATTCCAGTTATCTCAAAACAATTCCCGTTAATGCTTATTTTTGCTTTAGTAATTTGGCGAATTGCGGGTTCACCGAAAACAGCCATGAACCTCCTAGCAACAAGATCAAAAATGTTCTTTTCTTCCACTTTCAGGGGTTTTTCAGGCAAATTTCCAGTCGGGTAAATCGCTGGGTGGGCTGAGTCAGTTTTTTGTCCTTCCTGTGGCTTCAATGTCGGTTTTGAAAGCAGCACAGTCGCCTGTTGTGCATAAGCGGGCAATCTACTTAGCTTTCTGAGTATGGCTTCGTAGCCGATTGTTGGCGGAAGTTTTTGGCTGCTTGTTCTTGGATAAGAAATCAGTGCATTCAAGTAAAGATGTTGAGCGATGTTTGAGGTACGCATCGGCATGTAATGGAAAACTCTGTAAGCTTCGCTTTGCAATGTGCCTAAGTCAAAGGGCAAAGGTGGATTCTGCTCAAACTCTTCGACCAATACTTTTTCTATATGACCTTCTTTGGTTTTACAAGCATCAACTATTTTCTTTGCTTCTTGCTTGATTTCGAGAGTTTTTTCATATTCCGCTTCACAAGGTGTGCCGTTTATGTTTATTTTGGCGGTTATGGTCCAATATGGAGTGGATACGAAGCATTTTATAGTTTTTTCGCGTTCTTCCAAAAACTTCAGTGTGGGTCCTTGCACTCTGCCCGTGCTTATTGTTGCGTATTGGCGGCTATTATTTGTTACAGCTGTTGTTAGGGCTCTAGAAAGGTTTATGCCATAAAGCCAATCAACTTCATGCCGTGTTAATCCAGCTTCTACAAGTGAAAAATCCAAATGAGGCAATAAGTGAGCATATGATTCTTGAAGTTCTTCTCGTGTAAGTGTAGAATATTTCATACGCTTCGCATTTTCTTCTTTACCGCCACAAGCATACTTGAGAATGCAGTATCCTATGATGCTGCCTTCAATATCAAAGTCGCAAGCATCCACGAAGTCTTCTGCTTCGACTGCTAATTTAGCAATTACTTTGAGCCAAACACGGATCTTTGATGCCCGTCGCTCGGCTAAGTATCTTGGAACCCATTGATAATCAAAAATTGGGTATTCCCGTTTTGTTTTTTCTTTGCCTACAACGGTGTATAAATGCCCAAGAGCAGGTACAATAATGATGTCGCCGTTTCTGTATACTTGATAGTATGGAACGCCACTGTCAAACATCTTTTTGACTTTTCCATCATTGTCCAAAGCTATGGCTATTCTGTTCGCAGCATCGGGTTTTTCAGTTATGATTAACCTGTATTTTCCCAAAGTCTATTAGACCACTCTTAACACTCCAAATAATCTTTCTCTTAAAATAAGCTTTATACATCTTGCAGCTTGCCAAGTAAGTTTCAGTTGCAGACTAATTATTTTAGCAAGCAATAAATAGCCCATACTAATGTATTTAGCGGGGGATTTGGGATGCCGCAACGTGTTATTTGTCATGGATGCAATCACATTTTATATGAAGGCACTGAACTTAAACCGCCAGATGAAATTATTTCTCAAAACGGTGGAAAATGCCCAAAATGCAGCAGAAAACTTTCATTGCTGCCACTAGATGTTGAAGTAATACCTCTACCTAAACGTAGACAATAATCTCGACCCGAAAGAGCAGGAAATTCATTTAGCAGAATTCTGAAACAAGGATACAAACCTGAAAAAACGCTTTGCAAGAGTCTGTTTTTTTCCAAATCTTCTACTAATAAGATGTTGGCTTGTTTAACTTAGGATGGCAAGCCATTTTAATTCATTGTGGAAAGCCATAAATAAACGTTGAATGTCTATAAATTAAGAAAAGTAACTTAGGACATAATTAACTACCTGTGAGATGGCTTAAAGTGGGGGAAGGAATTAAAGATAAACTTAGTAACCGTTTGGCACCATTTAGTAGACTACGCGTACAGTTAAGCCACGGTCAAATTATTGCGATGTCTGCGTTAGCAATAATACTTTTCGTTGCTTTTGTCATTCGCATTTTGCCTTTACGCTGGGAAAATCTATCAGGAGGAACCGCACTCCTTAACGAATTTGACCCATACTATCAATTCGGTATTACCCAGCATATGGTTAACTACGGTTTGCTTTCACCTTATACTGGATCGGGATGGGTCAACATGCAGCTATGGTATCCATACGGATACAACATGGCTACTTCTTTACCGTCAACACCGATGACAGGCGCCGTTCTCTATGACATATTCAAGTTATTTGGCGCAAACATCGATTTAATGACGTTTTGCTCATTGATACCTCCTTTCATTGGTGTAATTTCATGTCTTGTAATATACTTCTTGGGCAAGGACATAGGAGGAAAAACAGTTGGTTTATTCGCTGCTTTGCTCTTGGCTCTCGAGCCTTCAATCGTCCAAAGAACCTCTCTGGGATTCTTTGATACACAAGTTGTAGGAACATTAGGTCTTGTCCTGTTTATTTTTCTGTTTCTAAGGGCAATCGACGACAATAGATCTATTCGTGCTTCAGTGTTATACTCATTAAGTGCTGGTGCCGCATTAGCTTATTTCATCGGAGGTTGGGGAGGAGCATACTACATACTTGGCTTAAGCGTATTGTTCACTTTCGTAATGATTTTAATGAAAAGATACAGTCAAAGACTTTTACTTAGTTATAGCATAACGTTTGGTCTTGGATTATTTATTGCAACGAAAATCCCATACATCTCGCTGAGTTACCTAACTACTTATGCAGTTCTTCCGATAGCTGCAGGATTTCTATTGCTTCTTGTTTCAGAAACACTGCGTCAGAACTTATCGGCGAAAACCAAAATAACACTAGCGGCTTCGGCAATAGCTGTAATTGTCGGCGGCGCTATTGTCCTGTGGGTAACTGGATACCTTGGCAGAATCGCGGGAAAATTCGACACAGTTCTCGACCCCTTCATCAGAGCCACTGCCCCTATAATTAATTCAGTTGCGGAACAACAAATTTCAGCTTGGGGAAACATCTACATTGAACTCGGCATTGGCATATTGTTCTTCCTTATCGGCTTATACTTAATAATTAGGAATCCAACTAACAGAAACGTTTTCTTAATTATTTTCAGTGTAACATCGCTTTATTTCGCGGCTTCAATGGTGCGACTACTCGCAATTTTTGCACCTGCCTTCGCAATTGCAGCAGCAATAGGCATTTTGGGAGTGCTAAAGCCATTTTACACTTTGCTAAAAGAAAGCCCACGCAGCATTGCAAAAACAAAACGGAAACTGGCACGAGTGAGTAAGGAATACAGTGGTGTAGCAATATTCATAATATTTATGATGTTGGTAACAAGCTTAGCTTTCTCGCCACAAACCGGTGGATTGCCACGAACTGTCAGCCAAGCTTTCGCACCTACAGCAATTAGCGGTTCAAGCCTTCCAATAGGCGGTTCATCTTTAACTACGTCTGTGGATGCATGGCCTAACGCGCTAGATTGGGTGAAAGCACATGTTCCCTCAAACAATGTAGTGGTTTCTTGGTGGGACTATGGCTTCTGGTTAACATACCTTGGAAACTGCACAACACTAAATGACAATACAACGGAAAACACTACGCAAATTGAAAACGTAGGATTCATCTTCATGGCCAACGAAACCCAAGCAATGCAGATGCTAAGCACCTACAATAACAAAGACAATCCTGGACGCGTCAATTACATCTTAGTCTTCACTACCCTTCAGATAGAACAATCAAGCAGTAGCTCCTCATCATACGTTACAATCCCAGCCGGATATGGTGATGAAGGAAAATGGGTATGGATGGCAAGAATTTCAGGCGGAGCAGAAAACAGGCTAATAAATGAAAGCTTCATGAACCCATCAACAGCATGGACAGATGAAAAAACCTTTGGTCAAACCGATAACTCAACAGGAAGATGGGACTGGAACGATCAAGGATTAAACTGCACAGTAGAGGAATTAATGAGCTATGCAGAAGTGTCATACGACAACCATTGGACCAGCGAAGGCATCACTATTTCACCTTACAGCACAGCGACACAGCCAACTTACTTTAAAACAGCTTACATCGGAGGCTTAGATACATCGCCATTCCAGTACGGAGGAATAGTGCCATTAGTAGCTATCTACTCAATTGACTGGGATGCATACTATGCGGCCACAAACTCGACAGGAACAGGACATACTCCAACTTCATAAGACAAGGAAGCGACCATGTGTTTCCAAGGGTTCCTGATCAACACAAAGTTGGTCAACCTTTAATCCCCAACGGTTTAGGCGTAGTTTACGTCCTATTCACAACCATCTATCTTTTTACGATTTACTTCTCCAACAAAGTTTTTGATTTAGGGTTAGACACTTCGGTACTTGGTGTTTCTGGCGCATTAACTCTAGCTGTTTGCATATTGTTTGGTGGTTTCATGGGCCTTTTAGATGACTTTATGGATTTGAAATGGCGCTACAAAGCATTCATGCCCTTAATTGCAGCCCTACCGCTCATGTATTATGCCCTAGAAAATCCCGTGATTAGAACTTCAATAGCAGTACCGTTTGTTGGAACAATACAGTTAGGAGATGCATACATTTTCTTGATTATTCCACTGATAGTTATGATAGTAACAAACACCATAAACATGTTAGGCGGCTTAAATGGGTTAGAGACAATATGCCCCGCCATAGTCATTTTAGGGCTAATGGCTTTATCATCCTCCTACATTCTGATGGTCGGCCCACTATTATTTTGGCTAATTTTGGCTTACTTTAATTACAACGGCAAGATATTTGTGGGCAACTCAGGATCTTTCGCCATAGGTCTAACGATTGCATCATTCGCCATCATTTCAGATTTGAAACTAAGCTTGCTAGTTTCGATTATTCCGTACATTTTTAATTCTTCACTAATATTGTTGACAATTTTCTTTACACGCAAAAGAGCAGCCCTACGTTTTGATGGCAAAAAACTGTCATCTGACCACAGAAAAAGTTTAGCCACATTAATTACTTATCATCATCCATTAAGCGAGCGGCAAGTGGTCATAATTATATCGGGAATGATTGGACTTTTCACTTTGTTCGGCTTTTTAATTGAATTTTGGTAATTATGCAAGGAATCTTTCCAGTTTTGTCAAGCCAATAATTTCGTCAAAACTTAAGCCTAGGGCATCCAACACTTGATCGAAAGTGGCACGCAAATAGGCAATATATTTGTCAACGTCAACTTCGTTTCTTGATGTCAACTCAACAGGTTTCACATGCGGTTCCCTAATAACTTTAACAAAACTGATTAAGTCGCCTGTATGCAACTCTTTTCCGCTTTCTTGCAGGATTCTTGCAGCTTTCACGTGTTGAGGCGTGGTTTTTGTATAACTTGAGAGTTCATCGCCCAATGCAACATGAAATGCAAGCTCACTAATGTCTGCCCATTCTCTACGTTTCAGCCTTGTGTAGCGTTCACGTATTATTTCTGCAATTTCTTTTCGGGCTTTTTCGAAATCAGCGGGACTCTTAACTCTGGCGAGCGTCTCTTTCATTTTGTTAAAAGCATCTTTAATGTAAATTGGTATGTGTTTTTTCTTGCCTGTCAAGCCTTTAACGTCAACAGTCCCGTCTTCCAAGACGCCGAGGTAATTCTTTTTGCGAGAACTGAAAACTGCGTAGCGGTAGACTTTGTCTACGTCTATGCCCATGTTTAATTCATGTTCTGTAAAGCTGACAACTTCTTCAATTTGCTCCTTTGACGGGTTTTTAAGAAAGAGGCTGTCCGTATCGCCGTAAAGAACCTGGATACCAACTGATTCGGCATGTTTGAGTATTTGCGTGATTGAGTATCTGCCGATGGCGGCCGTGGCTTCAGCAACTGGCGGGCAGTATAGGTCAAAGCTGTCAGCGCCAAAAACACCATAACTAGCGTTCAGAATGACTTTTAGCGCTCCCTGAGTAGTGTTGTACCAGCTTCTCAGTTCAGAGGGCAAAGTTTTGTCTTTTGCTCGACTCTTATACCATTTTACACGCAAATCACGAAGCGACCCGATAAGTAGGCTTTCAAGTGCCCGTTTTTCCGTGCATACCCAATGTTGAGTGTCTGGAATGATGTGTCCTTTGCATCCCGGATGGTCGCAACAGATGGATTGATAACCTAAATTCCAAACCTTTATGATTGATGGATACAGGCTTGGGAAGTCCATCACGGCGACATTGAAGTGCACGCCGGGCGTGGGCTCCACGACAATAGCGCCCTTGTACTTCTTACCCTTAATAACCGCGGTTGTGGAAGTCTTCCCTTTCTTGGTAAGAATATCTTCGGCGTTGGGGATTAACATGTTTCTTTTTCGGTGTTCTCGGTGCATGAAGTTGCGTATCCAGCGGCTTACGCCTTGGCGACTTACATCCTCCATTGGCATGCTAGCGATTCTTGTTAGAATAAGGATAAGTTTCATCGCTGAATCGTTGTCAAAACTAGTCAGTTTGTAAGTAATCTCTGAGTCTCGCAGGCAGTAGGCTGCAAGTTCAGAATACGTTAAATCTCCGAACGTTTTGTCCAGATGAATCTTCTGTTCGCCTAAAAGGGCATTGCTTACGTCGTCAAGCGTTACGTCTCGATATCGGTTGTTGTAAGCATAGATTTGAACTGATCTGTTAAAAAAGAACTTGTACAGATCAATGTGAACACCGTATCTTAACAGGCAGACTCGTTTGCCTACTTCTATTGGAATTTCATTTCTTCTAAAGCCCAAGTTCATTGCTCTGTGGGCTAAATAGCGGAGGTCAAAGTCGTCGCCGTTGAAAGTTAAAATAAACGGGTAGTCAGATAGAAAATCAAATGTTTTTTTAAGCAGGTAGTGCTCGGTTTCGCAAAACTCTACGTCTATGTCTGGAGCTAAATGCTGATTGCCTTCACGAATTCCTTCTCGCTTAAGAATAAGCACTTTTTTCACGCCGTCTGAGCCATAAACTGAAACGGCAATTACTGGGCAAGCGCCCTCTCTCGCATCAGGCATTCTTGAGGATAATGGCGAATAAACTTCAATGTCTAAAGCCGCTCTTCTGAACTTTGGGGCTGGATACTCCAGCAGTGTTGCCCACATTTCAGCGTATCCGCGTTCTTCTTCGGTGCATTCTTTGAAAAGAGTTCTTATTTGGTTCAGATTCTCTTTTGCTTCTTCAAGAACTGTAGGAATTAGATCGCCATTCTTAATTTCGTAAATCATTCCGGGCAGTAGTTGTCGGTCGTAAATGTACGATTGATAATACTTTATTTTTGATTCCCAGACCTTGACTTCTTCAGAAGGTATGTTGCAAACGTTGGGGGCATCTTCAGGAATTATGTCTCTGATTGTGCCTTGTGGTCTGCCTCCGATTGCTAAGGGGTCATTTGCAATTATTTTTGTTACCTGAATTTTTTTGTTATTTAAGGGGTCATATTTTTCGAGAACTTCAAAACGGTCAAAGCCTTCATGGTTAACGAGACGGTCGATTTTTTCTAAATCACTCTTCTTTAAATTTGTTAAACAGTAGGGTTTGTGACCTGTATTGTCATACCAAAAATAGATTTGGCCTGATTCAGGCTCATAAAGTTTGATAACTGCTTTTTTTTGGCGTCCATCGTAGGAGGCTGAAACAAAATATGATGGCGGCAGGTTTTCGGGTGCTATGGGTGGAAAACTGCGTGGCTTCTTTTCTTGTGAGTATTCTTCAGTTTTGGTAATAACTGGTGATGACGGGACTGAAGCTGCCGCTTTAGCTTCTTCTTTTACAGTAGGTTTAGCTTTTTCACTGGTACAGTAATCTAAGAGAGTGCGCGCCATCCCCGTTTAACCTTGGCTTCATTATGGCACATTGTAACTAAAAACCTTAGTGACAAAAACTACCAATTAGGCATGGCTCTTTGCAAATGCAGAGACAAAAAAGATTCCATCTTTAACGAGAGTAACTACACTGAATTCCTTTTTGAAAAAATAAAATTTTGAATTTGAAGCTTTTTCTTCAATTTTGCGCTTTGCCGTTTTGGATGGGGCTTGGGTTGGGCTTGGGTTGGGCTTGGATTAGTGAATGCTTGGATATGGCGGCTTTTTTGTTTTTGAAGTTGTGAAGGAATTTGACGTGTTTCTGCGTTGTTTTGACGTGATTTTGCGCATCTTTAACGTGTGTTTGCGTATTTTCAACGAACAAAAAATTTGTGTCAACACCCAGTCAAGAAACCTTGACTAAAATCAGTCAAGAGAGCTTTACGAGAAGCCTTTTATCAGAAGCTCATTCCAGATGTTATCATGGGAAGTATCAGCAAAAGTTTTGCATTAGTTCTAATTCTAATAGTGGCTATCTCAAGTCTAACTCTGTTGACGGCTAAACCTGCAAGTGCTCAAACTGCAACCCCTACGCCTTCTCCTGTGCCTATACCCACACCCTCCCTTCCACAGTTCAATTTGCGATATGTCAATTCATCTTATAGAATAACCACAACCGATCCATACACTGGAACAAACATAGTCAACATATACCTAAACGACACAATAGAAGTCATTGTTACGAATCAGCCTTTCAACCAAGCCAACGCAAATGGCAACGCTTTATACTATCAAGTGGCTGAAAAAGGACATTTCAGTGATGAATGGAGCCAATCAACGATTTATCCTGCATCAAGTTCTCAATACACCATAGTTGATTTAGGATTTGCATCGGAAAACGGCTCATACAGCTCCTTCAAGATACAGGATAACATTCCAGTTGGCGGTCAAGTAGACATAACGGTAATAGCGGAAATAGGCTATTTCACCACAGTTCCTTATTATCCCCCTGGAGATACAAGCATCCCTATGGGAACTACCCAAGTTTTTAATGGCAAATCAAGCGGTTGGAATACTCCTTTAACAATAAGCATACCAGATGGCTCCGTTTCAGCATCTTCCTCAAGTCCACCAGCTAACCCAATACCTACTTCAACTCAATCAACGCCTTCTACAATAACAAGTTCAACTTCTCCAACACCCACGATTCCGGAGTTTCCATCTTGGACAATTCCAGTACTGGCTTTCATAATAACGTCTGCTGGTTTGTTGGTTTACTTCAAGAAACACAAGCGATAACCATTGAAAAACCAGAACGAACCTCCTCTACTTCTTTGGCAATTTAGTAACTGTGGAATTAGCACCGCATCCTACTTCTAAACTTCAGAAAGAAGAATAAACCTACATGGTGCACCCTTCTTCTGCTTTTGACTTGATTCGCAGTTGGCGGTTTTTGAAAAGTTTCGATGTTCTTTCTATTTCTCTCACAAGTTGACTCTATAGGTCAAGAGTTGATACAGTATGTAGTACAGTTTGATGTACAGTAGTCAGATGATATGTTCTTTCTTCTTTTGACCTTCTTGATTTGTTCCATAAAAAAACTGAAGTGCAATTCGAATTCTTATTTACAAGCTTCACATCTGTTCTAATGCGTGAAAAATATTGATCAAAGATGCCTGGACAATCGCCATAGAAACTCTAAGCTGGATGGAAAAGGAAAAACTAAGCGAACGCTTAGCCCTAGCAAGAACCGTCAAGCAGCTCAATGTAAAAGATTCAAACGCCATACGGTACGCCTACGGATTAGTGGTTGAAACAACAAGGCGAAAAAATCTCATAGACAAATTCGTCAACACAATAGTGTCTCCCAAAAAAATTAGTGAGTACAATTTAGGCATCCAATCTTTCCTTCGGCTCTATGTTTACCAAACCCGCGTTACCAAAAATTGGGTGAAAATTAACATTCAAGAAGCATCTCAAATCGCCAGTTTAGGTAGGGCAATTCTCGGATGGGAAAATCTCCGTGAGGTTGAGCCGTTTTTGGGTTTTATGCTTACACGTCAGTTGAAGCCGATTTTGAAGTCTGCGACTGAGGTGGAGAGGGTTAGCTTGCAGACTTTTCATCCCTCATGGTTCGTAAAATACTGTTACAAACTTATGGGACGCGATGAGGCAATTGCGTTTTTGGAAGGAAGTGTAACTCTGCCTCCCACATATATCCGACTTAATACTTTGACGGCAAAAGAAGAGGAAATCCTACAGAAACTCGATGCAGAGGGCGTTAAATTAGAAAAAGTTCAGGCGTTAAAATACACCTACAAAATAGTAGAAATGAAACACCCATTAAACACGTTACTCAGCTACAAAGAAGGCTTATTCTACATACAAGACAAAGCAAGCTGCTTCGCTGCAGAAGCCGCAGACCCCAAGCCAGGCAACACAGTGTTCGATGTTTGTGCTGCACCAGGAGCGAAAACTACGTATTTAGCCCAGTTAATGCAGAATAATGGCGCAATCTACTCGGTGGATTTTTCAAATCGAAGAATGAAAGTGTGGAAAAAAGAGACCGCCCGAATGGGAACCAAAATTGCTCAGCCAGTAAACGCTGACGCATGTGCTACATTACCATTTGATGTAAAAGCTGATTTGGTGATTCTGGACCCGCCCTGCACAAGCACAGGTATCTTTGCCAAACAACCCTCAGCGAAATGGCGACTTCGTCCTAAATCAGTTGAGAAAATGGCGGCTATCCAGTGGAAAATGATTGATAGCTGCGCAGAGAAAGTAGCCTCAGGCGGCACATTAACCTATTCTACCTGCAGCATAACAATGGAAGAGAACGAAATGATAATTGAGCGGTTCCTAAAGGTACATCCAGAATTTGCCTTAGCGGAAATTGAGCCTAAGATCGGGTTGCCTGGATTGCGAGAACTAACAAAATGCCAAAGGCTTTACCCGCATATTCATCAATGCAACGGCTTCTTCATAGCGAAGCTCAGAAAAAATGACGCCTAAACACTTATTCTTCATCAAAAATGAAAACGTCTTCAATCTTGGAACCCAAGGCTTTCGCTACATCATGCGCTAGCTTAAGCGAAGGGTTATACTTGCCTTTCTCTAAGAAAAGTATTGTTTCTCTTCTTGCACCTACTTTTTGAGCAAGTTGCTCCTGTGTAATATGATTTTTTTCTCTCAACTCTTTCATCCGAGTCTTAAACGGGATGTTTTAGTCTCCTCTCAAATCATAATAGACAAATGACACCGTAAAGCTCAGCAGAGCTGCAACTGGGATCGCGACAGAAACCAGGAAGAAACTATCGAAAGTTCTTAAAAATGCAATGTTAAACATAGTGGGAATCAGAAAAACGAAAAATGCGTTTCTCGAGGCTTGGGTAACGTTTTTTCCCCACCGTTCATCGCTCAAGATTGTTCCTTCTTTGGTTGTTGGTCTGGCATAAGCGAAAAAGAAGAACAACATAAAGAGCATGTACAAATAGTAATGTCCGGAAATGAGTCCTAAAAAACCGGCGAACCCAAAAAACCCGAAATATCTTTGATTTAGGTTTATTTTCATTCGCTTTTACACCCTTATTACGCCGATAATTCCAAGTGGAGCCAGGATTAAACCTGTCAATCCCAAGAGCCCCAACCATTTGAGTTCATCTTTCCACTGTCTAAACTCCGAAAAAATAACAAAAAAACAGAAGAAAAACAGATACCAAGCGTTGTGGTATTCGAACGCCTGAAAGGCTTCAAAACCGATAAAGCCAAAAAAACCTGGAAATCCAGATAACGCTTTTCTCATTCCTTGCGTTCTATATTGTCCTGAGTTTTGTAGCAAAGACTTGGTTTGCTTGACTCTTTGCATGATTATCACCGCAATGTTATATATTTCTAACGTTATGTATTTCTAACTATAAATATAAGCTTTGCCCAAAAGACACGAGGATTCCTCAAGTTAAACACAGCCTGTTTCTACAAATAAGAAAATCAGTGCAGAGCAACAATTTTTGCTTGTGAAATCGTTTTTCTAAGAAGTCCCGAAATCTCCAAGTTTTCTTTGAGGCGTTTCCTTCGCAAATAAGGGGTAGGTGATTTGGTTTCCTTCTACATGCGCCATCTCGTTGAGTTCGTGGTTCAGACGGCTGGTTGCGCTTATGATGTGCTCTACTTTTATGTGCCGTACCACTAATGCGTCTGAGATTAGGCTTCGGTGACACCGCCAGGGCAAGGCTTCAGCACACATCAACGCCAAACAGTTTTCCCGTGCAAGCGCGATGATTTTTAGCAGGTTGTCGGTGAACTCTTGGGTTTGCATGTAGTCTGCGTAGCCTCGGAAACTGCTGTTTCGCCATGCCAAATTTATGGAGTCACGTTTTGGATGGCGTAAGCCGCCGATGTCTGGCATGTGAATGTATTTTATGCCGTAGGATGTGAAAGTGTTTGGAAGGGTTTCCTTGTTAAATTGGGGGTTATGTCTGCTACGAGGAACTGTTCGAACATCTACAAGCATGGTGACGCCGTTGGTTTTAAGCAACTCAACAAACTCATCAATTGTTCTAGTGGAATGACCGATTGTAAAGATAGTTAAGTGCTGATCCTTAGCCAAACAGAGACCTTCAAGTACCATTATGTTGGGTTAAAATATAAGAATCCAATGCTGACCTTTTTTGATAGAGTGCGTGTCTTAAAACATGTGTGTTTCACTTTTTTTGTGTTTTGTGTTTCAGTTTGCTTTTTGAATTTAGGGCTTGTTTTGTTTGCAGGTTGCGGCTTTAAATGTAAGAAAATGTAAGAATCTGTAAAAAATGTAAGAAAAAGGAAGAAAACAGAAGAAAAAGGAAAAGACAGGTTGGTTTATAGTGTCCCTAATCAGTTATTGACAGTTTTTGTGCAGTTTTTGTTCTTTGTATTTTGGGTTGCTCTTTTGTTTTAAAACTTAGTTTTTGATTTTTCCAGTCGGCATAGCATTTCGAACATTACTTTTGCTGCTACTGCTGCTGATATTCCTTGGTCGTAAATTGGCGCAATCTCCAGCGCGTCAAAGCCTATCACGCGTTTATCGCATAATACGCAGACAAGGTCCAGCAGGTCGTGTGTAGTTATTCCTTCAGGCTCAGGATTCTGCACTGCAGGAACAAACGCTGGATCGAGCACATCCATATCTACTGTCAAGTACAAGTTGTCGAAACAGGCTAGCTTCTCTTTTAACTGTTCAGCAATCTGTTCTGATCCCTTTTTGATGATTTCTTGAGAAGTGAAAAATTCTACGTCTGCCTTCTTGGCGTAAGCCAATTCTTCTTTGCAAACTGCGCGGGTTCCCACTTCAACTATTTTAGCTGGCTTCACTTCCTTATTTATTAGCTGCATAAATGTCGTGTGAGATAACGAAGAGCCCAAGAATTCACTTCGCAAATCTAAATGAGCATCAAAACTTACCACCGCTGTCTTCGCTACTTTAGCTCCCAAACCTTTGGCAACCCCAAGTGTAATGGTGTGTTCGCCACCTAAAACCACGGGCATTTTGCCAGCGGCTAAAATATCTTCAACCACAAGGCGGGTCATATCAACCGTTTTGGCGGCGTCGGGTGAAACATGCAAGTCTCCGGCATCATAGATTGCTAAATCCTCGATGCCAATTCCGCTACGGAAACTGTAGGTTTCAATATTGAGAGAAGCTTGTCTAATCGAGTTAGGTCCAAATCTTGCACCCGTCCTATAGCTGCTTGTCAAATCAAAGGGAACGCCGAAAATAACGTATTTTGATTTCTCGAATGATTTTTGCATGCCGCTGAAAACGTTTGTTTGTGAAGTATACAATTCAAGGTAACTCATTAGGCAATTTCAATCCTTGCTTCGTATTTTGTTTAAGATGCTCTAAACTCTTTCGCTCAAGCAAGATACATTAAATTTATTAGTGATTCTTATACTGCATAGGGTAAAGGCGAACAAAAGTGACTTTAGCAACCCAACTGAAAAGTTTCAAGCGAATAGAATTAGCAGCATTACTCTTCTATGTAGTCACGGGCATAATCTTTCTTGTTTTTCTGCCATTGAGCAATTTTGCTCCTCAGCTAGGTTTGCTTGGCATTCTAAGTTTAATTGTAGCTTTCGGTCTTTTTACAAAACGGGGCTGGGCTCCATGGTTATTGTTCGTCTTATTTGTTGCAGCTTCAGCCTTTTCGATTTTTACTTTATCTGCAGCAGGATTGAGCAATCCACTTTTAGGCGTAGGTCTGATTGCTTTCGTTGCGCTCACATGGCTGTTTGGCGTTTACATCTTTTTGAGAAGAAAAACACCTTAAACTTTACCAGAACTGCGAAAAAGAACAACTGCGACCTCGGAATTTGCATCTACAAATTGTTCATTTTCTGGAATCTCAACAAATCCATCAGCGTTAGCCAAAGTAGTGATTGCTCCAGAAGCTCCGGTTTCCACAGGTTCAGCAAGCAACCGACAATCTTTGTCAAATTCTAACTTAACCATGACAAACGTTCGTCTACCTTTAGCACTAAACATCCGTGACCCTGCAAAAGCCCTCACCATTTTCATTGGAGCTACTGCTCTGCCAGCTAACCGCTGAATTAGAGGCCTAGCAAGCAAATAGAATATGAGCAATGCAGATGTGGGGTGACCGGGTAGCGAAAATACAGGTTTATCTCCAACAAACCCAACGGTTGTGGGTTTGCCAGGTTTGACTGAAATGCCGTAAACAATTATTCCAGGCTTCCCTAGAGAATCAAAAATTTGCGGAGTGTAGTCATGTGGACCAACGGAGACGCCTCCTGAAGTAATCACCATATCTGATGAAGCCAAAGCAGTGTGCATAATCTTCGATAAAGCCGTTTTATCATCAGGAACAACCCCGAAGTAAACAGGTTTGCCTCCGCTTTCAATTACTGCAGTACTTAGGCTGTAAGCGTTAATGTCATAAATCTTTCCTGCTGGCAAAGGCTTTCCTGGCTCAGTTACTTCACCGCCTGTGGACAAAACCGCTACTATTGGTATTTTTAGGACTTTAACCTTAGTTAAGCCCAAAGCGGCTAAAACACCTATCTCTGGAGAGCCCAGAACTTGCCCTTTTTTCAGCACTAGAGCGTCTTTCTTCAGGTCAGAGCCTTTCTTCATAACATTCTCATTCACGTTGACACCGCTGAAGACACGCAGTTCGTCCCCCTCTCTCTCAGTGTCTTCAACCATTACCGCTGCATCTGCACCTTCAGGAATTGGTGCGCCAGTTACTATTTCGACAGCTTCACCCTTAACCAAAACCACCTTCGGTAGCTCGCCGATATTCACCATTCCAGAAACCTTCAAAATTGCAGGTTGGTTTTCGTCTGCTCCAAAAGTGTCCTCGGCTTTCACGGCGTAACCATCAACGGTTGAACGGTTAAACGGCGGGATATCAAGCGTTGAAACTATGTCTTCGTTGAGCACGCGATTGTAAGCTTCAAGCAGCACTGTTTCTTCTTCACCTAAAAATACAGGTTTGAATTGGTCTCCAATTGCTTTTTGTGCTTCATCAAACGTCATAAGCTTCCTAAACACTCAGGATTCAACCTCCACACCGCCAAACATGTGCACAACTACCGTTTCGCCTTCAGTGACGCCTTCCCGGTTTTCATCTACAATCACAAACCCGTTGCTCTGCGTCATGGTAGATATTGATCCTGAACCTTTTGCACTAACTGGCTCAGCATAAAACTCCCCATCCTTCAGGGTTACTTTGACTCGGACATAGGTTTTTCTTCCAAGAACACTAGCAACCCTTCTCGCCAAAACCGCTTTCAACATTGGTCTTAGTTCTGTTTTACTCATTCCAAGCATTCTGCAAACCATTGGTCTGCCGAACACTTCAAAACCAATTACTGAAGCCACAGGGTTACCTGATAAAATCAAAACAGGCTTGCCTTTCGAGATAGCAACACCAGTCGGCATTGCCGGCCTAAGTGCGACGCCATGAACAATTACGCCAGGTTTACCAAGCTTGTTAACGGCATCAGGCACTAAGTCTAATCCTCCAACGCTTGTCCCACCTGTTGTGATTACAGCATCCTGCGTTTCTAAGGCTTTTTTGATTTTAGCGGCGATTTCATCTACATTATCTTTGGCTATGCCGAAGTCTGAGATTTCTGCACCAAGTTCTCTGCATTCAGCTGAAATCATAATTTTGTTTGAATCGTAAATGAGGTTTCCAGAAAGTTCAGTGCCCACTTCTGCAAGCTCATTTCCAGTGGCTAAAATCCCGATTTTCGGTTTCTGAGCGACTTTTAATTGGCTATAACCTAATGCAGCAGCCAACCCAATGTGGTAGGGATTAATTCGAACGCCAGCCTTTGCAACGATGAAGCCTTTTTTTACGTCCTCACCTGTCTTAGAAACATTTTCGCCTGGCGCAAGTTGACTCCAAACTTCCAGTTTCCCGTCCTGCATTTTGGTGTTTTCAATCATGACCACAGCGTTTGCGCCTTTTGGGATAGGATTTCCCGTCCAAACTTGCTTGGCCTGCTTGCTGGTTAATTCTTGTTTTTCGGTTGGTTGAAAAGTCGCTGGTTTAAACTGTGAAGCACCAGTTGAATCGACGGAGTTTAGGGCATATCCATCCATGGCGGATTTATCAAACCTAGGCAAAGCCTCCCTAGCAACTAAATCTTCTGCTAAAACACGACCTAACGCATCATGCAAAGAAACAACTGCGACTTTTGGAGCCCCAATCTGCAGTGCGCTAAGCCACATTTCCAGTGCTTTGTCAGTTAAAGTTAATTTTTGGAAGCCCTTGAGTTTCACCAAAATGGTCCCAGTACTGCACTAGCGATTTATCGTAAAAAACATATCGAAACAAAAAATGCTCTTATGATCGGGTCTCGTAGATTATGACTGAATCAACTTTTATCTGCATAACTAAGTCGTGCCCTTCAACTATTTTTCGTAGTGAACTCATGCTTTCTTTAGTAATGTTTGCTCTAATGTTAATGTGGTATCCTTGATAGAGTGGATACATCGCTTTCTGCGGAATCAACGCGATAGTGGCTCCGTCTAGGCTTGGGCACCTATCAACAATTTCTCTTAGAAGGATAGCAACTTCAGCAAATTTCATGACTTACCCCTATTTTATATATCTAATTTAATCAAACCCTTATAATTCATTTTCTAATAAAGTTACTTTTTTTGTGAATAAGAGCATTCAGAAATAAAATTCAGCCATTTAATTCGTTGGTTAAAGTTATTTTTTGTTTGCTTCTGTCGTCATTTTTTTGAGAAATTCCTTGATAGCTTCGGGTTGACCGTAGACTACTAGGCGTCCATCCTTTTGAGGGTTGACCGAGAGGCTGCTTTCTTTGGCGATTTGTTGTATTCGCTCTGTCGGTAGATTGCTGATTGGTTCTATTCGAATCCATTTTTGGTCTCTGGGAACATTGGTGATGAACTTGTTTTCTTCCGTTTTTTCTTCACTGGTTTCGGCTGTAGCATCTTCTAAACGCCTAAGCCACTGATCAACGATTTCCGAGCCAAACGTTTTTTGTGCTTCATTGATAAGGTATGATTCAACATATCCGAGGTATTCTTCCACTTTTTGGGATACATCGCCTGTGCTGCCGGCTGATTCGGAAATTTTAATCATAAGTTTGGCGCTTCTCAAATCATTAATAACGTTCGGTGGTATGGTTACCTCTTTTTTCTTAAGCTCTATCATCAGGTCCTCAAGGATTTTCCAAGTTGCAGTGTGACTCATGCTTTCTCCCTAATTATATAGTTGAAATGATGGCTATAAAATTTGGTTTTGGAAAGGAATAAATCAATATTCTTGCTGTTGTTTTTGTAGGAAGGTGCTATTTTTGTCTGCTGATAGAAAAGACGGCTTTACCGATGTAAGCAATGTTCTTGGTGGCATGACCGCTGGACAAATCTCGGCTACCCAACAATAAAGTAGCATTCAGGTTATCCAATAAGAATAGACGGGCAATTTGTCGCCAAGCTCTCTTTTAAGGAAATTTCTTATCTCGTCATCTTCAATGCAGCGTGTTCCAGTTGCATCTTTGCGGATTGGAATCCCCGTTTCTCTTAACGAATCACCTTTGGGGAAATCTACGTAAACATAATAGTTTTTGGCTGGGATTATAAGCCGTAGGCTGGTGAACTCTCGGGTTTTTGAAATGCCAGTTTGCTCAATATTGTAAACTATCGAATCAGGTTTTAACTCGTTCACTAAACGCTTAAACTCTTCCCACTTACTCACACGAACTAGTCTGTCACTCAAAATACTCGCCGATTACTCTTTTTTGGCTTCTTGCATGCCCATAGCCATTCTGCCGGCTTTATCCTTGGGCTCCAAAAGTTCCTTGACTAAGTTAAATTGGCGTTTGTAAATATGGCAGTTTTTGGAGTGAAAAATCAGTTTGCCTGTTTTCAAACCGAGATTGGCTCGCTCGTTAATTTCAGAAACAAAAGCCTCATTAAACATCTGCAAACCCGCTATATTGGCTGGCAAACCAGCATAGGCATCCCACGAACGGAAATAGCATGTTAAATGCATTTTGCCGTCAAGGATTTCTGTGTCAATAAGGCTCAGGCAAGGAGGTTCATGACGTTCAGTGGTGCCTGGACGAAATAGCTTGATGTCTTCTGGCAGTCTTACTACCATTGTTATTTGTCGGTCATTTTGCTCTTTTGCGTAACGCTGGATGGCTTCTTCAACTTGGTCAACAGGTTCCCTTAGCCTGCTTCCATAGGTGTAAGTTTCATCTTGTTTTCCTTCTCCGCACCACAAATACCTCAAGGCATACCACTGAACATACTTCATGTCGCAAGGTGCCTTATCAGCGACAAGCGGTCGATTCTCTGGACTTGTAATTTCGATTGATAAGTTGAGTTTCTTGGTTTCAGTTACTTCAGAACCGTAACCTACATTGAAGTTTTCGCCTTCTTTCCAAATTTGGTTTAATGTTTTGAACCAGGCGTCAGGGCAATCGAATGCATTAATCTTAACATGCTTCATTGCAGGTCTCCAAGACACGGAATAATGTCTATGCATTTGAATAATAAGTTTACTTAAAAACAAATAGAACAAAAACTACGAAAAAGTTTTTTTGAAAAAATGAAAAAAGAAGAAGAGTTTGGGTTTTTAGTAGGGCATTCCGCCGCCCATTCCGCCCATGCCACCCATTCCACCCATACCTCCCATTCCTCCAGGAGGCATTGGGGGCATTTTGCCGCCGCCTTTGATGCTGATTAAGTCATCGATTTTCAATATCATGTTTGCTGCTTCTGTGGCTGATTTTATTACTTGTTGCTTCACGCGAAGTGGCTCGAGGACTAGTAGGTCTTTCATGTTTTTTATTTTGCCTGTTGAGACTTCTATTCCGAAGTATTGGCTGTCAGGTTTCTCGTGTTGCGCTCGGAGTGCTACCATGATGTCTATGGGATCTAAGCCTGCATTCTCTGCTAACGTGAGTGGGATTGCTTCAACTGCATCTGCATATGTTTCTACTGCTAGTTGTTCTCGTCCGCCGACTTTAACTGCGTAAGCGCGTAGACCTTTGGCTAGTTCTGCTTCTGGTGCGCCGCCGCCAGCAACGATTTTGCCATCTTCAATTGAATTGCGTACAACGCTTAAGCCGTCGTGTAGTGAGCGTTCTGCTTCATCGATGACTTGGTTAGATGCGCCTCTGATGACGATTGTCACAGCTTTGGGATTTTTGGCTTCTCGAACATATAGAAGTTTATCGTCGCCGATTTTTACTTCTTCAACACGTTTAGCTTTGCCAAGAACGTCAGCTTTAATGTCTTTTACGTTTGCAACTATTTGTGCTCCTGTAGCTTTGGACAATTTTTCTATGTCGCTACTGCTTACGCTTTTAACGGCTAGAACTCCAGCTTTGCCTAGAAAATGCAGAACCATATCGTCTATGCCTTTTTCGCAGAAAACAACGTTGGCGCCTGCTTTTGTAACTGAAGTAACCATCTCTTTGAGCATGCGTTCCTCTTCGTCGAGGAAAAGTTGCATTTGATTTGGACTTTCAATGTTTATTTTAGCGTCAAACTCTGTCTTTTCAATTTCCATCTTCGCGTTCAAGAGAACGATTTTGGCACCTTCAATGATTTTTGGCATTTGTGAGCTTGCAATTTCTTTGTCGATGACCATACCTTTGACAAGTTCTGTTTCATCTAGGCTTTTTCCATGTTTCTTAACGACTTTTATTAGGTCAATGTCTGATACGTATTTGCCATCTATTTTTTCTGTTACTTGTTTGACCGCTTCAACGATGATTTTTGCAAAGTGGTCTTCTGCAACGTTAATGCCTTTGCTAGATAGGGATGTAATTGCTATATCCCTCAGAGTTTTGTCATCATCAAATGAAATGGGAATCGCGATCTTATCCAAAATTTCCTGAGCTTTCTCACTTGCTTTCCTAAAACCTTCAATAATAACGGTTGGATGAACGTTTTTGTCAACCAAACCTTCAGCTTTAGAAAGTAATTCTCCCGCTAAAATCACTGCAGTTGTTGTTCCATCGCCAACTTCGTTGTCTTGAGCTTTTGCAACTTCAACGAGCATTTTTCCTGCTGGATGTTGAATGTCAAGCTCTTTCATTATGGTTGCGCCGTCATTAGTTATAGCGACATCGCCCATGCTGTTAACAAGCATTTTATCCATACCGCATGGACCAAGCGTGCTTTTTACTGATTCAGCAACTATTTTTGCCGCCATGATATTGTTTTTTAGCGCTTCGCGACCTGTTGATCGCCCTGTGCCTTCTTTTAATACTAGAACTGGAATGTTTCCTCCACCTTGAGACATAATTTCACCAAGTTTTTGTTTTTGAATAATAACCGAATTCAACAATCAAATATTTAAATATAAATTTTTCCTAACAGCCAATACCATAGCTAACTTACGAATTAAGGTTATTCATGCGAGTTTACAGATAAAATTAGCTATTCTGCCTTAATTATGCGGTAGCCTGATGCTTTGCGAAGCCTATTCATTACAGCTAAGCCCATTCCTTCAGAAGGAATACCTTCAGCGATAATGACATCAACTTTTTCAGCGTCAACTTCCCTCAATAGACGAAATAAGTTTTGTGCAATAATTGCCAAATTGAATCGGCTGCCAAGAGACTTAACTACGGCGGCTTTGTAGGATTTTTGAGTTTCATCTGTAGCTAAAATGCCCACTTTTGCATCTTTAAGTGCATATGCGTTAGCTAGTTCTTGTATTTTGTTTTTGACAGCTGAGACTGTTCCTTCAACCAAAATGACTTCTGCATTTGGCGCGTAATGTCTATGTTTCATTCCTGGAGATTTTATCTTTTCTAGGGGCAGTTCCTTTTCTGCTTCGACAAAAGGGTGAAGCTGCACGTTGCCGAGAACTTGTTTTAGCGCTTCATATGTCGTTCCACCTGGACGAAGAACCATTGGAGGATCAACGCTTAAGTCTAAAACAGTGGATTCGACACCGATAGTGGTTCGTCCTCCGTCAAGGATGAGATCGATTCTTCCGTTGAGATCTTCATAAACATGCTTCGCAGTTGTTGGGCTGGGTTTGCCTGCCAGATTTGCGCTCGGGGCAGCAATGGGACAATTGCTTTGTTTGATTAATGCGAGCGCGACTTTATGTTTTGGCATCCGAATTGCAACGGTATCTAAACCCGCCACCGTCACGTTTGGAACTATGCTAGAACGCTTAAAAATCAGCGTTAAAGGACCCGGCCAAAACTCTCTCATAATCAACTCAGCTTTTTCAGGAACCTCTTGTGCTAATTTGTAAACTTCGCGTGCGTCTGCTATATGTATGATTGGTGGGTTATCTAAGGGTCTTTTTTTGGCTTCAAAAAGTGCTAAAACCGCAGTCGTGTTGAGGGCGTCTGCGCCTAATCCGTAAACGGTTTCAGTTGGAAAAGCCACCAAACCGCCATTTTGAATAATTTGTGCTGCAGTCTGAATTCTTGCTGGGTTAGGGTTTTCTGGGTTGACTTTTAAGAGAAGAGTTTGTTTCATTGAAGTTGCCTTTTTAGTTCCAGTACCACAGATGTTTCAATTTGTCGCTCAGGAATGCACCAATACTTCTTTAAGAGTTTATTCCTTTCCTCTTTCGATACCAGTTAGAACCCATGTTTCTCATAAAACTTTATTGCCCAACCTGCCGCTTCCCAAGTTCCAACATAAACCTTTGATGTTTGAACTAAACTGAGCAGGTAGGTGAGTAGTTTTTCGCCGAATCCCATTCGCTGGTGACTTGTCAAAACGTAGGCATGCCTGATTAATGTGACATCGTTGACCCTTTGTATCCCCATGACAGCAATCGACGCGCCTTTTTCTTTTAAGCCATAAAATTGTACTCCTCTTCGGATTTCTTCTTTAAGCTCTTGCTCTGGCAGGTAAGGAATTTTCCACCTGTCCGCTGGGATTTTTCCTTTGTAAACTGTTGAAGCATCATTCACTACCGTCAAGATGTCTTGGAAATCAATGTTTGTTAATTTACAAATCATCTGGGTTTTCACGGTTTAGATTAGGCTGGAAATGGCTGATTTTTAGGTTGCGATTGGTTCCTTCTGGTTTTCGGACTTGATAAGTTTATCAACAAGATGCATGAAGAATTCTTGCGCTTGTATCTCACCTATTTTATCTAAGTAAACGGAAACCATGGCGATTTTTCCTTTTTTTGATGCAACATATTCAGCAAACATTCTTGCAGAAATTTCATTTTTGTCACCTAAAAGCACTGACGAAGTAGCAGTTCCAACCGTGTCTTTGCCTTTGGGAACCGCAATTGCCAAGGTCCCAAGTTTATCTTCTTTTTCGCTAAGCATAATCATGCATGAGTTTTTTGCTTCTACACAAACAGCTAGAAAATGCATGTCTCTTTCAAGTATCTCTTTCTTAACGACTTTGGCACGTTCCATAAACTTTTTCCCTCAAAGGTTGCTATAGTTTAGACTGCTTAAAAAGACTTCACCAAACAATTACGTTTAAAACCGCAAAGCAAAAGAACTTCTATACATCAACCTTTCGGTTAACAAACCATAGGTCAATAAATGACTCGGACGTCAAAGATCAGAATGAACACAAAAAATAAGAAAATCGCAGGAGTTGGCATAGCTATCTTAATTTTAGCTTTAGGTTTAATAGTGGTTTTTTCACAAAATCTTGCAAGCACCAGTGGTGATAGCAAATTAGCCCGTGTTGCATGCCTTGGTGACAGCATCACTGAGTTGACAGGCTATCCAGAGGACCTGCAGAAGCTGATGGGCAATGCTTCAGTTGTATGTAATTTTGGTTTTAGTGGTTCAACAGTAATTTTCGACTCTACCGAACCATACTTTTTTGAACATGAATTCAAAAATGCCAAAGCTTTTGGGCCGACAACCGTTATTATAATGCTTGGAACCAACGACGCCCACCCAGACGTTTATTCATCAATTAGCGATTTCGTGCCAAATTACGAGATAATGATACGAAGCATACAGGCAATAAGCAGTAAACCACAAATTTTTCTGGTAGAGCCGCCCCCAATATTTAACAACACACTCGGAGTAAACATCGACAGTTATGTGCAAGGAGTAATTCCTCGCATACAAGAAGTAGCAAATCAGACTGGCGTACATTTAATAGATGTTTACACGCCTTTGCTTAATCATCCTGAATATTTTACGGATGGCCTCCACCCCAACAGTGACGGTGCGAAGATAATTGCCAACATAATTTATAAGGCAATCACTTCAAATTCATCATAGATTGTTACCCTATCAGTTTTCTGAGAACAGGCACTTTTTTCATTAACAAAACTAAACCTAAAGTGATGAAAAAAGTAAGCATGGCGAGTAATGGAATTTCAATAATTGGGTTTAACGTGGAAAAGCTTAGTTTGAATCCGAGCAAGCCTCTTTCGAATGTCTCTAAAATTATTACATGAAACAGGAAAATAGGTAGAGTGTTTTTGCTAATGGCTTGAACAACTTTGCTGGATACCTTGTGATTAGTTCCTGGCCAATCTGGACGAAACTTTAGCAGAATCAAAAACAGAGCTACTGACCCTACGATTACGTTTATTGTAAGGTACCCAAAAAAGAAGTTGCCTTGTCCTAAGGTATTTAATGGGTAATACATGAGCCAAATTCCAAACACTGTTGAAGCAATACCTAAAATTAATAAAACGTAAAGCAAAGCAGACCGCAATTTTATGGTCTGCAAGTATATGCCTAGTACAAAGTAGCCGATGAATCCGCCGATTAAGAAGACAGCGGTGTTTAAGGTGTTGCCACTGGCAAATTGTGCAAGAGGCACAATAGCGACACCTATGAACCAGAGCAGAATTAGGTATCGAATAATCTTGGGGTCGCCCTTAGCTATCACGACTCTTAGGATCGGCGTAATCAAGTAAAGGCCAACTAGCAGGTAAATAAACCAGAACTGGTAATAAGCACCCGTAAACAGGTCACGGATTATTCCTAGACCAATATTGCTCAATGTAACTGGAGTTTGGGTAATGAAAAAACTCCATGCAAGATACACTGCACTCCAAAAAGCAAAAGCTAATCCAATACGGGTTAATCGTTTCTTGAGGAACACGCGAATTGGTTCATCGAGTTTAGCAGGCTGAAGCAACAGAGCCCCGCTTAACATTACAAACAGCGGCACACAAGACAAAGACACGCTTTTGTAAACGACAGCGGTCCACCAGTAAGCCGCTGGCACAGAAGATGCTTGCAAAGCTTCATTTGATGCATGCAGAAGTACGACCAAAAAAAGGGCTAAGGTGCGGATAAGGTCGTCTGGAATAGCAAGCCTCTTACTTGAATCCAAACTCTGCCCTTCCAATCAAAAGCGCCCTTAAGCGTGATATAGAGTATTTGCCTAGCAAATAACTTATAAAAGTACTTGTTTACTGCAACAAAATTGGTCAGAAATAACTGAAGTTGAAAATCAATTTTTCGACTTTAAATCAATCGCATTATTGGTCGCAGCGGTTTTTTCCTAAGAAGAAAGCAATTACGTTAAGCCTTATTAGCGAAAAGAAGCAAAATGTAGACATGTTATGCAGCAGGGAAAGAAATTAACTCCAGAGAGAGGACTCTCTATTCCCGTAGACCTTATCCGAACAATAGCCATAGTAGGCGTAATCCTGCTACATGCTGCTAACGATTTAACCATTCAACAAATGGGTCAATTAGAAATCGTACGTTGGTGGACTGTGGATATTTACCAAAGTTTGGGACGATTAGGAGTTCCATTGTTTGTGATGTTAACTGGTGCTCTTCTGCTTCAGCCTTCAAAAAATGAAAGCCTCAGTGTTTTTTTCAAGAAACGATGGGCTAGAATTGGGTTACCATTCATCTTCTGGGGAGCCATTTACTTTGCATATGACTTTCTCGTTTTACATCAAGCAATCACTACAAATGCAATCGTTCAAGGCATACTAACAGGTCCATACTACCAATTTTGGTACCTCTACATGCTGATAGGACTGTATCTTCTAACGCCAATCTTACGCATACTGATAGCCCATGCAGATAACAAGATAATGAAATACTTCACAATATTGTGGTTTCTGGGCGCATCCATCATACCGTTCGCAGGTTTGTTAACAACATACCATTTGGACAGCAATGTTCTAACAATTACAGGTATGGTAGGCTATTTCGTTTTAGGTGCAGTTCTTCTAACAGTAAAGATGCGCCGCTCAGTTATCGCAATAATTATGGCTATTGGAATGGCGCTAACTGTGATTGGCACCTACGCGCTTGCCGCCACTATAGGAGGAGGAACAATGTTTTTCTTCCAAGAATATTTTAGCCCAACATTGATTCTTGCGTCAGTTATGTTGTTCCTGCTTTTAACCACTCTTAAACCGCCTGAAGAGCACAAAGAAGTAATCCCATCCAAAGGCAATAAACTTCTTAAAGTGATCAGCCAAAATACGTTACCGCTATTTTTGTTTCACGTAATGGTCCTTGAGTCCCTTCAAGCAGGCTACTTCGGTTTTGCGATTAACGGAAACACAATAAATTCAATAATTGGAGTTCCATTGATGACTGCTGTTACATTGTTGATTTGCCTTGCCGTAATTATTCCTTTGAAAAAGGTACCCGTGTTAAAGCAATTAATCGGCTAATGCCTCATCTGCTCTTTTGCAGGTAACCGGTTTAAAGGATGGTTTATCGTAAATAAGATAAGAGAGAGTCCTTCGGTATTGTATAGTAGGCTTAGGGCATGAGTAGTCCCAGAAAAGTTAGAAAATATTTGCTTCCAACCTTGCTGATACTTATTCTGGCGATTTCCATTCCAGCAACTTACATGGTGTTTTCAAGCGTAAACAAGCCTAAAGCGAACCCAGGCGCTTACATCGGAGTTGCTTTCTGCGGAAACACCACTCAAGAAGCTGAACTGCTGATTGATAGGGTGAAAAGTTATACAAACCTATTCATCTTGGATGCAGGCGTAAACGTTCGAGCGAACCAAACAACTGTTGAGGAAATTTGCGATTATGCTGTTGCTAATGGTTTAAGCGTTATCATAAACATGGGAATCAAAGACGTTACTAACCCCGCGAGTTGGAATTGGTTCTGGCAAACCCAATCTCTTGATGCTATTAAGCAGCGCTGGACCCAGCGTTGGGGTGACAAATTTCTAGGTATATACTATAATGATGAAGTCGGCGGATTACAGTTGGATGCAAACTGGAGAACCTTTTACACGATTTTTGGATCCCGCCTAAACAAAATAGGCGTACCAGTAGCTGAGGATTTGGATGCTATTAAACTTAAGATGCAAGCTTACTTGGACAACGGGACGTTACCTACAAACTATGATTTGGAAGCCAATTTTTTTGTGAATGATGTTATGGGGATGGATCCTGGAGTTCAAAATTTAACTGCTGCTAAAATCCCAATGTTCATCTCTGATTACGGCTTGTACTGGTGGGATTATTTGGGCGGATATAGTACGGTTTTTACAGAGTTAGGTTGGAACGTCAGTGTGGCTGAGCAGATAGCACAAGTTAAGGGTGCAGCGCGTATGCAAGGGAAAGATTGGGGCGTCATGATAACTTGGACATATGAACAGTGGCCGTATCTTGCTGAAGGAGACGAAATTTACAATCAAATGTTAACATCTTATGAGGCAGGCGCTAAATACATTGCAGTTTTTAATTATCCGTATAATGGAAGCGTTTATGGAGCCATGGATAACGGCGGCCAGTTTCTTGCGCTCCAAAGGTTCTGGGACGACATAACCACCAAAAAGTTTCCTAATTTAAGCGCTCCTGAAGCCGCTTTGGTGCTGCCTCACAACTTCGGCTGGGGCATGCGTAACCCTAATGATACCATTTGGGGGTTCTGGTTAAGCGACAATAGAACTCAAATGATTGGAACCGAAATCAGCATGCTTCTCGCCAAGTACGGTCCAGCACTTGACATAGTATTCGACGATACAGCCTACCCTGTTTCGAATGTGCCTTACCAGCATGTTTACTATTGGAATCAGACAATTAATCTGTAGGGTTATTGTTCGCTGTTTCCTTGTTGGAAACGCTTAATTAAGAGCTTATCTTATTGCTGGATACGGATGGATAAAATTTGAGTGACGAAATTTCCAAGTTACCGCCTAACGTGCAAGAAAGGCTTCTCAGATTACAACAGTTGCAGCAAACCTTACAATCAATTTTGGCGCAGAAACAGCAGGTTGAGATGGAAAAAACAGAGGTCGAACAAACAATCGCTGAACTTCAGAAAACCGCCGAAGATGCAGTGATTTACAAGGCTATAGGTTCATTGCTGGTTAAAGCGGAGAAACCAAAAGTGACTGAAGATTTAGTTGAGCGAAAAGAGCTTTTGGACACAAGAAGCACGGTTTTGGCAAGGCAAGAAGAAAGAATGCGTAGCCAAGTAAAAGAAGCGCAGACTAAACTCCAAGAAGACTTAAGTCCAGTTTCTCAGCCATCATCTTAAGGTGACGCTTGTGGTAGAGCTGGGTATACCAGAGCTAACCACTGAGCAGATAGAAACTTTATGTTCAACTGCTGAGAACGCAGCAAGAAAATATGTTCTCTCCAAGGTTTCTTCTAAAATGGTTGACAGATTAGATATTAGTGTTGAAGCTGCAGGGTCAAAACCAGTAAACGTTACTGTAGAGGTTGACCTTGTTTTAACGCCTCAAGCTGAAGGCGTCGATGCCAAGGATTTGGTTAAGGAAGCCACAAATGAAGCACACAAAGCAACTGAAAACTACTTGAGAAAAATAAAATGAACGATTTCCAAAAACTAATTCAAATTTTAGACCAAAGTGATGCAGCTTTTGTCCTTTTGTTATGCCACCGTAGTGCAGACGCAGATGCAATATGTTCAGCTTATGCGTTGCAATGTTTGCTGAAACGGTTCAAACCCGACGTTGTAACTGAGATTGGGTGCCCCCAAGGCATCAACAAACCATCTAAAGTGCTTCTTGAACATATGTCCATCACAGTCAATCTCAAGCCCAACATAGAATCAGCAGACGTCATAGTACTCCTAGACCTAAACACCATTGACCAACTAGACGAGGTTGCAGAAACCATAAAGAAGTCTAAGGCACCAAAAATCATAATTGACCACCATTATCCAAATCCAGAAACAACAAAAATCTGTAAACTATGCATAATAGACCAGAAAGCAGCAGCCAACTGCGAAATAATCTACAGGCTTTATCTGCAAGCTAAAGCTAAACCAGACAACAACGAGGCTAAAGCGTTGTTTGTTGGAATAGCTTTTGACACCCGTCATTTTGCTTTGGCATCATCAGCTACATTGCAAATTATTGGCAAATTGGTCACTTCCGGGATAGATGCACAGGAAACGCTGGCAACGTTTGCACTGCCTATAGACATTTCTGAGCGGCTAGCAAAGTTGAAAGCTTGCAAAAGAGCTAAAATAATAAGAATCAACGACTGGATAATTGCGCTGTCCCATGTTAGTGCCTACCAAGCGTCAGCAGCTAAAGCCCTAATCGATTTAGGAGCTCATGTGTCAGCTGTCGCAGGATTAAAAAACGGGAAAATCGAAATCAGCCTACGTAGCACTCGCCAGTTTACTGAGAAGACAGGCGTAAATTTGGGAAAGGATATTGCAGCGCCACTAGGTGAGTGGTTACAGGGAGTCGGCGGAGGACACGCCATGGCGGCAGGAGTAAGCGGCAAAGGCGAAATAGAACCAACACTTAAGCAGTGTCTTTTGCTGTTGAAAAAAGACCTTAAACACTCATAACAGACGGATTAAAAGCCTATTACACGGCAGGTGTGGAAATCTATCCAGCAACCAACCATATCAAAAGCATCAAATTTACAAGCGCAATAAACAACAATAACAAGATGGAAAGGATGAACGGTGAAATCCGAGATAGAGAAATCGTCATGCGAGGACTAAAAACAAAAGATACAGCAATTCTAACAGGTTATCAACTATTTCACAATTACTTTAGACCACATGAAGGTTTAGATGGAAAAACTCCTAGTGAAGCGTGTGGAATAACCATAGAAGGCGAAAACAAGTGGAAAACCTTGATAGAGAATGCTAGCAAAAGCTCATTAAGCAAAACAAGTAATAATTGAAAATCTATGGTCTCTCCCGTTGATATGATTCCAGTTTTATCCACATTCTCAGTGGTTGGCTTTGCCATCACATTTAGCCTTCCAGAAATCCTAAAGTCAGCGAAAGATTTCCCTAACGAGCGACTTATGAGCAGTTACATTCGATTTGTTATTTCTTTCGAAGGTTGGGGTTTTTTAACGCTGGAATTTCTTTCATTGTTATTCATGATTTCAGGTTCATTCTGTCTCTTCTTTTATATTATGCCATTACCTTTCTTAGTGACAATAGCTTTATCCCTTGAGATAATTTCTGTTTTCGGCGTAATTATGATTATAATTTCGGCTATTCTTCAGTCCGCTTTTTTTATTCGTTCAAAAGAAGTTACCGAGATATTGCGACTGAGAACTGAAGTACAGACAAAACTACAAAAGGCGAAAGACCAAAACTCCGAGCAGTAGACTCAATAAGAATGCATTTGGTGTAGTCATGTAAAGGTATCAACCGAAATTTCACATGAACCCCATTTCAACCGAAGAGTTCACAGAACCTTAAGAAAGCAAATAGCCAAAAATGCGTAGTTACGCTTAAATGAGCAAACTCTTACGCTTAAGGTGAGCAGGCACAAAAAATTGGCTATAATTGAAACAAAAAACCTCACCTACACCTATCCGGGCGCATCTAAACCATCAATTTTAGATGTCTCCTTTAAGGTGGAGAAAGGAGAGTTTGTTTTAATTACTGGGCCAAGCGGCTGCGGCAAAACAACTTTGTGCCGATGCTTCAATGGGTTAGTACCGCACTTTTATCAGGGCGAGTTAAAAGGCGAAATCTCTGTTGCAGGTGTAGACCCGCTTAAATGTCACACTTACGAGATGGCTCAGCATGTTGGTTTGGTTTTTCAGAACCCAGAAAACCAGTTATTCGCACTCTCAGTTGAGAAAGATGTTGCTTTTGGTCTGGAAAATGTTGGAGTTCCCCGAGATGAAATCCGAAAAAAAGTCGACTATGCGCTAAACTTAACAGGCATTTATGATTTACGGGAACGTTCACCTCATGAGATTTCAGGTGGACAACAGCAGCGGGTTGCAATAGCATCCGTTTTGGCGATGGAGCCTGAAATCATCGTTTTGGATGAGCCAACATCCTTTTTGGATCCGTTAAGTGCAGAAAAAATTTTTGAAGTAATTAATGACTTAAACAAAAAACAGGGAATTACTGTTATCCTTGTCGAGCATCGATTGGATTTAACGGCAAAATACGCAAATCACCTAATCGTTATGGACGAAGGAAAAGTCCGATTCGAAGGAAATCCAAGAGAAATTCTCGCCGCAGATGAAACTCGATTAATCGGCGTCGGAATCCCAAAAGCAACCTTGCTCTACCAAATGCTGAAAAAGGACGGCTTAAACCTCAGCGGCACAACGCCTTTGTCGTCTGAAGAATTGGCTGACCAACTGCTGGAGGCATTAACGCCCAAATGATCGAAGCAGAAAACGTTCACTTTTCTTACCCAAACAAAGTGGAAGCGTTAAAGGGCGTCTCAATCACTATTAAAGACGGCGAATTCGTCGCCATTATGGGGCAAAACGGCGCGGGAAAATCAACATTTGTCAAGCATTTTAACGGTCTTTTGAAGCCTTCTTCAGGAACTGTACGGGCAGATGGGGTTGAAACAACCAAAACCAGTGTGGCAACCCTAGCCAGAAACGTCGGTTTTGTTTTTCAGAATCCAGACCATCAATTATTCAGCGAGACAGTGGAAGATGAAATTGCATTTGCACTAAAGAATTTTGGTTTTGAACCAAAAGTAATTGAAGACCGAGTTACTTGGGCTTTGAATCTTTTATCTTTAACTCAGTACCGCAAAACCTCGCCTTTCCTTCTCAGTGGCGGCGAACGGAAACGTGTTGCTTTGGCTTCCGTTTTGGCTTGGGATCCAAAAACTTTGATTTTGGATGAACCTACAATCGGTCAAGATCACGAGCAGAAGGAAATCTTGCGTCAGTTCATTTTGCAGTTGCAGACGCAGGGAAAAACTGTGGTTATTGTTACGCATGATGTTGAGTTTGTGGCGGAGAGCAATCCAAGGGTTGTCTTGATGAAGGAAGGCAAAATCTTGGCTGACGGCATTGGAAAAGATATTCTAACCGACCCAGCGCTATTGGAAATGTCGTCTATTGTTCTGCCACAGATAGCACAATTATTCATGAAACTCTCGCCCCTGGGGCTCCCCAAAAACATTATTGACATTTACGAAGCTAAAGAAATAATTTTGAAAGCAAAGGAGAGCAAAAATCCGAAATGAGTGTTTTTGACGGCTTAAGGTTTAGGAAAGTTTACTCTCCGATCCACAATCTAGACCCTAGAATAAAATTTGTCTATGTGATCTCAATTTTCGTTGTTGCCATTCTATTCTCGCAAATTATACCTCTGCTACTGCTCTTCCTCTTGCAGGTTCCTTTTGTTTTGTTGGCTAGAGTTCAGAGACAGTGGCTTCGTTCCCTTCGAGGAGCAGCTTTTTTGGCAGCACTCATCTTCGTCATCAACATTGCAACATCCTATTTTACTTCAGGCTACAGAATAACGGCTCTCAGCGTAGAGAACTCTGCCTCATTGACACTACGTTTCGTTGTGCTTGTGGAGTCCTTCTCAGTTTTCTTCCTCACCACTTCCCCAGACCATTTAGGCTTAGCTTTGGAAGAATCGAAAGTGCCTTATGAGTTTGCTTTCGCCTTCACCACTGCAGTGCGGTTTGTTCCAGTTTTGGCGGAGGAAGCCCAGACAATTATGGATGCACAGAAAGCAAGAGGACTTGAGCTAGAGAAGGGCGGGCTACTCAAGAGAATTAGAAATTATGTGCCTGTCCTGATTCCCTTGATTGTTAGCGCTATACGCAGAAGTTTGGAGTTGGCGGAGGCTATGGAATCTCGGGCATGGGGAGCAACGAAGAAACGGACAAATCTCTATGCGTTGAAGCTGCATCGTGGAGATTATGCTTTGCTAGCAATCAGTGCCGGAATTTTAGCAATAGCTATTTATACTCATTTTTTTGTGACTGTTCCGACCATAACCAGTTTAATATGAAATTGAAATGTTACCAAAATGCTGGAGTTAGGACAGAAGTAAGCTCAAATAACTGTGCATCTCCTAAAGTGTTAGCTATTTTTTTACATTGAGACAAAGAAAAGGTTTAAAAATGCCATTTTTTCCCTAGCATTCGGAGTTTCCATGCTTGAGCTTTCAATTTAGTGATTCTTTTACATTGACATTGTCGGTTGTTGCAGTATTTTTACTAGTTTTAGGGCTACCTCTTGTCAAGGGCATAGACACTAAAAAAAACCTTACTAGACACGGAATCTTAACGATAGTTGCATTGGGGTTGCAGACTGTTCTGATCTTTGTAATTATGGTTCCTTCTTTCGTTGACCATTTTGGCGAGATTGTTTCTCTTCAGCCAACGTTTTCAATTAATATTTGGCTTCACGTTGTTTTGGGCTCATTGGCTCTTATCTCAGGATTTTTCTACGTCGGTTTGTGGCTCAGCCTTTATTCTTCTGGGCTCAGATGTGCAAGAGCAAAAAAGTACATGATGCCAACATTGATTATTTGGATAATAGCAATTATCAACGGAGCACTAATTTTCCTATTAGGAATGCTATAAAATAATCTACATCTTATTTTTTTGAGGGGAAAACGATATTGACAACTTGTCGCACACTTATGACTGAATAAGATGACAGAGCAAACTCGTTTTGGTCCAGCTGGAGTACCGCCTATGTTTAGGCTAATGGGAGCAACAACATTTGACGTGCCAAAGCTACTGCGCGAAGAAGGTTTAGACGCTTTCGAGTATGAAGCGGTTCAGTGGGGTCAAAAACCACAAATAAAACAGGAACATGCACAAAAAATCGGCGAAGAAACGAGAAAAAACGATGTTAGACTTAGCATGCATGGCTCATACTTCATTAACTTGGCAGGTAAGCAGGACGTTGTAGAAGCGAGCAAACGACGTTTGATTGCATGCGCAACAGCCGCCGACTGGATGGGAGCATACGTCTTAGTTTTTCACACCGGCTTTCATGGACGCTTTGAAAAAGAGTTTGCCTTCAAAACATGCCTTGATGCAATCAAAGATGTTAGTGCTGAAATGCACAGCCTTGGTTTGAAGGTGAAGCTGGGTCCCGAAACTATGGGAAGAAAATTTCAAGTCGGAAGCCTAGACGAAATTTTAACTATCAACGAGCAAGTGGAGAACACACAACTTGTCATTGATTGGGGGCACTTGCATGCAAGAGAGCTGGGCGCCTTGAAGAAAGTTGAGGATTTTCGGGCAATCGCTGAAAAAGTTGAACAGCAGCTTGGAACCGAAGCCCTCAGAAGCATGCATTGCCACTTCTCAGCTATCGAGTTTAACAGCCAAGGAGAAAAAGAACACCATACGCTTGACGAGAAAAGGTATGGACCTGACTTTAGATTACTGGCTGAAGTAATTACAGACTTTCAAATGCATCCGACGATAATATGCGAAACACCAAATCTCGATGTGGATGCAAGAAAAATGCAAGCCATTCTTAAGGATGTAATAGAAAGCAAGGCTCAAAAACCTCAACCATAATCGATTAGACAGTATTATAAAGCCCAATCAAGTATTTTTCATGGCTAGTAACCGCTCGGCTAAGTGTAGCTCTTCCACTGTGTTTATGTTTACGGCTAATTCGGGTAAATCAAGTAGGAAGATATCTTGATCAAGCCATTCATCGCCATACCGTTTATGCCCATTAATGACATTGATGCCGACGGGAACAACTTCTTTGTTATCGATTTTGAAGGAGTATTCAATACTCATGCAAAGCTTTGTTTTGGTTTCAAGCGGAACTGCAACGGTCAGTGCTGGTTTGCCGCAACGCTCGTAACGTTCAATGATGGCATCTAACGCTTGGCTTGTAACCAGTGGCAAATCGGCTGCAATGGCTAAGAAAACTCCGAGTTTGAGGTTTTGACTGGCATAACCCATGTCAGAAACATAGTCCTTTCCCGGTGTTTCTAAGACTTTGACTGGGAACTGGCTAAGGTACTTGGCAGTTTTAGGCGTGCAACCAGTCACAGCAACAACGATGGAATCGATCTTGTTGGAATTTTTCAATGCTGCAATCACGTATTCGATGACTGGTTTCCCACAGATTTTGATGAGCGGTTTTTCTTCGGCGAGATGCATACGGGTTCCTTTGCCGCCTGCCATAACAAGTGCTGTTACGCCCATGCAACCGCCGCCAACAAAACAATCACACAAACCATCCGCGTTATCTCGTTTGTTGCTCCGAACACGTCGCCTGTAACTCCGTTGAAGTTCCCATGTGCAACAGCAGTCATGATTAAACCTGTGATTACAGCTGCCAAAACAACGAAAATGCCTGCCCAACGCAGTAAAGGAAAGGCAATTACCAACGAAATTATTAACGCAACAATCAGTCGCAAATCGCCTTTGCCGCTGTGCATGGCTTCTAGAAATGGCGAGTTCATTCCTTCGTGGACTGATTTTCCTGCCCGAGCCATAACCACCATGGAGAGCTTTGCTGAAAGTTCAATAACAACGACGCCGCCGATTATTAGGCTAAGATTCAACAGACCAACAGAACTATTGTTCAACTGGCCAATAGCTAAAGCCGTAATCAGTATAGTCATGATTCCTAAGGTTAAACCGCCTGCGCCCGTTAACTGGTCATGCATAACCTCAATTTTATGCTCAGATGTACCATGAGCCATAATTCCATCGCCAAAATCTAGCAAGCCGTCGGTGTGGTGAAGCCCAGTAATCAACAGAAGCAAAGCCAACACTAAACCGCCTACAACTATGCCTGGCAAAAAATAGTACGCAACCCACCCAAACACTCCAGCCAACAAACCGATAAAGGCGCCTATTAAAGGAAAAAACCACATGTACTTGGCGCAGTCAGTGAGCATGTCTTTATCCATTGCTACTGGAAAGATGGTTAGGAAAGAAAAAAGATTCTTTAACTCTTTAACAACCAAGCTCGTCTCACTTCAAACCCATCAAAGAGGCATAATTGCGTTCAATCTCTTTAAGCAATAGGTCTTTTGTTACTGCCCCGCCAAGTTTAGCCATCGCTGCTATGGAAGCGCCGCCTGCACCAACACCTTCTTTCACAAGCCCAGTCTCGTAAATCTGCAAACCTGGAAAACGTGAACAAGTAAAATTTAAGTCAGCGGCTAAAACTGGGACGTCACAGAACTGGGAAACTATACCTTTGAGGTCAGAGGATTTATCTTTTGCAATCCATCTCGTCGTGCCAACCGCGACGTTGCAGAGTACATCAGGGTTCAAGGCGTTGACAATGGCTAAAATTGCACTCATCTGAGTTCCACCAGCCATAAGCACAGGAACCTGCGAAGCTGCACCAACCACTAAGCCTGAGAAAGCAGCCATCATCGGGTCGCCAACACATGAAATGGCTCTAACGGGATTTTTTGCTAAACTGCCAAAACTCTCGCCCGCAGCCGTTAAGCCTGCTCTAACAGTTTCAGCCTTCAAACTATGCGGGTTCTCGGGCAACGTGCTGCTTACTTTTCCTTCAGCTTTCACGCCTAAAGCAGATAATACGCCAAGAGCGGTTGTGGTTCCGCCTGGGATGCTTTCGCCAATCACAAGATAATCAACAGCCTTAGCTAAGTGGAGTCCAGCAATTTTCGCTCGCTCAATAACTTCTGCAACGTTGTCAACCGAGTTGCCTGTTCGTATGTCTCTTCCTGGACTTCCGCCGAAGTCTAGAAAAGGAATTTGTGGTTTCACTTTCACTCCGCCACTAGCAATCAGCACCGGAATGTCAGCTAAATGCAGAGCCGACATAGTTATGAGGGCTGGTGTCGGGATCCCGTCAGGAGTTATAGGCACTCCGGCAATTGATTTGCAGCGTCCAAGCAGAAGCAATTCAGCGTCGGCTGGTGGAGTGTAATCGGTGAATTCTGGGTTTGCTCCAGCCGCTGATATGCCTGAGATTTTGCCGGTTTCTGTTGTGCCGATTGTGCAGATGAAAAGGGGGTTTTTGCCTTCGATTTCTTCGAGGAAAGCTTTCGCTTTCAACGGGTTATTAGCTATTAGAACGTCAAGTGATGTACTCATTCTACGGTTTTACCTTGCCTTTCAGCTTGACCTCGAACTTCTTAATTTCCAAGTATCCGAAGCCGCCGTCTAGCTTGTGCTTTGCAGTTTCTAGAATTTCAATCTTTTTCTTGAAAGTAGGTCCATCAGTCACGACAGTGTGATATTCGCCACCTTCACCGCATGGATCAACGTTTCCTAGTTTGAGTATGTTGTCGTAGAAATTTTTGTCGAGCACTCTTCCAAGCCATTCGATGCCTAGCTTTTCAAGGTTTGTTCGCACCACGGTGGCTTTGTAACCCGTTTTTAAGTAGTCAAGGTAAATCTGTTTTGTGTCACCCATCCAAAGGGGTTTTACAGGTTTTAGGCCAACTTCTTTGAGCACTCTGCCCAACCATCCTTTCTCATGTCCTGCAACTTCGTAAATGTCGCCTGTAACTAAGCCTTCGGCGCCTTTGAGCTTTAAGCTTCTGAGCGCACTTTTGAAATCGTTTTCGTAAGTTCCAGGGGTAGCTTGCTGTTTTACCAGTGGAATTCCAATTGCATCTGACTGCGCATCCAAGATGGCGGAGGGTATCATGTGGAAGTTTGATTTTTCTTTACTCATCATCATAGTTAACAGGTTGATTACTTCGTAGCCTTGCTGGCTTGCCAGGTAGTATGCGTAGCAGCTGTCTTTGCCGCCACTCCATGATGCAACAACTTTCATTTTGTTTTTCTCTCCTTAATTGTCACCCTCAAATATTGTTTCTTGTAAAGGGTGAATGTGAGGAATATATTTTTCAATAAAAACAAGCTGAGAGTCAGGTAAACATGAAAACAATGTTTTGATCGTCAAACTTTCAGATAATCTGCTTTCTAATAGAATATTGTACTTTAAATCGGTTTTTTTCTCGATGATTAGCAAATTATCACACCAATTCATGGTTGGTTTATCCAACCTCTTCATATAAGTATTAGGGTAATTAGGGGCGCGTAACGCTTAAAGCACACTTCACCTTCTAAAAACGAGGTTGAAAAAATGCCCAAAGAAAATTCCACGCTCCTCGAATTTTTAGAAAAACACGACATTTCCCTCAAAAGCCTTATCGATTGCGCACTTGAAATGTACGTTCCACATCCCGGCATAGAGACTGAAGAAAAAGCAGCTGAAATGCTAAGAGAAGAATTTCTTGATGTTCTCAACGACGTTAACGTAGCCATCCTTGAAACGGCAGCTTTCCATGCTCAAGAAGATGCAGAGAAAGGCTTGATCCCGGGACTAACGCAGGAAAGATTTAAGGGTAGACCGGGACCAGTTGCTGACGAGATTTTAGGGATAGCCATTGCCACTTATATAGGTGGAACCCGAGCAGTTTTCGAGTATGTTCGGTTTGACCAAGCCAAACCAGGGATTTTAAAGAAGTTGGGCTCAATCACAAACGACGCAATCGGAGCGTTGGTTGCAGGTGTATCATCCAATGCGTATACTCGAGCTACTAAGAATGCTAACGCAAATCAAACAAGACGAGAAGACGCAGTTTTCTATTAATGGGGCAGGATAGGTAGGGTATTTCTTGGTTTTATCATTCAAGTAATAAAATTTATCTTTAAATTTATTTTTCTGGCTCTAAGTTTTGTTTTACCATAACGTTATAATACTATGTCGATTGAGGAGTTAACGTTGGGCTTCCATGGTTCAAACAAAGCTGTGCATTGTTACACACACTTTTCTGCCCCATGTCGGCGGAATAGAAAAGGTCGTGAATGAACAAAGCAAACGGCTACTTAAAAAAAACTTTGAGCCCATAGTGGTCACGAATCGGATTGGAACACCGAAACATTACGTTGTTGACGGCGTAAGCGTTGAGTGTTATGAGTCTTTAAACACAGGTTTTCGCCTTGGAATTCCTTATTCGATTCCGACTGTGCCAAGTTTTGGAACGTTTCTTAAGGCTGTAAAATCAAGCAAAATAGTTCACGCGCATGGTCACCCGTACCTTACCTCGCTTATAGCCGCTAAGCTTGCCAAGAGATATGATAAGCCATTTGTGCTGACTCAACATAACACTTTCATTAAGTACGAAAATTTTTTTGACAAAGTTGAACGGTTAAATGATTTAGCCGTCGGGAAAGAAACACTGAAAGAAGCAGACAAGATAATCACTGTAAGCAACGCCACTAGGGATTATGTTCTAAGTTTAGGTGCGAAACCAAAAAAAGTTGAAGTTATGTATAACGGGGTTGATTTGGAACGTTTCAGGCCTTTGACTGGGAAAAGAGAAGAAATGAGAAAAAAACTTGAAATTCCGCAAAACTCCAAAGTGGTCATAACTGTTAGGAGACTAGTTTTCAAAAACGGCATAGACACTCTAATGGAATGCGCAAACGTCGTTGTCAAGAAGGACCCAAATATTATTTTTCTAGTTGTTGGCAAAGGCCCAGATCAAATTACCGTGCAGATGAGAGCTCAACAATTAGGGATAGAAAATAATTTTAGGCTCACTGGATTTGTGAAAGATGAAGATTTACCATTCTACTATAACGCTGCTGACTTCTTCGTCTTGCCTTCAAAATCAGGAGAAGGCTTGCCTTTGGTCGCCCTTGAAGCTATGGCTTGTGGATTACCAGTAATAGCGACGGATGTTGGTGGCATAAATGAAGTCTTGACGGAGAAATGGGGGAGATTGGTCCCCGCTAACCAGCCTGAGTTACTTGCAGAGGCAGTTTTGGAGTTTGCAAATGAAGATTTTTCTTCGCGCAGAAGAGAACTGAGGGCATTTGTAGAAGAGAAGTTCAGTTGGTACAAAAACGTAGAAAGGCTCGTCGAAATATACGAAGAGCTTATTTAACCAAACTATGGAATCAATATAGCCTTCACATCGGAGAAGCACAAGATGACGTCCAAGGTTGAAATGGTTTCGGTTGTCATTCCAACACTCAACGAGGCGGGAAACATTCTGCAAGCAGTAACTACTATCCACAACGATTTAGCTTATCCCAAAGAAATAATCGTGGTGGATGGCAACTCAACGGACGGCACAAAAGAAATCGTCAAAGACCTAAGTTTTTGCAAGTTAATTATTGAACCAAGACGGGGATACGGTATTGCGCTCAAAACAGGCATGCAAAAGGCGAAGGGCAACATTATTGTGATGGTTGATGGCGACGGAACATATGAGGTTAGACATATCAACCGAATGCTGGAAAAAATGGTTGAAAAAGACGCCGATATGGTTTTGGCCACCCGTATGTACGATCCCAAAAAAGCTATGGGATTTTTGAATTTTATCGGCAATAAAGTCATCACTTTCAGTTTTGATTTTTTCTATAGCCAATTTTTAAGTGACAGCCAGTCGGGTTTTAGAGCAATCTCCCATGAAGCCTTCAACAACGTAACTTTGAAAGAGGGAGACATGGCATTTGCCACAGAGATGCTTATCCAATTTGCTAGAGAAGGATACAACATGGTTGAAATTCCGACTACTTACAAAGCCCGACATTATGGGAAAACAAAACTTAAACCATTTAAGTCAGGGATTGAAATATTCAGTACAATATTCCGGGGGATTCTTGATCCAACGACGTTTAGAACGTGTTACGAGCATTGGAAGAAAAATCGGCTTAAACGATGAGAAAGGCTACGCAGTTGCCATTCTTATTGTTTTAATAATTGTATCCGCACTCGTCGCAGGCTACTATTTAGTATTTAATACACCACCAGCAGGGTACAACACAATCTACATCCTTGACGCTCAAAAACAAGCGGTTAATTACCCAGTTTCGTTAGTTGCCAACCAGAACAGCACTTTTGACCTTTGGATAGGCGTTGTAAACAATATGGGAGGAAACGGAAACCAAAGTTATCAGGTCCTCGTTAAAATAACCTCGAACCCTCCAAGTTTCCCAGTTAACGTTCAGCCAACCCAAACATACGATTTAAGCTTAAGAAACACCGCAACTTGGCAAACTGAATCAACGATAACTCTGAATCAGGTTGGAAACTATTGGGTTGTGTTTGAGCTATGGCATCAAAATTCTGCGGGCACGTACGATTTTACAAATGATGAAGCTGACTTAAACGTTCAAGTTACCAGTTAATTTTTGTCTTTGGGCAAATTCTTTTTCGATGGCTACTCGATGGATGTTGTTGTAGGCGCAGAATGGTATGATTTTGAGGTCGGGTGTAATGTAGTGGACTACGCAGCGTCTGACTCGGTTAACATCAAAATTGTATGAGTCCATGAATGCCATGCACCCCAGCAGAAAGATTCTTCTGCGGATTTTGCCTAGCGACTGATAAGAGGGGGATAGGTGCATTCGCATAATTGAGTTCATCAGGGTAAGCATGCCGACTTCTTTGGTCACTAAGAACATGTCCATCGAAAGCATAGAAGCCATAAACAGAGAAGAGAGCAACGAGAGTTTGCCTTTAGACTCTGCGGTCTCTGCAGTTTTGCGAATGCTATTAAAGAATCTGTCAAAGTTGACGAAGCGATTGATTGGGAACATTTTGCCATCTTTTGAAACGTAAATCCAGTTTACAATGCCGCATTGTGGGCTACAGGAGAAGAGAGGCCAAGGTTTCTGCATGAATTTACGCATTATCTTTATGGGAGAAGTCATGACCGACATCGGGTACAGGTCAGTGCTTTTAATTTCGCCACGTGTTTGCCTCTCGACGTCTTCGGCAAAATGCCATTCACGGAAGTTTTCCCTAAATCTGTTTGCCGTAGCCCTGCCCGTGAAGGCGATTGGCTGGAAAATCAAGCCCCTAACAATATCAGTGTTTTTTGACGCGAACCTAATTATGTCGCCGACTTCTTCATCGTTTAAACTCTTCATAAGTGTGTTTACGAGGATTACTTCTATGTCGTATTGACGGCAAACGTCCAGAGCTTTTAACTTGTAGTCAAAAAGCGCTTGCCCTCGAACCTTCTTGTAGAAGTCATCATGAAAACTGTCAAATTGCAAGTAAACAATGTTTAACCCGCTTTTCTTTAGCCTTTCCGCTAACTGGGGATTTTCAGCTAAACGCACGCCGTTAGTGGCAAGAATAGTCATGAACTTGAGTTTATGTGCTACAGCGATGATTTCAGGCATATCTTCCCGTTCAGTCGGTTCTCCACCTGAGAAGAGTATGGCTGGTGGTTTGGGGTTGGCTTGGCTTGCGAATTCAAGCATTCTGATAAGGTGTTCGTTGGTGGGTTCGTAATCGATTTCTTGCTCAGGAAAAGTTGAGAAGCAGATGGCGCATTTTAGGTTGCACCGTTTGGTTACATCGATGACTCCTATGACCGTGCCTGAAGCGTGGTTGTTGCATGTTTCGCAAACGTAGGGACAGCCTTTTGGGTCTTTTGGAGCGTTTAAGTCGCCGAGGTATTGGAATTGATCGTAGGTTTGCATGTGATTGTAAACATCTGTGCTCTGCCAATGAGTCGCTTCAAAGTTTCCGTGTTCGGGGCATTGCTTGGTGATTTGAATTTTTCCGTTTGCCTGTGTTAATTGAGCATCGATTTTTTTCTGGCATTCAGGGCAGATGCTCTTGGTGTCGGTCATATTAACCCTCCAAGTGTTGCTTCGATTATTAACGCTAACGGAAGAAGAATCATCGACATCGTGACTAAACGCTCATATTTCCTAACATTCTGCACTGTTGAAGCTGAAGTTGCTAAACGAATTGAAGAGTAAATTAAAAGAACACTCCACAACAAAATGAAGGGCAAATAGGCAATTGTAAACTTGCCTATGAAGTAGGGAAGAGGAGCAAGAACTCCAGTTAAAGTGAAAAAAACTGCAGCCAGTTTCGCTGAGTTTACGCTGCCGATTTTCTGTGGAAGAGTTGGATAACCAACCTTTGAATCCCCATCGATGCTGAGGATGTCACGCAACACATTGCCACCTATTGTGCCAAAAGCTATTGGGTATAGACTTAAAGAAATTAAGTTGATCGTGCCTGAGATGGTGGCTTGTCCGTACATGAAAGCTGTTCCAGTTAAAATTCCGACCAAGATGTTAGCGGCAAAACCTGATTTACGTTTCACAATCGTTGAGTAAATCAGAAGTAGTGTTGAATCAGCCGCGATAATTGCGAAACTTAACCAGTTAATGAATGCAGCCATAATCAAACCTACAACGAAAAGTATTCCTGAAATTGCCACTACTTGTTTTAGTGAAAGAGCACCCGACGGAATGGGGCGTTTTGGATTTATTACTGCGTCGCTTTCTCTGTCGAAAAAGTCGTTGATTGCAAAGCCTGCAGACGTTATGAAAGCCATGGAAAAGAAAATGAGCAAAATTGTTTGTATGCTGAGGCTAAGAGGGTTTTTCGTGATGGCAAAAGCCGTTAAAAGTGATAAGCCGCCAGTCATCAGCCAGTAGGGAAGCCGCAGAAGAGCGACTAATCCTCTAGCTGGCATCGGCTTGCTCATTTTGATATTTTCCTGTCGTCGATGACTTCTTTAATGCTATCTTCAAGGCTTACTTTGGGATTCCAATTTAACTCTTTTTTAGCTTTAGAAATGTCAAACCAAATTGTGTTAATGTCGCCTTGCCAAGAAACACCAGTTGTTGTAACAAATGTTTTCTTTTCCAAACCCAAAATTTTAATCATCATTTTGGCAAGGTCTATTATCTTGGTTGTAGTGCCAAAGCCTAAGTTGTAGGTTTTACCGTTTGTTGACTTATTTGACCCGACAATGACTAATGCATCGACAACATCGGAAACATGCACAAGGTCTCTTGACTGCAATCCAGTGCCGATAATTTCTAGTTTGCCCGGGTTTTTAGCGAGTTTATCAAGAAAGTCATGGATAACTCCATGGCATCTTAACCCGTATACGTTGGCGAACCTCGTAATAGTAATGTCTAAACCATATTGGTCCACGTACATGCCGCAATATTCTTCACCAACTACCTTGGATAAGCCGTAGCATGAAACAGGGTGAAAGCCGTATTCTTCTTTTGTCGGCAATTCTGTAGGATTGCCATAAACTGCCGCGCTAGATGCGAAAACAAGTTTTGCATCATCCTTCCTTGCTTTTTCTAATACGGCGAGGGTACCTTTGGCGTTTGTTTCGAAATCTATCATGGGATTCTCCATGGAGTAGGGAACCACAACCTGGGCTGCTAAGTGATAAATCAAGTCAGCCTTCTCTTGAGAGCATAGTTTTTTGACGTCAAGAATGTCGCCTTTTACAAGTTTTGCTTTAGGTACGTCTTTTACGTTTTCCATTTTGCCGCTTGACAAGTTATCGTAAATAGTTAAGTTAGAAGCTAGTTTTGACAGTCTAGTACAAAGGTGAAAGCCAATAAAACCCGCGCCGCCAGTAACAAGTATTTTTTTCCCCTCAAGTTCTCCCATTTAAATCACGATAAAGCCTATATTTCTTTAAGTCAGTTGTAGGGTATATGTCGCCAGTGAAACCTATAAAAACTTTTAGGGATTTGCTGTCTTTCCTAACCATTATTCCAGTTGGCGGAAAAGAAGACTTTGTTTTCACAACAGCCGAAAATGTGTATCTTTTTCCATTAATCGGCGGCTTTATTGGGCTGTTAGCGGCGGCTTACTTTGTCGGTTCAGGCTTTATTGTAAGGTTTTTGTTTGGTTTGGTGAATTCGGTTATTGTGTTGCCGACCGATTTCTTATCTAGGCTCGCGGTTGCTGCTATGACCGTGGCTTTCCTTCTTGTTATAACAGGGCTTCAACACTTTGATGGCTTAATCGATTTAGGCAACGCAGTTGGACTGGGGAACATGCATGACCGAAAAATGGTTGCTCACGCTTGGACCGTAACTTACGCAGGAGCTTTGCTTGCGATAATCGTAGAGTTCGCCGCGTTTGTCGGTTTATTTTTTGTTTTTAGCCCATTGCTTGCTTTTGCCGCAATAATTGCTGCTGAAGTTTCAGCTAAATTGGCTATGGTTACAATTGTTTGGGTTGGAAAGCCCACGCACAAGGGGTTAGGCTCAATTTTTCTGTCAAAGGCAAAAAAGAAATTAAACGTTATCGCTTATGGGCTTTCGGCTTTGATTGTTTATCCATTTTTCGCTTATGCACTTAACCCGCTTCTGGGTTTAGTCGGCGTCGCTGTAGTGCTGGTTAGCATTCCAGTAGCCCTTGTAATGGAGAAAGTTTCAGAAAGAGTCTTTGGAGGAGTGTCAGGCGATACTATCGGAGCAACCAACGAGGTCGCCAGGGCAGTCACACTTATTTTGCTTGCAGCCATGTTTGCAGTGCTGGCGATTTTGAAATGAAAGTTCCCGCGTTAATTATGGCTGGCGGCAAAGGCATTCGAATGGGTTTGCCAACTGAGAAGCCGCTTTTGCCCCTCTTAGGCAAACCGCTTGTCGATTGGGTTGCAGATGCAGTTGCCAATGCCCAAAAGGTTTCAGAGTTTTATGTGGTTACCAGCTCGAATACTCCTGAAACGGAGAAATATTGCCAAAACAAGGGATGGAAAGTGTTACGCACGGACGCCAAAGGCTACCACAATGACCTCAAACAGGCTGCGAAGTTGGCTGGTTTGATGGGCCCAATTCTAACAATACCAGCTGATTCTCCAGCTGTCACAGGCGAATTCCTTGACAAAATTGTTAGCCAGTTTGAAGCTTGCGGTAAAGACTTCTATGCAGTTTTTGTGCCAATTTCAGCTCGCGAAGCTTTGGGATTATCAATCGACTCAACCGACGAATACAAGGGCGAATGGTATGCAGTTTCAGGAGTCAACATTGTCAATGGCGATAAAAGTCAGGGAGAGGGCAAAATCGAAACAAGCGCTCTAATTACAGAGGAAATTGAAGTTCTTCTAAATATTAATACACTGAAAGATTTAGAAATCGCAGAAAAAATAATGCAAATCAGAAAGTTAAGTTAAGCTGCAAGGGACGCAGTTTTTAGAGAAATATTTAACATCCTAAGTACCTACTCTAAACCAGTTGCAGCCTCAGGAGACAAATCTCGGATGAGCCTACTAAGTCACGATAGCTTCTGGAATGCAGTGATAACTCTGCCCATGACCAAAAAAATGCTGCAACTATCTCTAAAAAAATGCCCTGCGTGTGGCAGAACAGTTCTTGAAGCGGCATTGGACGCTTATGCTGGGAAAACCGATCGTGACTGTGAAAAATGCAGCGTTTTTTACTCGCAGATTATTGGTTTCTGGGTTGAATTTCTAAGACGAAGCTTAAATTTTAAGCGAGAAAAGGTTGAGAAGCTTTTAGCTGACCCGTATGCAAGGCGGGCGGTAATAAACTTAACCAAGAGTTTTGCTTACGTTGGAATCAAAAAGCCAATCTCACTTTATGCTCCCTTCTTGATTGTTTGGGATTTTACGCATAATTGCAATTTGAAATGCAAGCACTGCTACTCAAATAGCGGCGCAATCAGGGAAGAAGAATTGACCACGCAGCAGGCTAAAGATGTGGTAGATCAGATTGCAGATGCCGGAGTGACGGCTCTTGCTTTTTCAGGTGGTGAACCCTTAACCCGCAGTGACTTTTTTGAGGTTGCACGATATGCGGCCGACCGTGGGCTCTATATATCCGTCGCCACAAACGGCACTCTGCTAACCAAAGAAAATGTGCAGAAACTCAAAGCCGCCAAAGTCAACTATTTGGACATCAGCATTGATGGTGCCTGCGCCAAAACACACGACGAATTCCGAGGCGTTCCAGGAGCGTTTGACAAAGCGGTCGCTGGTTTGAAGAACTGTATTGAAGCAGATTTATGCGTGTGCATAGCTACAACGGCAACAAAAAGTAATCTTGAAGAAATGCCAGCAATAATTGATTTAGCCGAAGAATTAGGGGCAGAGAGATTTACTAACTTTAATTTTGTTCCAGCAGGCAGAGGCAAAGCACATTATGAACAGGACCTGTCCCCTGAAGAACGGGAAAAACTTATGCGGTACCTGCTGGCAAGGATGTCTAAGGGCTGCAAAACGACCATTCTTACAACTGCTCCTCAGCTAGCCCGCGTTGGTATACAGTGTCAAGGAACAGAAGGCACAGGCGAAATAACTATGTCCATGGCCCACATGCAAACCGTCAAAGTAACCAAAAAAGCGGTTCCATTGGCAGATTTTATCGGCGGATGCGGTGCCGGACGTCTATATTGCTCACTCTCACCCCAAGGAGATGTTCACCCATGTGTCTTTCTACCAGTAAATGTGGGCAACCTCAAAACCGAAAAGTTCCAAGACATCTGGATAAACGCGCCACTCTTTAACGCGTTTAGAAATAGAGCAAACCTAAAGGGAGCCTGCGGTAAATGCACTTACAAATATATTTGCGGTGGGTGCAGAGCACGGTCAGCAGCCTACCATAACGGTGACATGTTAAATTCTGACCCCGGCTGCATAATGGGAGTGAAAGGTGCCAAAAGTGCTTATCCCACAAACAGTTAAAATCTTCCGTGCAGAAGCTGATATAAGCGAAATTGTAAAGGAAGCCGTCGCTAATTCGGGGTTACGTGGCAAACACAAAATTTTCGTTAAGCCTAACCTAAGTCACCCAGAGTACTTGCCGGGTGTTGTTACAAGCCCTGAATTAATGCAGCAACTCGTCGGCTTGCTACGCGATGGAAACAGCGAAGTCATTGTGGGCGAATCAAACGGCTTCAACTATCCCTGTTGGACAGCGTTTGATAAAACAGGCGCCGAAGCCGCAGTGAAAGCGGCAGGTGGCAGTGTAATCAACCTCTCCGAAGAAAAAGTGGTTGAAGTAAAATTCCAGGGTAACACTCCACTGAAACGGCTGTTTCTGCCCAAAACTATCCTTGATGCCGACGCTGTTGTGGATTTGCCCTTGATGAAAACACATGAGTTCATGGCATTCAGTGGCGCAATCAAAAATCTATTTGGCTGCGTTCCCAGCAACAAACGAATCTATTTACATCCATATTTGCCTGAGGTGTTTTATCGACTATACACCCTTTTCAAACCTCAATTAACGATTATGGATGCGAGGACAGGCATTGAAGGCAATGGACCAACTAAAGGCAAACCAGTTAAAATGGGGTTAATGCTAACAGGCAACGATGCATTAGCAGTAGATATAACCGCCGCCAAAGTCATGATGCTCGATTGGAAAGAAACCTATCTGAATTACATCACCAATAAAACGGGTTTACGCGAAGACGATATCAATGTTGAAGGCTTGCCGATTGGCAAAGTTGAGCACAGGTTTGAGCTGCCTCGGATTGATTTGCCCTTGAAAGCACAAATGATGATTTACCAACATGAATACCTAACGAAATTTTTCTTCTGCTCATTGGATATTGTTAAGTTGTTCCAGAAGGTAACTGTGGCCTATCGAGGCGAACCCGTAGAAATCGGTTAACTTAGAGCTTCATCATAGACTCTCATGGCGTCTTTAACGACAATTCGCCAGTCAAGTTGTTGTTCAACCGTTTTGCGTGCTTTTGCACCCATCTCCTCTGCCTCTACTTGATGCTCAAGCAAATACAAGATTTTTTCAGAGAATTGCATTGGATTGAAGGGGCCCACTAGAAATCCGTTTTTGCCGCTGTCAATGGTTTCAGGGATTCCGCCCACAGTGGTTGTCACGACAGGTAAGCCTGTAGCCATTGCTTCGAGCACGGCGAAGGGATGATGCTCATAGAAGGTCGAGAAAGCAAAGACGTCTGCGGCTTGATAGAGTTTTGGCAGTTTCTTGTCTGGGTAGTAGCCTGTGAAGACGATGTTGTCTTTGACGCCGAGTTTCTCAGCATGAGAGATTAGTTTGTGCATTTCGTTGCTCTGTCCTTTGCCTGAAATGATGAATTTGGCGTTGGGGAAACGTTTTGTGACGGCTGGCATGCTTTCGATTAGGGTAAACAAGCCTTTGCGGGCATAGAGACGCCCTACAGAGACGATGGCTAAATCGTCAGGGTCAAAGCCCAATTCTGCTTTGACTTTGCGTTTGTCGGCGGTTGGCTTAAACTTGTTGATGTCAACGCCGTTGTGGATGACCCGTATCTTGCTTGCGGAAATCTTGTAGTAATTTGTCAACTCCCATTTGGTAAAGTGGCTGACAGCGATGATTTTTCGTGCTCGCCTGAGCATGCCTTCCTCAAAAAACCTTAAGAACGGGTTAAAACTCACCAAAAATTTTTCGTTTGCGTTGAGGCGGCTGTAGGGTTCACCGCGGATAGCTTCGGCCTCTCCTTTCCATGTGGAGTGGACAGTGCAGACGAGGGCTTTTCCAAAGTGGGGTGGCACAGCAAAGTTGGGTGTCAGGGGCAGTTGGGGATGGGTAATATCCACATTTGCTGTGTTGCGGATGCTCTGGAGTTTGCGGTTGCTGGCAGCCGCAAGCATGAACGATTTCACAATGGGCGTCTTGGGGATTTTCAGGAAGGAAACATCTAGGTTAGGGTTGACTTGGATATCTTGGGCTTGGTTTGAGCCTGTGACGACGTAGACTTTGTAGCCGTTTTTGAGGAGTTCGTTTGAAAGGTAATAGACATATGAGCCTGTTCCTCCTGATAATGGCCAATATTCAGGCGAGACGAAGCATACTTTAGGCATTAGGTGTCTTCCTCCCTTTGCTGCCTAAATAATCAGCTGCGGTGATAAAGGCGCCGACAAACCAAGCTAAAGCACGTACAAAATAAAGCACAATCAACCGCAAAACAACACCATCATGGTATTCAACGGAAATTTTGATTGCACAGTAAACGAAGTAAACAAACATTGCGAGCAAGATTAAGCCCGAAGCATACCATAAAGGCCTGAGCAACGGTATTATTCCTACAAGGAAAGAAGCAATTACAACCAAGAGTAGAATTGGCTGGAGGTTCATGCCGAAATCCGTGATTTCGTCACCCTTAGCTAAATCGCCATGTTTGAAGTAAAGTTTAAGCGTGTTTTTTCCATACTGCAACTGTTGCCTGTAATATGCCCTCAGTGTTGGACGGTTGAAGTGATAACAGACTGCTTTTGGTTCATAGGCAATTCGGAAACCTTTAGCGTTGATTCTGAAGCCAAGGTCTGTGTCGTATTGACTGGGCAAGTTTTCATCCCATCCGCCTGCCTCTTCAATAACGTTTTTTTTCAGTAACAGATTCATGGTGGCTATGCGTCCAGTATATTTTCCAATTCTGCGATAGCGGTTTTTAAGTTCATAACCAATGCTTTTTGCCCACAGGTTGTCAGCGTTCCAAGTCTCTATGCTGCCGCTGACGCCTGCGACCTTTGGCTCTTCTAAGTGAGACACAAGAAGTTTGAGCCACTGCGGCTCAACTTTGGCGTCGGCATCTATGAAGCCTAAAACCGGATGTGAAGCAATTTTCATGGCATAATTGTACGCAGCTGGGGCATTCAAGCGAATAGAGATAACTTTGACGGGATATTTCTGCGCTAACTGAGCCGTGCCATCTTTGGAGTTCCCATCCATCACGATAACTTCAATTGAGCTTTCCGCGTAATCGAGCGCCAAAATTGATTTGAGGCATTCTTCGATTGTTTGCTCGCTATTGTAGGCTGCAACTATTATCGAGACTTTGGGGTAGGTGTTGTAAGCCACTTGTTAAGCCTTCACATATGCTAAAATTATGGATACGAGAATTTTGAAGCCGTCAAACATGGGGTCAACGCCTGATGTGCCATACGTTCGCTGTTCAAAACTTATAGGGACCTCTGTGACGCGGAAGTTTTGTTTGGCTGTTCTTACAAGAATCTCAGATTCTATTTCGTATTCGCCTGACTTTAATTCTTGGCTTTTCAACACTTCTCTTTTCATGGCTCTGTAGCCAGATTGGGAATCAGTTATGGCTACGCCCGTTAAAAGTTCAATGAAACGGTTAAAGAGTTTAACGCCGAAAGCGTTCAGTTTTCTTGCCTCTACTTTTTTGTGATTCATGTATCTTGACCCAATAACCAAATCGGCTTTGCCTTCCAAGATAGGCACTAACACTTCTGGGAGTTCTTCCGGTTTATGTGAGCCGTCCGAGTCGATAGTTAGAATTATGTCGCCCATTGCGTGGGCAAAGCCTGCCCTTAACGCATAGCCTTTTCCCAAGTGCTGTTTCAGGCTGAAAACCTTTGCATTACGCGCCTTTGCTACCTCAAACGAATTGTCGTACGAGTGGTCATCTACAACTATAACTTCAAAATTCAAGCCAGTTTGTTGCATAACCTTTTCCGTGCGGTCGATGATGTTGCCTATAGTCAATTCCTCGTTGTATACGGGAATTATTATGGAAAGCAGCATTTCCCCTCGGCTCATTTTACTTTTAGATGCCAATGGAAGACCTTATAAAGTTTGGCACTGCAACCTTCTAAGCAGTTAAATGGAAAGTTTGATATCAAAGATGGAAACCACTATGCAGACCGGTAAAGTTTACGTTGACAAAAAAATTTGGTTTTCCATGTGGTTTCTGGGCGCGGTTGTTACTTTCGGCGTAGCTTTTTTCCCCATGTTTTACCGTCTAGTTGATGGCAGAAATAAGCATTTTCAACATGAAAAGGAATTTGAAAAACAAGTAGCTGAACGTTTAGAAAAACAAGGCAAAAAACCGCCAGCAACAAGCCAGCGTTTTGCAGAGATGAATGCTAAGGCATGGGCAGTAAGCATCATTTTGGTTGTGCCGGTTTTCATTATTGTTTACTTGTTATCGAGGGATTTGGTGGTGCATGAGCGGAGTGAAGATGCTTTTCTCGCATCTGCTTTTCCAACGCGGATTTTTATGCCTCAGACGATACCGATAAAAACATATGTTTTAGTTACAATTTGTACGCTGGGTGTCGGAGTTGTTTATTGGCTGTACAAGGTTGTTAACTTGTATAACGCTCACTACAAAGCCGAGCTGCAAGTGGAAAAAGAAGTAAACAAATTAACGGAGGAAGAGAGCGGTGTCAGACAATTGTAAAGCGCGCAGGTTTGTCAGCCATGGCGGAGACATTTGGGGTTTTAGCAGAAAATATAATGTTCCGATTGAAGAAGTGCTTGAGTTCAGTGGACCCATCAATTTTCTCGGACCCTCGCCTAAAGCTGTTGAAGCTGTAAAGCAGAACGCCAAATTCATCAAGTTTTACCCTGACCCTAACCCTGTCGAATTCAAAACGGAAGTTGCAAAATACGTGGGGCATGGCGTAGATGAAGAAAACATCGTTTTAGGAAATGGCTCAATTGAGTTAATTTACGCCATTACAGAAATATTGCCTCGAGGCTTCAAAGCACTTATTCCTGTGCCATCATTCAGCGAGTACGAAAAGGCGGCGATACGCGTAGGCGGGGAGGCAGTGTTTGTCCAGTTACCCGAAAGCTACGCTTTAGAAACAGAAAAAATCAAACGAGCAGTTTCCGTCGACACGAAGATTCTTTGCATCTGTAACCCTCACAGCCCCTCGGGAACTCTCTACAGCAAAGAAACGCTGGTAGATCTTCTTGATTTTTGCCATAAAAAAAATGTCATTTTCAGTGTGGATGAAAATTACATTGAGTTTGCTGAGAAAGGGCAAGAGACAACGTTAGCAGGTTTGGTTAAAGACTACGCGAATCTTTTTGTTATTAGATCAGTTACAAAATTCTACGGTATGGCAGGCATACGCTTAGGCTACGGAATAGCAGCGCCAAACTTGGTCGAGAAGCTTGAAAATGTTAGGATACCGTGGAGTATTAACAGTCTCGCAAGCTGCGCGACTCTTGCCGCGTTTAATGACGCTGATTTCATTGAAAACACAAAGAGAACAATAAGCAAAGAACGAGCAGAACTTGCAAAGAACCTAAGTGAAATTGAATGTTTACAGGTCTACCCATCAGTGACGAATTTTCTGCTCATAAGAATCACGAATCGAAAAATCACTTCCACAAAGCTCAAGGAACTACTCTCTAAGGAGCATATGCTAATCCGCGATTGCTGCACATTTGTGGGCTTGGACGACAGCTACTTCAGGGTTACGGTAAGATCTGCCAAAGATAACGCAAAACTGGTACACTCAATAAAGCAAATCCTAGGCAAAGTCATTTAGGATTTTATTTTTTTGCTATCCAGAAACTCATTTCGGGGCTACCGATTAACCGATAAATCAGAGACATAGGATTCCAAATCCAAGTGCTTGTTTGATAGTAATCCGTTCTCTTCGAAAATTTGTAGCCTTCTTGTTTGAAAACCTCTTCTATGTTTTTGTGGTTTAATGCATGCTCCTTCTTGTGCCAATAATCAGACAAAGAATAATCAATAAGAGGAACCTTTAACCCGATAATTTGGAAATACAGGCTGTTTAGTAATGGGTTTGAATGAAAATAGATGCCTTTGATGAGGCTTGCTAAGCCGCTTTGTTCACTTTTCCAATAAGATGGGGATGCTTCGTGGTCAACGTAGACTACGCCGCCCTTCTTGAGAAAAACGCTGAGGCTTCTAAGCGCAGATACATAATCGGGTAGATGATGCAGTGCGGAGTAGCAAGTTATTAAATCAAATTTTCCAATGTCGAAATCGAGGTTTTCGATTGGAGAATTAATTATTGTCAACTTATTTGATTTTAAGTAGGCACTGTATTTTTTTTGCAGAATCGCACACATTTCCGGCGAAATGTCAACAGCCGTAACCTGATAGCCCATCTGCAATAGCTTGCCTGTTAAATTGCCTGTGCCTGCTCCGACATCAAGAGCAAACTTTTTGTTGTCGGTCACAAGTTTATCTGCCATTTTCAGTTTGTCACTTATTCTCTTCTGCTCTTTTTTGCTATAAACTTCCGGATGGAGCATTTCGTAGTATTTCGCTTCAGAGCGATGTACCGAAACGTTTGCTTGGTGAATTTGTTCTTTGAGACTTGGGTTGTTTAGCAATCCGGTTTCCATCCAGACAGACTGAGTTGTCACTATGTCTGTTTTGGAGTTTATATATTGTTTGAAAACTCAGGACAAAATCAGGGGAGCTTTCTTAATAACGGTCCAGAACCCTTCTCGCTTAATCTTGTGCAGAATCCGCTTTGGCGACTTGTTGAAGTTCATGTGGAATTGCCGCTGAATCTTCAGCAATGAAGCGTAGTCGAAGTCAGCAGTTTTTACATATGCCGCGTAATCTTCAATTTGGTCGTAGAGGTGTTTTTGCATGACTTCATCATAGAGGGGACTGCCTGGAACTGCAATGTAGATGTTCCAACGAATGAAGTCAGGGTCAAGTTTTCTAGCGAACTTGAATGAAGTTTTCATGTCCTCGACTGTTTCGCCTGGGATGCCTAGCAGAAAAGAACAAGCAGTTTGAATGCCCTCATCTCTGCACAGCTCAAACGCACATTCAGTCTGCTCGACGGTGACGCCCTTGTTAATTTTCTCAAGAATTCGGGGAGAACCGGATTCGACGCCGAACCATATTGTTTTGCAGCCTGCAGATTTCATTTCTTGCAGGAGCTCTTTTGAGAGGAGGTCGGCTCGGGTGTCGCATACCCATTGGAGGTCAAGCTTATTTTCACGGATTAATCTACATAGTTCAATGGTTTCTTTCTTTTTGATGGTAAAGTTATCGTTTATGAAGTAGACGCCTTTTGTGTCGAAGTTTGTCATTAAATATTTGATTTCGTCCACAACCCTTTGAGGGCTGAAGGTGCGGCATGTTCGTCCCATTAATCCGGTGGTTTCACAGAAAGCACAATTAAACGGGCAGCCTCTTGCGATACTCATGTTGTCTATGGGTTTAACGTTTAGGTATTCCATTTCCCTGACATAACGGTCCATCGGCAACAGATGCCAAGCGGGGAAAGGAATCTCATCCATATTAGTAATGAATTGCCGTTGGTTTTTGATTATTTTGTCGTCATTTCTGTAGACGAGTCCAGCAATCTTGGAGGGGTCGTTGGCTTTGTCGCCTTTAACGATATAGTTGGCAAGCTGCACCATGGCGCATTCGCCCTCGCCCATAACAACGTAGTCAACTTCGGGGTTCTGCAACAAGGTTTCAGGTTCATATGAGGCATGCCAGCCGCCAACCACAACTTTGCAGGCGGGAACGGTTTCTTTAACTGCCTTGGCGGTTTCGATGACACGACTGTAAGTTACTGAGCTACAGGTTATACCGACTATTTCAGGTTTGAGTTTCGCTAGTTCAGTCTTTATTTCTTCAATTGGTTTCTCCAGCATGTAGTTATCTATCATCTGGACCTGAAAACCGCCTTTTTCAAGGGCTGCTGCAACGTAAGCTAAGCCTATTGGAATGAATCTTCTGCCATGAATCCAAGGTCCCTTTGTTGGGGGTGCTGGCGTCATTAACAAAATCAATCGATATGCATCCTGTTTATTGCGAGTAGAAATATTTACTATGGAAGTTTGTAGATAAAGATTTCTTAAAAAAGCGCAATCTTGGTTTTTTCGCAGTTTGAGGTTGAGTGAAGTGGAAGTTGCGGGTGTTTCATCAAGCAAACTCAATTTTGCAGTTTTTAGCTAAATCTACGAAATGTTTAAGCATCCGTCATCTTGTAATTTCAGGAAATAGGGCACTTAGTGAAACGGAATGAAGCCGCACGTAACTCTTGTAAATCCACCCACCCCGCAGGGATCCATGGGGCATTTACCATTCGCAGTTTTAGGTTTAGGCTATTTAGCCGCGGTTTTGGAGAAAAACAACTTCAAAGTTGACGTTATCGACTGTCAGGCGCTCAAACTCTCATTTGAACAAACTAAAGAGGAGATCAAAAAGCGCCAGCCCGACATAGTCGGCTTAACAGCAAGCACGCTCTCATACAAATCAGGATTAAAAATTATACAATTGGCAAAAGAAGTTAACCCTAACATCTTAACCATGATGGGTGGACCACATGTCACCTTCTGGGACACCCAAGCCCTTGAAGAGTGCCCACAACTCGATGTCGTGGTAAGAAGAGAAGGCGAGTACACAGTACTAGAGTTAGTGCAAAAGGTGGAGGCAAAACAAGGCTTCCAAGATGTCCTCGGAATAACATACCGTAGCAATGGCAAAATCGTCAAAAATGAAGACCGACCCTACATAGAAAACCTCGATGAACTCCCCTTTCCCGCACGCCATCTCTGGCCTATGGAGCAACTGCGCAAGTATGAAGATGTCCTTTACTTAACCACCAGCAGAGGCTGCGTATTCTGGTGCAACTTCTGTGCAACCGTACGAATGCATGGTCGAAAATATCGGTGGAGAAGCCCCGAAAATGTGGCAGATGAACTAGAGTTCCTGCATAAAAACTATGGCGTAGTCACATTCACCTTCTGTGACGACGCATTCACCGTGGACCAAGCAAGAACCGAGAAGTTGTGCAAAGAAATTCTCGACCGTAAATTACAAATAAAATGGAACTGCGGTACCCGCGTTGACATGCTAACCAAAGAGTTGCTTGTTAAAATGAGGGAGGCGGGTTGCATTTCGGTTTGGTTTGGGGTGGAGTCGGGTTGTCAGCAGGTTCTTGATGAAATGAAGAAAGGCATCACCACTGAACAAACCATAAAAGTGTTGGGTTGGGTTAGAGAAGTCGGGTTGAAACCGGTTCCCAACGTAATCTTAGGGTTTCCTAGTGAAACAAAGAAGACTGCTTGGAAAACCATTAGGTACGCGGAGAAACTTGGTCCTAAAGATGTGCCGTTCTATAATATTGCTACGCCGTTTCCGGGGACGCCCATGTATGATCAGGTTGTAGAGAAGGGCTGGCTGAAAGTAACTGACTTTGACAAGTATGATACTGCAACGCCCATTTTTGAAACGCCTTGGATAAGCATGAAACAGCTTAAAGAGATTCGGCAGCAGGCGTTCAACCACTTCTATCTGAGACGCGCTTACTATCTTGACAAGTCCCGACGGTTCAAAATTTCCACGGCACTCACGGTTGGAATCAACTTGGCGGCATTTATAAAATCGAAGTTTAGAGCACTATAACAAAAAATAATCTTGCTTATTGAGCAAGCAGCAAGACTTTTTTCGTATTGGCTCCTTAGCGTCAATATTCCGTTCTGCCTAATTGCCTGAAAATCAATAATTATTAAAAACGTCAGTCGTTTAGGTACTTTACGTGAAAACATTGATAGCAAGCAAACACCCATTTGTTGTCAGTGCTTCCCATAAGAGTGAGCGACCCCCGGTTCATGAAGTTATGTTGACCTATGTTGAAAAGCAGTCGCACGAAATGCATGAAAGGTATCACCTACTTTTTGAAGTTGACCCCCCGGTTCATGAAACTATGTTCACCCATGATACCCCCTATTTATAGGGGTCGAAGACAAAAATCCAGTGAATTTAGATGAACTGTGGATAGCTAATAGCCAGTGAGGGAATATGAAAATCTTAGTAAAGCGATTTTCAGGCATTTCTCTGGTTTTTGAGGTATCTGTTTAGTGAGCTGCAGAAATATGCAAAATATATATGGTGCAGTTCGTATTAGAGCTACCTAACAATGTATATTAGGGAAGAGAAATGACCGTTCACATTACACTGGTAAATCCTCCATATCCTTTGGGGTCTCATTTGCACCCGCCGTTCCTCCCATTGGGTCTTGGTTATTTAGCTGCAGTTTTGGAAAAAAACAATTACAAAGTTGACATAATCGATTGCCAAGCCCTCAAAATTGGCTATGACGAAGCTAAAGAGGAAATCAAAACTCGCCAGCCTGACATCGTCGGAATTACCTCAACAACGCTTACTTACAAATCTGCGTTGAAAATTGTGCAGATGGCTAAAGAAGTAAACTCTAACATCTTAACAATTATGGGAGGACCACATGTCACCTTCTGGGACACCCAAGCCCTTGAAGAGTGCCCACAACTCGATGTCGTGGTAAGAAGAGAAGGCGAACAAACCGTATTAGAGTTAGTGCAAAAAGCCGAAGCAAAACAAAGCTTCAAAGACATATTAGGCATCACATACCGCGACAATGGGCAAATAGTCAGAACCGAAGACCGCCCCTGGCTAGAAAACCTCGACGAATTACCCTTCCCAGCCATTCATCTGTGGCCTATTGAAAAAATGCGAAGCTTCGGCGAAGTAATCTTCCCCTTAACCACCAGCAGAGGCTGCGTCTTTTGGTGCAACTTCTGTACTGCCGTTCGAATGTTTGGCAGAAAATACCGCATGAGAAGCGTAAAGAACGTCGTAGATGAAATTGAATATCTGCACAAAACCTTTGGCGCAGAACACTTTACCTTCTACGATGATGCATTCACAGTAGATCAAGCCCGAACAGAAGCACTCTGCCAAGACATCCTTGACCGCGGGTTAAAGATACGGTGGAACTGCGAAACCCGTGTTGACATGGTAACCAAAGAGCTACTTGCTAAAATGAAAGCTGCAGGATGCACTGATGTCTGGTTCGGCGTCGAATCCGGTTCTAATAAAGTCTTAAACTCCATGGACAAGGGAATCTCCATTGAACGAACGCAGCAAGCCTTCAAGTGGGCACACGAAGTCAAACTAATGACCGTCGCAAACGTCATTCTTGGCTTCCCAACTGAAACAAAAGAAAGCATCTGGGAAACCGTAAAATTCATTGAAAAACTAGACCCCAACGACGTCGGCTACTACATCGCAACACCTTACCCAGGAACACCCATGTACAACCAAGTGAAAGAAAGCGGCGCACTTCAAGTCTTCGATTTCGACAAATACGACACAGCAACACCAACCTTCAAACTCGACAACTTAACCATGGAAGAACTCAGAGAAACACGCGAAAAAGCATTCCACAGCTTCTACCTGCGACCCCGCTACATGCTCAGCGTGATCTTTAAAGGCGGGGTCTACGGGCGAGCCTCAACCATGCTGGTCTTAGCTCACCTTCGAAGAGCAATAAGATCCAAATTCTCCTCCAGAAAATCATCATAGCTCCACGTTTTCGTGTAGGCGAGCTCCCGTCAATTTTTCTTTTCTGTTTTCAGTTAAAAGTGAGGCTTTATATCACATTCCAGTAATTTCATCCTCGGGGATATTATGAAAGTCGCTGCTATGTGGAGCGGAGGAAAAGACAGTTCGCTTGCCACTTACGATGCTGTTATGCAAGGGCTAGAAGTTTCAGACATCGTAAACTACAGCTATAAGGGAATTGCTCAGCCAAATCCAAACATGCCCACTAGTCCCCTAAGTCGGATTTTCAGTACAGTTGGAAGAGCAAGCCCAAGTATAGTATCCAACCTCGCAAGCGTCATCTACCATAAAGACCTCAGCACCATGATTCCCCATGAGGTTGCACCAGAAATCATTCAGAAGCAAGCCCAAGCAATCGAAGTGCCGCTTGTTCAGGGCGAAGTAAGATGGGACACAATTGACCAATTCTTAAAAACCAGCATTCGCTCACTAAAGACAAAAGGGGTCGAAGGTTTAGTTTTCGGAGTCGTTCCACCCCATTTTCCTCTGGACACTACTGAGAAACTCAGAGAATACCAAACTCTTGTGGCACATAAAGAATGGATGAATCGCATCTGCCGCGAATTAGACATAAAACCAATTACACCGCTATGGGAAAGCAACCCTGATCAGATTCTAGAAGACCTTATCGCCAAAGGGTTTGAATCAATCATACTTGTGGTGGATTCGAAATATTTTGGCGCAGAATGGTTGGGTCGAAAAATAGACAAGGACTTCTTGGATGCCGTATACAAACTTAAACGGGAAAAAAGCGTGCATATCGGAGGCAGCGGATACCACACGCTGGTTTTAGACGGCCCGCTTTTCAAGAAACGGCTGAAGATTCAAAAAAGCCGAAAAATTTGGAAACGCGGATACGGTGTATTAGAAATCGATGCACTGGATCTCGTTGCAAAATAATAAAACAGCAAGTTTAAGCCATCTTGCTCTTTGACTGGTTTTTTTGGAAACTATATAAACTGTAGCTACGTATAGTTTTCGAAACTAAATGGGTGCCTCGTATGTCGATGGTGGAAAAGAAAAATGTGAAGGTCGCATTAGTTAACCCACCTATCACTGAAGGCACCTTCCGCCATCAACTCTATCTGCCCATGGGCTTAGCCTATTTAGCGGCTGTTCTTCAACAAAACGGCATCGAAGTTAAAATCATCGATTGCCAGGCCCTTTACATAAATCATGAGCGCCTAAAATCAGAGTTAAGCTCTTTTCAACCAGACATTGTAGGGATAACATCAATTGCCCCGTTGATGAGTTCAGCGTTGCTATCAGCAAAGGCGGCAAAAGAAACCCTGCCAGCCGTCCAAGTGATAATGGGTGGGCCTCACGCGACATTTATGGATGAGCAAATCATTGCCCAGGAATCAGCGGTTGACCTCATCGTTAGAGGTGAAGGCGAACAGACGCTACTCGAAATTGCACAAAACCTATGTGAAAACAGCAAACTCCACGACATTCAAGGAATCACTTACAAAGAAAACTACCAGGTTCTCCGAACGCCCAATCGACCTTTCATTCAAGATTTGGATGCACTGCCCAAGCCAGCCTACGAACTCTTCGAGCTTGACAGGTATCGGCTGTTTGGAAAAAGACTCTTACCCGTAATCACAAGCCGAGGATGCCCATTTCAATGCAATTTCTGTGTCGCAACACGCATGTTCGGCAAAGAATACCGTATGCGAAGTGCAGAAGGAGTGCTCGACGAGTTGGAATGGCTAAAGAACACTCATGGAGCTGAAGCTTTCACGTTCTATGACGATACATTAACATTTAACAAGGAGAGACTTTTCAAAATCTGCGACGGAATGAAAACCCGAGGAATCAACCTGCCCTGGGATTGCCAAACAAGAGTTGACCAAGTGACACTTGAGGTTTTAGCGAAGATGCACGCAGCGGGCTGCCAACAGGTGTTCTTCGGTGTAGAATCGGGTTGCCAAAAAATCCTCAATGCAGTAAGCAAAAAAACAAATGTTGAACAAAACGAAAAAGCGATAAAAATGGCAAAAGAAGCGGGTCTTTTCGTTACTATCTCGCTAATAATTGGTTATCCAGGGGAAACGCAAGATACATTGAGAGAAACATTGACTTTTGTTCAAAAAACAAAACCTGACGATGTTTATGTCTGTGTCGCTACGCCTTTTCCAGGAACTGAGCTACGGAATGTTGTTGAGAAAAATGGGTGGAAAATATCTGCTAACTGGGATTGCTTTGATACAATGACACCTGTTTTTGAAAACCCCGAGTTATCACTGTCACCCGAAGAAATTAAGAGATTTAGAAAACAATTCTACGACAGCATCTATTCTCCAAGCTACGTTATACAGCATTTGCTAAGAAGAAATTCCTACAGCAGAATGATGGCGAGAACAGCCGCAAACCACATTTTATGGAGAATCAAATCCTCTCGAAAACATTCGAAGGATATAGCCGCAGCAAACAGTGCCCAACAGACAGCTACCTGAAAAAGAACTATTTTGGATAATAACCTAAAACCTTCAGTAACGCCTTGGTGGATGGATATCTTCCATACTTAACATGGATTGCCTGAAGAATCTCTTTTGCAGGAAAAAGAAAATTAACGGTCTTGTTTAATTCATGAAAGGGTTTCCCGCTGAACTGGGAGTAATTGTGAATGTAGAAGAGGAGGGCTTGTTTGCGCGAATAAAAGTGAGGAATGAAATTTTCGATTTTGTATTTTCTGCAGATAGAATCGAACCGAACGTATGTAGCGTACAAGTAAGACTCTTCCATGTTACCACATGAAGGCGACGTTGGTCTGCCCTCATATAGCTCATTATATTTTGAAAGCAGGGGCGTAGGTTGGTGGTTCAGGAAATTTTTGAAGCGGTCCGATCCCCTCATATCTAACATTCCGCTTAAAACAAATTTGGCACCGTTTTTCTTAGCTGCCTCAATAACCTGTGACATATTTTCCTCGGTGTCTGTTACATATGGAATAAGCGGAATCATCCACAAACCGACGGTTATGCCCCTATCTGACAGTTTTTTTATCACTTCTAATCTTCTTTGCGGAGAAGGCGCATTCGGTTCTAGAGTTTTTGCTAGTTTTTCATCAAGGGTTGTTATGGTTACCGCGATGCAACACCATGATTTTTTAGAAGCCTCTTCCAAAAGATCTATATCACGTAGAATAAGATCGGACTTTGTGCCGATTGCAAAAGGCCAACTGTTCTCATTTAACACTTCCAAAATTTTACGTGTAATTTGATATTTCTTTTCCGCTGGCTGGTAAGGGTCTGTGCTCAAGCTTAATCTGACCACGCCTTTCCTCTTGAAGGTGGATAATTCTTTGGCTAATATTTCGGGTGCATTTGTCTTAGCGTAAACAGGAACTGAAAAATCTTTGCACTTTTCATATTTTTGAGAACTAGTGTGGCAGTACAAACAATTGAATTCGCAGTTATTGTAGGGATCAAAACAGTAGCTTGTCCAAAACTGAGTTTTTAACATCTCAAATGTGCCCAAGACGCTCTTGCAATTTGTCTCTTGATACTTGACCAGTTCTGGAGGCATTGAATCCCTTTTCAGTTTCATTCATCCTGTAAGATATTATTAACTTTAGCTATTTTTGTGGAAATAATTATCCCTCAGACTGCCGAACAACATCATGGCATTTCTACCCCTATAAATAAGTAAACGGTTCTAAACGTTACATTAGATAGTGTAACGGTCTAAACGTCATCCTTTTTACCCGAAAGAGTGGATAAAAGGGCTAGCGTGCGGAGACCCGACGTCTAATTTTTTTTATTAACCTTTGCTTTTTAATCAATACCATAAATTATTTATATTTCTTGAATTCCAATGAATTCCAAGGCATTTTATGAGCAAAGAGACATCAGCCGCTAACGAGAGTTTAAGAAGAGTTCTGCTACTTCCCACCTTGCTTTTATGCACTTTTCTTGCATTCACAGTTGCATGGTTTTTTAGTACGCTCCTTGTGGACGTCGCATCAACGTTTAAGGTTTCAATCGGAACAGCAAGTCAGCTTGCGATGGTCGGCACTGCTGCAGGCGTAATTATGGGTTTCGCCTTGAGCGTCATTTCAATCAGGTTCAAACACAAGTCGCTATTTCTTTTAGGCATCGCATTTTATGCAGCTGGAACGTTAAGTTATTTCTTCGCCGCAAACTTTGCCACAGCAGTATTGTCCCAATTTTTGGTTGGATTAGGCGCGGCTATGATTATGGCCATGGCTTACACCTTGATAGGCGAGCAACTCCCACTTGAAAGAAGAGGATGGGCGACCGGCTTAGTCATCTCAAGCGTAATGGCTAGCGCTGTTATCGTTGCGACCTTGTCAGGATTTATTGCGAGCGTGGCAGGTTGGCGATCGGTCCTTCTTTTGTTTATCTTCCCGCTTTCTATCTTTTGTTTTGCTCTTGGCTCTGTGGTCATTCCCTCAAAGCAGCCTCAACTGCAGTCGGCAACTAAACCATCATACAAACAAGCCTTCAAGAAAATCTTTCTTAACAGATCACCGATCGCATGCGTTGTTAGTACATTGCTTGTTGCGTTTATCGGGGTTGTCCCCGTATATGCAGTGTCCTTTTACAGGATAGTTTTTTCGGTGTCTCCGACGGTCGGCGGAGTTTTCTCTTCAATCGCCGCTGCGGGAGGCATGGTCGGTGGAGCGGTTGGGGGAAGGTTAGTTAACAGGTATGGGAGAAAATCGATCGCCGTCACGACAGTTTTCATTTCAGGCATTTGCTGTATCCTATTCACGTTTATACCTGTAATAGGGCTTTCAGTTGCCGTGTGGTTCATTGCAGCATCCACTGTAGGTATGACGTGGGCAGGTCTACCTAGTTTGACAATGGAGCAGGTTCCAGATTTTAGGGCCTCCATGATGTCAATTAATAATTCATTCGACAATGCTGGTACAATTTTGGGAGTAATTATTGGCGGACTGATACTCAACCTGTTTAGCAATTTTCACTTGCTCATGTTAATTCTCGGCGCTTTAGGAGCTTCCGCAGCTGCGGTACTACTTTTCGGCGCAAAAGACCCGTGCAAAGTAGTTTCAACTCAATAGTTGGCGCAACGCCAAAACTTCAAGTTGTTTTAAAAGGTCGGACAGTTTCATACTTCTTCT
>JBEKGO010000008.1:0-62626 GCA_050012755.1 Bathyarchaeia archaeon
TCAAACATCGAATATGCCATACGAGACGTCATAGTGCACACCAAACAACTCACTAAAGACGGCAAAAAAATCTACTACCTAAACATCGGCGACCCAGCAGCATTCGACTTAACAGTTCCCCCACACGTCAAAGCAGCCCTCTGCAAAGCTCTGCAAGAAGATAACAATTACTATTCACCTTCAGAAGGTATTCTGGAACTTCGAGAAGCGGTTGCCAGAAAAGAAAAACGAGTTAACAATGTTAACATAACCGCTGAAGACGTCCTCATAACAGAAGGCATCTCAGAAGGCATACAAATGTCACTCGCCGCTATCGTGGAGAAAGGCGACGAAATCCTCTTTCCTGGACCTACATACCCGCCTTACATTTCTTATACAAGATTCTTTGATGGAACGCCAGTTGCCTATGAAACCGTCGAGTCCGAATGCTGGCAACCCAACGTAGACGACCTGCGGAAGAAAATTTCCAAAAAAACCCGAGCGCTTGTAATCATAAATCCAAATAATCCGACCGGCGCAGTTTATGGAAGAAAAATGATTAAGGAAATGTTGGATGTCGCCGCAGAACACAAGCTGCTTGTGCTCTCAGATGAAATTTACGACCAAATCACCTACTCAGACAATTTCGTCAGCACTGCAAGCCTAGCCAAAGACGTACCCGTTCTGGGTTTCAACGGCTTCTCCAAAGCCTACCAAATGACGGGGCTACGGCTAGGTTACTTATACTTTAAGAGCCAAAAAGGTGAACTCGATAAGCTTAGGCTGGGAATCGAAAAAGAATGCCGCATCCGCCTATGCGCCAACACGCCCGTGCAGAAAGCCGGCGCCGCAGCCCTTAACGGACCACAAGACCACATCAAAGGCGTCGTCGAAAAACTGCGCCAAAGAAGAGACTACTCATGTAAACGCCTTAATGAGATTGAAGGCATAAGCACGACAAAGCCTGAAGGAGCATTTTACATCTTTCCCAAAATCCATGATGTAGGCAAAATATGGAAAACTGACATGGAATTTGTTGTTGATTTGCTTAAAGAAACGGGTGTGCTTGTGGTTAATGGCTCAGGTTTCGACCCTGTTTACGGTAAAGGTCACGCAAGAGCAGTGTTCCTGCCGCCAATTCCAGAGTTGGAAGAAGCTTTCAACGGTTTAGAAGGCTTCATGAAGAAACGCAAAAACAAAAAACCATAGAATCCGTGCTGCTCTCTTTTTTGTCTTGTTTTTTACAGCTAAAAAGTAGACGCCATTCCACAAAATTCTGATTGGGAGAAACAAAAATTAAAGAAATTTAGATTTTTACGCCCTGAGTTGGGTCTTCAATTACTTTTTGGAACTCCACCATTAGCTTCTTTGTGATTGGTCCTGGTTTGCCTGTGCCGATTATGCGTTTGTTTACTTCGCGGATTGGAACCATTTCCATAGCTGTGCCTGTGAAGAAGGCTTCGTCAGCTGTGAACATCATGAACGGCGTTATATTCGTAACTGTCACCTTCAAACCCATTTTTGCAATGAGATCTGTTAATACTTGGGCGGTGATGCCTGCAAGCGCCCCTGTTGAAGTTGGCGGTGTGAGCAATTCGCCATTTTTGACAATGAAAACGTTTTCGCCGGCACCTTCAGCAATGCAACCATTGCCCTCAAGGCAGATGGCTTCGTCGACACCGCATGCGTTTGCCTCTATTTTTGCTAAGACACTGTTTAGGTAATTAAGCGATTTTATCTCCTGCGTGGTTGCGTCAACCGGATTTCTGCGAACCCAAGAGAACATGGTTGTGACGCCTATTTCTTTGGCGTTGCCGGCTCGTATGTTAATTGTGTCAGTTATGATTATGACTGTGGGTTTGGGACATTTGCGTGGGTCTAATCCTAAGTCTCCAACTCCTCTGCTGACTACCAAGCGGATGTAGGAGTCTTTCATTTTATTTTTTCTTAGTGTTTCAACTACAGCTTGAATCATTGCTTCCTTTGTCAATGGGATTTGCAATGTTATGGCGTGTGCTGAACGGTAAAGGCGGTCAATATGCTCTTTTAGCTTGAAGACCACTCCGTTGTATTCTCGTATTCCTTCAAAAACGCCGTCTCCGTAAAGGAAGCCGTGGTCATAGACTGAAATCGTGGCTTGCGATTTTGGATAATATTTTCCGTCTATGTAGACTTGTAATTCATTGCTCATTTGGTTTACACTTCTTACCGTGTTTCATATTGTTCGATTCTTTGATATATTTTGCGTCAATGATACATGTAATTCGTTTATCAACCGTGGAACTGCGGTCTCTTCGAAAGATACATTGGCAACGGCAGAGGCTTGAAAGGCTTACCAGCAATTTTCCCAGTGACTTTAGCTATTAATTGGTCAGCGGTCATGTTTTGCTGTTGCCCCTTAAGCTCGCGGTCTCTAACAGAGAGCAAACCTGATTCAACTTCTTTTTCGCCGACAACAATAATGTAGGGTATCCATTCCTGCTCTGCTTCGCGGATTTTCTTCTGCAAGGTCGACGCGCTATCGTCAATGTCTACGCGGATGCAGTGCGAACCGATTTGTTTGGCAAGTTCATCCAACTTATCGAGGAACTTATCTGATATTGGGATAAACCTTACTTGAGTGGGTGAAAGCCAAAGCGGCAGCATCGGTGCTTTACCTGCCATCTGTTCACGATAAGCCTTTTCCAGCAATGCGTAAATGTCCCGTTCTATTGCGCCGCTTGGGGAGCAGTGTAGGATAAGCGGGTACTGTTTTTCGCCTTTTTCGTCAACATAGGTTATTTCGTAGCGTTTAGCGTTTTCTACGTCAATTTGGTCTGTGCTGAGTGCTGCGGCTTTGTCTTGATTGTCAACAAAGTTGAGGTCCCATTTGAGCACGAAATAGAAGAAGCGTTCATTCCACACTTCAGCCAACATGGGTTTGCCAAAGTTTTTTGCCAATTCGGCAATGAACTCCTTGTGTTCATCGTAAAAGTTCCTGGTGAAGCGCATAGCTATTTCGTAATCGTCTTTTGTGAAGCCTATGTTGCTTAAGACGTCTATACAGAGGTTGAAGCGAATCATGAATTCTTTTTTAGCCTGGTCAAGGTCAGCGCAGAAAGCGTGGCAGTCGGGCATTGTGAATGCTCGCAGACGCTTCAAGCCGACGACTTCGCCGCTTTTTTCGCGCCTGAAACTATAGCGTGTTAATTCGTATAACTTGATTGGGAGCTGTTTGTAGCTGAATTGGGCGTCATGAGCCATTAGGAACTGGCCAAAACACGCAGCGAAACGTAAGAACAACTCTTTGTCTTCTGATCTTAGCACGTATTGGCGAGCTGGGAAACGGTTTAAGTAACTTTTGAGGCTCGGGTGGTTGAAGTCATACATTATTGGGGTTTCTACTTCCATGCCGCCGTAAGCCGCCACTTTTGTGCTGACATATTGCTCCAAAAGAGACTTGATCATGCGTCCTTTGGGGTACCAACGGATGTTTCCAGGATCACTTCCAGGCTCATAATCGGCGATTTCAAGCCTTTTCATCAAAGTAACATGAGGCGGCATCTGAGTCACTGCCCTAGCCTTCTTGATTTCATACTGCGAGAACTTTTGTAGGTTCACGTGTCCCTTGAACTTGAATTCTTCAATAGGCACCAAAGAGCCATCGGGCAAAATAACGTGCCAGAATGACTGCATTTTATCTTCAGCTTTGAGTGCAGCGGAAACTGACTCTTCCTCTTTTTTGCATATGCCTTCAGCTTGTGTCTCAGCCGTAACTATCTTAGGTGCATAGGAACGTGCTTGCTCGGCAAGCGGGTGCCCTTTTATTGAGATGGTGAATTGCTTATTCCAGCCAAACGGGGCACGGTAAGTTTCGATTCCCTTCTCTTTTGCATAAGATTCCATGTCTTTAATTATTTTGAGGGCTTCCGATGGCTGAGAAAGATTGCTGCTTAAATGAGCAAACGGATAGATGAGAATGCGGTTAGTTTTCTGTTTACCGAGAAAGGCACGGACATCATCAATGGCTTTGTGCCCAATCGCGGTATTGTCCCCTTCTTCAATAGCAGTAAACAGAACCACAACTTCTTCTAAGCGGTTTTCTTTTTGTTCCGCTTCCTCAGCAATAGCTATTTCTTTTTGGACTGGTTTGAAAACTATAAAGTCAGAGTGTAATTGTAATATTCGCATGGTACTTCACTCTTCTTAACCGTAACGCCACTTTTCAAGCGTTTTATCTTTTTTAGTCTTTTTCTTAAATTCTTTATAATGCTCTTTGCAGATGTAAGCACGGCTTTCTTTGCCGTCAACATTTAAGCCAGCAGCCCTAACTTTGTCAGCTGATATCGAACGAACAGCTTCTTTGCCACAGCCTAACACAGTGCATTTTTGTCCTTTTTCTATGCGACCCATAGTCAAAGCCTCAATACATTTTTACTACGAACATATACGCTATTGCTTAAGTTCTTTTTCATACAAAATTTTGGCTCTACGATAAATTTCTTCTTTTGTGCCAAAATAAGTGGGACCCAAGCCTTCGACAACAACCGAAGCTGCAGCTGAACCTACGCAGGCGCACCATGTTGATTCTTTTTGGCGTAAGTATTCTGTTAAGAAACCGCCGATGAAAACGTCTCCTGCGCCTGTTGGGTCAACAAGAACCTGTGAAGGGCAAGCGGCAATATTGTATTGTGCTCCTTCAACTGAGAGCAATGATCCTTTAGCCCCCATAGTAACGATGACAGTTTCAACTCCGACGTCGTGAATTGCCTTTATCGCTGGCTTTAGTTCTGATTCGCCAGTTAATCGGTAAATTTCGTTTTGTGATGACTTGTAAATGTTTATCAAACTAAATATCTGTGCGTCAACGGAAGCATTTTCAGTCACATTTCCTGCTTCGTCGAAGCTTCGAAGCAAACCTTGAGGATCAATCGATAAAACATCAGCGCATTTCTTGAGGTGTTCAACTACTTCGAATGATACTTCGTTGGCAATGGGTGCAATATGTATCGCTTTTGCCTGCAAATCCGCTGGCACATCAGCCAAGCCGATTGGTGCTCCTTTGCTTTTCAGTTTCAGAGATCTGTCCGACAAATCGCCGTTATATGTTAGTTCAAAACTTGTTGTCGGCTCATCCGCACGTTTAGTCACTCCTGAAACATCAATCCCTTCTTGCTTAAGCCACCACAAGTAAGCTTCTGGGAAATTCCCGCCGACTTTAGAAATCACGGAGGCTGTTGCTTCTAAACGTTTGACGGCAAAAGAAGTGTAGGTTGCTGCTCCACCCAAAACAACAAACGGAGCTGTTCTAGAAGGCAATATTATTGTATCGATACAGAGGTGTCCAACTACTGCTACATCCACGTTTTGAAGCACTGCCCAAGCCCCTCATGAGGATTAATATGTACTCTCAAATATAACCTTGAAATTTAAGATTGCAGGAGCAGGATTGCTTTTGCTAAATCTCCTTGGCATTCCTCGAGGGCTTCCTTTGCTTTTTCAAAGCTTTTGCCAGTTTGATCTGCCACCAACCTCACATCTTCCTCAGAAAACGTTGGCTGAACAGCAACTGCAGCTTGACGCTTTGATGGCGCTTGCTCTGAAACTTGCCCTCCGATGACTTGGTACATTTTTTGTCCTTGCACTTCTAAAATTGCGACTTCCGGCTCATCAATTAATATGTCTTTGCTATTTGTCCTGATTATGACTTGTTGAACGTCGGGCACTGTATCCATGTTCATGCCCATACGTTGCATCATACGTTTTTGCTCACGAGGATTCATGCGCCTATGCATATACTTTACATCCAAGGACTATTCTGCTGTATTACTTGATATAAACTTAACTTCTTCGAGTATTCTGAATAATTACTGTTGATTCATAACCCTTTACTGCATCCTTCTTGAAATCTAGTTGCATACTCAAGAAGGCTACTTGCTCGTGAAAATACGTCGAAAGACACTGCTCATACTTCTTTTAACAACGATCATTTTGATGTCAACGATTTATGTGGTTTCTCAAAAAATAATGTTAGATAGCATTGCAACAACTGAAAACAAAGAGGCTGAATCGAATGCTCAAAGATTCATTACAAACCTGAATATAGAACTGCAGAACATCAATTCAACTGACAACGATTGGGCTGCTTGGGATGATACATATCAATTCATCGAAAACAACAATTCAGCATATATCCAGTCAAATCTTCCAGACCAGACCTTGAGTCATCTGGGACTAAACTTGATTCTCTTCATTAATCAAGATCGACAATTAGTTTTTGGGAAGGCATTCGACCTTGAAAACCAAACGAACATTGCCCTCCAAGATGCCGAGGTAAGCCAGATTTCAAAAAACAATTTCCTCTACACAAACGATCCTGAACAAACCGAAGGAGGTCTCATTCTTTTCGGGGGATCCCCACTGATTGTAGTTTCACAGCCTATTCTGACAAGTGAAGGCGAGGGACCAGTTCGCGGAGCTCTCATTATGGGGCGTTTTCTTGATAAATCAGAGTCTGATGCCCTTGCTCAAGTTGTAGGGTTACCGCTTGAAGTATTTACCATTGGCGCTTCTCCGATGTCTGCGGATTTTCAGTTAGCAAGCAAGAATCTTTCCCCTGTTCAGCCAGTCTTTGTTCATGTAACAAACGAAACTAATATAGCAGGTTACGTTCTGCTTCAAGACGTAAGCGGCGCTCCGATTTTGATAACAAAGGTCGACGGTTACAGGACCGCCTTCCTGCAGGCTGAAACCAGCCTCAATTACCTCCTTGGCGCATTCGTTGTTCTAGGAGTTGTCATTTTTGCTGTAACTGCCATTTTGTTGAATAGAGTTGTGTTATCAAGAATTGGTCGACTCACCAATGATGTAACCAAAATAAACCCAACCAGTGAACAGCAAAATTACCTCAATGTTCAAGGAAACGATGAGTTATCGAACTTAGGCAGCAAAATTAATAGCATGCTTACCACGATACGAGATTCACGTATTGAGCTTAAGAAATATTCGGAATGTCTAGAGAGGAAAGTTGAAGAGAGAACTTCGGAGTTAAAAAGAAACCAAGAGAAGCTCAGGAGCATATTTACTGCTTCTCCAGACACTATTTTAGCAGTTGACCTCAAAAGCAAAATAACTGAAGCCAACAAACCATTCTACGAATCTTCAGGTTACTCTCGCGACGACCTTATTGGAAGGTCAGCCTCCTTATTTCTGTCTGAAGCTGATTACGAGGGAGTCTTACAGAAACTTGAGGAGAACAAGGATAGCGGTTCACCCGTTCATTTAGAATGCAACATAGTAAAGAAGGATTCGTCTGTATATCCTGCTGAGCTTGCTTTAGGTTTTCTACAGAACTCACAAGGTGATCCGTTCGGTTATGTGGTGATGATTCGAGATTTAACTGAAAAGAAGGGATTGGAGACGAAGCTATTTAATACGGAAAGACTAGCCGCTATTGGGGAGCTGGCAGGCATGGTTGGTCATGACCTACGCAATCCGTTGGCAGCTATCAAAAATGCTGCCTATTTTTTGAAAAAGAAGGGTGCTACAATTCCTGAATCTCAAGCAAAAGAAATGCTTGAAATCATCCACAATGCTATCGATCACTCAGACAAAATTATCAATGACCTTTTAGACTATTCCAGAATTATGCATTTGGAACTGCAAGTTTGCTCGGTAAAGAATGTTCTGTTAGATTCACTGGCATTTGCAAGAGTCCCCGAAAATGTTAAGATTTTGAACACAGTTTCAGAAGAGCCTACTTTTAGAATCGACAAAACCAAAATAGAACGTGTTTTCATCAACCTTGTCAAGAACGCGATTGATGCTATGCCAAACGGAGGCACAATTACAATAAACTGCAAACAAGTAGACAACAGTATTGAAATTACTTTTGCAGACACAGGCTCCGGTATTACAGATGAAATCTTGCCGAAGCTTTTTTCCCCACTGCTCACGACTAAGGCACAGGGTATGGGTTTCGGTTTAGCTATATGCAAACGCATTGTAGATGCACATGGTGGATTAATAGGGGTTGAGACTGAGAAAGGCAAAGGCACAGTTTTCAAAATTACTTTGCCGATTGAAGCTAAACAAGCAACTGACAATAACATAGATTGGGTAATAGTGCCAGAACGTTTGTTGTCTACAACCAAGCCATAAGAAACATAAAGAAAGAATTACTGGACCGATCAGTTTCCCTATGCTCGGCTCATTTTATAAATGCATTTATAGTCTATGAATTTTTAGTTATGAACATGGTATGCTGCTTGCAGCAAACGATTTAACCGACAAAGCTCAGGATAGATTTTTTTGTATTCTTCCGACGAATAGTATCCTATTTCGCTTGAATAAGATTTTGCTTGATGGCTTATGTATCTTAATGCTTCTTGTATGTTTTTGAATTCCATGTTTCTCATCTTCACTATTTTCTATTGTTAATCTTTGATTTTGAGTTCAGATCTGATGTTGTTTACTACAATTGCGAATAAAGCAACAATTACACCTGTTGAAGCCAAATCGATTATTGCAAACATATTTTCACCACTTTGTTTTTTATTTAGTTAATTGCCCAGCTAAATATAAATACAGTTGTGATTTGTTCATAACTAATCATAAAAAATAGACACGTGTCTAAATGACAAGGAAAATTAAGGTGAAGACAAAACAGATCTTTTGAAAAACTTGTTTACCTAATCCCGTGTCTGATTTTAACAGCTACACCCGTTTTAAAAGCAGTCATCTCTGCGCTTGAAAGTTGCGCTCGCCCAACTGCCAAAACATTACCCAACTCATCTTTCACTATAACTTCCTCTTTGGTGCGGATGTCGGCATCAGCTTTAACCACGTGAACGGCAAAAACATCTCCGCCCTTAGCGATAAACTTAGAAACATCATTTTGTATCGTGACAAAACACTTGGCGAAAGGAGTATTTTCCGCCATAAACTTGGCAGCTTTAATGCTTAGGGAAAGCAAGCCATCAGTTGGGCGTAGAGTAGCTAATCTTTCGCCGTTTAAGTTGATAAAACGTATTCTGCCCGTTCTTGGAGAATACTGAACCTCAATATTTTCGGGAAACAATTTTGCGCCTACACCCTTTCCAAACTGGTAATCGGCAATAGCCCTCAATTTGCCAAGCGTGTTCTCCATATTTTCACCATTATTACTTTTTTGTTATTTCGACAAGTATAAACATAACAATATAATAAAGACAGTTAAAAGGTGAAGGCTTACATTGAGATGCGAAGTCTGCGGGCACAAAATTCACGATGAACCAATCACTGCAGTAATTGAAGGAGCAAGACTCACTGTTTGCGTTGAATGCTCTAAACATGGAAAAATAGTTTATGAAGAACCGGCTGCTCCAAAACAAGCCGTCAAAAAACCGCAGGTACCAGTAAGCATGGTTCAAAGAAAACCAATGGTCGCTAATGTGAAAATAACTCAGGAAGTCACAGAAGACTACGCAAATACTATAAGAGCAGCGCGGGAAAAACTGGGGCTTACCCATGAAGAACTAGGTAAAAGAATAAGTGAGAAAGCTTCAGTGTTGAGAAATCTTGAAGTTGGAAAGATGGCGCCAAACAATCAGCTTGCCTCCAAACTTGAGCACATGTTAAAAATCAAGTTGCTTGTTCCAGTTTCTGAAGAAAAAGGTACTCCTCTTCCTCATTCTGCAAGCCAAGAAATAACTTTGGGGGACCTCATCGAATTTGATAAGAGCGAGGAGGCGGCTTCGAAACGAAAGCCGTCATAGTTCAACGTCGCCTGAACCGTGAAGAGTCTAGTTTAGAGGAGCTTAAACGTTTAGCAGAAGCTGCCGGCTATACCGTTGTTGGAACTTTAGAACAAACTCGTCCGCCTGATGCACGCTACCAAATAGGCGCTGGAAAGGTGGAAGAACTCACCCAGATGGTCGAGGAAACAGGGGCAGGAAAAGTAATTTTTGACAACAACCTGAAAACTCGCCAAACATACAATTTAGCAAAAGCGACAAAAGTCGAAGTTATAGACCGATTCCAACTTATACTTGAAATCTTTACCCATCGAGCTACTACAACTGAAGCTCAACTTCAGATTCAATTGGCAACTGTTCGAAATGAACTCAAACATGCAAAAGAAAAAGTAAAATTAGCAAAAGGCAGTGAGCAGCCTGGTTTTATGGGTCTTGGAGCGTACGAAGCAGATGTTTACCGGGACGCCATAAAACGGCAAGTCCAAACTATCCTCAAAAAGCTAACAAAAATCAGAGAAAAACGGGTTCTTCATCGGGAGAGGCGAACGGAGCTAGGTTTTTTGACCATTTCCCTTGCTGGATATACGAAGTCTGGCAAAAGCTCGCTATTTAACGCTTTAACCGAAGAAACTGTGGAAGTTGACAAAGCGTTATTCACAACTCTTTCAACTACTACGCGTATAGTGGAGTTTTCAAACCGCAAATTCCTGCTAACGGACACGGTCGGCTTCATAGATCGTTTACCATTAGCTTTGATTGAAGCGTTTCATTCTACTCTTGAAGAAACAATTTTTTCAGACTTGATAATACTGATGCTAGATTTGAGTGAGCCGATGGAAAAAATCGAGATGAAACACAACGTTTGTTTAGAAACAATCGACCGTTTAGGCGCATCAGGCATACCAACCATAACCGCGCTTAACAAGATTGACCTGATAAATGATGCCGAACGAGAACAGAAATTGGAATTTCTCAAAGAGAAAACGAAAAATCCCATTCTCATATCTGCAAAGTGCCAAATAAACCTTGATTTACTGAAAAAGGAAATACTGAAAATTCTTGAGAACTATGTTGAAGCAAAGTTATCCGTTCCGTTAACGGGCAAAAGTATGCCTTTTATTTCATGGCTTCATGAAAAAACTGATATTACAAAAGAGAATTACACTAATGATTCCATTGAGGTTGTCTTCGGAGCGCCATTAGATTTAAGTGAGCAAGTAAGAAGAAAAGTGGAAGACTTAAATGGAAAATTCGAAGCAGAACCAAAAAAGTGACTTACCTAAAGTTTTTGTTTTAAGGTGGGGACATAGGCCACAGCGAGATGTCCGATTAACTACCCACGTTGCCTTAACCGCAAGGGCACTTTGCGCTTCAGGCTTCATCCTCTCAGACGTAGAAGACTCAAGCATAGAACAAACAGTGAAAAAGATAACTGCGCGTTGGGGTGGAAACTTCCAATTTGAGATGGGCGCGTCCTGGAAAAAAGTTGTTAAAGACTGGAAGGATAGCGGCGGTACTGTGGTCCACTTAACTGCTTATGGAGAAAATATTCAAAAAAGCGATGTACTGAGCCGAATCAAAAGCTCTAGGAAAGATGTTTTAGTTGTGGTTGGAAGTCAGAAAGTTCCAAGGGAATTCTATTCAAGCAATGTTTCTGATTTTAATGTGGCTGTTGGGAATCAACCGCATTCAGAATGTTCCGCGCTTGCAATATTTTTAGACAGATTTTTTGAGGGCAAAGAGTTAGAGACAGATTTTGAGAAAGCAAAACTCAAAATTGTCCCCCAAAAGCGGGGCAAAGAAATTAAAAGTAACCCTGAATTTAGTTAATCCTTGTAAGAAGAGTTTTATTGCACCATGTTCCAATAATACAGTATTATTGAAAGGATATTAGACTATGTTATCGACGATTGATGATGCAACTTTATTGAAAGTTGCTATGGCGCTTGGAGATCAGGAAGCTGTCATACTTATCGAACATCTTAAAGGCGTGGATGAAATAACTGACGACGAAATCGCCAATAAAACTGGCATTCGCCTAAATACTGTCCGCAAGATTCTCTACAAACTGTATGATCACTCGCTTGTAAGTCTTAGAAGGACTCGTGACCCAAAAACAGGATGGTTTATTTTTCATTGGAAACTTCAACCCGATCAGTTGGAAGGATTTATTTTAAGTCAAAAACGCCGTGTTCTAGAAAAATTGAATGTTCGCTTAGAATATGAAAAGAACCATGACTTCTATTACTGCGGTAGCCCAGAATGTAAACGGGTGCCCTTCGAAGAAGCAGTTGAACTTGTTTTTCATTGTTCCAACTGTAGCAAACCTCTTGAGCATTTTGAAAACGAAAAAATGATAGGCAAACTGTCTGAGAAAGTCGATACGTTGAGGAAAGAGCTCGGTGAATAATAAGCTTCCATCAAGGGAGCAAGCAATAGAACTTCTCCGCGAAAACAATTGCCCGCCAATCGTTATTCGTCACTGTGAAGTAGTTGCAGAACTAGCATTAGAAATTGCAGATAGACTTGAAAAGAAAGGCGTGAAAGTGGATCGTGAACTTGTGGAAGTTGGCGCTCTTTTACATGATCTTGGCCGCTCAAAATCCAACGGTGTTGACCATGGGGTACTCGGAGCGAATATAGCTTTATCAGCGCATTTGGCTGAGCCATTAGTCAACATAATTAAGAGGCATGTGGGCGGCGGAATTACAGCTGACGAAGCCGAAGCATTTGGTTGGCCAAAAGACGTGTATGTGCCCGTCACGTTGGAGGAGAAAATTGTTTCATATGCCGATAAGCTGATTGACCAGTCGAAGCGGGTTCCAATTGACTTAGAGATAAAGAAACTTCAGAGGGAGCATAAAAATGAACCAGCAGAAAGAATTAGAAAGCTTCATGAAGAAATAACTAATTTGTTAGGAAATTAACATGACCGACTTAACGCTGCTTGTTAAAACTTCCAGTGCTCGTCAACTCAAACTAATAGATGCCTTGCTAAAATCTGAATTTGAAAACTTAAGTGTAGACGTAAAGGTTTTAGGAAATTCTGCTGGTAACTGGGTAAAAGTTTCCATTTCCGGAGAAGACGAAGTCATAGCTACAAGCTACATCAACAAGAAAATAGGCACAACCCCCATAAGCACAAAAAAAGTAAACAAGTTTTCTATTTTAAAAGGCTACATCTCCAAAATTAACACTGCAAAGCAAGAGCTAATTATTGATGTGGGCATTTTTGAGCCAAAGATAATTCAAGCAGCTATACCTTTGGCATATTTACAAGCTCAACTTGCCGACGGCAAAAAACTTGATCTGCAAAAAATCTCGGAAATCTTCGGGCTAAGAGAGAATTTACCATTAACCATCAAAGTGACTCGCCTAAATGATGAGGAAAACGAGGTGCTGCAAGCTGAGTTGTCAGTAGAACAAATTGAAAGAATCCGTTTATGGCAGCAATCTCTTTTGGATAGATTAATTATTTTGGGGGCATCGCAGGGCGAGATAGAAACTGTGCTTGAACGCACCAGATTGAACAGAGACATAATTGACATTGAAGACTTGGGGATGTTTGAGCATGCTTTAACCTGTAAACTTGGGACTGATGCAGCAGGGTTAGTTTCTAAAGTGGGTAGATACATGCGAAACTCTCGGTTCATTGTTTTTAACCCAAAAAGATTGTTCGAATGTATCGGTGAGTCGGCATTAACATTATAAATTGTTCCAACACATGTTATGACAATTCATTATCTGAATAGGATAATTGAGAGAGGGGGAGAAGTTCGTATGAGTCAAGGCGAAGAGCCAAATAGAAAAAAATGTAGAATTGATATAGGCGCTTATGGCAGTATCGGCGTCGAAGCGCCAACTAAGAAAGAGTGTTTGGAGCTTTTCAACGAGGTCACAAAAACTAAACGTGACCAAAGAATAGACGAAGCCATAAGATAAATAAAGACATAGCAAAAGGTCATCTTGTGTTTTGCACGATCTTTAAGATATCAGTCTACACTTATCCTTTCTAAATTTTTAAAGTACGTCGTGTTCCTCTTTGCAATGCGCCTCATAATCCTTTTTGTTATCGTATACTTCTTGGTCCAAGGGGCACTTGTATTTTTTATCTTTAGTCATTTCAGGCTTAGGCACAGTTATACGTGGTCCCGTTTTTTTACATTCGTCAGGCAAATAATTCACCTCCAGGCAAACCCTGTTTCCAAAACTACTAACTAGGCATCTACAATTACTATTAAAATTATGTGACTGCACCCAAGCACCAATAGCACTTAATAGGTAAGCAATCAAAAACATTATCTTAAAATCTTGAAATCAGACCCAAACAATTTTTTTCAAAGCATCTTCAAGCTGACTGAAAGTTTTCACAATCATGTCGGAATGAGCTACAATCCATGGGCTCAAACACTCAATTTCTGATACAACAATGATTTTCTTTCCATTGCGTTTTGCGTAAAACATCTCCATGCAAGCTCCAGCCGAGAGTATCGGCATATAAACAATCATAATGTCGCATCTGTCAGCATCATCAAGGTCCCTCTTAATAAAATCGAATGTGGGAACTTTATCCCACCAGCATCTCTCATCTCCTTGGTAAAGAATTTTCTCACGATTCCAAGGATCAATCACATCGAATCCTAATCTCTCAAGGATTTCAGTGACCTGTTTTCTGTAGCCTTGATTTTTTTCCATCCCTAAAATAGGTCCAGATATGAACGCTTTCTTTTTCATCTTTTCTAAATCAACCAGAAATAGGACAACGTGCGGTTTTCTTAAACTTTTTCATGAACGTTTGATGTGTTCTAAGAAATTTGATTCAAATTCTAAAAAAATCCTAACATTTTAGGGATAAAGATATGTGACCAAAATTGTGTATTCATCTCCCACTGTTGTTAATGGCGCTGAATATTTCGGCTCCTACGACCACAACTTTTGCGCGGTCGGTCAAGCCTCAGGCAGTAGGTCATGGAATACAGGCATCCCAACAATCGCATACTACATAATTCCGAAAGTTGCCTTTGGTTGTAATAATCATTGTTGCAGTTATAATGCTTAGAAAACGGAAATAGCAGGTTCTTGCAATCAGCTTTTTTTATTTTCTATATATTTTTCTTTTTCGCCTTTGCGCTTCTAGGATTGAATCTCGAGAGCTAATTTCTTCTTGAAACTATTTGAACATCCAGTTGCGTGGAATATGTAGTCACGGCAATTGATAGTTTCCTTGTAGGGCTGATAGGGTATGATTCCTCCGCACCACGAACACCTTGGTGTATTATCGTCCACCATCGAGATTCCATGTTCATCGATGCTGAAGACGACCCATCTTGTTTGATGCGGTACGCCTTTGATTGAGAATATCCTGAACATCCGAGTAATCTCACAACCCACTTCGTCCAGCCTCATCTCAAAAATTCCGTCGAACATGCTTTTCACGGTGCTGACGAACATACTATCGTGCGATGTAGGAATCAGGGTGAAAAATGCCAATGCATTCAAGCTTCTCATCTTTGCGGTGACTAACTGCAAAAACTTCAAAGTTGTAGTCGGGTCGGACTGAATGGCTAGATTCGTGATAGAGTCAAAGACAAACCGTGGGTTCGATACCCCTTGGCAAATCTTTTGACAAGCAATCATGACTCCCGTAAGATTGGCTGGGTTAACGGTGACAAAGGGTCCTGCGGCGGTATCGCCGTGTATACGCCAAGAATAAGCATCAATCATTTTAAGCTCTTCCTTCGCCGTGACCGCAGTCCCAGCGAGTTTCTGAATGGACCGCTGAATTTCAGCGCAATCCACGTCGGTGGAAAGGTAAATTCCAGTTTCCTTGTTTGCTAAACCTCGGGCTATGAAGGTCTCGCAGAAAACCGTTTTTCCAGCACCAGAATGACCCATAAGCAAGTAAATGCCACGCGGAATCTCCCCGTCAATCAAGAGGTTTGAACCTGGAAAAACTTCGGCAAAATTCATTCCGAACAGCGCCTCACCGCCTAGCAACCTGACTTACTGCGGATGGCTGGGGTCCCTTTCGAGCGTCTATTTGTTGCTGAGCAGTCAGAACCCGTCGGACATCAAAATCCACGTGAGACATCCACTTGTGAAGAGAATCAAAAACATCCGCTTCCTTGGTAACCTCGTAAACGCAGTAACCACCGCTGCCGTCAACACAGACTCCGAAATCCTTCAACCCGCCGGTAGCTTCCATTTCTGACTTGACCTCATCAAGCATTATCATCACAAACTTTCCGCGTTCTTCAGGAGACTTGAAAGACTCATTAGGGCTCATTCGCCATCTGACGAAAAACTTGAACATCTCCGATAAACCCCTGCGGCGAATTCTTCTATGCCCTGTAGAAATATATAAGCTTGCGCAAGTCATACGGTCTCTATTTAGTCTCTAAAGAATTATCACATCTGTCTTTTTTTCCAATAACGACAGTCTTAACCTTTACAGTTAACCCTGTATACTCGTTTTCGATACTATCTATAGTATACCTTCCTTCCTACTCCAGTAACCTACATGAAATGTATATGCTGAACCGAGTAAACACTTTTTTGTCCTTTTGGGAGTAGTTTTATCCAGCCTATCCTTCCCAAACATGAAATTAGCAAGCCTTGGTTTGTTGGATTAAATTTTAATCTGTTTTTTCTTTCTAATGAGATAAAGCGAAACTGCCACTATTGAGATTATCGCGACCGCTACGACAAGAAGTGAAACACTAACTATTCCAAAACCGGAAGTCGGTTGTTGACTTTGCGTGGGGACCTCCCCAGTTGCTTGTTGCAAACTCAACGACGAAACGCCTGTTGTTGCCAACTGCAGGCTTTGCGCATCTATTTCTGTTACTCGATAAATCCCCCAACCGGCTGGGAACGTCCATGTTCGAACCACATCGTTGGTAGCGTTAACTTCAACGATAATCGCGCCTGTTTGGTTGGTTCGGTCTTGTTGGCCGAATTCATGGTCTGGGTCTCCGAACACTGCTAGCCTATCTCCATTGGGCAAAATATCAGCGCTTCCCCAATACTGTGTCCAATATGACGTGGGTGCTTCCCAACTCCAGATTTCCCGGGCGGTCATGTTCTGCATGTCCAACGAAATCTCCAGTATTCTACTGTGTGCATCTAAGGGGTTGGTTTCATTGTGAAAATCATTGTCAAACATTATGAAGATCCCTGGGGCAACTTGAGTAGTGTCATGGCTGTGGTACCACAAGCTGGAAACCGTGTTCCCCTGTGCATTTACCAAGGTAAAGTTGCCAAACTGACCACATGCCCACATTATGTTGCCTGATGTTTGGTTTATCGCGTAGAAGGTGTTTGTGTGCCGCAAGTTCAAGTAGATGAGGCTGTCGTTGTAGTCCCATTGAAGGGCATTTGCGTGGGTGAAGTCCACCACGGTTTGTCCGTTGACTACTGCGGTGTCATTGAAGGGATCTGCCTCGGTGAGAGGTATGTTGCCGTAAGTATCCCAACTCCACAGTATGCTTCCCGTAGCGTTCAGCTCGTCGACTGTGTCGAAGAGGTAGTTGGTTCCGTTGACGTTTCGCACGTAGTCCCGGAGTGCAAGGAAGGTGTTGTTGACGGGGTCATAACAGAGGTCATGATGGCCGTAAACATTGGGAAAATAGGTTGTTTCGTTTGACGCAAAATTCCAGAAAAACGATTCGCTTGCCGCGTTATTGCTTTGAACCATGAGAGTGTCGGGCGCGATGTACTTGACGGAATTCGCATAACTCGCTATTGGACCAGTTGCTTCCAATAAATTAAGAGCCTGAGTGTTATCGGTTTGCATGACCACTAAGTAACTCGCAACAACCTGTTGTAAGTTGCTGGAATTGTATTGGGACACACCGAATGCTATCTCGCCGTTCCAAGCGTTTCCCGTTGTGTCAATTGTGCAGGGCACCTCGAAACCGGCAGAGGCTGCGGAATAGCCGATTGGAACTCCCGCTAAAATGGCAAGACAGGCAATAAGCGCAACCGCTTCCAGGAGAATCAGACTTCTGTTTCTTCTCGACTCAAACATGTGACCACGGTAGCTTTAGTAAACGATGATATTCTTTGCCCTTCAGCGCGCGTTTAGTATATATTTGTTTGCCGTAATTTCGCCCGAATCCGGCGAACTTTGGTTGAAAAGGAGCATGCTTCACCCTTCTCAGCTAAAATTAGGTATGAAACCGGGTATAATTTTAAGAAACTCCTTGATGTCCTTTGCACCATATGGAAAAGAAACAAGACCGTTTGCAAGCAAGGCTTACCAGAAACCTGATGAGGAAAAGCTCCCTCGATATTGAAATCAACAAAGAATTTGAAGAACTTAAAATGATCGAGATTGCAGCGGAAATCAGTTCCCAGCAACCGAATTTTGAGAAAAAAGGATAGAGGTTTGATTACCTCTTGGTTCTGTGAGCGCGCGTGCGAGGATAAATCCAGTCGGGACACACCATAGTCTCGAATGCTTCAATTTTGGTTAGATAGCTGCTAGTCTTGGTATCCACTCTTTTCTTTCGTGCCTAAGGTTCTTCGCGAAAAGCAGTGCTTCTTCGCTAATCAATTCATCAATGGTTTGTTTAATTCCATGCTTGATTCTTGCAACGTCAACCTGCGGTCAAAGAAACGTTTAAGTTTTCGGCTAAGCTGACAGCCTAGCAGAAGGCTTGAATGGTCTTTTTGACAGCATAGTTGACGTTGAAAGAATTAAACACGGCAAAAGACAGACAATTGATACTCTGATAAATGAAGAAGCTTTGTTATTTGGGAAGTATCTGAGAAACGAAAAGAAAGAATGGATTCCAAGACTTTCAGCTATCTAATTTTTTCTTAATATCGTTATACAAGTTATGAATATTTTAAATATTAGCTAAAGCAAAAACAATCTTATGGCTAAAGTAAATATTATTCCCAAAAAATGGAAAGTATTTATGGCTTCAATATTCATAACAATTTTCCTTTTTGTAAGCATTTTGATAATAGGTGCATGGCATCTTGAAGGCGTAAAAAACTTTTATATGAACGAAAGTTCTGAACCAACATTCTCTTTTTTTCAAATAACAACTACAGGCTCAAACTATTTTTTTCCTAATGGAATAGCGCACTTCTCTTTATCCAATCCGTACTCTGATGAAATTAAAGATTTTCATTTCTATGTATCGTTTGACAATCAATCATGGGTTGAACTTCCAGTATCAAATACAACCAATTATGTCCAAGCAGGAGAAACTCCAGTAGGTATGGATATTAATGTTTTTACTATGTCAACTTTTCCAAGCCAAAACACGACATTGCCAATTAACAGTAGTTTCCAATTTAGTTTCTTTATATCTCCCATTATGACACCTGAAACAATCGTGATTATGATTGTACTTATTATTGCAATATTTTCGTTTACTTTACAGATTTTAGAATACATCTTTTTAAAAGGCTCTTAGTCTTTGCTTATTGTTATTCTGTTACTATCTGTTATGGTTACTGTTACTGTTGGGAGAGGATGAGAGTGTGACACAGAGGCAGAGACGCAGAGAGAGACAGAGACAGACCATATGCACACACACAAGCAAGGGTAGGCGTGCACGTTTGGGTTTGGGGATTAAAATTTAATCCACAAAAGAAGAAAAAAGAAATACTGGAAAGCCAATATTAATAATGTCTTCAATCATTAATTATAAAAATAGGATTTGATTTTGAAATGTCTTGGTTGAAAGGTATGAGAGAGAAAGAGCCACCCGAACCAGTCAACCCAATTGGAACAGTTGTGATGGGTACTCTTCACCCAGACATAATGGACACTGCCAAGGAAATGGTCAGAAAATCGCTCAAGACTGCTCAATTTAAAACTGTAGACGTAGGGAAAGGGGTTTCTCCGACAACTTTTGCTTCAAAGGCAAAAGAAGCAAATGCCGACATCATAGTGGTCACTATTGGTCTTTCTGCTGCTAAGGAGAACCTTCCAAAGTTAGTCTCTGCCATAGAACTTGAAGGGCTAAAAGGCAAAGTCGTCGTCATGATAGGTGGTGCTGCCGTGACCAAAGAAGACGCAGACAGAATAGGGGCACTGTTTGGCAAAACAAGGGAAGAAGCTGTAGCACTGGCAAAGAAAGCAATGGAGCAAAAACGGAATAAGACCTGATGTACTCCAACAATTAGTTTCTCTTTTTCTGTAATAAGTAGTTCACAAACTTGACTATTGCCTTGTGTGTAGTTTTTCTCACTCAAGCCACAGTTTTTACTGAGACTGCGGTTGCCGTGAATACACACACAAGATTAGATTTTAATCCTCATATGTTTACATTTTGTAAATTCGAGGTGGGCCGAGCCGGAGTTGAACCGGCGACCTTTGGCGTGTAAAGCCAACGTCCTAACCAGGCTAGACGATCGGCCCGCACATTTTGCTATTCTGCAGCTTAATTTAAGCTGTTTGGATTTATGAATTACATTCGGTTAATATTAGAATTTTGTTTCTCAATTTTTACAAGAATTTGCATTAAGAATCCCGCATATCAAAAAGAAAAGCATGACGCTTGGTGCAAAAAAAGCATCGGGACTATTTGTGTTCGAGCAGAATGTCTGTTCCTTCAACTTTGACAGTGTAAGTCTTTGCATCGTTGATTTTAGGATGCATAAAAAGAATTTTTGGAGGAGAAACCACTTTTCCATTCGTTACGTCAAACTTCGATTTATGTTTAGGGCAAGTTACAACGTTTCCTTCTAACATGCCTTTTGAAAGATTTCCGCCTTGATGAGTGCAAATGTTTCCTATAGCGTAATATGCGCCGTTTACATTTGCGATTAAAACTTCTTCTGCCCCAAATTTGACAGCTTTCATTTGCCCCGATGGTATTTCTTTTGTTTCAGCGACTTTTTCAAAAACCATTTTTTTCACCTCTTGACTAATTGCTTATTGCTGGAGCTTCATGCAGATATTTCATTTCTGTTATTTGCTTAAGCATAAAATCTGCAATGTCTGCTCGGCTGATCTGTGTTGCCACTTCTCCTGAGCCAACGTAGCCAGCTTTTACTTTTCCAGATTTCGGCTTATTATTTAAAATTGCTAGCCGCACAATTGTCCAATCAAGATCTGATGCACGGACGGTTTCAGCCACGTTAACTATATCCTCGTAGGCTGCATGCATAGTGGTTTTTACAAGATTCACCATAGCTTTGGTTTTGAAGTTTGGTTTGTCTTTTGTGTCTTTGGCGCTCAAAGTAGATGTTATGATTAGTCTGCGCACGTTTTGTTTCTTCATAGCGACAATAATATTCTGCATTCCCTGGGTAAGCGGCTTATCTTTTGAGCCTCCCCGCGGACCCAACGCGCTCAAAACTGCACTGGATCCTTTTACAGCACTTTCAACTAACCCCACGTCAGACAATTGGCCCTGAACAACCGTTAAATGCTCGTTACTAACGTTGAGTTTAGAGGGATTACGTGCAAAAGCAACAACTTCATATCCCATTTCCAGTGCCTGCTCAGTAATTTTTTTGCCAGTCTCTCCAGTTGCTCCAAAAACTGTAATTTTCAAAAAATCGTCTCCTTTGAGCATTGGCTATCTTACTTTCTATATGACCCCAATTAACCCTCTGTAACTGCAATATTTATATTTTATTCAAATATATCGGGTCAGATAATATATGTGGTATTTTTAACCATCAAAGAATCAGCGCAATATCTTTACATTTGGTGATAGGGCTTAATTTATATATCAAACCAACCTAATTTTTTGTGGTGATGTTTTTGGCCTCTCAAAAACTCTTAGAATTTTTAAACAAAGGCATAGCCCGTGAACTCCAAGTCAGCATACAATACATGTGGCAGCACGTTCAAGTCACAGGCACGGACGGCACCATTGTAGAAGATATTTTCCGCAAAACTGCCATCGCCGAAATGAAACATGCCGAACGCCTTGCAGAACGGCTTGACTACCTAGACGGCGTACCCACAACCAAACCAGACCCGATTTTCGTCACAGGCAGCCTAATCGAAATGCTAAAACAAAACGAGCAAGATGAAGAAAAAGCCATAAACCTCTACAAACAGGCAATTCAACTCGCAGCGCAAGAAGGCGATTACACAACAAGACGGCTACTTGAAGAAATTCTTGCTGAAGAAGAGAATCATATCAATACTTTCGGAAAACTCCTCGTCGGTATGACTGAACCGTTTACTCAGCCGGGAATATCCAAAATAGAATAGACAAAAGTTGCCGCTCGACGCGGTTCCAAAAAGAAATCTTAAAACACTAAAGGCTCCCACGCTTACGTTCTAGCAATACACATATATCAATGTGCAAAGAATGGTCTTCCTTCGATGGTGCTAGCTTTGGATAGTCCTGCTTCTTTAAGATGCCCCGTTTGTGGAATAGAGATAGACACCGAAAACCCTGTTGCAGGGGTCCAAGTAGCATGTGATAGTTTTGGCGGCAAAAAAATCTGTTTCTGCAGTGAAAACTGCCGACGCCACTTCCAAGAAGACCCTCGAATTGCTTATTTCTCTATGGAAATAGGCGTATCCAATAGCATGCCGACCTACAGCGGAGGCTTAGGCGTCTTAGCAGGGGACATAGTGAAGTCTAGTGCTGACCTGCGCCTACAGATGGTTGCCATCACCCTCGCAAGCAGAAAAGGCTACTTTAGACAAAAAATAACCGGGCAAGGGGAACAACTTGAGTTCCCAGACGAATGGGACCCTGCAAAAACCCTTAGCCGAATGCCCAACACAGTTACAGTGAGTATTGAAGGGCGCCCAGTTCAAGTCCAAGCTTGGCTGTATGAGTACCAGAGCATCACAGGCGGAATGGTTCCAATCCTCTTTTTGGATACAGACATTGAGGGAAATGCTCCTGAAGACAGAAGGATCACAGATTCACTGTACGGCGGCGACAAAGCCTACAGATTAAAACAAGAGATAGTTTTGGGAATTGCAGGTACGCGGTTGCTGAAGAAACTGCCTTTCAAAATTAGAAAGTACCATATGAATGAAGGCCACTCCAGCCTTTTAACGCTTGAATTGCTGAAAGAGAACGGCATGGATTCAGAGAAAGTTCGAAACCTCTGTGTGTTCACAACACATAGCCCCGTAGAAGCGGCATTTGACCAATTCTCATATGACCTTGTAAAACAGGTTTTAGGAAACGAATATTCGCGGGCAGATATGGAACAATATGCTGGAACAGAAAATCTAAACATGGCTTTTCTGGCAGTAAACTTAAGTAAATACATTAACGGGGTTTCCATGGCGCATGTGGATTTCTCGAGAAAACTGTTTCCAGGAAGATACATCAGAGCAGTCACTAACGGAGTTCACTCTTTCACATGGACGAACGTTTATTTCAGACAACTCTTTGACAAATACATTCCAGGCTGGACTAACGAACCTATTCTGCTTGCAAAAGCAAGCGAAATTCCCAACAGAGAAGTATGGGATGCACACACTAAAGCAAAAGCGAACCTGCTTGCTTACGTTGAAAAAGCCAACGGAGTAACGTTAGATCCAGAAGCGCTCACGATTGGTTTCGCTAGAAGAGCTACAGGATACAAACGTTCCACTTTGATTTTCTCTGACTTGCACAGGTTAGCTGACATTAATCGGAAAGAAAAAATCCAAATGATTTTTGCTGGAAAAGCACATCCGAAAGATACCGACGGCAAGCAACTTATAAAACAAATCCATGACTACGCAAATAAACTGAAAGACCAAATCAGCATAGTTTACTTGGAAAACTACAATATGGATATTGCAGCCAAACTTACCTCGGGAGTTGATGTGTGGCTTAACACTCCTTTGCCACCTCTGGAAGCATCTGGAACCAGCGGCATGAAAGCAGCTCACAATGGCGTTGTAAATTTTAGTGTTCTGGATGGTTGGTGGATGGAAGGCTGCATCGAAGGCGTGACTGGCTGGGCGATAGGTCCTCATCCCAAAGAACTGCTGGTCGAAAGCGAAAGAAGAGAGTTAGAACTCCAAGACCTTTACAGCAAACTCGAATATCTGATCATCCCCACATTCTATACACAGAAGGACGCTTGGATAACTCTTATGAAAAACTCTATTGCAAAAATAGCCTATTATTTCCAGACTCAATGGGTTGTGCGCAGATACATCACTGAAGCCTACCTCATCTGAGAGAAAATGACTGCTGGCGGTCCAAGTAAACATCATTCTTCGCCGCTGTTAGAGACACGAGGTCAACTTATGAAAGTTGACCCCCGGTACATGAAAGTATGTTGACCTATGTTGAAACTCGTAAATTTGTACATGAGAAAAATCAAATATTCAGCCTTTTATTGAGAAAAGCATGTTAATAGCTATGTCGAGAAAAAGTCGAAATCCAAATTTTAGTTTATAGCCCAGAAAATTCAAAAAATAAACAAAGAAAAGAAATTGGAAATGCGGTTAACGCAGTTTCATTAGTACCATTTCGGCTGCCAGAACCATTGGTTCCCATGTTTCACAGAGCGGCGGAGCATAAGCAGTGTCAGCTTTGGCTAGTTCTCGGATGGTCATGCCTTTTTGGATGGCGAAGCTGAGGCAGTTTATGCGTTGAGTCACTTCTTCTCCACCAATCACTTGTCCGCCGATGATGCGTTGGGATTCTTTCTCAACAACAAGTTTTACTTTGATGGGTTTGGCGCCTGGGAAATAATCTGCTCTGGTCTTGCTGGTGATGGCTCCAGTTACAACTTCAATTCGGTTGCGCGCAGCTGCGGTTTCAGTTAAGCCTGTGTTTCCTGCTTGAATCTCAAAAAGCATTGTGACTGCCGAAGCCAAAATCCCTGAAAACTGCGAATAGTCTCCTCCTGCATTTGCTCCAGCTACTTTGCCTTGACGAACCGCTATGGTGCCAAGTTGAGCGCACATGGGGCGATGTGTGATTATGTTTGGGGCTTCAGCGCAGTCGCCGACAGCGTAGACGTCTTTTACGTCTGTTTCCATGCGACCGTTGGTTTTGATCGCTCGGGTTTCACCCAATGGAATTCCAGCATCGACGGCGAGTTTTGTGTTTGCTCTCACGCCGAAAGCGCTGATGAACAGGTCAGCTTCAATCGTTTCGCCGCCTGCTTTTACAGCTTTAACTTTGTCTTCACCAAGGAATTCTTCGACGCCTTTGCTTGTTAAAATGCGCATGCCTTTCTGTTCTAAATGCTCTTGAACCAGCTTTGCCATGTCAGCATCAAGCAACTGAGGCAAAATCTGCGGCAACATTTCCACCACTGTGACTTTCAAGCCTTTCTCAATCAAAGCCACGCCGACTTCCAAACCGATTAAGCCAGCACCCATGATAACAGCTGATTTTGCGCCTGCTTTGACGGCTGCATCGATTTTTTCGCCGTCTTCGATGCCTCGGAGGCTTAGGATTCCAGCTTTTTCTTTGCCTTTAATCGGCGGTATGAAAGAGTCAGCTCCAGTTGCAATTACTAAGCTATCGTAGGGCAGAACTTCGGTAGCTCCTTCTTTGGATGCGATAGTTACAGTTTTTTCTTTTGTGTTGATTGTAGTGGCTTTTGTTTCACAGCGTAAATTGAGCTTTAACATTTGAAAGTATGCTGGTGGGTAAACAATTAAGTCGGTAAACTTCGCGATTTGCCCGCCAATAACAAAGGGTAAGCCACAGCGTGAGTAACCTGCATTTTTTTCTTGAGTGACCAAGGTTATTTCTGCAGTGCGGTCTTTTTTACGTGCGGCTGAAGCTGCCTCTACGCCTGATGCATTAGCTCCAATAACAATTATGCGTCTGGCCATCCAACTTTGCCTTCTACTTATTTATTTTGGGCTTGAGCTTTATGCCACTCAACAGCGCCGCTAAAATCCATCAGGTTTGCAAGCTCCGCCTGCAGGTTCGAAGGTCTAACAACGATTAACCAGCCTTTTTCATATGGGTCTTCGTTGAGAGTTTCAGGTTTTGACTGGGCTTCTTCGTTAACTTCTTGGATTGTTCCACTTACGGCTGCAACAAGGTCTGAAACGGCTTTAACCGATTCCAGTGTTCCGTAAGGTTCACCTTGTTTTACTTCTGTTCCAACACTTGGCAATTCAGCGTAAACAATTTCTCTAAGAGCTTTCTGCGCGTAGTCAGTGATGCCCATGCGGACATTGTCGCCTTCGATTTTTATCCATTCAAAATCTTTAGAGTAGTAAAGGCCTTCTGGCACTTCGTATGCTTCAACTTTTACCATGATTCAAACCTTCTAAATATTGATGTATTTATCCAGTTCAATTCAAACATTAAAAGGTTTCACAAAGAAAAGAGAAGGGTTTAGCGTTCTCGTTTGCCTGCTATCCAATCTTCCGTCCATTGCCGAGCTTGCGGATCAGGCACCTGAATAGGTGGATGCTTAAACGCGTAAGAGGGCATGCTTATCAGGGCGCCAGCAATTTTGCGGTCTAAAGCAATTTTTGCTGCACGAATCAAATCGATAACTACGCCTGCACTGTTTGGGGAATCTTCCACTTCCAGTTTGACGCTTATGTTAATCGGGCGGTCGCCGAATTTGCGTCCTTTCAGTGAGATGTAGCATATTTTCTTGTTCTTCAGGAAAGGCACGAAGTCTGATGGGCCAATTCTTGTGGGCAATGCATATGGAACGAGGCTTGTGACGGCTTCGGTTTTGCTGATGCGTTTTGAGGTAAGACGGTTTTCCACTGTCATGTTCTGGAAGTCTGTGTCTCCGCCAAGATTTAGCTGGTAAGTCTCATCTACGATGACTCCTCGGTCTAAACATAGGCGTACAAGGTTTCGGTGCAGTATGGTGGCGCCGACTTGGCTTTTTATGTCATCACCCAAGACTGGTAAGCCTGCTTTTTCGAATTTTTTCGGCCACTCCAGTGTTTTGTCTGATCCGATGAATTCAGGCATGCAGTTCACAAAGGCGCATCCTGCATCAATTGCGCATTGGGCGTAAAATCGGACCGCGTCGTGGCTTCCGACTGGAAGATAATTAACGAGAACCTGCGTTTTAGTTTCTTTCAGCACTTTTACAACGCTTTCTTTGGTGGTTTTGCTGTCGTCGTAAACGTTGAAGGTTTCTCGCATGTGCGGTGCGACACCGTCGAGGATTGGGGCTGGAGAAACTTTTACACCTAAATTGGGGACATCGGCGAATTTTTCGCAGACGTTAGGTTTAACCCAGATGGCTTCTGAGAGGTCTTTGCCAATCTTGGCTTTGTTAACTTCAAAAGCTGCAACAAAATGGATATCTCTAATGTGGTATCCACCATAATTTACGTGCATTAATCCTGGAACGGTCGTGTTTTCTTTTGCATCTTTGTAATATTGAGTTCCCTGAATCAGGGCTGAAGCGCTGTTGCCAACGCCAATGAGTGCTACGCGAATTTCAGGCATGAAACGATAACCATCCACTGCATTGATTAGAGAAGGCTTATTGTTCACCTACGCTATAACTTTTTCTAAAATCATGGCAAAATTAAAAGGGAGCCGCTAACAAATAACTAGTGTATTGGTGCAAGATGATGAGTAAACCTGAAGTATCCATCACATATGAACCTTTTAAAAAAATTGTAATTATGGAAAAAACTTTTTTCAACACGCCTGAAGACATCGCACGATTCACATCGGTGATAGCAGGCGGCAAACTAGCAGGGTTGTACTGGGTTGAAGGCGTTGTCTTCCTGTATTTTCCTCTTCCCGCTTCAACGGCTGTTGTGGCTAAAGAACTCTTAGAAAGCAGCAAGGTTTACTGGACTTTTGTCGGTTACTCGCTTATGCCGAAATATGCGCAGACGATTGAAACTAAAGAAAAAATGATTGTGCCTGTCGTTGATATATCAAATGATCCTGTCTTAGGCAGAGTAGCTGAATGGCTAAAAGAACAAAAACATTAAAGGCACCTTTTTGGCAACGCTGAGTTTTAGAGGTAAAGTTTACACTGGCAAGGGCGAAGGCAAAAAATTCGTAACCCTACCTTGGGTTGAAAGGCAAATGAGGGAAAAGCTTGGTTTTACTCCCTACGGCGGCACACTGAACATTCGGCTGAGCAGGGAAAGTGTGGCACTAAAAAAGAAGCTTGACAAAGCTTCGCACCTTGAAATTGTTCCTGAGAAAGGCTATTGTAAAGCCACAATGATTAGGGCAAAAATTACTGGGTTAGACTGTGCCATTATTATTCCACAGGTTCCAGCGTATCCGCCTGATGTGATGGAGGTTATTTCGCCTTTTTTCTTGCGTCATCGATTGCATTTGGCGGATGGCAGTGAAGCGGCTGTTACTTTGAGTCTTTGACGCTGGCTTTTTTGTGTGCTGCAATGTATTCGTCTAGGCAATTGTTCTTTTTGAGGTAGAATCCATAGGTTACGAGGGCTTTCATGGCTCTGGCTGCATCTTCGGGAGAGGGGTATGAGGGGACGCCGAGCTTGTCAAATCTTGAGCGGGTGTAAAGCGCCATTTCTGTTTCTCCAATATCGCACATGACTATGGGTTTACTGTAGCTTTCGGCGATTTTGGCTATGCCGTCTATGTATACCTCTCGGAGCCCTGGCATGTGATGAAGCCCAAGAAGGATTATGCCGCAGACCTGTGGGTCCTGGAACATCAAGTCACCAGCCATAACAAACATGTCATCAATCACTGAACCGGTGAGGTCCACGGGGTTTGAAGTAGCTGCAATTTTTAAGATGATATTTTGATCTTTTAGTTCTTGGAATTTCTGCAAGGTCTCCTCGGAGAAGCGCTCCACCGTTAACCCTAAAGCTTCACACTCGTCAACGGTCATGACGCCTGGTCCGCCGGCGTCAGTGAGTATGGCGATGTTTTTGCCCGTGGCTGGGGGCTGCATGGCTAAGGCTTTTCCCATGTCAAAAAACTCCTCCATATCTCTCGCTCTTATCACACCCCCCTGATTGAATGCGGCGTCATAAATTTTGTCTGAACCTGCAATCGCGCCTGTATGTGAAGCTGCGGCTCTTGCGCCTGCAGCGCTTTTGCCCGATTTAATGACTACGACGGGTTTTTTGACGGTTACTTTTTTGGCTATTCTTAAGAATTCTCTTCCGTCTCTGATGTCTTCTAAATACGCAAGGGTGACTTTGGTTTCTTTATCATGAAGCAAATAATGAAGGATGTCAGTTTCGTTTACGTCGCATTTGTTGCCGAAACTAACGAATTTGCTAACGCCCATCTGTCTTCCAGTCAAATAATCTAATGCCGCAACTCCAAAGGCTCCACTTTGGGTAATCATGGCTATGTTGCCTGGCATCGGCCTTGGCGTAGCTACTACGTCTTCCCCCGTTGTGAGAACTTTTGTTTCCGGGAGAAACAGCGTGTCAATTCCATTTTTCGAATAATACACTCCTAGGCAGTTCGGTCCTAAAACACGTATTCCGCCTCTTTTAGCCGCTGCCACAACTTGCTCTTCAAGATCTGCGTTTCCAACTTCTCTGAAGCCTGAGCTAATTATGATGGCAGCTTTGACTTTTTTGGTTACAGCTTCCTCCATGATGCCGGGCACAGCTGTGGCGGGAACAATAACGACAATTAACTCGACTTCGCTTGGAATATTACTTAGCGAGTGGTAACATTTGAATCCTAAAATTGAATCTTCACCTGGGTTGACCGGGTAGAGTTCTCCTTTGAAAACGCCGTGTTCTTTGTTAGTTGCAAAATTTTTGAAAATGACATGGCCTGCTTTATCCACTTTTTTTGTAGCGCCGATGACTGCTACTGAATGTGGGTTGAAGAATGCGTTAAGTTTCTGTGTGGCTTCTTCCATAACTGTTTTCACCGTTTCCGCTATGAGCGTTCAAGCCAAGTTTTTATGTTTTGCTATACTCAAAGGTTCTTTCAATTAAACTATTATTTGTTTCTTTTTGCCATCGTTGAGCCAATTTTTTCTAACAATAACCAAAGGTTTATGCTTGATTTTGGAAAGCATTTCCCAACTCACCCCGTTAACGTCCACTTGAAACCTTGCCGCCATATCCCAAACTGTGGCGCCTGACCCTGGTCCTCTGGCTTTGTCGGCTATGTTGGTGATGGTTAATGCTTCGTCCGCCTGAAGATTGCAGCCTGCAACTGCCAGCGGCGTTGAACTCTTTTTGAAATTTAAAACCCGACCAAGGATGTACGTAGCTGTTCCGCCAAAGGAATGTATGCCTCTAAATGGTTCTGGTCTTGGAGTAAAAAAGAAGTTCCTGAACCTGTAAGTTTTATCTGTGTCAGCGATAATGACACAAACGTCTTTCTGCATTTTCACTTGAATTTCTTTTTGAATTTTTTTAGCTATTTCGTCAGCATTTGTTAGTGGCAAACTCACGAAGGCATAGGGTAGGTTGGATCCGTCGATTCCTCCTTCCGAACCAAACATGAGCGTTTGCCAAAAACCCGCATATTGAAGAGCTACTTGTTTGTGGCGGCTGCCAGACTCTAGCGGATATTCCTTTAGCCTGTGCAGTAGGCGTGGTCCAAAGTGGCTTAATATTCCAAAAGGATAACCCCAGCCGAATCGCATCCAAAAATGGGCGATAAGCCTTGCATTCAGGTTTGGTTGTATTTTGCTTTCATCAACCATGCAGCCTAAAGCTGTTGAAATTGCCTTCTCTGAAACAACAACATAATCGCAATTTTCAATTTTGCCACATAGAGCGCTTGTTATTTTGTCGATGTAGTTGTCGCCGGGTTTCCAGTAACTGGTTGTTAACGCCAATGCAGAGTACTTGGTCATCAGCTGGGCACTTTCATAGATTCAGTTCTGCTCAGCCTTAATAAGACTAATTTCTGTCTCCTAAACCTCAGGTTTTTCGCTTTGTGGATTAAATTTTAATCCCATCCAACTTCTCTGTTACAGGCAAGACAAACAGAAACTTGGCTATCGATTTGCAAATAAATGGAATTCCCTGCGAATAAGCAAATTTTATATAACGGGCCAGTTTAAGAAAAAAGATAGGTAAACTTGAAAATCGGGCAGAAAAAAATGGTTCTCTCCAGAAACGTCACTATACTTGCCATAGTGATGATTTTGAACGTCGTGATAATCATCCTCTTAACTCCACTCGGCTTTGAGACCCGCCCGATATCCGCCTTGAAGACGCTCGGCTACATCGCGATTACTACCATTTTTGTCGGTCTCGCATTGGACCTGGCGTCAATCGGCCTTCTCTTCAAGAGAGTTAGAGTTAGATTAGCTTCGAGTCTGGCAATCGTCAGCTCGGTCCTCTTCTTCCTGATAATTTTCGTGGATCGAACCGGGTCTTTCTTCTCCGTGCCGATCCCTCCTGCAATTAATACCCTCGAATACATTTTCATTGTCGTACTGATTGTAACTCTCTTATCGGCGTTTATGGTCTACAGAGGGAATAAACCTGCTTCAAGCTGAAGATAAATGGGAAATAACTGATTGCATTTACGTTTAATGTGTTGAAGAGTTTAGTAAATGCGATCTAACTTAATTGATGAACGCATCAAGGATAGAATGCTAACGGCGTTTCTTTTTGGTTGGTCGGATTAAATTTTAATCCCCAAACCCAAACTACGATTGATTAACTAACTATTATTCTCCCTCTCATATTTTCTCAGTTAGACTCACAGACAGACTCAGACAGAACCAAATATGGAGGTCTTTTTCAAGAGTTTCCGTTAAGTAAGCAAACCTTGACTAAAGTCAGTCAAGAGACCTTTACGAGAAGCCTTTTATTGAAAACTAGTTGCAGATATAATCATGGAAAGCAAGAGTAAGAGTTTTGCATTATTTCTTATTCTGATCATGGTCATCTCAAGTATATTTCTCTTTGAAACTCTACCTTTAGGATCAGCTCAAAGTGGAACAAACGTAACAGGTGTTATAACCTCAGATACCACTTGGACAAGAACGAACAGTCCATACAATCTCACTTCACCCGTGATTGTTAATTATGGTACAACTTTAACGTTGCAACCTGGTGCAACTGTGAACCTCAACGGCTACAACCTGCAAGTAAACGGGATTCTACAATCACTAGGCAGCAACGATAACAACATAGTTTTTGACTCTTCTGGGGGAAATGTTGTCTTGACAGCAAGCAGTTCAAGCTGGAACGAACAAGCAAACACAGGATGCATAATCGAAAATTCAGTGTTCAACAATGCCTCGGTATCCGTCAGTAACGCAGCACCAAAGATAAACAACAACACCATCAACAACATAGGAAGTGAAAACGGAGCTATTTACATGGAAAGCGGCGCCCCCATAATCTCAGACAACAACATCAATGGAGACATCCAGTGTTTAGATGATGCATCTCCCACCATAACCAACAACTTTATTCATGGAGGAATAAGTGGCGAAGGCTTTGATCTATCTGCACCCGTGATTATTAACAACACCATTGAAAGCGGAACAGGCCAGATGGTGCCAGGCTCAGGAATCTATGATGACGGAAGCAACTACTATGTAGCCAACAACACTATTTTCGGCTGTGCAACAGGAATAGATGTTGAAGATGGCATATCAACAATCATTGGAAACTTGATTGTTAACAACACGGATGGAATTTACTTAGGAAGAGGGGTGTCAACGATTCTGCACAATACCATCTCCAACAACACTGTTGGGCTTGGTGGTTCTGAAAATGCAGGTTCGGTTGCTTATAATGATCTCGTAAGCAACTTAAAATACACCTTAAGCGGAAATTTAACATTTAATTGGTGGGGAACAACTAACCAACAAACAATCGCCCAGACACTGCCCAGTTCAGCCACCTTCGTTCCCTTCCTTACTGCACCAGACCCCGCTGCTCCAGCAATTCCTAGTCAAAACCCAGCGCCTTATCCAACTCCAACACCGAGTCCTTATCCAACACCTACTCCTTCTCCAACTCCATCACCAATTGCAACGCCGACTCCAACTCCTTCCCAAACACCCACTCAAAGTGGCACAAACGTGAGTTACATAATATACTCGGACACTACCTGGACCCAGGCAAACAGTCCATATAATTTCACTGGAAATGTCCTTGTGAACCAGGGAGTTACCTTAACAATAGGCACCGATGCTATAGTCGACCTAAACAACTATTACTTAAGAGTTAATGGTACAGTAATAGTTCAACCCGGCGCAACTATTAACATGGGACTCATAGGAGATGGCATAGACGTTTATGGCACCTTGCGCGCAGAGGGCACAAGCACAAACCCAATTCACATAAACGGCAGCGAACAAAGTCACATTATTGTAGCCTTCTTTTCCGCCATTACCTTCTTCCCATCCAGCACAAACTGGAACCAACAAACCAATTCAGGCTCACTCATAGAAAACGTAATTTTTAGCAGCACCGAATTTGAAATACAAAGCGGAATAAAAATCAGCGACAACACTTTTCTCAGCGGAGAATTAACCGTAGAACAAGGTTCACCCACGATTATAAACAACAATATTTCAACTGGACTCAGCATTATTCAAAACCCTAACCTTCCATATAACGCCACTGGAGTGCAACCTGAAATTTCAAATAATACCATTACGGGGGGCCTCTCAGTTGACGCTGGAAGCGGAATCGTTACTGACAATATTATTTATGGCATAACTATAAACGATGGATACGGATCGCCTGTTTCAACTTTAATTGAACGTAATTTGATAACTAATGCTACAACGGGAATTTCATGTGACATACAAAGCGCCAACAACAACAAAGTAATTATCGAGAACAACACAGTCACCAATAATTCTGTGGGAATTCAGATAGGAAGCCCACAGGTGCCAACGATAATAGACAACAACATTTATGGGAATTCTTATAACGCAAAACTTTCAGAATCCTCAGAAATTGGTCTCCCCAATAATTGGTGGGGTACAACCGATGTTCAAGCAATCAACCAAACTATTTATGACATCAAATATGACTTTAACTTAGGCACAATAAACTTCTTACCTATCTTGATTGCACCAAACCCACAAGCTACTCCTAATCAAACAGTTCCAAACCCGAGTCCAACTCCTTCCCCAACATCCACCTCAATTCCAGAATCTCCGCAAGTCCCCGCCTTTGCCTTTGCATTTCTTGTTACAGTAATCTTAGTTGGAACAACTTTGATCAGGAAAAGGCAACCTAAAAAATTAAAACATAGTTAATTCTGGCTTCTGGTTTTCATCGCAAACTTAGAATAAATTGCATTGCTCAAAAATTCTTAGTCAGCGAAAAACCAACAGTCAGTTTGGGTTTGGTGATTAAGTTTTACCTTTTTTATCTGCCTGAACGACTTTTCATAAGCCTTTTTGGTACGTTTCTGTTCTTTTCTGTACGTTTCCATTCTATTCCATTCATTTCTGTTCTTTTTCAACCTTTTCTGTACGTGACCTGCAACTAATTCAAAGCCTAAATCAAAAAAGCAACCTAAAACACAAAGAAAAAAATTGCGCTAAAAAATTGAGTAGGGAAAGCGCAGGTTGTTCTGGTAGACTTTGCCTTTGATTGGAATTTGTTGTCCACATACGGGGCATCGCATATCTGGGGTTAGGTTCCACTGTGTGATGTCGAAGCTGCTGCGTTTGATGATGGCGGTGTCGCAGTTTGGGCAGTAAGTGTTCTCACCGGGGTGGCCAGGTACATTTCCGATGTAAACGTAGTTTAATCCTTGGTTCTTCGCTGTCAACAGTGCTCTTTCCATGTCCTCAACACTGGTGGCAGGAAGAGTTGTTAATTTGTATTCAGGATGAAAACGCAGCAGGTGAAAAGGCGTGTCTTTGCCCAAGTAATCTCTGATCCAAATTGCCAAATCTTTTATTCTGTCAATTGAGTCGCCTGTTTTTGGAACAACTAAATTTGTGATTTCAATATGGACATCATTTAACTTGAGTTCTTTTAGGCTTTCATAAATTGGGGCTACATTAGGCACTGCCATTACGGATTTGTAGAAGTCTGGGTCTGCGCCGCCTTTAAAATCAACAGTTGCCGCATCCAAGTAAGGCGCGATAGTTTTTACGGCTTCGGGAGTCATGTACCCGTTAGTGACAAAGGTGTTAAACAAACCTTTTTCATGTGCAATTTTAGCTGTGTCATAAGCGTACTCCATGAAAATAGTTGGTTCGGTGTATGTGTAGCTGATTCCTTGGCATTGGCTGTCCAGAGCAGATTTGACTATTTCTTCCGGAGGGAAGGGTCTGCCGGAGATTTCTTTGTCCTGGCTTATCATCCAATTGTCGCAGAATTGGCATCGGAAATTGCAGCCTGCCGCGGCAACAGACATGACCAATGCGCCGGGGTTGAAGTGTGAAAGTGGCTTCTTGCTGATCGGGTCAACGCCCGCGGAAACAGCTTTCCCATAATTTAGCGTGTACAGTGTGCCGCCTTGATTTTTTCTTACCAAGCAGAATCCTTGTCCATTATCATTTATGAGGCAGCGTCTGGCACATAAGCAGCATTTTACTTTGTTTTCAGCTTGCTTTTCATAAAGCATGGCTTCATGAAGTGACATAATTCTACTGACTCCAAAAGACTAGAAGTGTTTTTTGTTTAAAAGCATTAACTACAAGAGCTTGTTGAAGAAGCAGGTTGGTGCGCCGGTGTGGCATACGACCCCTTTCTGCTCTACGACATACAATAAGGCGTCGTAGTCGCAGTCGGTTGAAACTGAAATGATTTTTTGGGTGTTTCCTGAGGTTTCGCCTTTTATCCATAGTTCGTTTCGGGACCTACTCCAATAGGTGGCTTTTCGTGTTTTTAATGTTAATTCAACTGCTTCTTTGTTTGCGTAGGCCAGCATCAATGTTTCTTTGGTTTTTGCGTCTTGAACAACCACTGGGATAAGTCCGTTGCCTTTTTTGAAATCAAGTTTTTCAAGCAAATCTTTTGTTGTCATTGTCTAATTGTCACCCCCGCTTTACGAAGGTAATTTTTCACAATTGGAACTGGATACTGGTTGTAGTGGAAAATTGAAGCTGCCAATGCTGCATCTGCTTTCCCTTCGGTGAACACGTCGAGTAGATGTTTGGGTGTTCCAGCGCCGCCGCTTGCGATGATTGGAACGTTTACGCGTTCGGAGATTGCTCGGGTTAGCTCGATGTCGTAGCCGTCTTTGGTGCCATCTCTATCCATTGACGTTACAAGGAACTCGCCTGCCCCCAACTTCTCAGCGTGTAGCGCCCAGGCTATGGCGTCGATTCCTGTGGGTTTTCTGCCTCCGTAAGTGACCACTTCAAACCACAATTTGCCTTCGGCTGTGTCAATCATAATTTTGCCGCCGCTTGGCGTGCGGTTTCTTTTGGCGTCAATGGCACAAACTACACATTGCCTTCCAAAAACATCAGACAGTTCAGTTATGACTTTGGGGTTTTCAACGGCTGCTGTGTTAACGGATACTTTGTCTGCGCCGTTGCACAAAACCAACCTTGCATCTGAGACGTTTCTGACTCCGCCGCCAACGGTGAAAGGGATACTGATGGCTTTGGCTACGCCTTCAACAACGCCTCGAAGAATGTCTCTTTTTTCAGATGAAGCGGTGATGTCGAGGAAAACCAGTTCGTCTGCGCCGTCGTCTGAGTATCGTTTCGCCATTTCCACTGGGTCTCCTGCGCATTTAGGATTTAGGAAGTTTATGCATTTGACAACTTTTCCATGATCGACGTCGAGACATGGAATAATACGTTTGGCTAACGGCATCTTTTAGGCTCCAATAATTTTGATTGCTTCTTTTAGAATGAATCTGCCTTCGTAAAGGGCTTTCCCGATAACTGCGCCTTCAACCCCGATTTCCTTGAGTGCCGCTAAGTCTCCTAAGCTGCCTATTCCGCCAGCCGCTATTATTTTGGCGTTCGGGTGTAAAGCAGCTTCGCTCAAGGTTTGCAAATCTGGCCCAGTTAACATGCCATCTTGTACTATAGACGTAATCAGAAAACGGCTGACGCCTAGTTGAGTGTATTTCTCAAGTGCATCGTCTACACTCATAGCGATTTCGGTTTGCCAACCCTCAACCATAATCCGCCCTTCTCGATTATCCAAAGCAACGATTACTGAATCTCTGCCAAATTTTCTTTGGATTTTGCCGATAGCTGAAGGGTCGCTGAAGGCTAAAGCGCCGAGAATTACTTGGGCGATTCCTGTTTGGAAGAGTTTTTCTGCGGTTTCATAGTTGCGTATTCCGCCCCCGACTTGAATGGGCAATTTGATATTTTTTGCAATTTCAGCGATAACAGAGTGATTGTTACCCTTTACAAAAGCTGCATCTAAATCGATTATGTGAAGTTTCCCTGCGCCTTCATCTCGCCACCGTTTTGCAGCTTCTAGCGGTGTTCCAAACTTTTCCTCATAGACTTTGGCCGTTTTAGGGTCTCCTTTGGATAGGCGCACGATTTTACCATTCATTAGGTCGATTGCTGGAATCAACTGCATAGCAAAATCACCTTATCACTACTTTAGCGAAGTTTTTGAGGATTTTCAGGCCTAAGTCGCCTGATTTTTCTGGGTGAAATTGGGTGCCGTAGATGTTTTTGCTGGCTATCGCTGAAGTAAATGTAGTACCGTACTCTGTTTGTGTGCAAACAATTTTTTTGTCAACGGGTACGGGGTAGAGCGAGTGGACAAAGTAAACGAACGAGCCTTCAGCTATGTCTTCGAAAAGTTCGTTTTGTTTTACAATGTTTAATGTGTTCCAGCCCATGTGCGGGACTTTAACAGTGCTTGGTAGTCGAACGTTTTTGCCTTTGAAGAGTGATAAGCCGTTTCCCGGCCCTTCTTCGCTTTTCTCGAAGAAAAGTTGCAAGCCCAAGCAAATTCCAAGCATAGGTGTTCCATTCTGAATTCTGTTAACGAGTGTTTCTTTGACTGAGTTCAGTTTGTCTGCTGCTGGAGTGAAAGCTCCGACCCCTGGTAATGCAATGGCGTCAGCCTTGGCGAGTTCTTTTGCTGAAGTTCCGATGGATGCGTCCAAGCCTGCTTTTTCCAGCGCGGTTTTTAGGCTCAGTAAGTTGCCTACGCCGTAGTCGAAAATGACTGTTTTCGCCACTCTTAGATGACTCCTTTGGAGCTGGGTACGCCTTTGCGTCTGGGATCAAGGGCTATGGCTTGCCTTAATGAGAGGGCGAGGGCTTTGGTTGCGGCTTCTGCTTTGTGGTGGTCATTGCTGCCGTATTCAACGAGCATGTGGACGTTTGCTTGCAGCGAGGTGGCTAGGGATTCGAAGAAGTGGTTGATGTCTTCCGTTGGCATGTTCTCTACTTTTTTGCCTCTGAGTTTTAGGTCAATTTTGAAGTACGGACGTTTAACCAAATCGACGGCTGCAAATGCTAAGGAGCAGTCCATTGGGGCAGCTGCGTTACCAAATCGAGTGATGCCTTCTCGGGTGCCTAAGGCTTTGTTAAATGCTTCGCCTAAGCCGATGGCTAAGTCTTCTACCATATGGTGTACTAAGTCGCCTTTGACTGAAGCGGTTATGTCAATTAGGCTGTGTGTTGCTAAGGAGGTGAGCATGTGGTCAAGAAAGGGTACGCCTGAGTTTATGCTTGCTTTTCCTTCCCCGTCAAGATTCACTTTTACTTTAACTTCGGTTTCTTTGGTTTTTCGGTAAACTTCTTTTGTCCTCATTTTAATCACTTTGAATTTGTTTTAATGCTGAAATTAGTTTTTTGTTCATTTCTGGCAAGCCAACCGTTACTCGGAAACAATTATCATACTGCAGGATTTTACCCCATTTCTTGAGCATAATACCCCGTTTGAGTAGTTTTTCGTTAACTTCGTCAGCGGGTTTTTGCGTGTTAACCAGCAGGAAGTCTGCTTGTGAATCGAAGGCTTGCACTCCCTTTATTTGGTTTAGTGCACTAATCAGTTTTGCCCGCTCTGCTACGAGTTCTTTTACCGATACTTTCATCAAACTAATGTTGTCCAACATTTTGCCGCCCATTCGAAGTGTGAAACCGCTAACTGGATACGGCAACGGTGCCTTTTCGCTTAGGATTTTAGCTAACTCAGGATTTGCAACCGCGTAACCAAGACGCAGAGCTGCTAACCCGAAGGCTTTAGAGAAAGTTCTAAGAATAATCATGTTCCTGAATTCTTTTATCCACGGCACAAACGAGTAATCAGCAAATTCCCCGTAAGCCTCGTCTAGGATGACTATGCCTGGGAAGGCTTTGGCTAAGGTTTCAACGTCTTCCATTTTGAATTGGGTTGATGTCGGGTTGTTTGGCGAACAAAGGTACAGTAGTCGTGTTTTGTCGCTGAATTTGGATATGAGTCCTTTGACGTCAAGTTGTAGGTTGCTCAAAAGCGGTACTGCAATAAATTCGCCTCCTTGGCGTGTTACGCATAGCCTTGGAATGCTAAACGTTGGAGCAAACGAAATTGTGGCTTCTCCTTTTTCCACAAAGAGTCGCACAATTCGGTCGATCAACTCGTCACTTCCATTGCCAACTGCAAAGTACTCTTCTGGGGCTCCGATGTAACGTGTTAGTTTGGCAAGGAATTTGGGCACTTCATCTTCAGGGTAAAGTCGCAGATCATATTCGTCAGCCAGCTCCTTCATCAACTTAGCCTGTTTGGCTCTATCAACAAACAAGCTTTCGTTAAAATTTAGCTTCACAATCTCGCTTGGAGAAACGCCTATTTGCTTCGCTACTGTTTCAGGTGTGGCTCCTGCTGAGTAGCAGTCTATTGCTTGGAGCTTTGCAAGTTTATCTTGTAGCCATTTTCTGTAAGATGTGCTCATTTTTCAAACCTTGCCTGTATAGCTTTGTAGTGATTTGGAAGTTTTTCTGCTTCCGCCATGACTTTGACGCTGTCTTTTACTCTTTCAAGACCCGTTCTTGAGCTTTCAACTATGCTTACTCGCCGCATAAAGTCTAAAGCGGATAAGCCTGAAAATGACTGCGCAAAGCCGCCTGTGGGCAATACATGGTTGGTGCCGCTGCCATAATCGCTGAGGGCCACTGGGCTGTAAGGACCCAAGAGTATGAGTCCAGCGATTAATTTCTCTGCAATCTCCTTGGGGTTAGCGGTTATGACTTCCAAGTGTTCTGGAGCAAACTGATTAACTAAACTAACGGCCTCATCCAAACTTTTGCAGACTATAATGAAGCCGTATTTGGATAGTGCCTCTGAAACTTTTTCGGCTCTTTCTGCGGAAGAAGCAACTCTTGTAAGGTTCTCTTGAACCTGCGTTGCAACCTTTTCAGATGTTGTAATTAATCCAGCAACGCTGTCTCCACCATGCTCAGCCTGCGAAACCATATCAAAAGCAATAAACCGTGGATTAGCCGATTCATCAGCCAAAACCAGCACTTCGCTCGGACCAGCCGGCATATCAATCGCCACATCTTTTGAAACCAAAACCTTTGCCGCCGTTACATATTTGTTGCCTGGACCTACGATTTTTCTTACTGGCTTTATGCTTTTGGTTCCGTAGGTTAACGCGGCTATGGCTTGGGTTCCGCCAACCTTGTAAATTTCATCGACTCCGCACATGTCAGCCGCCACAAGAACAAGCGAGTTAACTTTGCCTTTTTGGTCAGACGGTGAACAAACAACAATTCTTGGGACGCCCGCGACTTTGGCGGGAATTGCAGTCATAATTAATGTGCTTGGGTAAGCGGCTTGTCCTCCTGGAACATAACAGCCTACGCTTTCGATTGGACGCAGAACAGTCTTAACACATATGCCATCGCCTGAAGAATCGATTTCGGTTTGGGTGAGCTGTTGCTTTTGGAAGGCATTGACTCGTTCTTTCATGAATCTTAGGGCTGAGACTTGTTCTCGGGTGGTTTTAGTGTAGGCTTCCTTGATTTCTTCTTTCCTGACTTTGAGGTTTCGCAGGGTTAGTTCTGCTTTGTCATATTTTAGGGCAAACTCAACTAGTGCGCCATCGCCTTTTTCTTTAACTTGTTTTATGATGGCTTTAACGCTGTTTTCAACTTCCTGAACTGCCTTTTCGTCTACTTTCTGCCGTTTAAACCAGTCTGATGGCAGCGCTTCTGATTTCCAGACTTTCACTTGGCTTTGCTTTTGCACGGGTTCTCCACTCTTTTAGCAATCTCATCTAAAGCTAGCACCTGCCGCGGCTCATAAACGACTAAGCCCTGGGCGAGTTTTCGGATTTTTGGTAAAAGCTCGATTAGGCAATCTTTTTCTATAACAGTGTTTACGCTTACCCAGGCATCATCGGCTAGCGGTGCTACTGTTGGATTTTTCAAGGCGGGCAATTCGGTAAGCAGTTTCTCAAGATTTGCTTTTTTGACGTTGACAAATATATGTATTCTCTTAGAACCATCAACGACACCTTTGAGTAAGGCTACTATGTCGTAGATTTTTTCTCTTTTTTCCGGGTCTTCCAAAGCTTTCTTGTTTGCGATCAGAACAGCGGCAGATTTCATGACGGTTTCAATGATTCTTAGGTTGTTAGCTTCAATTGTTGTGCCGGTTTCTGTTACGTCCATTATGCAGTCCGAGTCTTCGGGTGGTTTTGCCTCTGTTGCTCCGAAGGAAAGGAAAATCTTTGCTTTTGGGTTGTCACCTTTTCTCCACCATGGAGTTACAATCATAGGGTCGGCATTACCAAAACGCTTCTTGTACTGCAGTATACTTTTGAGGTAGTCGGAGGCTATGTTGAGGTATTCTGTGCTGATTCGGAAGTTCTTGCCTTGGCTCCAAATGGACTCCATAAACTCGCCCATTGTGCTTTTTTCCGGGACATTTTTTGGGACAGCTATGACAAGTTTGATTTTTCCATATTCCAAGTTCTGCAGGATTTCTACGTCTGCTCGGTTTTCTTTAACCCAATCTTCTCCTGTAATACCAAGGTCTTGTAAGCCTTCGTTGACGAAGACGGGAATTTCTTGGGGTCTTAGGACCTTCATTTCGATTTTGGGGTCGTTTATTGTGGGTCTGTATGTGCGCTCGGTTCCTGAGAGTTTGTATCCTGAGCGAGCGAAGAATTCAGCTGTGGCTTTTGATAGGGAGCCTGCCGGTATTGCAAATTTTATTTTGTCCATAATTTTTCACCTAAATTTTTAGAGAAACCTCTAAATGTTTTTTGCTTTGTTAAAACGGTACTTCGAAGGGTTGCGCCTAATTTCAAATAACTATTTGATTTCTGTCTTAGACATTTTGGATTGCTTCTAATGAACGCAATCGCCTTGTATGAACGCAATCCCTCATCATATACCACTGGAAGCACCTAAATACCTGTCTTCCTAATAAATCTGTTCTCTAATATTTAACTGTCGAATGACAAAAAGACGCTAAACGGAAGGCCGTTTACGTTCTTTAACCTCAAAAACCAACGGCGGCACCGAATTTTTGGTTTCCAACTCAACGCTTAGTAATCCTTCCAATATGCCCTTCCAGATTTCACAGTCATTGATGAAAGGATTTTTCAGAAGTAAAAACTTGTCTTTCAAATAGAAATCTCCGAATCCCTGCACTTTTAAACGTTCGAAAACTTTTTCCCAATTAGCCTGTTCGTTTGCTTCAATTCCAGATGTTGATTGGATAGAAACTTTCAGGGCATTACCCATATTTTCACCAACCACATGCCATTTTTCTTTTGGAATCTGTTGAGTTAATATGTTAAATAATTCTACGTTCACAAGGGCTATGCGACTTATTCCGCAGTAATATTCACCTGGAAAATTCCAGTCGTAAACCATCATGCTTCTATACATTTCGAGCATTTTAGAAATGAGCGGTTTAATTCCAGATTCTTTGCCTTCTCTGATGAGTGATTCGATGAATTCTCGTTCCTTCTTTTCAAGAATTATAGTTGTTCTTTTTGCTTCTTCATTTTTCAGCGTAGGCAAATCAGGGGATACCCGGTTTCTATTCTGCATATACGTTATTGCTGAGTTAATATTTAATATGCCTTATGTATTTTGGAAGTGTATTTGAACTCAGGGTTTTCCGTTAAAAACTGTTAAGAATAGTTAATAAAACAGGCATTGTTTATAGAGCGTTGCCGATGAAGAATCTAAAATGCTGATTGATGATGCACCCTGGGGTATCTGAGGCAAAACTAAGCTTGTATTACCTTCTTTTTGACGAGAAAGAACATGAACACTAAGCCCACAATGAACAGTAAGGCGCCGACTCCTGCTGAAACATAGCCGTCAACATTTAGCTTCCCCATTGCGTATGGAACATATGTTGGACCTACAAAAATTAAGAGCATTGATACAATAACAAATGCAACCCTTGTGAACTTTGAATATGTAACTTCAACATTCATGTTTTCTTCTGCTTCAGTCAACTGTAACCCCGCCTTAACTTACTCTTCTGATGCAATGCTTTCCCCTAAACCTTCTTTTATCTCTTTTCCTAAAGACTTCATCAAAAACTTAAAAACCAAAAATCCAGCTTCTCGGTCAGCTTTAAAACCCGTAGTGGTTCCCAACAAGCTTACTCCCTCAAGTTTTCTTTCCTTAGCCATTGCCAAAGTTAGCCCCGTTCCCCCAACGATTCTGCCTTTGCTGTAAATAACCGCACCTTTTTCCATAAACTCAGTCGCTAACCTCGGAGAAGTAGCAGCAACGTAAACCTGAGCCTTATCCTCAGTTATGGGAATACCACCCATAGTTACAATAAAATGACAACCCAATGAAGCAGCAAAATCAATTACTTCTTCGCAAACAACGTAGTGAGCAACTACATCGTCAAATGAGGGTTGAATTTCACCTGTCATTATTACTAGATTATTTTTCTCCATGGGCGCATAATAAAACTCGTATTTGGGCAAGGTGCAGATGCCCTTGCTGCTTATTCCCACGTAATCTGGAAATGAAGGAGAATATAGCTCTGCAAAAGGTTTTGCGTCAAAGAATTTTATAAGCAGATGTGCCGCAATTCTGCCGACATTTCCAAAACCGGGAAGTCCCTGAACAAAAATTGGGTTTTCCAAAGTCGGCTCAGAAAGCTTGCGCAAATACGGCTTATCCATCAGTAAACATCCTTCGGCAAAGAATTGTATGTCGCCTCTAAAATCCTTTTGCCGAAAATGGAAAAGAAACTATTAATATTTGACGAATAACCTAATAGGATGCTAAATCATCCTTTATGAAATAAATATAGCGGGGTGGGGTAGCCAGGATTAACCCGCTGGGCTCATAACCCAGAGATCACTAGTTCAAATCTAGTCCCCGCTACCAACAAAAACCAACGGCTTTTTGCTGTATTTTAACAGGCAAAAGACGTTATATCATCTTGAAAAGTGCAGATCTCAGTTCCATGCATAGCTATATTGAATCAATTTGGACAAACAAAAGACGGCTAACATGGATTAGCATATTTATGGATTTGTTTGCTTGGTGGCTAAAACGAATGCTCCGCCTACAATGCCAAGTATTGCACCAATGAAGTAGCCGCCCATGCCTACAAAGCTGACAACTGAAAAGATGATGATTATTATTGCCCAAATTGTGCTTTGATGCGGATCAACTTTCAGCATGATAGCCCCTATCAAAACAATTACGCCACAGACCAAAGCTACAACTGAAATCCCCGCTAGAAAACCGTTGGAGTTGCCGTAACTGCCCATGAAGTTGTGGTATCCATCCATTGCTCCGCGCATAAAGTTGCCGAAGCCTCCAAAGTTTGCCGCGCCTGAAAGAAACCAAACAAGATTTACAAGGCTTGCTATCAATACGATTAAGCCTCCAACTAGCGACACGATGAACGCGAATGTTAATGCTTGATTTGTAGACATAAAATTCACCTACAAGAATCTCCTTGGGTCAGTATCAATATCTACAATTGTTGGTTTATTGGCAAATAGTGCTTTGTCGACGGCTGCCTGGAGCTCGCTTGGTTCTGTAACTTTTATGCCCATGCCGCCTGAATGCTCAGCGAAGTCTGCGAAATTGTAGTCGTAGAGGTCGGTTTGCCAACTCTCGTAACCTTCAACTTTTTGTTCCTGCATGATCATTCCCAAGCGTTTGTTGTTCATAACAAAAACTTTCACTTGCAATCTGTATTTCAAGGCTGTTAAGAAGTCGCCTAGAACCATCGTTAAGCCGCCGTCACCGGTCAAACAGACAATTTGCTTGTTCGGATAAGCTAATGCCGCAGCCATAGCGCCTGGTAAACCAAAACCCATTGTGGCTAAGGTGCCGCTCATAACCATCTTCTGTGTCTTTTTCATCATAAAGTTGCGGCCAAACCACCAGCAGTTTTCGCCCACATCCAGTGAAATTACAGCGTCATCTGCGATTTTTTCGTTCAAAACCTTAATTATGAATTGGGGTCTAATTGGTTTCGCGTTGCTGTCGGCTTCTTTTCCAAGTTGATTAAGCCATTCTTGCTTCAACCTAGCAATCTCAGTCAAATAGTCAGCATTCTGCTTCTGTTGAACCTTTTCTGTTAGTTTTGGAATCAATATTGCACTGTTGCCGAGCAAGCCGACTTCAACAGGGTATCTGCGTGCAATCATTAACGGGTTAATATCGATCTGCACGGTCTTCTTCTGAGGAATTAACGATAAATCCGAAAATGAGCTTCCGATAGCTATCAGCAAATCCGCTTTCTGCATTAGCTTTCCTGCCGCTGTTGAACCGACACCACCGTGGCAACCGACATCCAAGGGTTCACGCTCATCAATCACTCCTTTTGCTCTGAAAGTTGTGATTATCGGCGCAGAAAGTTTTGTTGCCAATTTTAGCAGTTTCGTTCCCTGACCCCTAGCCCCAAAACCTGCAAGAATCACTGGCCTAACTGCTTGGTCAATGATTTTTGCCGCCTTTTCAATTAACCATTCTTCCTGTCCATAAGCGAGATTTGGCATTCTGCCTTCAAACGGCAAAATATCTGCTTCATAAGGAAGCTTCTGTACGTCATTGGGAATGCCGATGTGGGCAACACCTTGGTCTAAAAGTGCGTGTTTGATAGCCAAAGTAGCAAGCGAGGTTGTTTGATCTTCAGACATCAAAACACTGTTAAAAACGGATAAAGGCTCAAAAAAAGCGTATTGATCAACCTCTTGCAATGAACCTGAACCTATTAGTGGCCTTGGTACCATTCCAGTTAACGCTAAAACAGGCGAATGATCCAATTTGGCATCGTACAATCCAGTGCTCAAATTTGTGGTTCCGGGACCAGAAATTCCTAGGCAAGCGGCAATGTGACCTGTAAGTTTCCCGTAGGCTGAAGCCATAAAAGCTGCTGTTTCTTCATGCCTGACTTGCAGGTACTTGACTTTGCCGTTGCTTTTACGTATAGCATCCACTACGCCTAATGTTGAGGTGCCGGGAATGCCGAAAACGTATTGAACGCCCCATTCGGCAATTTGGTTTATTAAAACTTCTGAAACTGTATGCTCAGCTTTTTTCTCTTCAGCTTGTTCAGTTAACAAGACAAAAGCCGATTTGGTTGCTCCACAAACTGGGCAAACCCATTCTTTAGGCAAATCATTGAACTTCTTGCCCTCTTTTGCCTCGTCGTAAACGTAATTGCAAACTGTGCATCTGTATCTTGCCAAAATTGCACCCTCAAAAACTGCTAATATTAACTAAACGATTTCCACTTTATCTGTTTATTGGCTAACCACTTTTGTCATTTTTAGAAAACTAAGATGAGTTGAGAATACCTATGCAAGTCCAACTTTTCTTCCTTCCCCGTGAGAATTTCAAGTAATGAAAACTTTTTCTTTGATAGAAAGCTTTCCTAATGTACTCTTACTTTTTCGTGAGAGTTATCTCAATTGTTGATACCATTCTTGCTCTGGTTTCGCCTTCTCTTGGCGGCATCTGTTCTGTTCCAATCGCGATTCTAGTTACTTCTAGGTCTTTTAAGAAACGATTTCTCGTTATTTCAGCTGCGTCAACGGCTGTGGTTATTGCTTGACCTCTGGCTTTCAAGATTATTTCTTTGGCATTGCTTGCCGACAAGCCTGTGATAATCGCTAAAACATAATCCATTGGCATTTTATTTCCAACGAAAACAATTTTCGATTTTTCCGACTCAGCTGAACTACTGACTTTGGGGATTTCAATTTCTCTGTGGTTGATTTTATCTTCACTTGGCTTAATCACAACTGTTTGGTCTTCAATTTCGGCGTTGCAACTCTTCTTGACCACTTCAACGGCGTTTAGGCAATCCTCTTTGGTTTGGTATACTTCACTCTGAGCTATTATCTCCCCGTTTGCAGCCTTTAGATGGAATCTGAACTTGTCTGTTGTATCCTTGAAAATCTGGTATTTTGGGTTTGGCACTTTCCGGTCTTCAATTGTTAAGTCTTCGATTTCTGAGTTGCAGTTTTTCTGTATGCTTTTTATACCGTTCACGCAGCCTGCGTGTTGCTCGTAAGCTTCGCCGACAGCTATAATTTTGTTGTTATCGGCTCGGAGGCGAAAACGGAATTTTCCTGCGTTATCTTTGTACAATTGGAATTTTGGAGACATAAGAGTCACAAGTGCTATTGGAGTTTGGTTGTAGAAAAGCTTTTGCCCGTTTCTTGGGAAGAGTCCTGACTGTACAACGTTCTACATGTTTAGATCGGGTAGATTACTAGAGTGCCACTCCAACAATTCATAAATTACACTAATTCCAATATTTACTTGGTAAGAGATGAATGACATGGATGCTTGGGATGTCATAATAATTGGTGCTGGCTCAGCAGGTTTATCAGCGGGAATTTACGCAGTTCGAAGTGGACTCAAAACTTTGATTTTAGACGAAAAGCTCGCTGGCGGCACAATCGCTGACGCCTCATTAGTCGTGAACTATCCTGGGTTTACTGAGATTAGTGGCGGGGAACTTGCAGAAAAAATGGCGTCTCATTGCAGAAAGGTTGGCGTAGTCATACACGATTTGGAACCTGTTACTGAATTGGAGCTTATGAGTGAAAAGAAAATTGTTAAAACCTCAGGGTCAACCTATGAGGCAAAAGCAGTAATCTTTTCAACCGGTTCACATTACAGGGAGCTTGGTGCGAAAGGCGAAAAAGAATTCCGTGGTAAAGGCGTAAGTTATTGCGGTGTATGTGATGGACCATTTTTTAAGGGCAAACGTGCCCTTGTTGTTGGCGGGGGAAATACAGCTTGCACAACTACACTTTACCTTTCAGGTTTAGCTTCGGAGGTTATCGTAATCCATCGAAAGCAAGCGTTTAGAGCTGAAGAATCTTTAATCTCAGATATTTCAGCAAAAAACAATGTTAAAATCATGTGGAACACGGAAATTCAGGAAATTAAAGGCGACAAACAAGTCAAAGAAGTTACCTTAATCGATAACATGACAAATAAAACGTCTGAATTATCGGTTGACGCGGTTTTCGTGCAAGTCGGGGAAGCACCAAACAGTCAACTCGCCAAGGCTGCTGGGGTAGAAACCGATGAACATGGATACATCAAAGTTGACGCGACTCAGCAGACAAATCTTATGGGCGTGTTTGCTGCAGGTGACGTTACTAATCAGCCGATTAAGCAGGTTGGAACAGCTGTTGGTCAAGGCATCACGGCAGCCCTTGAAGCCTACAGTTACATTAAACGACCTTATTACAGAAAATAGAGAGAAACGATTATATCATTCTAAATCGCTTTTCATTTTTTCTATAGGCTTTAAGCTAGCATATTTGCTGTCAGTTTGAAGTAGTAGCGTGTATGAAAAGAGGTTTCAGAATGAGTGAAAAATGTCTCGCTGTAGTAGAAATCGACCAAGACTTATGCAGTCGATGTTATGTATGCAAGTCAATCTGTCCATACGAAGCCATAAAAGCTGATTCAACTGGAAAAGTAGAAGTGAACAGTCAAGACTGCCAGGTCTGCGGTATATGCTACAGCGCTTGCCCATCTTCAGCCATAAAAACGCAATATTACACTTACGATAATCTCTCAAACTATGTTAAAGAGGCACTTGCAAAAACCAAGAATGTGGAAACTCTTGTTTTAATGTGCCGAGGAAACTCACCTTCCACAGGAGAAGTTCAAGACATCCTTAAAGAACAAGGATTAAAAGTTGGCAACTACATTGCCTTGCGGTTGCCATGTGCAGGCAGAGTCCCGACTGACTTTGTTTTTGAAGCACTCAATTCAGGCATAAAAAATATTGTCTCAGTTCAATGTGAAGACCCATTTTGCCGCTACAAAGAAGGCACAAAAATAAACACGCGAAGGCTTGTTTTAGCCAGAAATGTACTCAAACAGCTAGGCTATGACGAAAATGCGGTTAAAGTTGTAAAGTTTTCTCGCAAAGCACTCTACGACGTGCAAGCATGTGTAGGATGCGACAAATGCATATTCATCTGCCCATACAAAGCAATCGAGTTTGAACCGTTCGCTACACCAAAAATAAACGAAGAGAAATGTGTCGGCTGCGGCGCTTGTCAACTGGTTTGTCCACACCACGCTATCCAAGTGAAAGGCTTCGAATTTGAAAATGTAGTAAACCGCTATGGTGATTCAATTGCAAAATTGAAATCCCAAAACAAGGGTCCGGCAGTTCTTGCATTTGTTTGTCAATGGTCAAACTTTTCAGCCTTAGATAATCCAAACAGCGCGTTTGCAGGCAAAAACGTGTTGACTCTTGAAGTTCCATGCTTCAAATCCTTAGATCCTGTTCACGTTGTCAATGCGTTAAACTGCGGTTTTGACGGTGTAATGGCAGTGGTTTGCTCATCGCAGGATTGCAAGCTTCAAGAAGGCAGAGCAACTGCAGAACGGAACTTGAGCGTCATGTTGAACGTGCTCAAAAAGAAGGGTCTGCTTGACCGATTCGAACTCTACGAGGAGTCACCTCGATGTGCAGGCGACTTCAACGAGAAACTGGATGCTTTCTACAAGAAAATTTCAGCTTTACCAAAGAAAGAAGTAGCTGTGGAGGCGACTGCAAAACGTACAAAATAGTAACCAAAAAAGAGCTCGTTCCAAAAATAAAATTGTTCGAAGTTGAAGCCCCAGACATAGCAGCCAAATCGCAAGCTGGACAATTCCTAATAGTCATAAACGGCAAAGAAGGCGAACGAATCCCATTAACAATCTGCGGATACGACACTGCTAAAGGAACAGTGTCGTTTGCTTTCCATGAAGTCGGCAAAACCACAAAATCTCTTGGCTTACTAAACCAAGGAGACTGCATCGATAACGTTACTGGTCCACTCGGTAATCCTTCTGAAGTTAAGAATTTTGGCAAGGTTCTCTGTGTCGGCGGAAGTGTAATGATTGCACCATTACTGTTGCAAGTTAAAGCTATGAAAGAAGCGGGCAACAAAGTTACCACAATTCTTGGAGCAAGAACAAAAGAATTTATCATGATGGAAAATGAAGCTAAGGCTTTGAGCGACAAAGTTTACATTGCAACGGATGATGGTTCAAAAGGCTTCAAAGGCTTAGATTTTCTCAAAGACCTGCTTACGAAAGAAAAGTTTGACCGTTGTATAGTTATGGGTCCAGTAATTTTGATGAAGGATGTCAGTGCAATCACCAAACCATATTGCATTCCAACGATCGTGACTACAACGCCGATAATGATTGACGGCATGGGCATGTGTGGAGTCTGTCGAGTTACAGTTGACGGAAAAATGATGTTCGGCTGTGTGGATGGACCAGAATTTGACGGTCACAAAGTTGATTTTGACGGATTAATCTTGCGTCAACGCACAATGTTGCCTGAAGAAAGGTTAAGTTCAATATTGTGGGAAATGCGTGGAGGTTGTAAATGTGGCGGAAGCAAAGCCTAAACCGAAATTAAATAAGAAAGCCGTTGAAATGGCTAAGCAAGAGCCTAAAGAACGCGTTAAAAACTTTAGCGAAGTTGCGTTAGGTTATAATGAAGCAGAAGCATTAGAAGAAGCAAGTCGATGCTTGCAATGTCCTAATCCTCAATGCAAAACTGGGTGTCCAGTTGAGGTTCCTATTCCACAATTTATCAAATGCATCCGAGAAAAGAAGTACGCTGAAGGCATAGCGACAATAAAAGCCAAAAATGCATTGCCCGCCGTTTGTGGACGTGTTTGTCCTCAAGAAGTGCAGTGCCAAAGCAAATGCGTCATCGGCAAAATGGGTGAGCCCATCAGCATCGGACGGTTAGAACGGTTCCTCGCAGATTGGGAACGTGACAACGGCTATGCACTTCCTCCTAAGGCACCAGCAACAGGCAAAAAAGTAGCAGTAGTCGGAGCTGGACCCGCTGGATTAACGGTTGCAGCCGATCTTGTTAAGCTTGGTCACGAAATAACAATGTTTGAAGCTCTACATGTAGGCGGCGGAGTACTTTCCTATGGTATTCCAGAGTTCCGTTTACCAAAAGCCATCGTGCAAAACGAAGTATCTTATATCCAGAAATTGGGTGTTGACCTGCGCCTTGGCAACCTTGTTGGACGCATTCACACTATTCCAGAATTAATGAAAAACGGTTATGACGCAGTGTTCATCGGCAGCGGTGCAGGTCTGCCGCAATTCACCGGTTGCCCAGGAGAAAACCTTGGCGGAATCTACTCAGCAAACGAATTCCTCATCCGCGTTAACCTCATGAAAGCATTCCAGTTCCCAGATTATGATACTCCAATACGCATAGGCAAACATGTAGTTGTCATCGGTGGCGGAAACGTTGCCATGGACTGCGCAAGAAGCAGCATGCGGCTCGGCTCTGATGTATGCTTACTCTACAGGCGTTCTCGTGCAGAGTTGCCAGCAAGGCATGAAGAAGTCGAGAATGCTGAAGAAGAAGGCTTAGTATGCAAGTTTCTCGGTGCACCAGTTGAGTTTTACGGTGACGAAAGTGGCTGGGTTAAAAGCATGAAATGCATCGCAATGGAACTCACAGAACCAGATGCAAAAGGCAGAAGAGGCGTGAGAGAAGTTCCAGGCTCAGAATTCACAATGGATGTTGATACAGTGATCATCGCCATCGGCCAAACTCCCAACCCCATCATACAGCGAACCACAGGCGGCTTACAAAGCGACCCAAGGCACGGAACAATCTGCGTTAACGAAGTAGGAAAAACAAGCCTTGACGGAGTTTACGCAGGCGGAGACGTCGCAACAGGAGCAGCAACAGTCATCAGTGCAATGGGCGCAGGCAAACGCGCAGCAAAAGCAATGCACGAATACCTAACCAACAAAAAATAAACTCGACTTCGTCTCTTTTTGAGACAGATGAAAAAGAGTTCGTTTACCAGATTACCCCACACACCATCCGAACCGTTTCACGTCGGCTGGCGAAATTTTTTCTTCAATCATCAAGTCGCGCAGGCACACGGGATCCGTTTCCAAAAAATCCCCTGTACAGGCATATGCTCTACCACGGCATCCGCCACATGTTTCTCGATACTCGCAGCCGCCACATTTGCCTTTCAATGTGCTTCTTTGCCTGAGTACGTTGAGGATTTTGGAGTTTTGCCAGATATCAATGAGGCTTTGTTTTCTAATATTCCCAACTGTTATGGGCAAGAAAGTGCAGGGGTAAACGTCGCCGTTTGGGCGCAGGCTAAAGTATAATGAGCCCGCGTGGCATCCGACCGCGTTGTGAACCCAGAACTCTTTAATCAGCAAATCTTTGGGTTTGCTGTCGTGCGCCTTGTGCATTTCCACAGCGATTTCTGGGTAAAGCGGTTCTCCGCCTGACATGGTGAACACCATTTCTGATTCTTCCTGCTTCGCTTGCAGGTACCGTATTAGGCTCACCCGCTGTTCGTCAGTCATTGCTTGGTCCATCATGTCTTTTCCTCGTCCCACAGGAACCAAATCGTAAACCGCCACCTCGTCAACGCCCAAGCTTTCCAAAAAATCGATGCGCTTAGGCATCTCGTCACGGGTATCCTTCAGCGCCATAGTGGTAACAATAACTTCTAGGTCCATATCGATGCAGGCTTTGATTGCCTCTACCCCTTTTTTGAAGCTGCCGGGTACATTGCGGAGTTTGTCATGGGTTTCAGGGTAAACTGAATCAACAGGTATGCCGATTGCTTTAATGCCTGCATCCCGAAGTTCCAGAGCTACCTTATGGGTCATTAACATGCCGTTAGAAAGCATAGCTGTTATGATTCCTCTGTCGTCACAGTACTGAGCAAGCGTTGTAACAAACTCTTTCCGCAGCAGAGGTTCGCCGCCACTAAAAATCAAGGCTTCTGTTCCAAGCGCCTTCATCTCGTCAATGGCCTGCATTGCCTCTTTAAGGTTAAGCTCGTCTGGCATGGCGTCACGCGCTGAAACGTGACAGTGAAGGCAGCGTAAGTTGCAGGCTCTTGTTACGGCGTACGATACAATAAGAGGGGTGTTTAGGGGTCCTTCCAGACCTTTGCCTAACAGCTTTTGCCTAAGCATGAGTTCAAGCATTTTAAGCCCAGTTCCCAATGTTTACCCCTCCTTCCTGACTAAGCTTTGAAGCGTTTAGAGTTTAGGTCGGATAAGCCAGAGCTGGATCAATCTCCGTAGTAGCCATGCAACTGCAAAGACGACTGTGACAACGATTATTGCCATCATGATGTTTGGTCCAATGTCAAAGGCTGAGTCGGATATTTTCAGCGGCTCTAAGTCTGTGAGTGTTACGTCCTGGATGGTTGCTAGCCCGTCGTGCCCAATGTAGTATTCTGTCCCGTTAACAATGCTGCCCTGCGGGTTCTGAACGCCGTGAAGCACGTCAACTTGTTCCTCTGCACCGTTAACGTAGAGGTGCATGCCTGTGGAGGTGCGGGTGAACTCGACTTGTACCCACTGGTTAAGCGGAACAGGCTGAGTCGTCACTATTTCGTTGAATCCTCCGCTGTCAGTTGACACGAAACCGCTGAGCGCGCCTTCAACGTAGTTTTCGCTGCTAGCAGGCACTCCTGCTCTTATGGCTAACCCGAGGATTCTTTGGGTATTCTGCCAGGCAGCTGCTTGGTCAGGGTGATTAGCCTTAACCAAGATGTTGTTGTATGTGTCGTTTTTGTATCCTGGCACGTTAATCCACGCTGTGATGTCAACGTATTTTTGGATGTCAAGGTTTGGCGACACTGGAATGTAGATTGGTTGAGGTGTTGGTGGAAAACCAACAATAAATTTTATGGGGATATAAACAAAGTTGGTTCCGTTGAACTGCATGGCTTTGCCAAATTTGCCGTCTACCAGCGTAGGATTGTATGCTACAATGCCTGGGTTGACGCCTGTCTTATCAGGGGTTATTATATTGGAGCCGCTTGGTTGAACCTCGCTTAGTGGCCAGTTGCCTACTACGGTTCCGCTGCTTTGCGCCTTCACGCCCGTGAACAAGATTGGACTCAGTATAGTTGCTGCGAGTAAACATATCAAAAGGACCTCGACTTTTTTCGCACTCTTAATTCTCATCACTATCACCATATCATCAGGTAGGTAAGTACAGGAGGCATATAGCTCTCCCCGCGGAACAAGGTGTTCCTCAAAAAGAACACCGCCAGCCTTGAAATTCAACGCGAAAATTGCATGAAAAGATGCCATACAATAATATATCTTCAATGCGAATGAAACCTACTTGGAGCTCTAAACGCATGCGGAAAATGAAGGGGTCAGGCAACTACCTGAGAAACCAAGTTAGAAAAAACTTGGCAAAAGCCGTAGGTTGTTTGCTGCTGTTTTTCTTAATCTTCTCTGCCATAAGCCTACAAGTCCTGTTTACCTTGAATTTGACCATTCTTGAAGTAATTGTATTTGCCATTTCTCTGGTGTCTTTAGCCGCATTTTGCTATTTTTTGCGGAAGTACCAAATTTACGGAGGCGGTTGGGAAGGAGAAAAACAAGTAATCAAACTCTTAGGCAGCAAACTCAGTGACGATCACATACTGCTAAATGACCTGTACCTTCGAGGTGGCGGCGGCGACATCGACCATGTAGTCCTTGGACCTAACGGCATATTTGTTTTAGAGACAAAGAATTGGAATGGCACCATAACCTGCAACGGTGATTTATGGCAAAGAGAGGGTAAGCAGAACTTCAAGGGAAGTCCAAGTCGGCAGGTTAAGAGAAATGCCTCCACGATAAGGCACATAATTGATTCTTCGCAAACTTTTAGACCCCTTGATATTTTCGTTGAAGGCATCGTGGTCTTTACAAACAACCATGCAACTCTCCACCTGAACAATCCCACAGTTGCCATCGTCACGCTTCCTCAATTGCCCAACCAAATAACAAACTACAGAAGCTCAAGCAACTATTCCCAGCAGCAGCTGGAAGCTATAGGAAAAGAAATTTTAAAACAAAAACGTTGAAAAAAATCAATTTTCAACTCTAATCCTTAGCCACGCTTTTCTTTTGACGAAAAGAATAGCCGATATGCTAGTTATTAGTAGGGTACCCATTGTTAGGAAATTTGAAATAGTAAATGAGTTGTGGTCAATTGACGAGAGGGCAATGGTAGCGAAGACGTAAAAAGTAATTAGACCTGAAATTAGTTGAGTCACATGGATTATTTTTCTTATTTGATAAGCTTTTGATTTTACTTTGTTGAGTGCAGATTCAATATGTTTTGAAACGTCTGGAAGGTCATCTAAAAATAAGGTTAACCCAGTTAAAAAGAAAAATCGTCCTGCATTGACCGCTACGTTTGCAGAATTCACTATAAAGAGCTTGTCTAATGGGACTGATGTGAATGTTACTATGAAAATTGCGGCCAATAGTAAAACGAAAAGGCCGTAAACGTAATGGTGAAACCACAATCGTCCGGTGTGCAGGCATCTTCCTATGCTTGCGCTTGGAAAAATGTTGACGAGTGCTGCCATAGCTGCTAACAGAAAGAGGTTTCCATTGACGAGGTATGGGGAATATGCCCTCCAAGCATGGAAGTAGAAACCATATAAAATTCCAGCTATGGAAGCTAAAGTGATGAAGGAATTAAGCATCAACGTTAAACTGAAAGTTTTTTTAATTAGTACCCAAACGGTGCCAGCCATATCTCAAACCCTAGAAACTGCCTTTTACTTCCCATTTAACGTAACTTTGCAAAATCTCTCATTTAAAATTAACGCATGTTTAGGACAAGAATAATGACGTAAAGCTTACATGTAGGGACTTCAGAAACAAAAATAACTGGGATAGGAGTTTCCTTATCTATCTAGCATAAATGTTTTTTCATGTGCAAGTTTCTCAGGAACCTGATCCAAAATCATCTTTTCCGCAGGCTTCTTAGTCAACGCAATAGGCGACAATTGTTTTGCAAGCTCAAGCGCCGAAGCCAACTTACTGCTTCTCTCCGCATATATTTCGAAAAGGACGCTGTCTTTATGCACAGTATCCCCCAGCTTCGAATGCAAGACTAAACCTGCGCCTTTCTCTTTTGGTGCTCCAGCCTCACGTGCTATCCGCACAATATCTTCAGTGCTTAGCCATATGACCTTGCCGGCATGTTCAGACCTCACTTCAGTCATTTCGGGGCCGACAGGCAAATCGTCAGGTTTAATGGCTGAATTTCCGCCTTGTGCTGCGATGATTTCTCGCATTTTTGCTTCAGCTTTGCCTGAATCGAGCATTTCTTCTGCTTTAGCTTGACCATTTTCAGTTCCAACCATTTCAAAAAGCATGCCTGCAAGGCTAACTGCTTTGTCTCGCAGATCAGGAGGGCCACCGCCCATAAGAGTTGTTAACGCTTCAGCGGCTTCAAGGGCAGGTCCGATGCTGCAGCCCAAAGGTTGGTCACCGAAAGTCAACGCGCACTGGATGCTTAAGCCTAACCGCTTGCCCAAATCAACGAAGTCTGATGCTAAGGTGTATGCTTCAGTTCGTGTCTTAATTTTAGCTCCCATGCCCGTTGGAATGTCGATTGCTACGTGCGTGGCTCCTATGGCTTTTTTCTTACTTAGAATCGATGGTAGAAGCATGGGGTCAATTCCCAAGGGGTACTCAACTTGAATGAAAAGGTCATCGGCTGGCGCAAGCTCCAAAGAGCCGCCCCAAACCAGGCATCCATTGGTTTTTGCAACAACATCCTTAATCTCTTCAATGGCCAAGTTCACAGGACAAAGCGTTTCCACCCTATCAGCGGTTCCAGCTGGAGAAGTGATGGCTCGGGAAGAGGTTTTTGGTATGGTGAATCCTGCTGCAGCTACAATGGGTACAACAAGCATTGAAGTTTTGTCGCCAGGTATACCGCCCACACTGTGTTTGTCTAAGATAGGTCCTTCGCCGAAACTGAGTGTTTTTCCCGTTGCAACCATAGCTCTTGACAGAGCCTCATTCTCAGCAGTGCTTAAACCATGAATGCTGAGCGCCGTTAGGAAAGCAGCTATTTCAACCGAGCTCAGATGCCGCTCAACAACATCATTAACAATAGTCAACATGTCCTTATCCCGAAGTCGCTCGCCACGCAGCTTAGCACGAACATTAAATAATGATTCGGGAAGCGGAGCCAACTGCACATCGACAGTTTCATCCTCCTTAACCCCAAGTGCCAAAGCAGTTTCGTCATAGAGCCCAATGCGGTTTTCGGGAAAATGTGCTGCAATATTTGCAATCGCAATCATCCGCTGATTCCGAGATGTTATTCGTATTCTATCTGAACTGTGCACTCCCAAAAGGCTGGCGCTTTCTTCACTTAATATGGCGATTCTGCTTCCGCCAGTAGTAATCATTAGGATTTCAACGTTAAGTCGCATCCAAGATCACGTCAATAATTGATTAGTTGCAGGAATAGTTAAAGATTTTAAGCAAAAACCAGTACCAATATCACTGGATGAACTGCTTTGAAGTATCTTGATTTTGTGGATTCAAATTACAAGCCAAAAGAAACTGATTTAATCTGTACTTTTTACTTGGAGCCCGAGGGCATCAGCCTCAAGGAAGCTGCCGGAGCCATCGCCGCAGAAAGCTCAGTTGGCACATGGACTGAACTCTCGACGGAAAAGCCATATGTGACGCGCCTGGCCGCCCATGTTTTTAGCATAGAAGCCAACGTAGCCAAAATCGCTTACCCCCTTGAACTCTTTGAGCCAGCCAACATGCCAAACATTCTGAGCAGCGTTGCAGGAAACGTCTTCGGGCTAAAAGCACTAAAGAACCTGCGCCTTCTCAACATCCAAATGCCCAAAGTGTTAATTAGCAGTTTCAAAGGTCCCGCTTTTGGCATAGCTGGAATACGCAAACTTCTAAAAATTCCAGAACGCCCACTGGTCGGTACAATAATCAAGCCAAAACTTGGATTAAGCACCAAAGACCATGCGAAAGTGGCTTATGATGCATGGAGTGGTGGTTGCGACATCGTAAAAGATGATGAAAACCTAAGCAGCCAAAAATTCAATCCCTTCGAAGAACGCTTAACGCAAACGTTGGAGAGCCGAGACAAAGCGCAAAAGGAAACGAGTGAGCGCAAAGTCTACATGATAAACATAACCGCTGAAACCAACTTGATGATGAAACGGGCGGAGAGTGTCCTTGCACACGGCGGAGAATATGTTATGGTGGACATTTTAACTTGCGGTTGGTCAGCCCTCCAAACGCTGAGAGATCAAAACTATAAACTAGTTATTCATGCACACAGGGCAGGGCACGCAGCTTTCACCAAAAATCTCAAACTTGGGATAGCCATGCGTCCCATAGCAACAGTGGCAAGAATAATCGGTGTAGACCAACTTCATGTAGGAACAGTTGTGGGCAAAATGTCTGAAACCAAATCTGAAGTCCTCGAAAACATAGATGCGTGTAAAGCTGAACTAGGCGGGCTAAAGCCTGTTTTGCCTGTTGCTTCAGGCGGTTTGCATCCCAGATTAGTGCCTGCTTTGTTGGAAACATTCGGCAACGATGTTGTTCTGCAAGCTGGCGGTGGAATTCATGGGCATCCTGCTGGAACAGTTGCAGGTGCGAAAGCTATGCGGCAAGCAGTTGATGCAACACTAGAAGGTAGAACGCTTGACGAATACGCTAAAACACATAAGGAATTGAAAGCAGCATTGGCGCAATGGAAAACCTAAGTTGGCTTGAACACCCAAGGGTAGTTTCTGTTTACTGTTTCTACTATTGATTGAGGTGCAATTACTCCTTCTTCACAGATAATCCCATTGATGTAGCGGTTTGGGGTGACGTCAAAAGCTGGATTACGAACGGAAAGTTTTGCGGGTGCCTCGTTCCAGATCTCGCTGGGATTTCGATGTTCAATCCCTTCATATGTGCCGCAGAGCGTTTCAGGGTCGAATTTGAGCAGTTCGGTAACCACATAGAAGGGTTTTCGTGCTTCGTTGGCTAAGACGGCGATGGTGCTGGTGCCTATTTTGTTAACCACGTTACCTTCCGAAGTTATTGCGTCCGCTCCAACAACAACAACGTCAGCATCTCCCATATAGGACCTTGCAGCTGAATCAACAATAAACATGGTTTGAATGTCAAGTCCAACCATTTCCCGAGCAGTTATCCTACCTTGGAAGGCAGGTCTAGTTTCAGTACAAATAACGGTAAAGTTTTTGCCGTCAGCTTTCGCTTTGGCAAGCATACGAGTCACTGTTGATGAATGGCAATGTGTAAAAACAAGCATTCCGTCTCGGATACGTTTGGCACCTATTTCTGCCGTGCGTTCCCTTGAAGCCTCAAGATTCTGCAAAAACAAGCTCACATTTGAAGAAACCATTTCGGTTAGCACTTCAACTTTTTCGGTGCTGCTGTCTTGGGCTTGAGTGATTATCCATCGTACAGCGTTTCTCATTAGTGGCTCAGTTTCTCTTGACGCAAAAAGCATGGCTTGGGCTTCTTTAAGTTCCTTTAAGAATGCTGTTTTGTTTTTGGCTTTTGTTTGCTCTGACAAAGTTTGCAGGGCTTTGATGGCAGCTATTGCAACATTTCTTGCCCCTTGAACTTCCAGTTTTTTGATTCGTTCAACTGTGCCGCGTACGGTTTCAGCCATAACATTCAACCCTTAAATCCTAAATATTTCTGATTGATAATTTATTCCTTGGAGAAGCATATAAGCCAATTCATAACAACTTGTTAAGGGAGCGTTATGCTGCCAGAAGAAGATAGTATCAACACTATTCTAAAACCATTCATAGGTCCATGGTACGAGTCTCTTGAGAATCCACAAAAAGCGCAAGAGCAAGTCCTGACTGATTTAATCAGCAAGTACGCTCTCACCGATTATGGAATCAGCCATAACGGCTTACAAGTGAAAAGCGTCTCAGATTACCAAAAAGTTTTTCCCATCATTAACTATTCTGGGCTTATTCCTTATCTCAATCAAATCAGGGACGGCAATTTTAAGGCGATTTTACCTGAACCCACCGAATGCTGGGTTATGACCAGAGGTTCAACTGGAAAATCAAAAGTTCTTCCAGCGACTCAAACGCATCTAAAACAAATCTTTTCTTGTGGCGCTAGAGGAATAGTAAATTTTGCCGTACAGAAAAAAAGCTATCAAGTTTTCATGGGCTCAATCCTTAATCTAAACTTTCCTTCAAACGTTCGCAGAATGGACATTAACGGTAAAGAGGTAACGTATGGTTACAGTTCTGGTACTTATGCTCGCCTTAATCCCATGTTCGACAGGGTCAGCCTACTGCCCAGGCAAGAGGAAATAGATGAATTGGGCGCTGGACTTAGGAAGCAAGATTGGGAGAAACGTTTTGAGCTTGTTTACCAGCAGGCTTTGAACAAAGATGTCACCGCCACGATGGGTGTAACTCCCGTGATTCTCGCTTTCGCTCGATATGTCAAACGTAAGCATGGAAAAAAGCCAGCTGACTTATGGAAACCTCAAGCACTTTTTTGCACAAGCGTCCGCAAAATACATTATCGGTGGAGTCCATTATTGAAAGCATATTTTGGCGATGTGCCAGTTGTTGAAATGTATACTGCTACAGAAGGTGTTTTTGGTCAACAACTTGATGATTTACCATATATAACGCCAAATTACGATTCATACTTTTTTGAAGTTGCAACAGGCAAAGGCGTAAAAATGCTGCATGAACTTAAACGTGGCGAATGGGGTCGACTCTTAATTTCCTCATGCATGTTTCCAAGATATGACATCGGCGATTTAGTGGAGGCAGCTGGCAAAAACTATTTTCGCATCTTTGGACGCAACAATGCATTAACTCTCTTAGAACATAGGCTTTACCGAATGTTCTTGGGAACCCTAATCTGACTTAGTTGCTGGAAACCCGTTTCCGCATTGTAGTTGCTACGTAGATTGCGGCAATTATTATGATGACTCCGATTATGAGAAGCATCGCTGCTAAGTCCTGAGACGAATTTAAAGGGTGTGTTAAATCAAGTAAAGCAAATACGGCTATGGTGATAAGTATTGAACCGCCGACTAGATAGCCGACAAAGCCATATTCACTTTTTTCATGCTTTTCGCCTTTTTCAGGATTTTGATTTTTCTCTTGTTTTTCATTTTGGTACGGTTGGGTAGGCTGCACTTGGCTAGGTGTTACGGCACCCTTCAACGATGTTCCACAATGCGGACAAAAAATCATTGTTTCTTCCACCTTGTTGCCGCATTTCGGACAATAGGCCATCATGCTGTCTCCTTTTTCTATGGATTACATCTCTGAGTATTTAAAATATGGCGCTTTCTCGTCAGAGAGAAAGATATATGTGGATATAGTCCATACACGAAGAGGGAGAGAGACTTGACTAAGGATTCAGGTACCCACGGGTTAACCGACAAAAGTAAAGAAAGTTTGGTAACTTACGTTTATGTGGGCGCCATATTTATCATCCTCGCCTTAATTTTTGTCCTCAACACTGGCATTTCAGGTAGAATCGTTAACTTTTTTTCTTCATTAACTCTTGCTCCAGTTCCAGGAACCAATATCGCTTTGCCTGCGCCTTCAATCCCAGCCGTTCACAGACAGCTGTATGAAATTGCTTTTCAATTTACGATAAGTGTAGGCATTTTAGAACTTGTTACGTTAATGGTTAGAATTCTGCTTCATTCGTCAATTGCGCGGAAAGCTGAAACTATTGAAAACCTCGTTTTCTGGCTTGGAACAAGCTTTCTGACAGTTGCTTACTTGGTTAATATTACATTACAAACTGAATGGTTTGTGTTTTGGGCTGGAATAATTCTCATCGGAGGATTATCTTTAGTAACTAGAGCTTTAATAATTCTTTTAGCCAGACGAAACAGTTAGTCGTTATGCTTTACTTTTAGTTTCCACCAGAGCTTCATTATTTGATTGAACATACTCCATGAGTCTTTCAAAAGATCAACTTTTGTGTCTTTGCCAGTTTTCCATTCTACTGGAATCTCTTTTATCTTATAGCCTCGAAGGTTTGCCCTAACCATTATTTCTGTATCCCAGAACCAGTGAGTCGCTTCTACCTCGTCAAGTAACGTCAAGACTGATTCTGGTTTGAAAGCTTTGAAGCCACATTGGTGGTCCCTGAGCTTGGAGCCGAGCATATGGCGGACGAGGAAATTGTAAGTTTTGGAGCTTATGTTTCTGCTCAATGATCGTTCAACTTTGCTCTCAGGCAACATTCTTGAGCCAGTTGAAAAATCGTAGCCTTCAACGGAGATTGCGTCAACGAGGGGTTTAAGATATTTGAGGCTAGTGGATAAATCTAAATCCATGTAAACAAAAACTTCGCCGCGGCAATGTTTAAACGCGTTGTTAAGCGCCGTTCCTCTGCCTTGACGTTTCTCACGATGAATGTGTTTAACAAAAGGAAACTTCTTTGTGAGTTCTTCAGCGTGTTCAGCGGTGCCGTCCGTGCTACCGTCTTCTGCAATAATGATTTCATAGGAGTATCTATTTTCTTTTAGGGTTTGACTTATTTTTGTCACAGCGGCTTCCAATTTATCGGCTTCATTATATGCTGGAAGAACAACGGAAACCAACACTTTGTCTTCGGAAGCGCTTTGGTGCTCCACTTTAGAACACCCAACCATTGAACCATTTCAAACTATTGATAGTTGAGGTTGATGTTGGGACACCTGAAATGACTGGGTAGAAAAGAACAAATAATGCAATCGTCAGTGCAAAGAAAGCTATTGCCGCGATTTTCGCCCATTTGCTGCTCCAGTACTTGCTTACTACAAATGCTGTGGCTAAACAGAGAATTGGCACATCAGAATAGAAATGATAAATGAATACCACTCTTGTAATGAGTATATAGGGTAGCCATTGGAAAAAGAAAACCAATAAAATAAAGATTGGCACCAAATA
>JBEKGO010000009.1:0-57195 GCA_050012755.1 Bathyarchaeia archaeon
GAGTTCATGCTTGAATTAATCGAGAAATATCATCTCGCTTACGTGGAAGACCCGTTCCAAGAGGAAGATTATGAAAGCTTCGCCGCGTTAACTCGGAAAGTTAAAAACTGCTTGATTTGCGGAGATGATTTGTTCACAACAAATACTGAAAGGTTAAATAATGGAATCAAGATTAACGCTGGAAACGCTATCATCATTAAAGTCAACCAGGTAGGCACTCTGTCTGATGCAGCTTCAACAATTGAAACTGCACAGCGACATGGTTATGACCCAGTGGTGTCACATCGCTCAGGAGACACCTGTGATTGGCACATCGCTCATTTGGCTGTAGCGTATAACTGCTCCCTAATCAAAACAGGCGTAGTTGAAGGCACACGAATAGCCAAACTCAACGAGTTAATAAGAATTGAGCATTTCCTTGGGAACAGGGCCAAAATGGCTGATTTAAAAATGCGCTAATAGAGAAAGTGAAAAAATGTCAGAGGACGAAACTAAAGAAAATCAACCAGTAAAAAACGAAGAAGAACCTCAAGCAGAAAACATAGAGGAACCTGTACAAGAAGAAAAAATTGAAGAAGCCCAAGAGAAGCAGCCAGCGGAAGAAGAAAAAGCTCAAGAAGCCCCGCCTACGGAGGAACTCCTCCTACCAAGAGACACATTGCTGTCAGCAGGCATTCACATTGGCACCCGAATGAAAACCCTAGATATGGAACCCTTCATCTACCGAGTAAGGCCAGACGGATTATTCGTACTTGACGTTAAGAAAACAGATGACCGAATAAGAGTCACGGCAAAGTTTCTCTCACGCTATGAACACTCGAAAGTAGCGGTTGCAGCAACAAGACTTTATGCTCAAGAACCAATCAAAAAATTTTGTCAACTAACAGGTGCAACCCCATTAATCGGACGCTTCATACCTGGACAATTAAGCAATCCACAGTATCCAGGCAGAATCGACCCAGAAGTCATAGTTGTTTCCGACCCGAGAGCAGACGCACAGGCAGTCAAAGAAGCATCGAAAGTCGGTATACCGATAGTTGCATTATGCAGCACAGACAATGAGTTCGCAGGCGTGGACTTAGTTATTCCAACAAACAACAAAGGCCGAAGGGCATTAGCAGTCATTTTCTGGTTACTCGCGAGACAAGTCCTTAGGGAAAGAGGCGAATTAGGACCAGACAAAGATCCACCAGCAACGATAGATGACTTCGAAGCAAAAGTCACACGGGAAGAGGAGGAGGAACCCTAACCCGTTGCCGACGATTCGGCGTCCAAATGTAGCAGGCCAATTTTATGAAGCCGACGCCGAAGCGCTCAGAGCACAAATTAAAAATTGTTTTCTCCATCCAATCGGTCCAAAAAAAATTCCAGAAGTAAACTTGCACATCCAGCCTAGAAATATTGTTGGCTTGATTTGTCCACATGCAGGGTACATGTACTCTGGTCCTGTGGCAGCATCTGCGTATTTTGAGTTAGCGTTAGATGGTAAACCAGATACAGTTGTGCTTTTAGGTCCTAACCACACGGGATACGGCAGCGCCTTGAGCCTAATGAGTGAAGGCGTTTGGCAAACACCTCTCGGCAACGTGGAAATCGACTCCAAAATGGCAAACGACATACTCCACGAAACCGGCATCATTGACGTTAACGAGCTTGCGCACCGCTATGAACATTCCCTTGAGGTGCAGTTGCCTTTCCTTCAGTTCCTCTATGGTAACAGGTTCAAGATTGTTCCAATTTGTTTTCTGATGCAAGATTATTCCTCCGCCGTTGAAGTTGGACGGGCGCTCGAAGAAGCCCTAGACGCTACAAACACTGTAGTCATTGCTTCTTCGGACATGACGCATTACGAGCCCGCAAAAACGGCAGCTGCAAAAGACAACGTAGCAGTTAAGGCAATTACAGATTTGGATGCAAAAAGATTCTATGAAACAATTGAAAAACAAAACATCACGGCATGCGGCTATGCGCCAATAACAGCATTAATCACCTATGCAAAAGGGGTCTGCGCCAAAGCTCAACTTTTGAACTACCATAACAGCGGCGACATAACAGGCGACCACTCAAGTGTAGTTGGCTACGCAGCTGTAAGCTTTAGGAAATAGCTTTCGAGTTTTATTTTTCCAAAAGTAGTGGACAATGGCGCCGCTTGTCAGATTTTGAGGTTCTTTAACTACTGAGTTGGCATTAGGAAGCAACCACTGGTCACATTGCGTTTACCTATCGATTGTAGGCATCAAGCTGTAACAACAATATTTTATATTCATAGGAATCATTAGCAAATTATCCGAGAAAAATGCAAAAGGGTAGCCATCAGTTAGGCGGTCTGGCTGCTAGCATGGGAGAAGGCACCTTTGCCCACCATATTTCTCTGCCTTTTCTCTGTTAACGCATGGCTTGACCAACCTAACTCTTATTTTGTCCACTAACCGTAAAACCTGAAAATAACAGTTGCTTGTAGTTACAGATGAAGAATTAATTGAAGGAATGCAAAACACCCTTTCTTTGTTCTTTGTTTTGACTACTGTAAAAGACAATCAAGCAATTAGTTAGCGTGTTCTGTTTCCAACAACCTCTCTTCGAGAAAACACTTGCTGTTTAGGTGGTCTGAATCGGAACATTTGGTCAATGATGAATCATTGATGTTTTTTCTTTCGCCATTTAAACCGTTCTTTGTAAAGAAAAAAAATTATAGGTGTCCACCGAGAACACCCGCGACTATTGAAACAATAAAAAGTACAATAATACCTATAACTACGATTTTTTTGGTCTTAGACTTCATTTGGAAATTGCTCCATCTTCATAGAAGGATGATACCATCGCCAAATCAAGGCGGCAACTCTTTCTGAATAACCATAGTTAGGCAGTTTGCTAAATACTTCATCTGTTTTCTGGTCACTCTGCTTAGGCATAACTTTTCTTTGTTAGACTTCAATTTATACTTTCAGAATTCTGAATAAAACTTGTAGATATGTACGACACAAATACAAAGATGATTTGGTAGTCTTCCGATTGGTCCTTTGAGTTCTCTTAACAATGTCTCGTGACATTCATTAGAATACTTCTTTGCTCACATCAATCGCTCAACGTATTTTTACGGTAATATGTTTTTTATGTCGAGTTTAAGGGATCTTTAACTCTTGAGAAAACACTTGCTTTACGAATCCTTTTTCACTTCGTAAGACTGTTGAAGTTGAAACTAATTTACTTTGACAGGTTGAATAACGCTTTTTGAAGATTTGGCTGTTTCATTTCCTAAGAATTTAGCATAGACGTTTCCTGCATTTTTTCGCCAAGTTATGGACCTAGCTTTCCAACTTATGTTAAATGCACCATTTTGATTTGTACGTCCGAACGCTAGCCAATCGTCGCCAAAGATGGATTTAATTTTATAAATTCTAATTTCAGCTCCAGCGATGCCTTTTCCCGAATTAGTCTCAGAAAGCATTCCTTGAAAAGATACATTATTACCTTTTGTGATATTATCCTGTGCGGCAAACAATTCTAGTTTGGTTTCAATTGGACCGCTTCTTGGGGGAACTTCCGTTTCCGCAGTTGAAATTGGTGCCGTTTGAGGTAATTCTCCTGTTTTTGGTGGTGGCAAAGCATCTTCTGTTTTTGGTGGTGGTAGAATAGCTTCTGTTTCGGGGGGTGGCAAAACACCTGAGGATACCTCTGGGGCTTCGATTTTTGGAGTGCTGGTCTCTACCTCATTTGCTTTTTCGGAGTCTGACAATCCTTCAGGTGCTGTTTCTGAAGACGAAACTGTTTCTTCGGTTTTGACAGAAACAACATTTTCCTCACTTGCTTTCTTTGCGACTGACAAATCTTCAATTTCCGCATCACAGCTACTTCTAACCACTTTGATACCGTTAAGGCATCCTTCCTTCGATTCGTATCCTTCCCCCTCCGCAATAATCTCACCGTTTGCAGCTTTTAGACGAAACCTGAACTCACCTGAAGTGTCCTTGTAGATTTGGTATTTCGGATTAGGCACTTTGTGACCTTTTATCGTTAAGTCTTCAATTTCTGCGCCACAATTCTTCTGAATACTTCGTATTCCATTAATGCAGCTTGCATGTTGCACATAGGCTTCACCCACAGCGACAATTTGGTTGTTTCCAGCTCTTAGGCGAAAACGAAATTTGCCCGCAACATCCTTATACACTTGAAACTTCGGCATAAAAAACCCAATTGATTATTCAGACATAGTTATACAAAAACTTTGTCCTTAGATGTTTATGTGATGCACTAACGATTTGAAGGGCTTCAAAGACAAAGAAATCTGCTGAAGGAACTCATTTTTGGCGGCATCAACATAAAAGAACTATACATAAGAAACAACTTGCACAAAGAAAGAGAACAATAAAGACAATGTTCTATTTCTCTTTCTTCTCTTCACCCTTAACACCTTTCTTTAATCCTGAGCCAATTCCTTTTGCCACGCCAAACCCCTTCTTGAGACCTTTCCCAACGACTTCACCTGACTTCTCAGCAGTCTTTTCAACTTTGCCTTCTCTTCAGCCTTTCCCAAAACTCTTTACCTCCAACACAGGCAAATTTCCTGCTGAACTCAACTTCGGATTATTCTCCATATATGTTATTGCAAAACGCATTCTCAACCACTCAAACATGCCAATGATAACCGCATGTTTCAATACCAGTTATCAATTGAAGCCCTTCTCATGTACTTGCTTCCACGAGTAACTGATATATTCCTGATACTGAAATATGCCTTTTAAGTGCTAAATTCACTTGGTTTTTTGAGGAGCAAGAAGAGCTCCTGACTAAAAAACGGAGGAGGTTTTTCCTCCCAATCAAGAGGGAACACATCCCTCTTTTGTTTATTGTTTTTCTAAGCTCTAAATAATTCCATACAAAGAAACGCTTGACTATCCTAGTTTCCGCCAACCTCACATTCGAGAGGTTTGCGCCTAATTTTAGGCGTTATTTTTCTCCATAACTTAGGTTATAGTGTGGATATTGTATAGTTTTTGGTATAAATACATGATATACGAATGTTTTTATTACAATGGCACAATAGCTTTCTTCCAAGGTGAAAAATTAAATGGGCAAAGGGTCAGGTTACGGAAAAGTAATTTTATTTGGCGAACACTTCGTTGTCCACGGTGTGCCGGGAATTGTCTCAGCTATTGATTCAACCACGGATACTGAAGTCAAAAAAGGCTCAAAAGGGCTCCAAATTAATGATGAACGTAAAACCGCTAAAGGCTACAGCGAAGAAAAACGTCTCCAACAAATAGAATCAATCGAGAGAATGTTAAAAACCATGGGCATCGACCCCAAAATCGGGCTTAACATCTGGATTGGCGGAACACTTCCAGGCTTCAGCGGGCTAGGCGCTTCGGCAGCAAGCAGTGTCGCCATTGCAAGAGCCATCGCCCAAGAACTCGGCATGCAAATTCCTGACGGGAAAATTAATCAAATCGCCTATGAAGCGGAAAAGGCGTATGCTGGCAATCCTTCAGGAATCGACAACACCGCTGCAACTTACGGCGGCTTAATGTGGTTTAGAAAAGATGTGGCTGGTGGACCAGACAAAATAGAAAAACTCCGTGTACGCAGACCAATCGAAATCGTAATAGGCAGTACAGGCAAAGTCGCAAACACCAAAGCCATGGTCGAAGGCGTCGCCGAACGTAAAAAGAAAAACCCGCAAAAATACGACCCCATTTTCAAACAAGCTGAAAACTTAGCTATTGCGGGGCGAAGGGCACTGGAAGCTTATGACATTAAGAAAGTTGGCGAACTCATGAACGAAAACCATCGCCTTCTCCAAGAAATCGGCGTATCCAGTAAAGAACTAGACATGCTAGTTGATCTAGCCCGAAGGCAAGGTGCTTTTGGAGCAAAACTTACTGGTGGCGGAGGTGGAGGATGTATGGTGGCAGTAACGCCTGGAAAGGATTTGCAGGGCAAAGTTCTAAGCGCCATCAAAAGCCTAGGTTTCGAAGTGTTAAGCACGAAAATTGGCGTAGAAAAATATTGAGGCGAGGCAAATTGGGTCTTAGAAGCTTTATAGAAGCGTTAGATAAAAAGGGCGAATTAACCAGAATAACAAATCCAGTTTCAACTGAGTACGAAATGGCTGGAATAATAAGTGCTCTAGACGAGAAACCAGTCTATTTTGAAAAAGTCAAAGAATCAAGCTACCCCGTTGTAGCAGGTCTCATATCTTCAAAAGACCTCATTGCACGATCATTAGAAATAGGCAAAGACCAGCTACTACCTAAACTGTCTTCTGCCCTTGAGCATCCGCTGCCACCACAAGTTACAAAGAAAGGTGAATGCCAAGAAGTAATTGAAAATAATGTTGATTTAACTAAGCTACCTATAATGCGGTACACGGAAAAGGACGGCGGAAAATACATTTCATCCGCTGTTTCCATAATAGAAGACCCTGAATTCAGAACCCAAAATATGTGTTTCCACAGACTAATGGTGGTGGACAAGAACAGGTTTGTAGCCAGAATCGTTGAGAACAGAGGAACAGACACAGCCCTCAAGAAGGCTGGTGGAGAACTAGATATAGCCATTTGTATAGGTAACTCAACCGCTGTTCTCCTATCTGCAGCAACAACTATGCCTATGGGTGTTGACGAGTTGGGGATGGCTAACGCGCTTGAAAAAACAGCATTAGTGCAGTGTAAAACCGTTGACCTTAAAGTGCCCCAAAACTGCGAAATAGTTTTAGAAGGAAGAATAACAAAGGAAAAAACCGCTGAAGGACCATTTCTGGACACAACAGGAACAATCGACCGCATAAGACAGCAACCCATAATTGAAATTAAATGCGTCACACACAGAGAAAACCCGATCTTTCAAACCTTACTTCCAGGAAGAAGGGAACATCAATTCTTAATGGGAATGCCTAAAGAACCAACAATCTTCAATGAAGTAAACAAAGTCTGCGAATGCAAAGACGTTTACATAACACCCGGCGGATGCAGTTGGCTTCACGCTGTTGTACAAATAAAAAAGAAAAACTCCGATGACGGGAAAAAAGCCATAAGCGCTGCTTTCGAAGGACATAAGTCGCTCAAGCACTGCGTCATCGTGGATGACGATATAGACATCTATAATCCTCATGATGTCGAGTGGGCTATCGCAACAAGATTCCAAGCAGACAAAAACGCTATAATCTTGCCAAAGCAGGCCGGGTCATCTTTGGATCCCTCGGGAGATTTGACTGAGGGTAAAAAGGCAACCACTTGCAAGATGGGGTTAGATGCCACAATTCCCTTTGGAAAAACAGATAAAAGCTTCACGAAAGAACAATACCGAAAAGTTGATTTAAACAAGTTCTTGTGATTAGCATGCATCTGACAGAAAAAGAGCATAAAATGCTGGACGGCGATGAAGGCTACGCTGTCCAGAAAAGCATGGAAATTCTCGTCGCCCTCGGCGACATATTCGGCGCAAAAAGCTTAATCAAAGTTGGCAGCGTCCAAGTCGCAGGAGTATCCTACCACAACCTAGGCGACGCAGGCTTAGAATTCCTTAACGAGTTAGCCAAAGACGGCAGAGTAAAAGTGCTAACCACCCTAAATCCTGCAGGAATGGACCTAGAAAATTGGCAACAACTAGGAATCAGCCCAGAATTTGCCGAAAAACAAAATCTTGTAATCGATGCTTTTAAACGTATGGGCATACTTACCAGCTGCACATGCACGCCTTACTTGATTGGCAATTTGCCAATCTACGGCGAACACGTCGCATGGTCTGAATCATCAGCGGTTACATTTGCAAACTCGGTGCTTGGCGCAAAAACGAATCGTGAAGGCGGCCCCTCGGCATTGGCAGCCGCTTTTGTTGGCAAAACACCCTGCTATGGGTTGCATTTGGATGAGAACAGAGTCCCCGATGTCCACGCGCAAGTCAATTCACCTTTATCAAAGCTTTCAGATTGGGGAGCATTGGGCTATGCGATTGGCAAAAAGGCAGAAAACAAAATCCCATACATCACAGGCATAAAAGCGGCTGAACTGGACGAGCTCAAATCGTTCTGTGCTTCCGTTGTAACTTATGGCGCAAAACCACTCTTTTACATAAAAGGCATAACACCTGGAGCCGAATTGCAAACTCAACCCAAAGAGAGTATGTCAATCGAGCAAAGTGACATCAAAAATGCTTACGACAACATTAACGATGAAGTAAGCGATATTGAACTTGTCTGCGTCGGTTGCCCACATTGTTCAATTAACGAAATCGCCAAAGTTGCTGAGCTGCTCAAAGGCAAAAAGGTGGCTGAAGGCACAGAATTTTGGGTTGCCACTTCAAGAACGGCTAAGCAGCTGGCAGATAAACGAGGCTACACCCAAGCCATTGAAGCGGCTGGAGCCAAATTTGCCTGCGACACGTGCATGGCAGTTGCACCACTTAAAGGAAGGTTTAAATCGTTAGCAACAACCTCAGCTAAAGGCTGTTTCTACTCGAGACAGAATAACATGAAAACAAAAATGGGCAGCATCGAAGAATGTGTACAGGCAGCGGTGACCGGAAAATGGAACAGCTAAAAGGCAGATTAATATCAAAAGGCAAAGGCGAAGGAGAAGCCCTCGTCACATCACAGCCCATATCCTTCTACGGCGGCGTAGATCCGAACACCGGTATCGTCATCGAAAAAGGACACGAACTCCAAGGACAAAGCATCAAAGATAAAATCCTCGTTTTCCCACAAGGTAAAGGTTCAACCGTCGGCTCCTACACACTCTATCGAATGAAGAGAAACGGCACAGCCCCAGCAGGTATGATAAACAAAGAATGCGAAACCATCGTTGCAGTTGGCGCCATCATCAGCGAAATTCCATGCGTCGACAAAATTGACATCTCTAAAATCAAAACAGGCGTCAAAGTCGCAGTAGAAAATGGCATTGTAAAGATTTTTTAGTTGTTTTTTCTCAACTTCTGTTTAAGCATAGATTTGCCTTAATTCTAATATCGGTAATGCTTTTCAATAAGTGCTCTAATATCAAATGTAAAGGTGCAAAGAAATTGAATGAGGCGAAACCAGTAATCCTAAAAATCGGCGGTTCAGCCATCACCGACAAAACAGAACAATTAGCCGCAAAAACCGAAATCATAAATCGCCTAGCGGAAGAAATCAAGCGGGCAGACCTTGATAACTTGATTATTGTGCATGGCGGCGGCAGTTTTGGTCACCCCACCGCGGCAAAGTATGGCATAAAAGATGGGTACAAAGAAGACCCAACACAAAAACTTGGGTTTGCCGAAACTCACCATGTTATGACTGTTCTTAACGGCTTAGTTATGGATGCTCTAATTTGGCACGAAGTTCCTGCCATAAGCGTTGCGCCGTCATGTTGCGTCATGACTAATAACGGTAAGATAAAATATTTTGATGAAACGGTGCTTAAATCGATGCAGAAAATGGCGTTTACGCCTGTCATGTATGGCGATGCAGTTTTAGATGATAAGTTAGGTTTCACCGTTCTTTCTGGCGACCAACTGGTTGCTTACTTAGCCATCAAATACAAGGCTTCAAAAATTGTTGTAGGCGTTGACACAGACGGCTTATTTGATGCAGACCCCAAAACTAACCCCAACGCTAAACCCTACAAGCACTTAACCCTAGCAGAGTTAAAGGGTATTCAGCCTAAGATCGGCAAAACAGCAGGCACAGACGTTACCGGCGGCATGGCAGGCAAAATCGCTGAGCTTATCCCGGCCATTGAACAGGGTGTTCGTGTAACGATTACTGGCGCCACAAAAGGACTATCTATTTACAGGGCATTAACAGATCAAAGCGTCTTAGGCACTGAAATTGAGAAGGCGTAAGATGGCGGAAACAACGGGCAAACGCAAAGCAGACCACATAAAGATTTGCTTAGAAAAAAAAGCGCAAGCCAGAAAAGCTACCGCAGGTTTCGAAGACATCCAACTGGTCCACCGAGCACTACCAGAAGTCAATAAAGAAAAAATAAGTTTATCTACCTCTTTCTTGGGGAAAGAATTTTCCGCTCCCTTGATTGTTGGCGCTATGACAGGAGGAACAGAGGAAGCAACTAAAATTAACGCTTCAATCGCCGAAGCCGTAGAAAACCTGCACCTCGGAATGGGTGTCGGAAGTCAAAGAGCTGCAATAGAGGACAAAAAATTAGAAAAAACATTTTCAGTTGCCCGCAAAAAAGCACCCACTGCCTTCTTAATTGCCAACATTGGCGGAGCACAACTTGTCCATGGATACAGCTCAAAAGAAATCAAGAAAGCCATTGAAATGATTGATGCTGATGCGCTGGCTGTCCATTTGAACGCTTTGCAGGAAGCACTTCAGCCTGAAGGACAAACCAACTTCAAAGGCGTTTTAGCCAAAATAGGTGAAATTGCAGGCGAACTTGACAAACCTGTCATTGTTAAAGAGACAGGGTGCGGCATTTCGGGGGAGGACGCAAAATCGCTTGAAGCTGCAGGTATAAAAGCAATCGACGTCGGAGGCGTAGGCGGCACAAGTTTTGCAGCAGTAGAATACTACCGAAGTAACCAAAAAGATATGGGTGGACTTTTTTGGGATTGGGGGATCCCCACAGTAGTAAGTATTATTGAAGCAACTCAGACCGTAAAGATTCCTGTAATTGCTTCTGGCGGAGTGCGAAGCGGCTTAGATATAGCTAAATCATTAGCTCTAAACGCAAAGTTAGCCAGTGTTTCCCAGCCTGTGCTTGAGGTTGCAGTAAAAGGGGCAAAAGAAACACAGGAATTTCTTTTCCGTTTAATAGCTGAACTGCAAAATGCGATGTTTCTTGTAGGCGCTGAGAACCTTGAAGCGTTAGCTAAGATGCCTTTAGTCATAGGTGGAAAAACTTCAGATTGGCTCAACATCCGTGACTATGACACTGTTAGTTATGCGCAGAGGAGCACGTTAACATTTGAATATTGAAAAGTTTCTAGAAGAAAAAGCGCCTCTAGTCGACAAAACAATTGAAAAGTATATTCCTCGAAAATTCAGCAAAACCTCCATCCTCTTCAAAATTAACCCGCCAATGTACAGCTACAACCTAGAACCGCTTAACAAAGCGATTGCAGAGCCCATCTGGGACATGCTTGACCGAGGCGGAAAAAGGTGGCGACCAGCCCTATTTCTGCTCATATGTGAGGCGCTCGGAAAAGAATCAGATTATTGTTTAGATTTCTCCATTATCCCAGAAGTAATCCACAATGGCACATTAGTTATTGATGACATAGAGGATTCTTCAGAACTGCGCCGGGGCAAGCCATGTACTTACAAAATTTTCCAAATGGACATCGCCGTCAACGCTGGAAACGCGATGTACTATCTTCCGCTTCTGCCTCTGATGGCGCAAAGAGAAAAGCTTACGCCTAAAGTGCAGCGTGACGTTTACGAGGTTTATGTTCAAGAAATGATTAACCTCAGCATGGGGCAAGCCATGGATATCGCATGGCATAGAGACCTTGCAAATGCGGATGAACTGGGGGAAGATGATTATTTGCAGATGTGTGCTTACAAAACAGGCACCCTTGCTCGAATGGCTGCGAAAATGGCGGCGGTTCTAGCAGGCGCCGACATGCCTTTGGTGGAGAAGCTGGGGCGTTTTGCCGAAAGCATTGGTGTCGCCTTCCAAATGCAAGACGACATCTTGGATTTAACAGGAGAAGAGTTTGCCAAAAAAAAGGGTGGCGTCGGACAAGATATTACTGAAGGCAAAAGAAGCCTAATGGTTATTTACGCCCTAAAAAAAGCCAACATCAACGATAAAAAGCGACTAATTGAAATTTTGAACATGCACACTTCCAACCAAGCACTCCGCGACGAAGCAATAGCATTAATGCAAAAGTACGACGCATTCGAACACGTTAGACGCACGGCTGAACAGATGGTTGCGGAAAGTTGGAAAGAATCCGAAAAGCTTCTACCAACGCCTGAAGCTAAGGAAAAATTAAAAGAGTTCGCTGAATTCTTGATTAAAAGAAACAAATAGGTTTCAGCGAGCGTAAAAAGAAATTGTCATTAGAAAGCGATATTGAACTTAAAGAGTTTATTCGCAAAGCGGCTTTGATTAATGCAGTTTCTCATGACGGGAGAGCTCAGGCAGGCGCCTTAGTTGGCAAGGTTATTGGCGAAAGACATGACCTAAGGTCAAAAGTCAAAGAGCTCTCCGCCGTAATCAACGAAGTCGTAAATGAAGTTAACAGCCTCTCACTGGCGGAACAGAAAGCAATTGTGGAGGAAAAATGGCCTGAAACCCAAAAGAAAGAGAAAGCTGAGGAAAAAAAGCTCCCGCCTCTGCCCAACGCTAACAAGTATTCTAAAATTGTAACGCGGTTTTCTCCTAACCCGGACTGTGTTCTACATTTGGGTTCCGCAAGAGCTATCCTATTGAGCCATGAATACGCCCGCATTTACAATGGCAAATTCATTTTACGCTTTGAAGATACTGACCCAAAAATCAAAAGACCATCTTTGGAATTTTATGATAGCATTAGGCAGGATTTGAAGTGGCTTGGCTGCAAAGTTGATGAGGAATACATCCAAAGCGACAGGCTACCAATCTACTATGAATATACTGAGCGGCTCGTTAAGGATGGCAACGCGTATGTCTGTGAATGCCCAACAGAAGAGTTCCGCAGAAAAATCTTAGCTAAAGAACCTTGCCCTTGCCGAGTTTTGTCTGCTTCTGAGAATTTGGAGCGTTGGCATCGTATGTTAAACGGCGGTTACCAAGAAGGACAAGCCGTGGTCCGCGTTAAGACAGACCTTGAAAATCCTAATCCTGCAGTTCGAGATTGGCCAGCTTTAAGAGTTATTGACACAAAAAAGTATCCTCATCCGCGAGTCGGCAGCAAATACATCGTTTGGCCGCTCTACAATTTAGCGGCAGGACTGGACGACCACCTGATGGGCATGACCCACATCATCCGAGGTAAAGAACACTACACAAACATGGTTCGCCAAAAATACATGTATGAATATTTAGGCTGGACATACCCCGAAGCCATCCACTATGGAAGATTGAAAATTACAGGCGCCTCTTTAAGCAAATCAAAGATTGTCCAAGGAATAAAGGAAGGCTGCTATGCTGGATTTGATGATCCCCGCCTCGGCACATTCGCCGCGCTAAGGAAGCGTGGCATAACACCAGAAGCTATTAAAAAAATGATTATCGATGTAGGCATAAAATCAAACGATGTTACTTTAAGCTGGGAGAATCTGTTTTCTTACAACCGTAAAATACTTGACGCTACAAGCGACCGCTACTTCTTCGTCTCAGAGCCAGTTGAGCTTAAAGTCTTGCATGTGCCAAAGACTTTCCAGTCTAAGCTTCCTATGCACCCAGAAAAGCCCGAACGAGGCTTCAGGGAGTACACTGTAACGCCTGCAGGAGACGAAAAAGCAGTAATTTTCTGGATTTCAAAAAAGGATGCGGACGCAATGGAAAATGACAAGATAATCAGGCTCATGGAGCTCTTCAACGTCAAAATTGAAGGTAAAATGGCCAATCTAGTAACGGCAACATTTGCGAGCGAATCTTATGAAGATGCAAGAAAAATTAAGGTTCAGCTTATTCAATGGATTCACAAAGGCGACGAAATTCCGTGTCAAGTTGTTATGCCTGATGCTTCAGTAACTGAAGGTTTTGCCGAGAGCGCCTGCAAAAAGTTAAAGCCAGACGCCATAATACAGTTTGAACGCTTCGGATTCACAAGAATAAACGAAGTAAACCAAAAAATAATAGCTTATTACGCTCACAAGTAAAGGTGAAGTGACATGAGAAAACTCGATAAAGCAATAATTTGGCCAATATACTTTGAAACTTCAAAAACCAGAAATGAAGGTCGCAGAGTATCAAAAAACTTGGCAGTGCAATCTCCAAAAATCATTGAACTCAAAGAAGCAGCCGACAAGCTGGGCTTAAAAAACGAGATAAAACTTGAGGCTCATTTTCCCAAAACTCATTGGGCTAAGAGTGGAATGTTGCTTGTCGAGAAGAAAGAAGCCAAAGAAAAGATTATTCAAAAGATAGCAAAACAATTAGTGAAAATTAGAAACCAGCAACAGCAAACAAGGTAATAAAGAAAATTTTTACGCTTTTTCTTTGCCTGCAATCAAGACTGCGTTGATTACGCCGTCGTTGCCTGGACGACTGGTAATTTTTGCCTGACCTAATGCGGTTTCGATTTCTGCGCCTTTTGTGATCACGCCTCTTCTGTTGAAGTCAACGTTTGCGCCGTTTTTAATTACGCGGGTGATCTCAGTTTTCTGTGTCTTGCCTGTTTTAGGGTCAGTTACTGAAGCGAACTTGTCTGTTAAAACTTTGACCTTGACGTTGCCGCCTAAGCCTCTTGTGGTCTTTCTTTTTGGTTCGCCAAGAATGGTTTCTGCTGCATATCCGCCTGCTTCATATTTTTTCTTTGACCTGTAAGCTCTTTTTTTGCCGCCTGAGAGTTTTCTTTTGTATATACTGCTATGGAAAGCCATATTCTACATTTCCTCTTATGAATATCTAATTCGAGTAGTCACTAAAACGGTTATTTTCCATATAAACGTATCCGTTTTAAGATTGCGCTTCTTCGCCGAGAAATGTTCCTTGTTACTTTTCTGTTTCGTCTTTTAGGGCTTCACCAAAAATCTTCTTCAGGTTTTTTTTCATCTCAGTAATATCGTTTGGTAACCCGAAATAGTCAGCGAAGTCACTTGTGGTTTTCAACGCCATTGTGCGTCCGCTTTTTTCAGCCTGAATCAGACGCCTTTCTTTTAGCTCTTTGATATGACCATATGCGTGTTGCCCCCTAACGTCAATTACCCTTTTTTGGGAAATTGGTTGCCTGAGAGCAATGTAAGAAAGAGTTTTTAGGGGTCCAGAAGAGAGCAATGGGCGATTCACGAGTTTTTGGATTAAGTGAGTAAATTCTGCCTTAACCTGAAGTACATAGCGTTCGTCTTTTAAAGCTAGAATTTCCAGCGCTGTATTTCTTGCATTATACTCTTGAATGAGCGTGTCAGCGTACTTCATTGCTTTCTTTTTTGAGCGGCTGCCGATGACTTGGCACAACTCGTTAACATCTAGGGGGCGACCGGCAACAAATAATGCTGCTTCCAAAAGTGCAATAGAATGGGCTTTTCGCTGGTTATCCTGCGCTTGCTCCGCCTCAGCGTTTAAATCAACTGGTTGTTCCTTGGGTTTTTCCAACGTTCAATTTCCCCACAGTAATGTATAATTCTTCAGTTTCTTCATCCTGCCATAAACTTATCTTGCAATCCTGGGCTAAAAACAAGAGATAAATAAACATTCTTAAAGCTTCAATTCTCGTTGCACCTTTCGACAGAGTTGAAAAATCGATTATTCCTGAGCCTTTCACTTTTTCGCACAAAATAGCGTACAGTTGATCAACTTGTAATTCGATTTCAGCCATATACCTGTCAAACTGCGGCAGCAAATCTGTAACTGAGGGAAGAACAGGATGCTGCTCAACCGTATGGTTTAGATGAAGCAGTTTTTCGCCTTTTAACACATCATCTAAAACTTCGAGCAGATGCTGAATGGTCGTTGAAGTTAACTCGTGTCTAAGGGGCAAAAACAGTGGTGGAGGAACAAAATCTGTAGGACCCTGAGGGGGCAATGCAGGTGGCTCTTGCAATGTAAGCAACAACTTTGACTTCATCAGGTAAATCAGGGCTGAAGAATCCAATGCTACACCTGAGGCGCGGAAATCAACATTTTCTGTTCGCTCCATCTCCGAGAGAAACGACCGCAAAAGGTAAGCTATGTTAATGTTCCAAGGAGTAAGCTTCTCAAGCTTGCTGATTTCAAATAGGATGTTCCAGGGTGGACGAAGGTAGAAGGGCCTCCTAAGAGGTGTTTTCGAGGTTGAAGCCATTTAGCTGGAAGCCTCCAGCGGGAACTTCGCTGTCACAACATTAGAAACCCCGTTACGTTCATAAACCCCGTAGACTTTTTGCGCTTTATTAACCATTTCAGGACGCAAACTGATTACGACAAACTGCATTTTTGCTGCTTCCTCAAGAAGCACTTCAGCGAGTTTTGCTGTGTGGAAAGCATCTAAGTGCGCGTCAACTTCGTCAAGAATGTAGAAGGATGCAGGAGTAAACTCTTTTAGTGAGAAAATGAAGCTGACGGCTGAAACGGATCGTTCGCCTCCGCTTGCCCCGCTAACGACAATTGAGGGTTTGTTTGGAAACTGAACAATCATGTCTATGCCGCCGGCAAAGGGTTCTTCTGGGTTTTCAAGCTTAAGTGTTGCTTCTCCGCCGCCAGTGAGTTTGGAAAAGTAGTTTTTGAGGCCAATATTGATTTTATCAAAGGCAGTCATGAAAACCTTGCGTTTTTTAGCCTCAATCTCATCCATAAATTGAACAATGGCTTGTTTTTCTCTTTCCAACTCGTTTAAGCGCACCGATAATTCCCTGTACCTAGATATCTGATCCGAATAGTGTGAAAGCGCAAGCTGGTTTATGGCACCTATTCTTTCCATTTCAAACTGCATCATGCGAATGGTAGTTTCTGCATCTTCAACCTGTTTCTGATTGGTTTCCAAGGGCTGCTCATAGCCGAATTGGCGAAGCTGGAATTGCAGTTGCTGGATTTGCAGTTGGCTGGTTTCCATGCTTAGTTGAAGCTGGTTTAGCAGCCGTTCTGCCTGTTCATACTCTGAATCAAGTGTTCGCAGGTCAGCGTCAATTGCGTCTATTTGCGAAGTGAATTTTTTAGATTCTTCACGAGCAGAAAACACCGCTTTTGAAAGTTCAACACGGCTTTTATCTTGTTCCTCAAGCTCTTTTTTAATTGCTTCGCGCTCTTGAATTGCCTCAGCAACTTCCTTCTCGATTTTTCTTTGCTGTTGCTCAACCTTAACTATTTGTAACTTTATGTTTCTGTATCCGTTTCTAAGAACTCGGTCGAACTGGGATTGATAAGTCGAAATTTCTGTTTGGGTAGAGCCTGATTTCTGGCGGAGGTTGTTTAGTTCTTCACCAATTCTTTCCCGCTGAACTTCGAGTTCTTGGATGTATGCCACATCAGTTTTCAATCTTAAATTAACTATGTCAGCGCGTAGTTTTTGGTCGTCTCTCCGCATGGAATTGCGTTCGTTCTTGTACATGCTCATGCGGCCTTTATAGGAAGCTGCTTCACGCTCAAGTTTGCCGCCCAGTTTTTCAGTATGCCGAATGTTGAATTGCGTTCTTTTAACGCTTCTTTTAATCCTAACTATTTCCCTATCTAAAGTAGCAATTGAATCCGATAAGCGTGTGATTTCGATTTTGCTTCGCTCAATCTCTTCCTCGATATCCACAATGTCGGTTCCTCTTTGAGTAAGATGGGTCTGGAGAGCTTTCACAGCTTCATCTAAACTTTTTAGTGCATTTTCACTTGGAATAATTGTTGAGAAATCTATTGGTGCACGATAATAACCGCCTTCAAAAGCACCGGGCTCATACAAGTCACCGTTGACAGTAACTGCTCGGTAGCCTTCATTTGAAAGAGCGAAAGCGGTTTTGTCGTTTGAAACAACCACTGTGTCTCCGAAAACGTAGTTCACAGCCAACGCATACTGACTGTCAAATTTCATGAAGCTTGATAGAGGACCTACCACGCCGTCTCGGTTGGGTGTTGCTTTGTTTTTTATGTTGATGGCACCTTCCAAGGGGATTATTTTGATTCTGCCCAGCTTCATGCGCCTAAGCGTCTCGGTGCAAGTAAACGCTGCATCAATGTTTGCTACAACTAAAGCATCAAGCCAACCGATAGCCGCCGCTTCTATAGCTTTCTTATAGTTTTTGTCAATTTTTATTAATTCTCGCAGTCTACCGTGAATCCCAACAATTGCGCCGGCATTACCCATCTCCTCAATACTTCTTAGCGCTTTTTCTTCAGCGGCTATGGTTGCTGCAAGATCCCGTTGAGTGGCAAACTCTATCACAGCATCTTTGGCGGAACTGGCTATTTTTTCTGCTCCAGTTATTTCTTTTTCAACTGTTTCTTTTTGGAATTTTTTGTGTTCAATTATGTGTTCCAGATTTTTGAACTGGTTTTTTTGATCTTTTTGAACCTGCTCAAGTTCTGATAGCGACTTTTCAATTTCAACTAGGCTTGATTGGAATTTTTCTTTTCTCACACTCAAGTTTTTGAGTCTGCCAGAGCAAACCCGAAGAGCTGCCTTGTCTTTCGTATATTCTGAGCGTAAATAGGCAAGTCGTTTAACATGATTTTCAATTTCGGCTTGCTTCAAGCGTATTTGCTGGCTATTGTCATCAAGTCCACCCCATAGCTCGGCTGTCTGTTTAACCAACGCCTGATGATCCAACTCTTTTTGTGCAATTTGATCTTTAATTTTGTTATATTCATTGCGGAATGCTCGGATTTTCAAGCGGTTTTCCCGTATTTCCTGTCTAAGGTTTTCTTGCTGGGCAATGTTGTTTTCTCTAACCCGCTTTAAGCTTTCAAAACTTCCTTGCCCGGAATTAATTTTGGTTGACAATTCCGTCAGTTTAGATTTTAATTCACCGATTGTTATTTGAACTTTAAGAACTTCCGATCCGCCTGCTTCCAAGTTTTCGCCGCTGAGTTTTCGCCAATCAGCTTCAATTTCATGACGTTTTGATCTCCGCGCATCACGCCGTTCTTTTAATTTGCTAACTCTATCTTTTACTTTTTCAATTTGACCAGTTGACTCATTTATTTTACTGTTCAATTGAGTTATTTCGCTTGAGGTTTTGATGGCTTGGAACTTTTTGGTTTCACTTTGAATGAAATTATAACGCAAAAGTTGGTTACGTTCACGCTCCAAATCGTCTAGGCGTTTTTGGACTTCGTCTATTCTGCCCATGGCTGTGCGGATTGAAATATCAGCTGACCGAAGTTTTTCTTCCGCTTCCGCCTTCTCGGCATCATATTGGCCTATGCCTACGAGGTCTTCGATGATTCTTCGGCGTTCAAGGGGGGTAATATCAGTCAACCTGGTCAAGGTACCCTGGGGGATAATGTTTTGGCTCACACTACTTATTGAACTCATGGAGAGAGTTTCTGTTATGTATGCCCTTGACATTCTTCTCCCGTTTAAGCGGTAAACGCTTTGGCCGTTTCTAAAAACTTCACGTGAAATAGTTACTGTTGTTGTATCAACAGGCATTGTACCATCTGAATTGTCAAATTGGATAACAACTTTTGCCATTTTGGCTTTTTCTTGCCCTGCTTTTTCTGACCCATGAAAAATCAGCTGAGCCGCATTTTCAGCGCGCAACCTTCTTGTACTTAGTTCACCAAGGGAGAAAAGCACTGCATCCATGATGTTGGATTTTCCGCTTCCGTTAGGACCTGTTACTGCGGTGAAGCCTTTATCAAGGTTAATTTTGATGGTTTGTGGTCCAAAAGACTTGAATCCCTTTATCTCGATTTTTTTTATGTAGGGCATTTAGTCTTTATCCTCACCGCAAGCAGTGCATATTATTTTAACAGTTCATCACCATACGTATAAAAGCTTATACCACTTAACCCTGTCTTTACACACATCATCGCCTTTGAACAACTTAATGATTGACATACAAGCAAGAAAAAAATAAATGGCGCCTTTCATAAAATAAAAAGAAGTTGTCGTGAGGGAAAAAACTTTGTCTTGCAGTTTAGAAGAACTGAAAAAATTAACCTGGGATTATCTTGAAAATTGTCAGGTTGTTTTTCTTGCTACTGTTGATGGTGACCGGCCCAAAGTTAGACCAGTTACGCTTATGCGCAATGGGAAGGATTTGTTTACTGTTTCAGGTCTGAAAAGCGCAAAAATCAGGCAGATCATTGAAAATCCCAATGTTGAGTTCGCGTTTTCTTTACAGGACATCGGATTTAACTCAATTCGAGTAGAATGCACAGCTGAAATAGTTAACGACAAAAAAATCAAGGCCGAAGTCTATGACAGCCAAGAACATGCTCTGATTAGGCTAGTTCCAAAAAGATTCGTCGTTATTATGCCTCCCTCCTTTGAAGCGGTAACGATTCCTTTACCTTAAGGCAATCAGATTCCAGATCTTGCCTAACACATTTCTCTGGCAGAGAAGCGCACACTTGATTAAGAAAGACTATATTACAAAGTTAATGTGAAATAAGCTAAAGGATTTCTATGACTGAATCAGTTCCAGACGTACCTCAGCCAAGAGAAAAATCATCCATGACTAAAAACACCTTAATGAAGTACACACTCGTGGCACTTGCTGTTCTTGTCGGCATCTCTGCTCTTTCATGGTGGCCAACCTCCATAATTCTCGCAGCCATAGCAGTGGCAGTTGCAGTGAGCTCGGATTATGCGCTTTCTTTAGCAATGAAGTCTAAGGGACCTTTGAACACGATGTCTGCTGCTGTATTTGGATTGATTGTCGCTTTATCGTATACTCTTTCAAATCCCTCATCATACATTATGGGCACTTACTTAACTCCAAAATACCTGCCTGAACTGTTGCCAACCAAGGCGCCTTGGGCATTCGTCTACGTTGCCATAATCGCCCTCGTTGGAGTGATTGTGTTTAAGAAACTTCAAGGAATGCTTGGGAGAAAATATGTTAACCCAGCCGCTGCGGCTAAACTTGTTGTTTTCCTTCCATTTTTGCAAACGGTCCTGCTTGCTTCAGCGCATGCAGATTCAATTTCTCTAGTTGGACCAATTGGATATCATATAGATATTCACAGTAGCAACCCATTGTTTGGAGCCTTCGCCGGTGATGTTCAAGCATGCATGGGCAATATTTCATCGAGAGCTGGAATACTCACTGTGACACCGACTCAAATGTTTCAAACCCTTGCTCTACTAAAGTTTCATGGTTGGACAGGAGGCGCTTCAGCAATTGCCGTTATTCTGGTAGGTGTCAGCCTGTTTATCGTTGCCAGAAAATACGTTAAATGGCGGATCACTCTATCCTACCTCGCTACCATCGTTGCAATGTCAGCTATTATGTTTGGCATTTACGGAGGCGACTTGCTATTGAGGATGGGCTTCGAACTGTTTATTGGCAGTTCAATCTTTCTGGCGTTTTTTATGGCTACCGATCCAGCAACTACACCTTGGACTTACGTTGGACAGGTTGTTTTCGGCATCGGTTTAGGCGTGTTAACAGTTCTGATTCAAATGTACATGGGTTTTTTGGGCGGTTCCATCCTTGCCTTGATAATTATGAATCTGACCTCCCCATTACTTGACAGGATAGGAAGCAAAAAAACGTTGATTGCAACAAGTGTCCCACGCACCTAAGGCAATGTCTATTGTTCTTCAAGATTATTAAGCTGAAAAACTTCTGCTGAGTCTTTAGGCGCTATTTCCATTTTGTTAGTATTTCTTCTCGGCGGAAAGTGGCTACACTAAAGTTGAATAGGGCAAATCAACAAACAGGAAAACTCCAGAAATGATCAGCAGGTTTTCAGTGTCGATCATCAAATTATCAACTATGCCCTTACTTCAATACTCAGATGGCTGTTTGTTATATTAAAACTTGAATACGCAGGGATTTACTTAGAACTGTTGGCAGAAAATTAATATCTGACGCTTGAGCATGGGTTTAGGAAATGTTGGTGTATTATAATGAGTTTTGGACCAAAAGTCTTTAGCGGCATTCAAGAAGCTTTAGTTTTAGCATTAATGCTTGTGTCCGTTTTCGCAATTTTCTACCTTAATATTGACATTACCTACAAAATAGGTATGGTAGTAATTGTGTTCGCAGTAATCTTTCTAACCACATTAGCCACCCAAATACTAAGACAACAACAAGCAGAAGTCAAGAAAGCCGCTGCATCCTAAAACTGTCTTTTCACTTTCACTGCACCCTCCCCTGTTCGCCAATGTCGTTTCGACACTGCTTTAAATAGAGTCGAAATCGCATTTGCATCGTTCATGAACAGAGAGGATAAAGAGAATGTCTCAAAATTTAATTGTTAAACCTACAATGGCTCAAACATTTTTTTCATTAAACATGCCAGACGTAGACGAGCTTTTTCCTGGCTTTACACCAGGCGACTTCGCCGTCCTTTATGGCTCACCATCAGTTATCTCATTAACTTCTTTACTCTGCATCCGAGCTCAATTGCCAGCGCAGCTTGGCGGCTTAGGAAGCAACGTTGTTTTCGTCGACGGCGGAAACACATTTAGACTCCACAAGATTGCCCGTTTAGCCCAACTGCACCATCTTAACCCAAGACAAGCGCTTGAACGCATCTTTATTTCAAGAGCATTCACAGCTTACCAGTTAACTTCTCTTATACTTGATAAACTGGAAGAAACTGTACAGAAATATAATGCAAAACTTGTAGTCATTTCAGACATTGCAGGATTCTTCTTAGACGATGACATTCCTAATGAAGAAGCCCAAAAAGTCTACAGCCAAATCATCAACTACCTCTCAAGTTTCGCAAAAAAACACCAAATTATCTTAATTGCAACTTACCTTCCCAACTCTGAAAATAGAAGAAGTAGTTTATTCCAAGAAGTAACCTGTTCAAAAGCAAGAACAGTGCTGTACTTCAGCAAAACCGCTTATACGCGTGAAATAACTTTAGAGAAACATCCATCCTTCGTTTTAGGCACAGCAGAACTTCCCTCCGAAAATTTAAAACTAACTGACTTCATGGGCGCTTGACGTGGGAAAAACAGTTGAATCCTATCGCATGGCAATTGAAGATGAAATACGGCGTTGGGATGGTTTCGCAAAAACACTCCGCAGAGAAGATAGAGAAGCCTTCAACATGCTAATCGATGCTTGTAGAAATTATGCGTCAGCTGGAAGTAATGCCACTCAACCGTTACCTCTTGAACCAATGATGATGTCAATGTTTGTCTCGCAGCAGGTCTGCTTGCAGAGACTGAGGAAGGAATTAGGTGACCTCAAGCAGGCAACTCTGAGAGAGCCATAAGAAACGGCTTAAAGCTAAAACCCTTCCAGAAGTCTGTCAAAAAGTACCTTACATCTACCAATTTCTTCCATCGAAGTGTTATGCGCAAGTTCCAATGTTATCGGACCCACATAATTGTACTCATGCAACCGCGTGAGGAACGTAACAAGTTCAGGTTTTGGCTCGGTAAAAGGCTTATGCGCTTTGTTTGCCATATGAACATTACACAAGCGCTGGCCATACTTGTCCAAAAGATTGTCTACCTGCCTTGTTTCCAAAGCGTGGCAAAAATCAAATGTTATCCCCATACCGCCATCATCAATTACGCCTAAGACCTCTTCCAGTAACTCTACGTTTTTGCCAAAACCAGTCGACGTATAAGACAAATTCTCCAAAGCCAACTTAATGCCTAAGCTTTTGGCAAACGGCTTGATTTCTTTATTAAAAATTCCTCTATGTCCATCAAAAGTTTCGTTGCGATGCCTTGGTTCTGGAAATCTGGGTGAACCATCAACCTGCCAATATGGCATGTGTTGTTCTTTTGTAATATTTGACTGAGACAATGATTTTTCCATCAGCAGTGACTTTCAAAAAAACATGAGTCTTAAATTTGTCTTTTAATTCGTCTAGGCTTTCAACTAACGGAGGAATCTGAAAATCACCGTGCAATTTCGCTTCGCTTTTGTAAGCCAATTTTTGAAGCGTCAATATTTCTTCTGCATCGTCGATGTTTGCTGTCTGGATGAGCACTTTGCTGCCCCTTACCTGTTAAGTGGTTGAGAATGGTAAAAGGTTTAGCTTTTTTCTTGGTCCCGTATTTTCCGTACGTGCTCATCGTGTATTGGGCTGCTTGCTTCATCCATGGCAGGTCTAAATTGGTGTTTCTTGTTTTTTCTTTGAGTCATGATTAGGGTTGAAGTGTTTTGTGGGGGATAATCTTGTGGTATCCAGCTGTTTCACTTTTCCCGTGCAAAATAGTTAATTTCTACCATCTCCAAATTAGTTGGCTGAGTGAGATAGTGCAAATCAAAGTCCGCTTCTTTACCAGTCTCAGAGAAATCGTGGACAGAAGAGAAGAAACTGTAAGCTTCGATCAAAACCAGGAGGTTACCGTTGACCTTGTTCTTAAAACGCTTGCAGAAAAATACGGCACCCCATTCAAAGAATACGTTTATGAAGGCAAAACAGCGAAGCCCAAAGGCTTCTTGCAATTTCTCGTTAACGGAAATAGCACCTCAACCCTAAACGGATTAGAAACTGAGCTTAAAGAGGGCGATTTACTGGCTATTTTGCCCCCAGTTGGCGGCGGTTAATAGAAAAATTGTTAGCTTACATTACGCCTGCCCAGAAAGGTATCTTTTTGCGCATCATCGAAATGTATTCTTTGAGCACTTCTTGCTCATCAGCCGTTAAATCATCCGCGTGTGCCTTCTGTAGTGCTTGTGCATCCTTTTCAGGAACTTTCACAAACAACACATCACGCTCAAAGACATGCCTGCCGGCGATCGGTTTATCCATCGAAATCGCAACTTCCATGCCCACCTTAGCTTCAGGTACAGCTTTTCCTTGATCCTGAATCTGGTCAATTTCACCTAAGTCGCTGCCATCTTCAACGCGCATGAGGCCATATTTTGGCTTTAATCGTCCACCAAGTACTTCCACACCAACAACTAATGGCTTAGCCCTATGGAAAATGCAATTTGGCAAAACTCTGACCTTTCCAGGTTTAACAAGAGCCTCAAACTCTGCTTCACTCTTTGTTTCACGTTTGTTTTTAGCCCATTGTATGTAGGCGTCTATTAGATTGTAAATTATGGGTTGGTTGAAAATTGGGATGTTGTTGGCGTTGGCTTCTTCTTGTGCATCAGGCAGGGTTTTTACGCCGAATGCCAATATGGCGCCAACTAATGGTTCTCGTGTCTTCACTACCGAAGCCTCTATCACGTCGCGTTTGCTAATGTCGCCGACATCTGCAATTCTGACTTGAACGTTGTTGGCTTTCAAAATTTCAGCCATTGCTTCAAGCGAGCCAAGCGTGTCAGCTTTAACTATAACGCCCTCAATTTCTTTTTTAATCCTGATTCTGCCTATCTCTTCTGTAATAAGCTTGCAGTATTTTGCTGGATCCTCGCCTGGGGGCACAGCAAACAGGGGCGCACCAGCCAAAGCACCCTCTAAATCAGGCGCAACTACCTTAACCCCCGCACTTGCAATAACGCTGTCTACTGAAGTGAATTTGTCCCGTGGATCCCTCATTTCATCCAAAGGCTTGGGCACCAGAATCGCCCGTACCCGAGCTGAAATTGGACCATTTCGGCCACCGACAACTATCAAATCATCTTTATGCAATGTGCCGTCATAGACGATGGCGTTTAACGTTAACCCTAACCCAGGTTCCTCCTTAACCTCCAGTATTGACCCCTTAGCGGCTCCCTCGGTTGTCTGTAGACGTTTCGTGAGAAACTGCTGAGTTAAACCAACTAAAACCATAACCAGTTCCGACAGTCCCTCGCCAGTTTTGGCGCTAGTAGGCACCAAAGCTACGTTAACTGTGAAATCTTTTATATGGTCAAATCGGTCAGTTTTGAAGGCTAACCGCGAAAACTCACCCATAACGACGTATAAACGGTTATCCAATGCTTCGCGCACAAAGCTGGATTGGGAAGCATAAGACTTCAAAAACGGTGCTCCCTGCTGAGCAACCCACCCGGGAATACGATCGATTTTGTTGACTGCAACGATAAAGGGGGTTTTTCGGGCTTTGAGAATTTCTATGCACTCGTAAGTTTGAGCTTCAAAACCCCTCAAAGCATCCACGACGAGAATTGCTATGTCGGCTACGCTTCCACCTCTGCGCCGAAGATTGGTGAATGCTTCATGTCCAGGCGTATCAACAATTAGTAAACCTGGAATTTCTATTCCAGTTTTAAAGTTGCTCAAGTAAGGTCCGATTAGTTGCTTCAGGGTTTCAACGGGGAAAAAACTGGCGCCAATATGCTGGGTCATGCCTCCGGCTTCACGGGCTTGCACACTCGTTTTTCGTAGTTCGTCAAGCAGCGAGGTTTTTCCTGCATCGACGTGTCCAAGTACACATACTATTGGTTGACGAGTGGGCATGTTTTATTTCACTTCCGAATAACGTATTCAAAGTGACTAATGATTTTTTGGTTAATAAATGATGATGGAAGCATTTTTATTATCGAATCAGATTGTGGCTTGATTGGTGGAAAGTTGGTTTATTGCACAAAATGTGGGGCTCCCTTGAAGGATGATGATGTTTTTTGCCTTAACTGCGGTGCGCGAGTAGCGAAGATAACTCGCGACGAGTTTACTGTTTCTAGCGGGGATTTAGTTGACCGTGTTAAAGAGTTGCTTCATGAGGGGAACGTTACTCGAGTCATTGTTAAAAACGATACAGGCAGAACATTGCTTGAGATTCCCGCGACCGTAGGCGTTGTTGGCGTAGTATTAGTCCCTTGGTTAGTGGCTCTAGGTGTTATTGCTGCCTTAGTTACTAACTGCCGCATTGTGGTTGAAAGAAGGGAGTAAGCCTATTCAGGCGGCTTAACCAAAAGCAAAAACAAGCCTATTATGAGCATAACTACGCTTATGACACCGAAAAATACACTGAAGGCGCCCAGCCCGCTTGTTGTTGCTGTAAAGTAAAGCATTAATGCGCCGATTATAATTAGTAGTAGTCCAAAGAATTTTTCGGCAAGCGATACCCAGAATGTGTCGCCTTCGTCACTCATTGTTTTCGCCCTTTTTCTCCTTGTTATTGGCTACAATAAACATGATGGGTTATTTTAAATTATTTGTTGTCAGCAAGATTCCATGCAGACTTAAACTGGGTTTGGCCTGTTTGATTGAGATTTTTGTTAATAATTTTTTGAAGATTGTTCAGGATGACTGTTAAGTTTTCCAAATAATCTACAAATGGCTTATCAAAGAACTATGTTAAGATTCTCAATAATTTTAAAATTAAAAAGAAAAATTAAAAGGGGAAGTTTATTCTTCGCCCATGCCGCCCGGCATTCCGCCTGGACCACCAGGACCACCTGGTCCGCCTTTTGGCGCTTTGCTCGTGATTACGTCGTCTATACGTAGTATCATTGCTGCTGATTCCGCTGCTGATTTGATAGCTTGTTCTTTGACTACGATTGGTTCTATGACTCCGCTTGCGATGCTGTCCTGCAATTTGCCTGTGAAGACGTTGATTCCTAAGTTTTTGCCTTCAGCTGTGTCATGTTTTGAACGAAGCTCAACAAGGATGTCTATGGGTTCGAGCCCTGCGTTTTCTGCGAGTGTGCGTGGAATTACTTCTACTGCATCTGCAAATGCTTCAACAGCTAATTGTTCTCTTCCGCCGACTTTTGTTGCGTACTTTCGCAGTTCTTTGGAAATTTCGATTTCTACTGCTCCGCCGCCTGGAACGATTTTGTTGTTTTCAATTACATCTGAAACCACTGATAATGAATCTATCATGGCTCTTTCTGCTTCGTCAACCATGCGTTCAAGTCCTGCACGGATGAGTATGGCTACGCTGTGTGGGTCTTTGCATTTCTCGACAAAGATCATTTTGTCGTCGCCGATTTTGCGTTCTTCAACTAAGCCTGCGAAGCCAAGGTCCGCTGCTTTGAAATCGTCTAAGTCGCTGCTTATTCTTGCGCCTGTTGCTCTCGCAAGTTTTTCCATATCGGATTCTTTTACGCGTCGTGCTGCCATTATGCCTTCTTTGGCTAGAAAATGCTGAACCATGTCATCTATTCCTTTTTGGCAGAAAACTATGTCTGCGCCCGAGACTTTGACTTTTGTAACCATTTTTTGCATCATATCGTTTTCTTGGTCTAGGAATGCTTTCATTTGTGATGGATCTTTAATGCGGATTTCAGCGGTAATTTCTGTTTTCTCTATTTCTAACGCTGAATCGAGGAGCGCAATTTTTGCGTTTTCCTTTTTCTTTGGCATTCCTGGATTAACGACTTCTTTGTCGATAATTATGCCTTGGATTAATTGGGTTTCTAGGAGGCTTTTGCCTGTTTTCTTGATCAGTTGAATGTTGTCTATATCAGCTATGGTTTTGTCGCCGCGTTGTTCTGTGATTTGTTTTACTGCATCTATGGATATTTCTGCTAGGTGTTCTCTTGCTGCGCCGACTGCTTTGCTGCTCATTGATGTTAATGCAACTTTGAGGAGTGTTTTGCGGTCGTTTATGTCAAGTGGAACCGCTAATTTGTTTATGATTTCGATTGCTTTCTGCGATGCTTTGCGGTAGCCGCTGACTAGAATTATTGGGTGAATGTTTTGGTCGAGGAGTTCTTCTGCTTTTTTGAGCAGTTCACTTGCGAGCACTACTGCTGTTGTAGTTCCATCGCCGACCATGTCATCTTGTGTTTTTGCGATTTCAACCATCATTTTTGCTGCCGGGTGTTCAACGTCGATTTCTTTTAGGATTGCAGCGCCGTCGTTTGTTATTGTTATGTCGCCTAGGCTGTCGATAAGCATTTTATCCATGCCTTTTGGGCCTAAGGTGGTTTTGAGTACTTCGCCGATTACACGTGCGGCCATAATGTTGTTTCTCTGGGCTTCTTTGCCTCTACTTCGAGTTGTTCCTTCTTTAAGAATCAAGACTGGCTGTCCTGAACCTGTTGTTGTTAAATACGCCATATTTGTTATCCCTACTTAATAGAACTTAATTTATTTCGGAAATAAGCAAAAAGTCTACGGAAATATAAACTTTTACCTTTAAAATGAATTGGTTATAACATCTGTCTAGTGGTTGTTGCACTTCTTGCCGCTCGAATCGTCTAAGCTAAAAGTATTCCTCCGTCCAGGTAGTTATAATAGGCGCTCCTATTGCTGCGAGGTTGCAAAGGCTTTTTATCATGAAGTTGCCTCATGCTAACATGTGACTGATATGAGCCTTCTTGAAACTGACGATTTTATAATGCAAAAGAAAATCCTCTCCGCCCGCGAACACTACGACTTTATTGATTTGAAAGGCAACAAGCTCGGCGAGGCAGACGGCAACATCATTCAGGTTCCACCCAAGTTTGTGTTCTTAGATAACCATGGATTTGAACTTATGCGCTTACAGGGAAAGATGCTTACAATGCGGAACGAATTTACATTTTACGATTCAGCCAATGAAGAACTGGGAACAATAAAGAAAAAGATCGCCAAACTGATTGGAGAAGAATTCTGGATCGAAAAAAACGGCGTCGAGATCATGCGCATTTACGGAGACTTCACCGAACACGAATACCAGATGGATATCGCTGGGATGCCAGTTGCTAGTATTCATAAGAAATGGGTAACAGTTAGGGACCAACTGGGAGTATCAATAACTGGAGAAGTTGATCACCGAGTCGTTATCGGAGCAGTGATAGTAATAGAACACGTGGAAGTTACCGAGAGGCAATCTCACTCAGGTTCATTCAACGTGAAAATTTAACATCTATTTTTTGCGTATGTTGCATTGCATGACTTTCGGACAGATTAAGCATTCGTCTTGTGATAGTATGCTTTCCCCCGGTGCATGTAGGAGCCCGCTGAAGTGAGCACATTTGGCTGGTGAATCAAAAACTGTGGGATATTCGGTTGGTCTGACGCTGATTATTTTTGAGTTGTCAGTTCTTATGTCGAGTTTTGACATGCAGTACGGACAAGCGTAGTGTTCTTGCCTGGGAATCACTGATGTGTCTGTTATAACGGTTGGCTTGTCGAATTGTTTTTCGCAGCCTTTGTATGGGCATTTTAGCTTTTCTTCGTGGTGCCCGCCGAAAAGTTGCATGTCAGTCACTTCCTTGATGCATTAGACATCGAGTATAGCAATATTTAATAAACCTTACCGCTAAACAGGCAACTTTGCTCACAGCACAACACAGATACAATAAACCAAATAAACACTTATTCAACAAATGTAAAACCAAGTAATAATTCCCCCAACGTTACAACATCTTCAAGAGCCAAGACTCATTGTTTGTGCAACTGTGCATAATAATTATGAACAAATCTCAATCACTATTATATCCCATAATGACTAACTTAGTATCAAAAAGATAGGTGGAAAAATGGAAGAAACATCTCCAAAGAAAACAACTCCAAAAGAAGCAGTATACTTCCCTCATGTGTAGGAGAGAAAAAAATGATTGAAGAAACAAGCATACCCTTATTCGTGCTATGCACAAGCTCGCTGGTAGCAGCCTTCGCTTATTACAACATAAAATATCGAAAATTCATCAAAGAACAATCAGCCTAACCAAACACCGAAAAACAAGAAAGAGGTGACCAAACCTTCGAAAAACCAGTTAAAAGCCAAATCTAGCATTGAGGCGTCAAACTCTGTTTTCTCCTAAAGCACCTCTCTTTTTTTGTAAACAGATCTTAGAAATTAATTGGAGCCCCGAGCGGGCTTTGCTCCCGCGGCCTGCTGCTTACGAGGCAGCCGCTCTACTGGGCTGAGCCATCGAGGCACTGTACTTGCTAATCAGTGAAGCCCAAGTTTTTAAATGTTTTATCGCGTTAAGCTATGTTGAAAACACCAATTTGTACTTACAAAAGCACTTTTTTCAGTTGAAACAGGTGTTTGATTTTATGTAACGCCTTGTTGAAAAATATTTTGAGCTTCTAGAACCATCTAGTTTACCCGGTAGTCCTACTGAGCGCACAAATACGTATTCAGGCCACCTAAGCGTCAATTTTAAAAGCGTTAGACGACCTAATATTTTGATTTGAGGGTTTTAAGGGGTATATTATATGGACAACGATAGAACTGGAAGCGACCGGTATTCAAGCGAGAAAAGCACCGATTTGGGCGAACGCAAAATAATCGAGATTCTTGCAAGCTACTTTGATCCCATGCCTAATTTGCCTGTACCCTTCGGAGATGACGTTGCCGCGGTTAATTTGGATCAAAAACAAGTTGCTGTTCTGAAAACTGACATGCTTGTTGGTAAAACCGATGTACCGAGAAATATGAGTTTATGGCAAGCAGCCCGCAAAGCAATTATTATGAACATTAGCGACTTTGCCTCTAAAGGTGCTCAGCCAACAGCAGTTCTTGTGTCGCTTGGCTTACCAAGAGATTTTATGCGTAAAGACATTGAAGAGATTGCCCGTGGATTAAATGCTGGAGCACGTGAATACGGCGCTTACGTTATTGGCGGCGACACAGGTGAAGCTTCAGACCTGATTATTTCAATTTCACTTTTTGGAACTGCTGAAAAAACAGCGTTAATGTTGCGCAGTGGAGCTAAGCCAGGCGATATTTTAGCGGTTACAGGATTCTTCGGCAAATCTGCGTCTGGTTTACGCTTGCTTACGGATAATTATTCTCTGTCGCCAAATCTTCGCGAGGTATTATTAAATGCTGTTTGTATGCCTAAGGCTAAGCTGAAAGAGGGGTTGGCACTTAGCCGCTCAGGCGCAGTCTCAGCTTCCATTGATTCCAGCGACGGGTTAGCTTGGAGTTTACATGAAATTGGAAAAAGGAGCGGGGTTGGTTTTACCGTTAACAGCGTTCCAGTCGCCGACGAAGTTAAGCGATTTGCAGAGTTTAACCACCTTAATCCTTTGGAACTATCACTTTACGGCGGCGAAGAATACGAGCTTGTAGTAACAATTAAGCCAAAAGGATGGGATGATGCCGAAACTGCAGTGGAAGCAGTTGGCGGACGTCTTTTGCCAATAGGAAAAGTGACAAAAGATCGGCAAGTGCTTTTGGATGTTGACGGTCAGAAACGCGCTATTGAAGCCCGCGGATGGGAGCACTTCAAGAGCAAGATTTAGGATTTAGCTTGCCGATCAAGCAGATAATTAATTATTGTAATGCATGAAGCAGCCAAGTAGGGCTGTTTGCCTAAACTGATTTTTTTACCATATCGTAGGGCAAAAGTTTCTGCTTTTTTAGGCATCCCAACATGATCGCCCAGAACAAAAACAGCATTCTCCGAAAGCTCTGTTTCAGTTATGTCTTTTCCACCTTCTTCCAAGACATATACTTTGTGCGATTGGGCTTCTGTTTTGAGCAAGGCTTCAAAGCCTGATTTATCAACGCTAATGCCAGGGTGGGACTTACCAGCGATCACTTTTCTTAGGATTTGCTGCCACGTGTCCACATCTGTCCGCACATCATAGATTGTATTGCCGTCGATTCGAATGTGACGTGGCGGATTTGGTGGACCATTCAGTACTGTATGGAATGTTACATTTCTTCGGATACCATGGGAAAGGAAAAGACTGGCGACTATGCACTCGTAAACTATGTCTAATCTTCCGGCATCATGAAGATTGTTGAATGCCACGTTGGTTTTTCCCATACGTGAGAAAAGAATGAATTCACGTGCCAAATTATTCACTAATTAGGGTTATACCCTATTTGCTTTAAAGTGCTTTCCTGCCACTATGAATCGGGAAATGGGAGATTTATGTAGAGTCTAGACCAGTTAATATGTTGCTTATTTCAACTACTTCAAGAAATATTGCGATGCCAAAATAGGCATATTTTGGTGTTTTAAAAAATATCTTATTCTAAAGTAAAATTCTTTTTATGATCGAAACGTGATTTACACTTTTTTCCAAAAAAACGTCTATTTTATTTTCATCCATACTCAAACAGAGTATTTTGATATTTTCGCCTTCAAGTAAAATGCTCTCTGGAGCTCCTAGATTGAACTGTTTTGCCATCTCAACGCTGGATTCGTGAATTTCAGAAGTTAGGATGGCATACTGAAATATCTTATCGGAATCCTCTACGTCAATTATTGCTGAAGTGCTGCTTCTAAGAATATAGCCTGTTACGCCTTTGAGCTTACGGATTTCAGCCAGACTTGCGCTCAGGCTTGCGAATGACGAATTTTCTTCACTAACTTCTTCGCTAACTGTTGTTACGGTAATTCCATTTGAGAACTCTGTTTCGGGACTTGTTTTTTGCTTCAACAATTTCTGGCCCCAATAACTAGGTAATTACTGGTTTAACAATTACGAGTTTTCCTTTGCCAGTTTGCAGGGTTTGAAGGATTTTATCTGGAATTTGTATTACGCTCCGGGCATTGCTGTTTGCTTCTCTTATGGCTTTGAATTTACAGGTTATTGTTTTACCCTCTAATGTTTCAATATGTATCTCGGTGATTTTCTTGTGACTGTAGAGGTTGATCCATTTTGCTATTACATCACTATTTACACGCACAGTATCGGGCGCTACAAGTAATCCTCCGATTTTTTCTACCATAAACTGGGTTACGGGCGGTTTGGGAAGAAGCAGCTCAGAACTAAACATTTCCGGCTCCTCAGGAATTAACTCTTCAGGTACCGGTTCTGGATTTGGCAAAATCGGTTCTTCAATCGGTTTATCTTGAGGCCCAGTGGTTTTTGGCAACCCTCTTTCTGAAAGTTCGTCCATAAGCCCTACAACGGCTGGAACAAGAACACAGGTTAAACTTTTCACAATCTTCTCGTCGGCGTCACGAGAAAAAACTGTTGCAAAATACTGGTTATTCATGCATGTAATGCTTAATTGGCTGTCTGCCCCCTGAACGGATACCGTTTTGACGCTACCTATAATTTCAGCTTTGGAAGATATGCCATTGAAGGCAGTGACCAAATTCTTGCTTTGCTCATCAGTCGTGGCTCCGTCTGAAGCAACTATTTCTCCATTGGCTTTGAATATGAAGGCTTTGGTTATTTCTGGACTTAGATTTTTCAATTCAGCGATTATTGTTTGTAATGTTTTGGCATGTGCTTCAGTAACTTTTTTTGAGCCTTCCAGCTTGAGGCTTAGGTTATTTTGAATAAAATTCGTTCTGGAACGCCTTCATCTTCCAAGACAAGGTATCTGAGACCTTCAGTGTCGCCGAGTTGATCAAGCCATTTTAGTGCTTCACGAACTTTCTGCAAAACCAAAAGTCGTTCTTGATGGCTGCGCACGACGGATTCTATGGCCGTTAACTCATGAAATGCGTTAGCATCTAGAATAATGTTTAATGTGCCTACGGTTACTTCGCTTGGGTTTTCGCTGTTGGGTTTTTTGCCTGCAAGTTTCATTACGACTTCGCGGACTTTTTTTGATTTTTCCGCTAACGTACGGATTTCGTCTAATCGACGCAGGTATTCGCCTAGTATGCTTTTGGTTTCCGAAAGCTGGGTATCTAAAGCCTCGGCTATTGCTTGAGCTGAATTATATTCTTTTATTTGTGTTACCATGTTTTTTTACTCCTCAATTTTTTTACATAAGAAAGAGGAAAGTTGGGTGATTTTTTTCACCTTACCCCTGAGTTTTCAGATTCCTAAGATTGCGGAAACTTTGTTAGTTTATGGTGCGCTGTATGTGGCTGTGTACGTAACTGTGTTTCCTTTAGCAGTTTGCAGTTTTATAACGTATTGCGCACTATCAACAAAGGGAGCGGAGCTGAGGCCACTTAAGGTTACGGTAATGGTTTGTGAGGTACCTTTAGCAATTGCTAGAGTTCCGGAAGCAACTGCAGTTTGTCCATCTATAGTTGCTGCAGATTCTATGGTCACTGTAGAAGAACCTTTGTTTTGAACGTTACAAGTAGCTGTGCCGCCAGTTGTGCCAACGTTAGCCAATACAACGTTTGTTATTGACGCTTGTTCTGCGTTTCCCATGAGTCCGATGGTCATTCCTCCCATCCATGCTGCGACGACAACGCTGACTGCGACTGTGACTGCGATAAGTATGATTGATGCGACTACGGGGCTTAGGGCTTTTGCATTTTTCTTAAATTTTCTAATGTAGTTCATTTTTTTGTTTAACCTCCTTTGAAGGTTAGTTGAAGTAGTTTCGCTCATTAGCCCTAATAAATATTACGACTCAATATACAATACTATATGTGCGTTCAACACAAATACAAAATAAAAAAGATAGAAAGCAAAAAACAAAATTAAAAAAAGAATATTTAAGTGCTAATCTCGTCGAATAAACCAAGAAGAAGCTTTGCTATTTTTTCACCGGATTCAGTTTTGACATAATACTTTTTTAGCGGATCAATGCGTTCGCTCTTAGCTAAACCTAAAGATTCGATCTCAATCATCCTTGCCCTGAAAGTTCCGTCGCTTAGTGTAAGCTTATTTTTGCGCATGAAGTCTTTGGCGTCTTTCCATTTGCCGCGACCAGTGTGAAGCAGCATCAAACAATCAATCGCATGATCTTTCTCGAGCATCGCTTTAATTGGAGACAGCTTTGGGTCTGTTAGCACATGTTTTATCTTTTCTTCTTCCACATTTTTCACCATTTCAGACACTCCTTTCTTTATTTGTTTATGATTAAAAATTCGTCTGCGCTTTTAAACCAATATTACGAAATGCGAAACATATCTGCAGACGTCTTCCTCCCGAATCAAGTAATTAAACAGAACCTCTTTATAAATAATACCAAACAAGCGCAAAAATGCTACACAGTCACCATTATTAGTTCTAAAAATGGAATTGGAATCATCAGGATGCTAAGAAATTTGAAATTAAATTGCAGCAAAGCCACGGCAGGGAATCTAGCGAAACGGTTACGATAAAAAGATTTAACGTACAACGCGCATTATACCCAAACAGATTAGAACCTCAAGAGGCAAAAAAATGGCTGCATACATTGAAACCACATATGAAAATCCAACATGGAACCAAATATATGATATGCTGCTTCTTCAAGCCCAAAAAATTCAAGTGGACGGAGTAGGAGCTTGAAAGTTGCTACATTGCCTTAAGGAATATGGTAAGTGGATTGAAATAACAGGTTACAGGAACATATCGTTCGCTAAGGCGGAAGAGTTCCTGAAAGCCAACCGAAAAGAAATCAAGCAAACCGTTGAGATGCAATTTTTCGATGCAGAATTAATTGCTAGTCAACAGCATTTGTACTTTGCAGCGTTGAACGCGTTGCAAGCCTTCCAAAACAAAACAAACATTTCAAAAAGCCCAGCTATGGAGACTATGCTTTACGCTTCTGCACAACGGCAAATACAAAGAGCTATCCAACAGTGTGGCATAAAGCCAGAAACCAAAAGCATGGCAGTTTTAATTATTGGCGAAAAACCAAATCTTCTAAGATCCATTCTTGAAGCAATCAGTGAATATGTCGGCGTGGAGCCGGATGAGAAAGTTCTTGAAATGTCAAAGGCCAAGGAAAAGAAAATAATCAAATCTTTCCAAATTACCGATGAAGAGGTAAAGACGATCATTAAAAATGATGACCGTGAAGCGGCAGTAGTCAACTTGGTTATTGAGCGAGCTGCCTTGCTTTCAACTCAAATTTAAAGCATTTTCTCTTTAATAACTGCCAAAATGTCGCTGGATTTGAGCAACGATACGCCTGTTAAAGCTCCAAGAACTTCAATAAGCAATATTTTGTCTGGGTTTTCAAGGTCTGCTTTGCGTTTGATATCGCCTGCTGCTGCCTCGATAATGTCTTTTGAGTGAAGCGTCGTAAAGCGTTTTTCAACTGTAACTCGGAAAGTTTCTCGCTCGCCGATTCCGGCGGCTAACTCTTGAGATACCCGCTTTATTTCTTCCAAGCTAGTCGGTACAACGCGTTTAATGGGCAAAATTCTCAGAGCATAGCGGAACTCATAAGGGCGCTCCATTAGAATAGCACGCAACTTTCCTATTGCGTCGCAGGGATCAAATGTTGTTTTGCCAACGATTAAACCTCTGACTTTGGTTTTGCTTACTTGGGCTTCTGCATCACCCAATTGTTCCTTGAGAAGGTAGAGCAGTTCGTTGCACATTGGTCGCTCGTTTCTACGTGAAGTTGTAGCTACAAGATTGAAGCCATTAATCATAATAGTACTCTCAGAAGGGAAAATGCGGACAGGTTATTTTTGCCTTTACCTTTAGACACATTTAAAAAATATTGCGCGGCTTTTTGGGTCAGTGATATTTGACGATTTCTCACAGCGTAGGGCTCGAAGCCGTCGCCTCACATCATCCCGACCTTAAAATGAAGTCTTGGAGAATTTAATCGTTTTGTTAACTTTCACATATCATAGCGGACTGGCTTGACAAGAAAACAAATTCCATCTATCGACATGAAATGAGTATTCAATAATTAAAAAACGGAAAAAATTGGAGTTGAATTGCAAGCAGTTTTTTTTACGTTACCAATTGATTGACAAAATCAGATGCTCGCGTGTTGAGGTCCTCGGTTTGCCCAATTTTCACTACGACAGCGTTCGATAGAGGTCCATTGTCTGAGAGAGCAGCGACAGAGTTTCTGATCATGGCTACATCGCTAGGTGATGTCGCACCTTGACCGCTTCCGAAGACGCCTACCCTCGTGAAAAAGTACGGTCCCGAACCCTGGCTTGCATGTCCAGGGCTCAAGTTATTTAAGTAATCTTTTACTGAAACGGTTGGCGAGCCTGCATAAATAGGTCCACCAACAACCACCACTCCATAGTCAGTTGTGTTTGTAACAACTGAGCTTTTTATGCCTGCCAAAGTAACAGTATAGCTTTGTGCTTGCAGGTCGCTGGCGATTTTGTCCGCAACGCCTTTTGCAGTTCCAGATAGTCCTGGATCATACACAACTAAGGCTTTTCCAACTGAAGTTCCTGTCGGCGTTAGAGTTTTTGATCCAGTTGCAGTATAGGCAGCCAGATCCAGAAATATTAATGCCGCAAAAGCAACAAAAATAATTATTACCACAGCGAATATTGCCAAGATTATTTTGAATATTTTTCTCATTCTTACCCCTTCTTTGGTGGAAAGAATCATTGTTCGACGTACATAAAAAACTATCTTGAACAGAAACCGAGATTATAGATAGCGAAGTGCTTGAAAAAATTAGTAGAAGAATCTGTCAATACTACATGTTTTCTGGGCAAATATTCTCCAGTATTAACGACAGTTGACGAATCTAAATGTATTAAACTACCGCAGCTATACGTAGCATGAAAACGGTTTATGTGAGGTGAAAAATTCAGATGATATTCGAAGAAGAAGATGAATGGGAAGAAGGCGAAGATGAAGAGTGGGAAGAAGAAGAATGGTAAACTAAACTCGAATATTTTTTTAATCTTTCTTTTAAGACAGAAATAGGCTGAGCGTTTGAGGTTTATTTTTTGAAAAACCGATGAAAATACTGGCACATGTATTCTCATCTTATAAGGAGATAGAAGCGCACTTAGTTTAAGCCATGAACTCTACGAGAAGAATTTACTTGTTCAGCGCGAGTGATACCTTCTATAGTTTTTTGTGTCACTGTTTTTCAACATAGGTCAACATAGTTTCATGTACCGGGGGGTCTACTCGCCCTTATTTGCGAAACGTGAAAATCTGCTAGCTCACTTTAAATAGGGTATATAAATGCTAACATAGTTCCATGAACCGGGGGGGAGTTAAAAGTAATCCCTTCTCAGAAACAACAAGTCGAAGCAATAAACGTCAAAGAATAAGCTGAAACTTCTCTCTATCTAACTCTCTCCCAACAAAACAACAACATTAAAAATACACGCAAATAGCGCGCAAAGGCCAATTCTAAAACTGTAAATGGGCTTAACTTATGACTACTGTTAGACATCAATATTTGTTTATTTGGTTAAAATGGGAGGATAAGGTAACGACAAAACGGAGAGAAATCAATTCATGGGCGAATCAGCATGACATCTTGCGGCTCCAGAATTTGAGAGTAATAGAGAGGAGTAATAAAGAGTAGTTGTTGATAATCGTGGTCATTTTGTCTCAGAGTTTTTGTGTTTGGGGATTAAAATTTAATCTTTTTCTCTCTTGTGCACTACTACTCCCCTACTCACTATCGCTTACGCACGTTCTCCCATGCACGCCCCCGTGTCTAATGTCTGTCACTGTCTGTGTGTCAGACTGTCAGTCAGTCACACACACAAAAAAACAAAAAACACCCAGCACAGACATCTCCCACTTCGGAGCAGTCGTGAATTTCTCCTGATTAGAAACTTAGTGCACACATAAACTGACGGGCGAAAAAAGATAGTGCTGGAAAAAGGATAAAGAAAGAAATTAAAACGACAGACTGTTTCCTTTTCGATAGGCTATCCTTGAACAAACGAAATGCGGGATTGAGCTTTTGGTGCTCCACTAAATGACCTTAAAAAGGCTTATAACGGTTTCTAAACAAAATGCAACCAAAGAATAGGAGGTGAATTAGAACATGTCTGGAATATCTGTTTCTCAATTAGCATACTACTTGGCGCTAATAGGCGGAATACTGCTCATAATATTTGGCTTATTGAGTCTGATAGGGTTCAGTAGACTATCATATCTCCATTTTAGTTTCTATGCCTTTGCATACGACGGAATTGTGTCTATAATTTGTGGCGTTATTGCAATCATCGGTGCCAAAAGCGCAAGCACTCTCGTCTGGGCAATCGTGCTCATAATCGTTGGAATCGTTGGCGGCGGACTTGGCGGATTACTAGTGGTACTAGGCGGCTTAGTTGGGCTAATCACAGTGCTTACTAAAAAAACATAAAGGTGTAACGGCACAAAAAGAGATTACCGTTCGCTTATTTTGTAATGCGATTATGTTAATCCCAATCTTTTCTTTTTGACAAAACGCTTCTGACCCGCGAGACAGATTCAGTTCTGACATAACACTAGATTAAAACATTCTTGCTGTAACATTCCTTCAGTTTACTTATAGCAAGTGGAAAAGGAATTGGATTGCAGCAACAAGAATTATTAATAGTACTACAAAAACAATAGCAGAAATTAACCAGCCACCCATTTGTTCAATCACCTCTTGCTCTTATCACATATAAACTCGATTATCAGAGAAAACGTGCGTGCTTACGCAGCGTACGCTTGCTAGCCTTATTCTTTTTTCTTGAATTCTTTCTTTATTCCTTTCCCAAGTTCCTCTACGGCTTTAGCACCTTTCCTGATACCTTTGCCGACTGCTTCTCCAGTTTTTTCAGCAGTATTCTCAATTTTTTTCTTCTCACCCGGCACTCAAGTCACCTTCCATCTAAAAGTCGTTTATTTCAGAATTAAACTTGTGTGACTGTGAAGCCACAGCGACATCTAGGTGTCAACCGAGTCTTGCTTGTAGAATGGGCTTATGTACAAGTATTGAATTGAGTCAGCGTTTAATGCGTTGCTTCTAACATTATGCACCTAAAAATTTCTTGATTGCCCACTGGGTTTTCCAGTTTACATTTATAACTTACTTGTTATCATCTTTAGGACGTTTAGCCATGACACGAATTGCCGTACTTAATGAGGACAAATGCAAAGTCAAAAAATGCAATTCACTTTGCGTTAGCTTCTGCCCTATGGTAAGAAGCCGAGTGGAAGCCATCAGGGTTGAAGGAAACAAAGCAGTCATCGTGGAAACACTTTGTAGTGGCTGCGGTATTTGTGTGAAAAAATGTCCTTTCAAAGCCATAAGCATCGTTAACCTTCCTGACGAATTGGAAAAGGATTGTAGTCACCGTTTTAGCGCAAACAGCTTCAAACTTTTCCGTTTACCCATGCCTTCACCAGGTACCGTGTTGGGTTTGCTGGGACAAAACGGCATTGGAAAAACGACTACTCTCAAAGTGTTTTCAGGAGAAATCAAACCAAACCTAGGCAAATATGATGATCCGCCTGATTGGCCAGAAATTATTCAGTATTACCGTGGTTCAAGCCTTCAAGATTACTTCCAGAAAATGAGTGAGAAAAAACTCAAAGTCAGCAGCAAACCCCAGTATGTCGATAAAATCCCTAAGGCAATTAGTGGGAAAGTCGGCGATTTGCTGGAAAAAGTTGATGAAAGAAAACAACTTGAACCTCTTGCTGATGTGTTTGAGCTTAAAAATATTTGGGATAGACCATTAGATGTGCTAAGCGGCGGCGAACTCCAACGTGTGGCGGTTGCAGCAGCACTTAGCCGCGACGCTGACGTTTACCTTTTTGATGAACCCTCAAGCTACTTAGACGTTAAGCAGAGACTTGTCGTCGCAAAAACCATCCGTGGCCTCAAAGAACAGCAAAAAACCATAATTGTAGCTGAACATGACTTAGCCATCATCGATTACCTCTCTGATCAAATCTGTCTCTTCTACGGAGAACCCGGCGTCTACGGCGTTGTCTCACACGTGCATGGCGTCAGAACAGGCATCAACATTTACCTTCAAGGTTACATTCCAGACGAAAACATAATGTTCCGCAAGGAATCCATCGTTTTTCACGAGAAACCGCCAACCGCAGGCACCAACCTCGGCGAACCGCTTCTGAAATGGGGCAACATGACGAAAACCTTCAAAGGCTTCAAACTAGCTGTTGAGCCAGGCGAAATTTTGCGCGGCGAAATCATCGGCATTCTAGGACCCAACGGTATTGGGAAAACTACTTTTGTAAAAATTCTCGCTGGTCTTGAGGAAACTGATGATAAGCGAAAACTCGGCGAGTTAACTGTCAGCTACAAACCTCAATACATTGCACCCGACTACGCGGGCACAGTTGCGGAGCTTCTAATGAATGTCGCTAAAGACAACTTTACATCTAGCTGGTACAAAACCGAAATTGCTCAGCCACTGAGGCTTCAGGTTCTAATGGATAGAAATGTGATGGAGCTCAGCGGTGGTGAACTTCAAAAGGTAGCTATAGCTGCCTGCCTAAGCCGAAAAACCGACATATTTCTCCTAGACGAGCCAAGCGCGTATTTGGACGTTGAAGAACGGCTGAACATGGCTAAAACGCTGCGGCGAGTGGTTGAAGCTCACGGTATTCCAGCCTTCGTGGTTGAACATGACGTTGTTACGCAAGATTTCATTGCCGACCGCTTGATGGTTTTTGACGGTGATCCAGGAGTGAGTGGCTTGGCTCATCCGCCAACGAGCCTAAGAAAGGGCATGAATACCTTCCTTAAGGAAATGAACATCACTTTCCGACGGGACCCAACAACGATGCGACCCAGAGTAAACAAGGAAGCTTCACAAATGGACATGTTCCAAAAAGGCATCGGCGAATACTACTATACAAAAACCGCAAAAATAGAAAAAGAAGAGAAAGAAGAAAGAAAACAAACTGCCAAAAAATAAGCCTCTTCCATGTTTCGGCATAGTAGGTTAAGAAAGTTTGGCTAAAAAGGGATTATGTTAGTCGTGTTTTGTTGACTGAAATGTTTTTAGACAATTTAAAGCGATTTTTGGTTGTATGGTCATTTTTTTACACATTCATGTCTAAACTTACCATTCAGGCATGTTACTGCCTGCTTTTTTGAATGAACGATTTAAACGCATATTGCAGTTAACTTAAAGAACAAGCAACAAATATACTAACCATTCGCAAAACAAGAAACGGGGAAAGTGGTGTAAGCAGCAAGTGGCTCAAGCAACCTTTGAAGAAATTAGCGCCTCTGATTTTTTCTATAGGAACAGAGACATAGCAGGCTTAACGAATCCTTCACGCGCTGTATTCGTCGCTATTCGAGAAATAGTAGAAAATTCATTGGACGCTGCCGAGAGCCAGAAGATTCCACCGGACATTTATGTTCGTTTGTCTTATGAGGGAGAAGCTACCAAAGAAACTCAAATCTATAAGCTTCGTGTCGAAGACAACGGTAGCGGAATTCAACCTCGGTTTATACCCTCCGCTTTCGGCCAAGTCCTCTATGGCAGCAAATACAAACTCAAGCAAACAAGAGGCACATTTGGTTTAGGCGGAAAAATGGCTGTCCTCTATGGACAAGTTACCACTCACCAGGCAGTTTACGTGACCTCGTCCACAGGGCAAGAAAAAATTTACAGTTTCAAATTAATGATCGACATCCAAAGGAACCGCCCAATAATTCTTGACCGCAAAGTCTTGATTAACAAAGACAATTGGCGCGGAACCATAGTCGAGTTTTCCCTTGAAGGCGATTATCTTAGGGCAATGCCAAAAATTCTTGATTATTTCAAACAAACAGCCATGGTTAATCCATATGCTAATTTAACGTTTGTTGACCCCAAAGGCAGGCTCTACAAGTTTATCCGTGCAACCACAGAGATGCCTGAACCGCCGACAGAAATATTGCCACATCCATACGGTGTAGACGTGGAACTTCTGCAACGACTTATCCAGATTACACCTTACAATAACATGTCAGATTTTCTGAAGGGTTCTTTTCACAGAGTCGGCGAAATCACGGCACAAAAATTCCTAGAATTCAGCCAATTAAGCCCCAGCAAGAATCCAAAGAGACTTTCCCATGAAGAAATAGTGCGGCTAATGCAGAACCTAAAGAAGTACAAGGATTTCTTGCCACCAGACGCTAGTTGCCTCTCACCTTTAGGAGAGGATCTGCTCAGGACTGGTGTCATGAAAGAGTTAAACCCCGAGTATCTTGTAGTTCACCAGCGTAAACCATCCACTTATGCAGGCCACCCATTCATCGTTGAAATGGCAATTGCATATGGCGGCGGAGTGCCCAAACGCGGCACCTTTGTCATCTACCGTTTCGCCAACAAAATCCCCCTACTCTACGATGAAGCCAGCGACGTTTCATACCGAGTAATTTCAGCCCTGAACTGGCGACGCTACAAAGTGTCATCTGACATGCCCATCGCCATAGTTGTTCACATTTGCAGCACAAAAGTGCCCTACAAAACGGTTGGAAAAGAATTCATTGCTGACAGACCCGAAGTGCGCCGTGAAGAGGCAAATGCGCTTCGTGAGGTTGCTCGTGAGCTTCAGCATTTCCTGTCACGTCAAGAGCACGTGCACATGGAGAAGAAGCGTCTGGGAATTTTCAGCAAGTACCTGCCAAAAATAGCGCAGTTCTCGGCAACTTTAGCTGGGGAAAAGCGAATACCAGATATTGATAAACTTTTGAAGAGTGTTCAGAAATATGGCGCAGAAGAAAGCTAAGATACTTGAACGTCAAAACGAAGTCATCAACAGTCTTCATGAATTCGGCAGCAGAATCTATAGTCAGCTAGATCAAGGAGTTTTTCCAACTATTGAAATGCCGAGCCGTGGCACCGACAACATCGCCTACGACCCAACGCTGCGACAATACGTTTTAGGCGAGAGAAACGTCAGTCGAAGCGCCCGTAACATTCGCCATATTAAGCCATTCACTCAGCTTGCATGGGCAGCAATGTTTAGTAACGAGCTTACTACTCAGCGCAAAACCAGCACTCTAAGAGACGTTTATTACTCAGCACAAGCCTACGAGATGACTTTCACCGATCAACAAGAATCTAACAACATTATCACCGATCTTGAAACCTTAACAGGTTTTGCCCGAGAAGACTTTCACATTTTCCCTGAAGAGCGCAGCGCAATTTTTGGCGATTTAGATATCGGCTACACTGTTCCTGGCTACGAAGGCAAAACTTTGAATTTAACCAGCCACCCAGACGGCGTGTTGATTGGTCCAGCCCTAACTTCAGCTGAGTTAATGAACACTAGAGCCGACAAAGTAATAGCTATCGAGAAAGGCGCTCTCTTCACAAGATTTATCGAAGAAAACGTACACAATAAGCATCACGCTTTGCTGATTTCTTGCGGTGGACAAGCCCCAAGACAAACCCGCAGTTTCATCCGACGTCTCCATGATGAATTGAATCTGCCAGTTTACATTTTGACTGATGGCGACCCATGGGGAATGCACATTGCGCAAGTCATCATCTCTGGCTCAGCCAACGCAGCACACCTAAGAGAACTAAACACCCCTGATGCGGTTTGGAGCGGAGTTTGGGCAAGTGACATAATTGAGTACAAACTACCAACTGACCCCTTAGACGAAGTTGACATCAAGCGACTCTACGAGTTACAGAAAGATCCACGTTATCAAAACGACCCAATCTGGCAAAAAGAAATAAAGCTATTTCTTAAAATAAAAAGAAAAGCTGAACAGGAAGCTTTCAGCCGATACGGGTTAACCTACATTGTTGACGAATATTTGCCCACGAAATTAAAGAGCTAAAACCTACCCAGTAGCACCACAACTGTTTAGGTTGTCTGAGGTTTTTCTTCTTGCTTACGATCAGGGTTAAATCTAGCAGCGATTTGCAGCCTTCCCACAATAGGCTTTTTGCCAATATTGAGTTCTGGTTGTTTTTTTCCGCATTCAGGGCAAAATTTCGAGACAGCTGGAATTCTGGTCAGGCATTTTGGACAGATTTTCAGCAGAATTGGTTGACGCAAGGGTGTACCGCAGAAGTTGCAGTAATTTGAGAATGAAGCGACTTGTGAGCCACAATTTGGGCATCTAATATACTGGGTATAGGTTGGAACTGGAAGCATGATAAAAGCGGAAAGGATAATTAAACACCATGTTTGAATATGCCGCAACTTGCTTTTTTCTCTTTTGTGTTAGTCACTAAGACAAAACACTTATGCCTATGAAGAACATTAGTTAATGTCGATAAAATTCTAAGCGAGGAAGATGCACTTTTAGCCCAAAAAAACGAGCCCCAAGAAATGCCAAAAGCAGAGGAAGAGGCATTGATTACCCATTTGAAATTGGAGACGAATACGAAGTCGATGTTGTAGATATGAGTCCCAACGGCGAGGGTATCGCTAAAATCAAGGGCTTTCCAATATTTATCGGCAACGCAAAAGCCAACGAACATCTAAAAGTAAGAATAACGAAAATAATTAGTGGCTGTGCAGACGCCGAAATAATCCCTCAGTAAAGCATTTACTAATTTTTAGGTTTAGACTGTGGTTTTGAGAAGACTGGTGCGGTCACCGGGATTTGAACCCGGGTCATCAGCTTGGGAAGCTTACACAACGTTACCAATGGCAACGCTTTGATGTCCTACCAAGCTAGACTACGACCGCGAATGTTTTTTCTATTTAGGCTTGTTTATTTTCGGCTTAGCCAGATATATTGGTTCTTATCTACAATATACTTAACGCTATTTTTTTGTGACTTTTTAGATATAAGATGAACACTTGACTTTGAAAAAAAATAGGTTTTTCCGGCTTCCGAGCAAGCATAATCGTTATCTCTAACTAACTAGAAAGAATACCAAGGGAGAAAACATCTTTGCCAAAAAATTACACTTACACCGATGCAGGAGTAAATCGCAAGCAACGCGTCGAATCTAAAAAAGCTCTAAAAAACCTGCAACAAACCTACAAATACAGCCTTTTTGGCGGCGTCATGCATCTGCCTTATGGCAATATCTTTCCAATCACAAAAAACACTTTTTTGGACCTTGTCATCGAAGGCGTAGGCACTAAAGTTCTCCTCGCAGAGCTTGCGCAAAAATATGATACCATAGGAATAGATGCAGTTGCTATGGCAGTCAACGATGTAATTCGGTCAGGGGCCAAACCACTCTCGATAGCAGACAACATCCATGCACAAGAAAGCAACCCTATGCTGGTTAAAGAGTGGCTGAAGGGAATCACGCAAGGCGCAGAGGAAGCAATGTGTCCAGTTACAGGTGGAGAAACGGGTGACGTTGCAGAAATAATTAGAGGCTTGACAGAAAAAGCTGGGTTTGATATGGTTGTTGCTTCTGTTGGCCAGGTTGAAAAACCAGAAATCATAACTGGAAAAAACATCAAAGCTGGGGATCCAATTATCGGTTTAGCCAGCAGTGGGTTGCACAGCAACGGCATAACGATGGCTAGAAAAATCCTTTTCAAGCAATGGGGCGGAAAATATCAACCCAACGATAAACCAGCAGGCATAGATCGCGAAATAGTTCTTGAAGCACTTGAACCTACAAAAATCTATGTCAAACCCGTACTCAAGCTTGCCAGTGAAGTAAAAGTTAAGGCAGCAGTCCACATAACAGGAGATGCTTACATGAAATTCAACAACCTTGCTGCAGTCTCGCCAGGCATAGGTTTCGAATTCAATAACTTCAAACCACAACCCATTTTCGGCTTAATCCAAAAAACAGCTGCAACGCTGGGCTTTACAATAACAGATGAGGAAATGTTCAAGACTTTCAACATGGGCTGGGGCTTCGGCATAATCGTTGACAAAACAGACATCGATAAAGCTATGAACACGCTTGAACAAAACAACATAAAACCTGAGATAATAGGCAAAGTAACTGACAAACAAACGGTGGAAATAAAGCATCAGGACAAAAAGTTGGTTTTAACGTAAAGTTTTGCTTTTTTTATGACGAAAGTGTTTAAATCCTGTAGCTTAATTTAAAGGCTCTATGAAATACTCCGCTAAAATAGAGGTCAGTCTTAAACCAGGCCACAGCAACCCTGAAGGAGAAACAACCGCCCATTTACTAAAAGAACTCGGCTACAAAGTCGAAACTGTTGACGTGAGCAAAGTTTACACTGTCACTCTTGAAGCATCATCAGTGAAAGAAGCCAAGTCAAAAGCAGAAGAAATGAGCAAGCGCCTTTTAGCAAACCCAACCAAAGACAATTACACAATAATTGTTGAGGAGCAGAAATGAACGCTAACCTCTACATCCACCGAAAAGCAGGCTACACACTCTGCGAAGCTAATATAACCAAAGCCACAGACCAACAGCTGATCGAAATCAGCAATGAATTAGCTTTGGGGTTAAGTTTAGATGAAATGAAAAGTATCCAAGCCTACTTTAAAGCGGAAGGTAGAAACCCAACAGATGTTGAGTTACAAACCATCAGCCAAACATGGTCAGAACACTGCTATCACAAAACCTTCAAAGGAAAAATTCTCTTAGACGGCAAAGAAATTGACAGCCTCTTCAAAACTTACATTGCAAAAGCAACAAAAGAAATCAAAGCGCCCTGGTGTTTTAGTGTCTTTGAAGATAATGCTGGTATTGTGAAATTTGACAAGGGCTATGGTATAGCTGCGAAAGTTGAAACCCACAATCACCCATCTGCTGTTGAACCTTTCGGCGGCGCAGCCACAGGCGTTGGAGGCGTAATTCGCGACATCCTCGGCGTATGGGCAGATCCAATCGCATGTACAGATGTTTTGGGCTTTGGACCATTAGATTACGATTATAACAAGTTGCCTGCAGGTGTAAAGCACCCAAAATATGTCTACATGGGCGTCACTGCAGGCATCAGCGCTTATGGAAACAATATGGGCATCCCAACCATTAACGGAGCAATATACTTCGACGAAAGCTACACAGGCAACGTCACTGTCTATTGCGGATGCATTGGACTTTTACCATTAAGCAAATTTACAAAAAACGCCAAGCCAGAACATATAATTGTTATTGCTGGAGGCAAAACAGGACGCGACGGAATCCACGGTGTCACCTTCGCCTCAGCTGAATTAACTGAGAAATCGGAAGAAATTTCTCGTCCAGCAGTCCAAATTGCAGACCCAATCGAAGAAGAAAAGGTCAAAAGGGCAATCGTTGAAATCCGCGATTTACAATTGGCTTCGGCGACGACTGACCTTGGCGGAGGCGGTTTATCCTCAGCGATCGGCGAAACTGCAGAAAAATTCGATTGCGGAGTAACCATTGAACTTGCTAAGGTGCCTTTGAAGTATCAGGGTTTGGCTCCTTGGGAAATTTACATTTCAGAATCACAGGAAAGAATGCTCATAACTGTGCCGCCAGAAAACCTGGAACGAGTTATGGCAGTTTTTGAAAAAGAAGACGTAGAAGCCACAGCGATAGGCAAACTAACCACTGCACGCCGCCTGCAACTAAACTTTAACGGCAAAAAAGTTGCCGACATGGATATGGCTTTTCTGTTTACACCATGCAAAAGCATGAAAGTTGCAACCATTGAAAAGCAAACCTTCACTGAACCGCAATTTCCTGAACCACAGACCCTAACAGAAACTCTTATGCGACTTCTTTCTGCGCCTAACATCGCAAGTAAAGAAAGCGTCATTCGCACTTATGACCACGAAGTCAAAGGCAACACAGCCCTTAAGCCGTTGCAGGGAGAGTATGCTGGACCAAACGACGCCGCTGTGCTGAAACCGCTGGATGATTCGTGGAAGGGCTTGACAATTTCTTGCGGCATGAACCCAAATTATGGTAAAATAGATGTTTATTGGATGGCTGCTTCAGCTATTGATGAGGCAGTTAGAAACAACATTGCTGTTGGCGGGAGAAGAATTGCCCTGTTAGATAATTTTACTTGGGGAAACCCTGAGAAGCCAGAGCGTCTCGGATCATTAGTAAGAGCGTGCGAAGCTTGTTATGATTTCGCAACTGCTTTTAGGACGCCGTTTATCTCTGGAAAAGACAGTCTATACAACGAGTCTCCGCTAGGTCCTGTTACTCCGACGCTTCTAATAACTGCAGTAGGTGTAATTCCAAACCTTCAATCCACAACCTCGATGGATTTGAAAGCTCCTGGCAACCTGCTATACATTATCGGGGAAACGTTCAATGAACTTGGCGGTTCGGAATATTACAAACTCAAAGGCTACTTAGGCGCAAGTGTACCAAAAGTGAAAGGTGCAAAAGCAAAACGCACATTCAAAGTTGTGACTAAAGCCATCGATTTAGGCTTAATCAAATCTTGTCATGACCTCTCGGAAGGTGGGTTAGCGGTGGCGGCGGCAGAGATGGCGTTTGCAGGTGGCTATGGGTTGGAGTTGTATTTAGGTAAAGTCCCTGGCAAAGAGTTGGAGCGCAACGATTTTATTTTGTTTTCTGAATCGAATAGCCGCTTCCTTCTGGAAGTCGCAGAAAATGATAGGAAAGAATTTGAGGTTCTGATGAAGGGCAAGGGCTGTGCTCTGATCGGGAAAGTAACCAAAGATGAGAAGCTGCTTATTCAAGGATTAAACCAGAAAATAGTAGTCACTGCTTCGCTTGGAGAACTATGGCAAGCATGGAAGAAAACGTTGAGCGGGGAAGCCTAAATGAACCAAGAAGAAATCAAAGTGTGCATTTTACGTGTAGGCGGAACCAACTGCGACTCAGAAACTCAGCGGGCTTTTCTTGAGTTGGGCGTCCAAGCAGAGACTTTGCATGTTAACGAATTGATAAAACGTAGAAACCTGTTGGATTTTCAGGTTCTTGTTTTTCCAGGTGGCTTTTCATTCGGAGATTACGTTCGTTCTGGCGTGATTTTTGCAAGACACCTCTCAGCCAAATTGGGCAAAGAAATGAAAACGTTCATTGACGAAGGCAGGCCAATTTTGGGCATTTGTAACGGCTTCCAAATCCTTGTCGAATACGGTTTGCTTCCGGGCTTTGAAGGTATCAGCGAATACCCCGAAGCTTCGCTTGCGTCCAATAGCCAAGGTTACAAGTGCCGCTGGGTCTACCTAAAGCAAGAAAACAAGGGCAAATGCGTTTTCTCAAGCAAGGTCCCTGTCGGCAAAGTGCTCAGGATGCCTATTGCTCACGGCGAAGGAAGGCTACTGTTTCCCAAAGAGAAAGAAGAGGAAATGCTTGCACGGCTAATTGACGAGGACATGGTTGTTTTCCGTTACTGCGACAAAAATGGTCAGGTTGCCGATGGCAAGTATCCCGATAATCCAAACGGCTCAACCTACGATATCGCTGGTATATGCAACAGGGAAGGAAACATTTTCGGATTGATGCCTCATCCAGAGAGAGCAATGTATTGGTGGCAACAACCCAATTGGACACGTGAGCAACAGATGTTGCAGTATGGAGACGGAAAACTAATTTTCCAAAGTATAATCGACAACCTAAAAAAGAGTTGCTAAACAGTCAATTCCTTTTCATTTTGGCAAAAATCATATTTACTTTAACGCCGATTTTATTAAATGATCACATGCCAGCAAAAACAAGGAAATATGAAAAGCCTACTGAATCTTTGTACGGCTCAGTGAAATTGGATAAGCCCATAGACGACCCAAAGCGTGTTGCTAGAGAGTATATTTGGAAAAAAGAATTGAAAAAAATGAAAGCGCATTAAGATGTGAATATTAGATTTTCTAATAAAGAAATGCTAAATCCTTAGCGTAGGGCAAGCCTGCGCGGGCACCCATCGTCGTAACGCTTCTGGAAGCCACAAAATTCGCTATTTGCCCACATTCGTAGAGACTTTTTTTGTTGATTAAGCCGTAGAGGAAACCTGCGCAGAAAGCGTCTCCGGCACCTGTCGTGTCAACTGCCTTAACTTTGAAAGGTTCTACTTTGAGTTGTTCTTCTGCGTCTGTAACGAAGCAGCCTTTGTCGCCAAGTTTGACTGCGACAATTTTAACGCCCAACCCAATCATTAAATCTGCGCCTTTGCGGTAATCTGTTTCGCCTGTTAAAAGTTCAAGTTCAAAAGCGTTGGGCATCAAAACGCAAGTGCTGCGGATTATTGGTTCTATAGCTGCAAAACCTTTCTGTGCATAGACAGAGCCTGGGTCAAAGCTGATTTTAACGTCATTGGGCAGGACGGCCAAAAGTTTTTTTTGGGCGCGAAAAGATTTTTCGCCGACGAATGAGGAGAAATGCACATATTTTGTTTGAGAAAGGTAGCTGTAATTGATTTCTCGGGGTTCGATTGTGTCGTTGACGCCTGAGTTGATATATAGGGCTCTTGCACCTTTTTTGTCCACGAAGCCCATTACTGAACCACTTTTGCCTTTCGTTGCTTGAATGATGCCGCCAGTATCTACGCCTTCATTACTGAAACAATCAATTTGCAGTTTGCCTTCTCGGTCATTGGCTACTTTTCCAATGAATCCTGTTTTGCAGCCGAGCCTTGCCAATCCAACTATAGTGTTTGCGGCTGAGCCACCGCAGGCTTCCGCATATTCTTCGACGAAGCTTTCTTCTTCAGCGCCCGCGAGCTTTTGCACTTTAAATAACATATCAACGTTGAGCGCACCGAAACCGACTACATCAAATTTCGTCATAGAAACAATTCCTTCAACGGGATTTTATATTCACCTAGTTTACCGCCGTAGTTGCCAGCGGAAATTTTCACTACACCATCAATGCCTAAAACGGCTTCGATGCCAACTTTAGTAGCCTTTTTAACAACGTCTAAGGAGACACCATCAAGAACTATTTCAGCTACGTACTCTACGCCCTCGGGAACAAGAGATTCTTTGCCAAGCCGTTTCTTGAGTGAAGGACAATATAGATGGTTGGTTGTTGGGCCAATCTTGGGAAAATGTGTTTCTGGTTTTGAACCTGCAGAGCAAACATCAAAGGGGGTAACAATACCCTCAACTTTATGGATTGCAGCCAAGGCGCTTTCTCCTGCTTGTTTTAATGCTTGTTTTGTTTTGCACATAACCCAAAAATTTCCGCCCATAACGCCCTTTGCATAACCGAGATAACGCTCAATAATAAAATCAGAAACCATTAAAGGAACAACAATGACATCTTTGCCATGTCGTTTTTCAACCCATTCGTAGCCGTCTCCGCAGTGCCCCACAGTCTCCATCATGTCCAATTTGCCCTCGGTCTTGGGTAGAGCGTCGTAGACTGCAGTAAAGGGCTTAACAAGAATGTCTTGGCGGATGCGGTAGGAAAGTTCAGTTTCGAACTTTCTTAGTGATTGCTCGAAGGTTTTTTTGGTGTTTATTTCTCCCCAGAACTGCAAGATCGCGCCGACCCTTTTGTCAGGCGTCTCTTGTGAGGTGAGGTACTTTTCTACTCCACCCTCAGTTCTGCCGATAACAACGGATGGCGTGGCGGTTGAATCTTCAGCGGCCTTATGCAGAATCTCTTCATCGTCTGCTGTAACTATTAATCGGCAAAAAATGCCAGTGAACGCTTCCGCAAACGTATCCTCAATTAGCACCTTACCCATTTATCCAAGCCTCCCAACAGCAACTCCGCGAACCTTTTTTCTAAATTCGCTACTTTCTTTTATGAGCAATTCCATATTTTGGGCTGTTACTATTTGAGCTTTAGGCAAACCATTAGGATACACGCCTGAAAGCTGTTTAAGCAAAGCAGCATCCACTTCACTGTATTCTAATGCTGGAAAGCCCCAAGACTGCAGAGCGTTGATTGTAACTTCTTTTCCGAATTTACAGAACAAATCGGCAATAACTGCAGTCACCAGGTTGCTTTCTGAGAGAACAGCCACTTCTGCATTCTTGACTGCATAGCTGTTACCGTTGAAAGATACTGTTAAGCCGCCGTTGTCTCGGACCAGTTTGAAGGCTTCAACGTCTGTTATGCTGTCGCCCACATACATTACATCCGCTAAATCAGCGCCCAAACGCTTTACCACATCCCGGATTGCCTCAGCCTTCTGTTCGCCGCCAACCGTCACCACATCAACGAGAAATTTGCCCACAAACATTTTAGGGATTTCGTTCCAAAAAATCTCGCCCAAACGCTGAATAGCCACTTGATCACTGTGCGAAAAATCTTCAATGCTACTTGCTTCTTTGGGAATTTCAATCAGGTGCATTTGTGAGATTTCTTGGGCTATTTTTTTTAGTTGGTCTTTTTCTTGCGGAGTGACAGCGAATTTGTCAAGGCTAACTTTTGTGCAGTACGTGTTTTTGTATGGAAATTCGATGGCTTTGCAAAGGGCTTTGATATAGTGTTGGTAACTGGTGCTAACTATGAAAGCGTCAGCTACGACTTGCATATGGTGCAGGGTGGTTCTGCTATTAGCGATTAAAATAATGTTGTTCTCGGAAAACGCATCCATCTGCCTGTCAGTTAAACCGTACGCTTTAAGAAAAGGCAAAATGAGCTTCAAAGTGCTTCCTGCAGAATAACCGGGTTTCCGCAGAATATCGGCCAGTACATCGTCGTATTTGCTAATGTTAGTGAAAAGTTCGTCGCCGTTTGGAATAAAATTTGCTGCCAACTCAAACGCGTTGTCATTTTTTGAGATTGGCCCTTCACAATCGGAAATGAAGATACGCTTCACACTTAATGCCTCAAATTCTCCATGTGCTTTACGCTTTTTGCAATGTGCTGTTTTGAGGCTACGTCGGTTCGGTTCCATAATGCACCGCCAGAAATTGCTTTGGCACCTTCTTGGCTGATTTGGCGGGCTTCTTCAATGCTTTTGCCGATGCCTAAAACGCCTATTGCACGGGATTTTAAGGCGTAGTTTTTACCGTTTTTTGTTTCCATTGATCCAGGGTAAATTCGAATGTTTTTGCCGTATTTTTTGGTTAATGCATAAGCATCTGAGAGAGAAACTGGCGAGTTAAGGGCTGATTTATCTACTTGACCGGGGAACACTTCTGCGTAGCCACCGTAGTCGGGCGGAACCTTGTAGGTTAAGACTGACGCTGTCTTTTCCAACTCTATAGTTGTCAAATTTCCTTCAATCATTCGGAAACATAAGTCGACGAAGTCGTCTTTGATCAGAGCAAGGAGATTAATTATTTCTGGGTCTCCAGGTCGGCTGTTGTTTTCGAGAACTTTTATACCTTTTCCAGTGTGCATAAAAGCTAAGTAGAGAGGGACACCTCTGAGGGCGGAAGCATCTTTGATTTTTGTGCTCCAGCCTTTAAAAATTTTGTCAGCTAACAAAAGCTCCTGCTCGCATTCAGCGTCGGTCAGGAAAGGTAATTTGTCGTCGATGTCTTTGTACGAGCCCATTCCACCTGTGTTTGGACCTTTGTCGTCGTCGAAAGCACGTTTGTAGTCACGCGTATCAGGCAGCGGAATTAAGTGTTTGCCATCACAGAAAGCCATGAAACTTGACTCTTCCCCGTCTATCTTTTCCTCAATGATAACTGAGCCATATTGGAAGTTGGACATGAAATGCTCAAAAAGTTGTTCTCGATTTGCAAAGTGGTCTCCCCAGACGCCAACGCCTTTTCCCAATGCTGGCTTATCAGGCTTAACTACAGCCTGATTATCTAATTCATCTAGCCAATGGTAAACATCGGCTTTAATGTCTGAGTCTTTGTAATCGGCTGGGTCAAAAACTTTGAATCGTGGATTGGCTTCTGGTGCAATCTCATCAAAAAGAACCCGCTGCTCAACTTTGCTGACTTCTATGGCGTATTGTTGCTTAGGACAAATAACAGGTATGCCTGTGTGTTTCTCAACTTGGTCGCGGATGCCTTCAATTATGGGTTTTTCTGAGCCGACTAAAGCAAATCTGATTTTGCTCTTGTTTGCTTCTGCGAATTTGCAGATTTCCTCCACATCTAGATTCGGGATGACAACGTGTTTGGCGGCTTTTTCCGCGTTGAATGGGTTGCGTTGTTTGTCAGCGATGTAAAGTTCAACTTGATATTTTTTGCTCTGTAGAAGCGCGTCAACCATAGCGATCTCTCTTGCACCGTAAGAAACAACCAAGACGCCTATTTTTTCCATTAGAGACTCACCCTTAAGCAAAGAAAATAGAAGGATTGCTTAATTTGCTTTGCCACCGCAGTTACGGCTGAACTTCTTCCGACTCATAGATCCTTGATTTTTCTTGATATCCAGCCAAGAATCTCTGTTTCATCGCGTCAGCCATTTTTTGTGCGCAGGGCGTTGGATACTCTCCGTTGATGCAGGCCAAGCAGAGTTGGTCTTTTGTTTGACCCGTTGCCTTCACTAACGCTTCAATGGACTGATAGCATACGCCATCTGCACCTATGATTTCAGCTATACCTTCTGCATCATGTCTTGAACCGACAAGTTGCCCATACGTTGACATATCAATTCCGTATAAGCAAGGACCAATAATTCGTGGAAAAGTAACAAAAACGTAGACTTTTTTGGCGCCTGCCTTCCGCAATTTATCAATTATAACTTTGGTTGTATCTCCCCTAACTATGCTGTCCTCAGTTACGATAACTCGTTTTCCATCAACTTTGGAACCCAAAATGTTGATCTTCTTATCAATCGTGGAAAAGCGCTCGACGTTCAGCAGAATGAAAGCTCTCTCTGTAACATAGCGATGTCGTCTTGACGCCCGTTCCCATCTCAAACCTGAAGCTTCATGGACCCCCATCGCTGAGTCGTCTCCTGTTTCAGGCACGGAGAGAATAATGTCACTTTCTTTTACGACTTTAGGATTTTCTTTTACAATGTTTCTTCCGAAATCTTCTCGAATTTCATAAACGTATTTGCCGTTGAACCTTGAATCTGGCCTAGCAAAATAAGCATATTCAAAAGCGCAGAAGGCTGGGCGAGGATTTTGTATAATTTGGATGCGTTTGAAACCGTCTTTTGAAACGGTTACGAGTTCGCCTGGTTTTAACTCAAAATCTCTTACAAAACTGTTCATGTCGAGGCCTACGGTTTCAGAGGAGAAAGCATAAGTTTTGGCAACGGGGTCATGCCCGGCGCATAAGGGTTTTATACCATGTGGATCTTTGAAAGCGAAAAAGTCGCCGTCTCCCGTTATGCCTGTCACGGAGAATGCGCCGTCTAAACTTTCCATAACCCCTTTGGCTGCAGACGGCAGGTCTTTGCCTTGTTTTAGGGCTAAGAGCATTTTGTTACATACAATGTCAGAATCGCAACTGTAAGTAAAGTTTGGAAAGTTTTGATACATTTCTTTCTTCAGTGGCAGTGTGTTGACGATGTTGCCGTTAAATGAGAGCGCAAGTTTTATGCCATTTACTTGAGCGACGACTGGTTGGGTGCCCTCTATAATGGAGACATCGTCGCATTTACCTGAGGTTGTGTACCTCACATTGCCGATGCCTATTGATCCAGGCAGACGGCCAAACCATTCTTTTATGGCGTCATTTTTTACCTTAGGAACTAAATCCAAGTTTTTGTAGGTAAAAAATTGTTTATCACTATAAGTAAGAAATCCGTGCGATTGGTGCCCTCGATGGTTTTGAGCCCGCAACCCCCAATAAACATATGGAAAGACAGGTTGATTTTCATAGTTTATTGCGCCAAAGATACCGCAGCCCATTTGGTTCCTTCCCGCGAATAAAGCATGGTAGTGAAAGAAGGGGTTTATCAGCTTTTAGTACATATTTAACTAAAAACCATGGGGTTTTTAACATAATAAGCTTTAAACTAAAAAAGAAAAAGTATGGGAAAAGTTAAGAGCTTATTTTTGCATGTACTCTAGAATTCCGAAGTGGTTGCCTTCCGGATCCAATGCCAGTGCCCACCAGCCTAAACCGGGTATCTCCATCTTTGGCACCACAATTTTGCCGCCTAATGCTTCGATCTTTTTGCTATATTCTTCGACTGACTCTACCGAAATATAGTTTGTCGGCTTAGCCATATCAGGCATGGAAGCATCTTTCCGATTGTACAATCCGCCGTTGACGCCAGGTCGGACAGGCATCATTGTCTTTTCATCCACGGGAACAGTTCCCACAAGATAATAGGTTGTCGGTCCAGGGTATTTTTCCATTGTCCAGCCAAACAACTCGACATAAAATTTCTTCAACTTTTCGATGTCGTTAGCTGGAATTTCAAAATGAACAATTGTATGATCCAAAAAAATCACTATTAACCCAATTCTCGGACTAAAATAAAAACCTGATTGAAACTAATGTTTCATAATCAAAACAGAATGCAGAATCTAAATTAAAAAATAGAAGAAGAAAAGAAAATTTATGATTGGCATTTTTCTATGAGGTACTTTGGTATCT
>JBEKGO010000010.1:0-56809 GCA_050012755.1 Bathyarchaeia archaeon
TTCTTCACCCTCATAATCAGAAGCCTAAAATTGAAGGCCTGATCTATCGCCTCCGAATATCATGGCTTAACTTTGCCTGTTATTTGGATAGTTGAATCAATCAAAAGCTTTTTCAAGAATTTCGTACATTGTTGATTTGGTTCAGGTGGAGAACTGTAATATTCTCTTATGGAGAGCGCGGATTGGTCACAATGTCTAAACGTGGAGTTTTAGCTGAGCCTGTTATTGTTGGGAGAGAAAAAGAACTTGAAGAGCTACAATCACCCCTAAATTCGGCTGTTGAAGGCAAGGGAACAACAGTTTTCATCTCGGGCGAGGCAGGCAGCGGAAAAACGAGAATCGCACGTGAATTCCTCAATAACGCAAGGCGAAGGGGAATAGCCGTTATGGCTGGTTGGTGTCTGAGCGATGCTCAAGTGCCTTTCTTCCCTTTCATTGAAGCCTTCAACAACTATTATGCGGCCTTCACCGAGGAAGGATACCACGCAAGCCTCCAACAGCCAAAAACTCAACTCAGCACAGAGGTTGCACAAGTCGATTTCGGAGTGCAAGAGCGGGAAATAACCTCCTGGCTGACTGGCCCAAAACCAGCAGAAAAGCTGGGAAAAACCGAAGCGATTAATCCTCAAGTTTGGAAGGACCAGGCGTTCGCCGCTGTCGCAAAAACACTTCACCTTATCGCTGCCCACGACCCGGTTGTCTTGTTCGTTGAGGATGTTCACTGGGCGGATTCAGCGTCACTGGCGTTGCTTCATTATCTTGCGAGGGCAATACATGGTCCAGAAAGAGTTCTCCTCTTAGCGACGTTCAGAAGCGAGGAACTGACAGCTGATGCTGAGGGTCATCCACATCCGCTGGCTGAAACCCTTCGCATGATGCGGCGCGAGGAGCTGTTCACGGAAATCAAGCTGCCAAGTCTCAGCCAAGCCTGTATCTCCAAGATGGCTGAAAACATGATAGGCGGAAGCCTGCAGCAGGAGCTGGCAGAGAAACTCTCGGCTGAGAGCAGGGGTAACCCCCTCTTTGTAGTTGAATCTCTGCGGATGCTGCACGAACGCAAAAGCCTAGTCCAAGAGAATAGTGAGTGGCGCCTTGCAGTAGACGAACTTGGGATCCCGTCAAAAATAAAAGACATCATATTGCGAAGGTTGGCTTGCTTAAAGTTTGCTCAGAGACGAGTGCTGGATGCTGCATCCGTTATTGGAGAAGAATTTGACGTTGATCTCCTTTGCACAGTTCTCGGCCAAGACAACTTAGAGACCCTCGAAACACTTAACCAAATTGCTCAATCGACTTCACTGGTTCGTGTTGAGGAAAACCGCTACAGGTTCGACCACGCAAGGTCAAGAGAAACCCTGTACGAGGAACTCTCAGCACCATTGAAAAGGGGATATCATAACAGGATCGCGGAAAAACTCGAAAGCATGAAGAACACCTCGCTTCCCATCAGTGACTTAGCTTTCCACTACGCGCAAGCCGGCAACAAAGAGAAAGCGGTAAAGTACGCCGTTGCCTCAGGGAGAGACGAGCTGGCAAAGTGGAGCAACAAACAAGCCATAAAACACTTTCAGTACGCACTCCAGAACATTTCAGAAAGACAGGCTGAAGAGAAAAGAGTCGCCTTAGAAGGCTTAGGAGACGCCTACATCGCCAGTTCCATGTATGCAGAAGCGATAAAGACTTTTGATGAGCTGGCCGCTTCTGAAACGGGGAGATTACGACTTCGCGCTTTCAGGAAAGCCTCAGATGCAGCTTATCTTAAGGGCGATGAACCTGATCTCTTGCTGGAATACGAGAAGAAAGCACAAGAACTGGCTGTAGATGACCGCTTGGAGATGGCAAGAATCCTCGACAACAGAGGAAAAGCCTTCGGCTGGGCAGGGCGCGGAGATCGAAAAATGGACTTAGCAGACTACGATGCAGCTTTGCGGGTATTTGAGGAAGAGAACTCACTCGCCGACGTAGCAGAAGCACTATGGAGAAGCGGCGTCGTAAGCGGGATGATTGAAGAGTCAAGGGAAAAAGGAATCGGAGAACTCTTGCGTTCAGTTGCCATTTTCAGGGAACTTGGCAATATCCGCAAAGAAATAGAAGCAACAATTAACGCAGGCATAGGCTTTGGAATTATGGGGCTTCTTTCAGAAAGCAGGCGCGAACATGTTAACGCACTCAGACTCGGAGAGAAACTGTATTTATTCACCGAATTAGCTCAAGTGAGCTATTATCTGGGCAATTCTTATGAAATGGGTCTTGAAGGTGTTTCTGAAGGTCTATCTCAAACTTTGAAGGCATTGGAGTACAGCAAGAAAACAGATGCAAATTATATGCAAGAAGTGATTTACGCAATTCTTATCCGACAATATAGTAAACTCGGAGACTTGAAACACGCAGACGAGTACTTTGATAAAATGAATAAATTGCCGCCTGAAAGCACTCGCGCCAGTCATTTTGGTGTTGTAACGGTGGGTCAATTTTTTAGGGAAATTTACTATGCTGCAAAAGGCCTTTGGGAAGAATTCAATCAATCCTTTAAGGAAGCACGATTCGAAGAAACTAAATTGAAACTGAATTGGCCTCTTCAACAAATTTATTACAAAACAAACTATGCTTGGGTTCTTGATAAGCAGGGCAGAATTGAAGAGGCAAGAGTTCAACGTGATGAAGCCCAGAAAATGTTGGATCAGGTTGAAGAGAGGTTTGGGCGCGCCGATGTTGAATTGAGTGTTATGTTGCCGAGGAAGGTTCATGTTGGGGAGGAGTTTGAGATGCGCCTCGACCTTGTCAACGTGGGGAGAACAGCGACGACGCTCGCCAAAATCGACGGCGCGCTACCCCCTGAATTCGACATGGTTAGTCTTCCATCGTATTGCAGCCAGCAAAACGGCAGCCTTGAAATGAAAGAGAAAACCGTTGCCCCCTTCCAAGTTGAAACGATAAAGCTGAAGCTTAAAGCGGCCAAAGCGGGCAGTTACGGCTTAGACCCCGAAGTCAGTTATCTGGATGATGAGGGCAAAATGAAAGCTTCCAGAACCAGCCCCATCACGGTGACTGTGCAACCGGCTAAACCCGCTTATGAGACGTTGCCGGGAAGAGTAATCACTGGAACGCTGGAACTAGACAGGCTGCTTCTGGGAGGCATACCAGAAAAATACGCCGTTATCCTTGCCGCTGCTTCCAGTGATGAGAGACAAATACAAATCAAACGTTTCATTGAACAAGGCGCAAAAACAGGTGAGACAACACTTTACATTACGTGCGCGGCAGGAAACATTGAAAACTTCTATCAGCAATTCCAAACGAACTTTAAACTCGTCATCTGCAACCCTCAAGCGGACATAATTATTCAAAAACAGCCGAACGTTTACACAATCAAAGGAGTAGACAACTTGACAGACATCGACATCGCACTAACAAAGCTTTTCAGAACGCTTGACCCATTGCTGACCTCTCCGAAGAGGGCTTGTATCGATATGCTGTCCGACGTCCTGCTACAGCACCATGCAGTTATAACTCGAAAATGGCTCATCAGCCTTCTTGCAAACCTAAAATCCAAAGGCTTCACAACCCTTGGAGTAATCGATCCAGGCATGCACCCAGCGGAGGAGACACAGGCAATCACAGGTTTGTTCGACGGAGAAATCAGAATCACCGAAAAAGAAACCGCCACCGGCTTGGTAAAAAGTCTCAGAATCAGAAAAATGACCAATCAACGGTACTCAGAAAACGAACTTGTCCTAACAAAAGAAAAATTACTATAATCGACCCAAAACAGAAATTGCCCGGCTTGAAAGAACGCACAAGTGTGCATTTTTAAAATTAAATATGAGTCCTAGAGAGTGTTTCTGAAACCTCTGGCATTCATTTTCCTAACAAAAACTGAATTGTCTTTTTTGGGTTACGAAGCGCCTTTGCAACCTTCGCTGGAGTTAGTGAGTAGTTTATGAGATTGGCTTTGGCGCATAATTCGCTAAGTTCGTTTGCTGTGAACTCTGGAGTTTCAATTAGAGGTTCAACCTCTGCTAGCGCTTCATCACTAAATTTCTCCTTTAAGTATCCGCCTCTTACAGCCTGTTCGTAAAGTTCAGTCCCGTAAAGAGGCATAGCTATACTGAAGTAAAATCTATCAGCGCCAAGGCTCCTCAGTTTGTAGGCATACTTTATTGTTTCGTTTATGTCGTCTTTTGTTTCACCTATAAGGCCAATGACAAAAAAACAGCCCACCTTGATACCCACTTTTTTAGCTAAGATAACGGCTGTCTCTACATCTTTCAAGTTTAAACTCTTTTTGACAATCTTATCTAAAACTCGTTGAACACCAGATTCTGGAGCAATTCGTATTTTTTTGCAGCCAGAAGCTTTCATTTTTCTTAGGAGGTTTTCATCAAGAGTGTCTGCCCTAACGCCGTTGGGCGTAAACCATTCAATGTGTAATTTTCTTTTTACGATCAGATCGCAGATGTCTTCTCCCCTTTTTTTGTCCAGCATCATATTGTCGTCGAAAAAATCGATTTGTTTTATTTTATAGGTATTAACCAAATATTGGATTTCATCAGCCACATTTTGGGGGCTTCTTCCTCGCCAAGTTTTTCCCATAACGTTGTGAATTGAACAAAAAACGCAGCCGTAAGGGCAGCCTCTGCTTGTTATCATCATCGCCCAAGGTTTCCTAATTTCGTCTCGCAGGGGATTTTCTTTCACAGCTTCGAAATATGTATTCATTGGAAGAAGATGTCTGGCTGGAAATGGCAATGAGTCCAAATTTTCGATTGGAGGTCTCGGAGGGGTAATAACTATTTTTTCTTTCTCCTTAAAGCCAATACCTTTTACTTCCTTGAAATTGTCGTTGTTTTCGTCCAGTGCATCCACTAACTCGGACATAGTTTGTTCTGGTTCGCCAATAACAACAAAATCAATGTCGGGGTTTGCGAGGCATTCGTTTGGTCTTGTAGAGGGGTGCAAACCATTCAGTACCACCGTGACGTTTTTGTTGATGCTTTTTATGGCGGAAATAACTTCGCATGTAGATTTCCACCAACCGGAGAACGGGACTGAAATATCAACAACATTTGGCGACCATTCTTTTACTCTATTTGCTATTCCCTCGTTGGATAAACCCTGTCGATAGTTCATTCCCTTTACTTCTTCAAGGTTTTTCCAGCCCTCAGCAGCCGCATCTATTATGCGAACATCATGTTCCTTTTCGAGAACAGCCGCTATGTATGTTACATCTAGAGGTTGAAATACACTCGGTTTTCCCCATGATTTGGGATGAATACGCGGGGGATTAATCAAACAAACGCGCATATTGAATTTACCACATTTTCTAATGTGTATAAGGGATCTGATTTTTTAGTTTATTAGGATTGAAGATTCTGATTAACGTTTGCTTTGTCAGAAGATTAGTCTGGAGAAATCGAAAATAGCAGCATATTCGAAGACACCAATTGTCAAATGTTGTTTCCAGAATAATCCAAGAGCATCCGAAGCTGATGACCTATTACAGTTTCGTTTTGTTTCTAAATCGTAGAGCCTCAACCAGAAAAATAAGTGCGGAGACAACTGTCACTATTGTTAGAAGCCAAAACGATTCTTGAATAGGGTCGCCTAAAATCAAATGAGGAATCAATATTGCAAGCTCCGAGATCAAAACCCCAATAAAAACAAAGCCAAATATTGCAAAGCTAGGCAGCATGGTTTTGCCTACCCAGACGTAGCCTTTCATGTTTACTTTTTCCTTGACAATGTAATTGCCATATTCGTCTTTGACAACCAAGCCTAAGTCCATGAGTTTCTGAAGGTTTCGATAAGCGACACTGGGGCTGCTGAGATTGGCTCCACGCATCAAATCTCTTGGTCCAACGGGTTTTCCCACCTTAACCATGTAGACGTAGCTCTGAAATGTTGTTGCGTTTAATTCTTCATCGGGCTGCAATCTGTAACCAACATTAATCAATTGACTAGCTCTTGCTTAAAAAACCAAGCATGAATAAGCCCAAACGGGCACTTTCACATTGGAAAGGAAAAGCGATTCTTCATCGCTACAAACCGTAATCGATATAAACACTTTGCCCAAAGTATCTCGAAAGCAAAGCTTGGGTTAACTCTTGGATCTAAACTTATTGAATATATCAGTTGCCATTTTCATGATGGTCTTGGCTATATTGTTAGATTTAGTTCTTGGCGACCCATCTCCCAACTACCCAGACAGATGGTTCTTCAAGCTTCACCCGACTGTTTTGATGGGGAATTTTACCAGCAAAATTGAACCCTACTTCAAAAACCCCAGCCCAAAAACAGAAAAATTTTTAGGCGTTCTCTTAGCGCTAACGGTGATTGCAACGTTTACGATTCCAGTTTACTTTGGCTTATGGGCAATCTTCACTTATGTTAGCATCTTCCTCTATGCATTCATCGGCATTATCCTTTTGAAATTAACGATTTGTATTAAGCTGGAGACGGATTGGGCAAAAGCCGCTGCCAAAGCCATAAAGGCTAACAACTTAGACGAAGCAAAAAAGTACAGTCACTTCTCAAGAAGAGACTCGAGAAGCCTAAACGGCTCCCAAATTAGTAGTGCAGTTATAGAGTCAATGGCGGAGAACCTGATTGACTTCAAACTCTCTCCTATGATGTCCTTTGCCTTGTTTGGGGTTACCGGCGCAATCGCTTTCCGAGCCATAAACACGCTAGACGGTATGGTAGGGTTCAAGGATAAAGAACATATTAATACAGGATGGTTCAGCGCCAATCTTGATACAATAGTTAACTACATTCCCACAAGGTTAACAGCGTTACTCATGATTGTGGCAGCGGCACTCCTTCGCATGGATGTCCGGAATGCATGGAGAATCTCCTACAGAGATCATAAGAAAACCCCGAGCAGAAATCATGGTTGGCCAATGGCTGCTATGGCTGGTGCACTGCGGGTGCAGTTGGAGAAGCCTGGGCAGTACGTTCTTGGTGATAGTTTGGAGCCTTTAACAGGTGATAAGATTTTGGCTGCCCTGCGAATTAGAGATGTAACAATTGTTTTGTGGGCGATTTTGTGTGTTGGCGTAATTGTTGCTGTGCGTTTGTTCTTTTTGCCTTTCTAATTAATCTTTGAATATACTATTTTGCCGTCGATAATTGTCATTTCAACTTTAATATTCTCGAATTCGTGCTGAGCAGGGGTTGCAAATGGATCGTCGGAAAGGACAGTTAAATCTGCTAGCATACCATCCTGAATTGATCCTTTAAGATGTTCTTCACCAGAAGAGTAGGCTGCGTTGACTGTGTACATGCTTAAGGCTTCCTCAACTCTTAAGCGCTGTTCAGGAAAGCTTGGTCTATGTAGAGCTTCATGCATGCCGAGAAACGGGTTTAAGGGTTCCATAGGGCAGTCTGAGCCTCCAGCAACTCGTATGCCTTCTCTGATCAGAGTTTTTAGCGGATGCAACCACTTGGCTCTTTCCTCGCCCAAACGCTTAGTAGCTGACCAAACAGCAAATTCGGTAGTAATAACTTTGGGCTGGGCAGTGACGACGGCATTACACTTTTTTAGCCGCTCAACCAATTCTTTGTTCAGGATTGCTGCCTGCTCGATTCGAAAACGAACGTTTTTTTGTTTGGAAGTCTGCTCAATTGCCCTCAGCACTGTATCCACAGCCTTGTCGCCCATGGCATGCATAACGGGCTGAAAACCTGCTGACAGAACATTAGCAACTGAAGACGCCAAACTTTCCTCGGTTAAGAACAATTTACCACTGTTGTTTGGTTCATCACTGTATGGCTCGAATAGCGCTGCGGTTTTGGAATCTAAATATCCATCTTCGGCAATCATTATGCCTCCAATATGCAGCATTAAATTGTCATTCGATTGGAAACCTAAAGTTTGTTTCATGCACGCTTCCGGAACAATCACATTAACCCTGACAGGAAGCTTTCCTTGTCTATGTAGCCCCTGAATTAACTCTAGTTCATTTTCCGAGAGAATTATCCAGTGCACAGTCGTTAATCCAGCTTTCACAATCTCTTGGCAAGCCAATGTCGTAGCCTCGGAAAGCTCATCACCCGTTGGTTCAGGAACCACTCGCCAAACCAGGTTTGTGGCGCTGTCCCGCAAAATACCTGTTAGTTCACCTGTCTGTGGATTTTTATCGATGTTTCCTGCTGGAGGGGCAACAGTTTGTTGAGTAACACAAGCCAAACTCAAGGCTTTGTCGTTTGTTGCACAAATCATTTCTTTTTCATGATAAAGAATTACGGGATTGTCTAGTGCAGCGGCATTTAGATCTGAGAGGTTAAGTAGGCGCTTTTCTTTAAACCGGTTTTGGTTCCATCCGCGACCGATTATCCATTTCCCAGCTGGGATTTGCTTAATCTTCTTTCTTATGCAACTTTGCAGTTGTTTGATTGATTTTACATTGGTTAAGTCAAGCCATAACAAGCATCTGCCAAAGTCTGCCACATGAATATGGGTATCAATCAAGCCGGGAATGACTGTTTTGCCGTTAAGATCAATAATTTTGGTGTTCTTGCTGATTATCTTGGATACCGTCTCGTTTGTGCCTATCTTTACGATTTTGTTTTTTCTAATTGCTACGGCTTGGGCGATAGGTTGCTGGGGGTTCATAGTCCTAACGGTAGCGTTTATAAGAGCTAAATCGGCTGCCAAACTCTATTTTCTCCACCTATTAGACAATACTTCGCCTATTGAATACTTTCGATAAAAACCTTGCTTCACAACGATACTGTTAAGTCAAGTGACCCAAGAAAAGAAGTCTTTTTAAATACATCTCTTTTTTCTGCTGTAATGTGGGAACCAAAGAGTTATTGAGTTATTCTGTGAATTATGCAAGAAACAAAATAAAACACATAGTCAGGAGAAGACCACCCGCAAGCATGAGAACTATGCCTGTTACATCTTGTTTTTCCGTTTGCTCTCCATACACTTTCCTTCCATCCAAACCAATATTTCGGTATGTTCTACCACTACGCGGCCCAATGGACGTAATGTTCCCGCCACCACGAACTACTCCTAACGCTAGAGTCACTGCACCCTCAACAAACATTAGAACGCCAATTGTTGTTCTAATATCACTTCCAAAAAAGTATCCAGCATAAGACCAAATTTGAGAACTAAAGAAATAAACTACAACAAAGTCCACAAGAATCACAGCGCTACAAAAAAACAACGATTCTAACTAAGGTCCTTCTCCATTTGGAATTATCCTTAATCTGCGACAGAGATTATTTCCCTCAAATATCATTCAATATTTCTTGCTCTTAACATCTTTGCTTATTTGATTTTTACCCTTTGTTTAACACGCTTTTCATATTCCTCTGCCGTTATGATGCCCTTCTCAATAAGCAAGTCAACTAAGACAGAGTGCATATGTCCTGCTTTTCATCGTACATTTTATTGTTTAGCAGCTGGAAATACCTAAGCTAAATTCTGCACTTTGTCAAAAATTAGATGACCTGGAAAAAGCGCCTTTACTTTCGCTTTTGTCTTCGGAGTACAAAACCAATAGCGACGACGACTGCAAGCAACACGACAACAACAAGGATTAGGACTAACTGCACGGATTGAAATTTGAAATTATATGATGGATTTGGTGAATTTGATGGGGTCGGGGGATTTTCATTAGTGACGGAATTAGAGAAGCTGTAAAGATTCCAGTCGTTGCACCCAACATATAATCTTCCGTTGGCTATAGTTGGTGATGACCAACTGCTCGATGGTGTAGTGAAGTTTGCGATTTTTGTGCCATTGTTTGTTGTATCAAGGATGAAAATGTGACGTTGACTTGTCACCATGTAGGCTTTACCGTTAGCGTAAGAGGGGGAGACGGTTAGCTCGTCGCCAGTAAAGAAGCTCCAAATTGTATGACCATTGTTTGCATTAAGACATGCTAAGTTAAACTTGTCAATGATAAAAAGTTGACCATTTACATAAATTGGCGATGATATAATAAATTCGCTGGCATCTGGATCCGTAAAAGTCCAAATTGTTTTTCCTGTTGTCTCGTTTACACCATAATAAGTACCCAAGTTGGTTGACGTAAATACCAGTCCAGCCGCAACCGAGGGGGAACCGAGCATCTCTGTGCCTCCTTGAAACATATAAACATAAGGTAAGGACAGATTCCACAATACTTCTCCGCTTTTGGCATCGAGTTTGTACAGAGCCCCCGCGTTTGGTTCTTGGGAAACAAAAAAGACAGTACCGTCAGCAACTGCTGGAGAAGATTCTATTGGTCCATTTGTCTTGGTTTTCCAGACGACATTTCCGTTTTCTGCGTTAAGCGCATACATGTAATTATCTAATGAACCAACGTATACTATTCCATCGACCACGGCGGGTGAAGATTTAAGGACTATTGTATTGTAAGTGAAGGGTAAGTCACCGTTGACAAAGGTGCTCCAAATAAGAGCGCCTGTGTTAGCGTCTAGACAGTAAACGTTTCCGTCATCGCCACCTGTGTAGACTTTGCCATTGGCAACTGCTAGTGAAGATTCAACAGCATCTTGAGTGGTAAAGCTCCAAATAAGTGAACCACTCCATGCACCTACAGCATAAATCTTTTTGTCCTGAGAACCAAAATAAACTATTCCATTTGCGACGCTTGGCGAAGAGATAACGGATCCATTAGTTGTGAATTTCCAATTCATTGTTAGACTTGAAGGACCTTCCTGTGCTGTAGAAGAGTGCGTTGGGTCAGCACGCCACATGGGCCAATCGCTTGTCGGAACTGAGCCCGTTCCTATACACCATACTTGATTAAGTCTCGAGTATTCATTACCGGTAGTTGCATCGACAGATGTTGTTACGTCGCCTGGAATGATGTACAGGTTGCCGTATGCTATAGCAATTGACTCTCTGGGAGCTAATGCCTCCATAGGAAGCGTCCAAATAGGTTTCCCAGTGTTCGCGTTTAAACATGCAAACTGAGAGACACCGACTTGCCCACCGTACTCGGCAATTTCACCGATCGTCACATAAACTTTGCCATCTGCAACGGCAGGCATTCCTGGCCAAAGGAGAGTATCGTCTGGCCCTTTGGTTCTCCATATCAGATTGCCTGTTTGTATGTCGAGGCAGTAAAGATATCCGTCTTTGTTCATTTCATAAACCATTCCGTAAGCGATTGCAGGGCCTGTAACGAAATATCCATCGTTGTCTGATGGTGGAGTATACGTCCACAGTATCTCGCCGTTTGTAGCATTGAAGCAGTAAAGTGTGTTGTCGTCGGTTCCTCCTCTGATGAATCTGTCATCAGAATATGCACCGTTGAAAATCATTGGCCCCTTTGTCGGGGTATCCCATACGATAGCACCTGTTTTGGCGTTAAGCGCTATTTGTTGATTTTCGAAGGAGCCAGCGAAAACCAAACCATCACCATATGTTGTTCCAATTCCCGTTTTTCCGCCACCAGGGATATAGGTCTGCCATGCCAAAGTTGGCGGTCTAGAGGGATCAGAAAAGTCCCATGCTTGAATATACGAGTTCAATTTAACGTAGAACATTTTTTGCTCGGAACTGTACACGTTTGCGGTGAAAATGCCAGTGTCAGGCAAGAAATTGGAACTAGTCCATAATAACTTCCCTGTTTGTGGATCTAGACAATTGCTTTCTACGATCATGTGAGAATTATCTATTTTGTAGGCTATTGGCCAAGTGCCATTAATGAAAATTGGTGTTGCCCACACTTCCTTTCCCGTTTGGTCTAGTGCGACAACCGATGTGTTAGTGCAAACGTAAATCATCCCGTTAAAGGCTACAAGATAAGGTTGAATCCCCGTTACGTTTGATTTCCAGAGTATTGACGATGTAGAAGGAGCTGGTCCTGCTGAAAATCGGGTAAAAGAAGAATCACCTTGAAACTGTGACCACTCGTACTGATCCAAGTTATTGTTAGAAGTTGTAGATGTACTAACTTGTGCGAAAGCATTCGAACGATTGGTTGACATTATAGCAAAAATTGATGAGACAAGAAGTATAGTTAAAATAGCTATAACGCAGATTCTTTTGGGAATATTCATTTCCCCCCGAATATGATCAGACATTTGAAGAGGTTAACCCTTGAACACCAATAAGGGAAGATAGGCTGTTTCACTATAAATCTTACGGAAAAATTCGTTTAACTCAATTATAACTTCAGTAAGACGAAAAATGTGCTGCGCTAACCGTAAAAACACAAACAAGAAGGCACCGCACAATCTTTTTTAAGATGAAAAGAACCCTTAAGGTAAATAATGAATCAGCGAAGAGAATTTGAGGGAATTTTGCTTTGACGAATAAGGGTCCTTTACTTATGACTTCTTGGAGAGCAACAGGCGCATGCAACGCGCGTTGCAAATACTGCAATGTTGACGCTAGCGGTAAGCGTTCTCCTAGAGAAATGACAACAAAAGAAGCCCTTCATTTGGTAGATGAAGTGCACCGTTTTGGTGTGAGATGGTTCGGCCTAAAAGGCGGGGAACCCTTGATGCGTGAAGACATTTTTGAAATTGTCACTTACGCAAAAAACTTGGGATTAAATGTGTGTCTACTGACCAATGGATGCTTTGTAGATGGAAAAATTTACGATAACTTGGTTAAAAATCAAGTTTGGACGTCAGTAAGCATTGATGGACCTGAAGAAGTCAATGATCAGCTGAGAGGAAAGGGCTCTTATAAAAAGGCGTTAGCAGCAATCGAGAAGTTATCGCAAGGTAAAATCCTAAACGGTTTGGCTTGTGCAATTACATCCATTAACTACAAGCATTTAGACCATGTCGCCGAGTTGGCTGATAAATACCACGCTAACTTTGTCTGGTACAACCATCTGGTTCCAAGCGGCAGAGCAAAAGAAACAATGGATCTAACCCCGACGCCAGAACAATACGAGTGGACACTTAACCACATATGGGATATAACCCAAAAGTACGACGGAAAATTTGAAGTGCATGTTCATTGCCCACATTTCGCTCGGGTGGTAAAACAGAGGAATATACCAAACTTTGACGAGTGGTATCAACACAAGTTTCATGGCAAATGTACTTACTTTGCCTTTGGCGGATACCTGAGCGTCACAGAAAACGGCGATCTAATTCCATGCTTTTACACCGATCTTAGACCTTCCGAACCGATGATGCTTGGGAACATACGTGAAAAAAGCCTCACTGAAGCATGGAAAGAAGTTCAAGAATCAAAATACTACAGAAGTTTTCAAGATAAAAACGTCCTGAAGGGTAAATGCGGAGTCTGTGAATATCGTGAACTCTGCGGAGGTTGCAGAAACAGAGCGTATGCTTATACAGGAGACATCTACGAATCTGATCCAGCGTGCGCTTATGTGCCTGAGAGCCTGCGCAAAAAATAACACTTTTCTTTACTTACCTTTATTTGATTCAAGAAAAGAAAATATCTTATAAGCAGATTGGATTCGAGAGTAATAGCAAGAGAAAAGATGAAAAAAATAACTATTATTTGCGTTGTCTTAATTGCGCTGGTTTTAGCTTCAGGCGTTTCAAGAAGCTTTGCTAATGGAACAGACCAGCCGAGCGCGACGTCGTGGCCTATGTTCCACAATGATCTATCACATTCTGGCTACTCAAGTTCTTTAGCGCCAAAAACAAACCAAACACAATGGAAGTTTAATACTGGAGGCCAAGTAGGATCGCCCTCGATAAATAATGGGGTGGTTTATGTCGGTTCGTACGATCATCGGATTTACGCTTTCAACGCCTCCAACGGCACTATAATATGGAATGCTTCCACAGGCGGTATAGTAATTTCTCGTCCTGCAGTAGCTGGCGGCATAGTTTATGTTGGTTCAGAAGATAACAACCTCTACGCTTTCAACGCGACTAATGGAAATCAGCTTTGGACTTACAAAACTGGGTACTATGTTGATTCGGATCCAGCCGTTGCTAATGGCGCAGTTTATTTCGGTTCTGAGGATAAGAAAGTTTACGCTCTGAACGCTACAACAGGCGAATACCTTTGGAGTTATGGTACCGGCGACAAAATCATGCTATCATCTATCACTGTTAGTGAGGGCTTAGTCTACATAGGCGCTTTAGATCACAACATCTACGCGTTGAACGGCACAGACGGCAAACTTGTTTGGAGCTACAGAACAGGCGACCAAATAATTTCTACGCCAGCAATTGTTGACGGCGTAATGTATGTGGGTTCATCGGATCATCACTTGTACGCTTTGGATGCATCTGATGGAAAGCAAATTTGGAACTTCACCGCAGGTGACGCTATCTATTCCTCTCCAAGCGTTTCAAATGGGTTAGCCTATGTAGGCTCATTGGACGACAAAATCTACGCGTTAAACACCCTAGACGGCAAAAACGTTTGGAACTACTCAACCAAGGGGGCAATAGCATCTTCTCCAACATTTGCCAACGGCGTGGTCTACATTGGGTCGAATGACAACAACATATATGCATTGAAAGGGTCAGACGGGGAATTCTTGTGGCGTTATAAAACAGGTGGCCAAATTATTTCTCGACCTGCAGTTGCTGAAGGCGTGGTCTATGCAGGTTCATGGGATGGCACATTTTACGCTTTAAACGCCAATAACGGCAACTTTGTTTGGAGTTATGTAACTGGCGGCCAAATTGACTCGTCCCCAACAGTAGCAGATGGCTTAGTTTATGTTGGCTGTCATGACGGCAAAATATACGCTTTGAATGCTTCCACTGGGATGGTGGGTTACAACTCGGAATTGCACAACAGCGTTGTATGGAGCTATTCAACTGGTGATATGGTTATGTTTTCTTCACCTGCAGTTGCTGATGGAACGGTTTATGTTGGCTCTTACGATGGCAATGTTTATGCGTTAAATGCGTTTACAGGCACGTACTTTTGGAGATTTAAGACAGGTGGTCCAGTGATTTCTTCTCCAGCAATCTACAAGGGCGTGGTATATGTAGGATCTGAGGACAACAGTGTTTACGCCATAAATGGGACAGACGGCAAACTTGTTTGGAAGTTTAATACCGGCGACATGATAATGGTCTCGTCGCCCGCTGTTTCAGATGGAAGAGTTTTCATTGGTTCAAATGACCATAAAATCTATGCTTTGGATGCTTCTAACGGAGCCTCTATTTGGAATTTCACTACGAACGGGTTTGTAGTTTCTTCTCCAACGGTTGCAGATGGATTAATCTATGCAGGGTCATATGATCATGAGATTTACGCTTTAAACTCTACGACAGGTCATCTTGTCTGGAATTTCACAACAGGCGGTGTTGTAGCCTCATCTCCGGCTGTGGCAAACGGTATTGTCTATGTAGGTTCAGGAGATAACAAAGTTTATGCTTTGAATGAAGCCAACGGTAAGGTCATATGGAAATACACAACTGGAGGAGAAGTGGCTTCCTCTCCTGCCATATCAAACGGAATAGTTATTGTAGGCTCATATGATGGCAAAGTTTACGCTTTAGATACCAAGAATGGAGCTTACATTTGGAGTTATGCCACTGGAGGAATGGTTGTTTCTTCTCCAGCGATCGCTAGTGGTATGGTTTACATTGGATCATACAACCATATCTTCTACGCGTTCGGTTCCTCAGAGAATACGCAAATTTATGCCACACCGTTTCCAATTCTTATTACTTCGATTTTGACGCTAATTGCTGTCTTCGCAATGCTTTTAGCATTACTTTATTATAGAAAGAAACGGATGCAATAGCAATTATACGTGACAAAAACTCAAACATCGGAAGAATACAGGGGCACAAAAAGTGAAGATATGATTACATAATTGACTTTTTAGTGAGGTTTGCTGAGGCTCTGGATAAACTTAAGGAAGAAAAACGCAATCGCAAATTCGCTTTTCACAAAACTGAAGAGAGATCATATTCAACCAGAGCCTACTCAGCCCTATTTTTATCTCCAAAGATTTTTAAAACTAAAAAAAAGGGAAATATTGTTTTTATTTTGCATTTTTATGGTCGCTTTCTAAGCAGTAAGACGCCGACTATAGCGATTGCAATGATTATGGCGACTACTGCAAAGACTATGTATAGCATGAGATCTGTTGTAGTTGCAACGTTTGATTGAGCTGTAACAGTTGGTGCTGGTGTTGCTGCTGTGTCGACTGCGAAGCTTGTTTCTGAAGATGATGGCCAGTAACCGTTAGTTCCAGCGAATGAAGCGTAAACAGTGTATTTGCCTGGTATGTCAGGTTTCCATTGGTAGCTGTAAGCGCCGCTAAGGTCAGTTGTTGTAGTCCCAATCGTTCTAAAGTTGTTGTTGGAATCCAAAACACTGAGTGTCACCGTAACGCCTGTTGCGTCGGTCGGTACTGGTCTTTGCTGGTAAACGTAACCCATCCATTCTTTCATGCTTGCATCAGATACGCATGGAACGCCATTTGGAAAGTCAGCCGCCTGCTGATTCTGTTTTGTACCGGAAGAAATGTCTGTAACTGAACCAGAAATTACTAGTGATCTGCCGAGTTCGATTGATGCTTTAGGTGCCTCCACCGTGAGAGCACTTGGTCCTCTGCCGACTACGTATACTTGGTTGTCGTAGCCGTTAAACCATGTTGAGTATCCGTCTGCAATAGCGTAGCTTGTTTGGCCAAACTCGATAGTAGCCGATGAAATAGTCCAGATTTCTGTTCCGTCAGTTGCGTTAACAGCGCGTGCTAATCCGCCCTTGTAAATTGGTGATACCCAAGTGTGTTCACTAGTAATTAGGTATACTACTCCATTGCCGATAGCGTTCACAAATGTTGGGATGTTGCCGTACGGCCAGTTAAGACCTGAGTTAGTGCTGTTGCCTTCGCCGCCATTGCCATAAGTCCACAAGAGTTTGCCAGTTCTATCATTGTAACAGTAGAGTATTCCTCCCATTGCACAGCTGTAGAGGTTGCCATAAGCAATCTGACCAGATAAAATGCCTGCGCTTGGACTGCCATAGTAATCAAGTGCTGTTTGTGGAGCGCCTGTCCATAGTTGCTTACCAGAATCAAGATCGAATCCTACCCACATTGCACCTTCTTTATATGATTGGAGGAAGATGCGAGTGTTCCAATCGACTCCACCCTGTATGACAGTATAGTTGTTTGCTGGCGGCTGTTCTGTAGTCCACCACAATACCGAACCGATTGCGCCTCTAGATGCGTTAAGGTTTACAAAGAAGTATGTGTATGGAGCACTGCTTGTGTAACTCTGTAGTAGGTTTTCACCGTTTGAAGGCAATGTACCATTGTAGCAAAGTATTCCATCGCCATATTTGGCAGCCACAACTGTCACTGGATTTGTTCCTGGGACTGATGTAGGCATAGTATTTAGCCAGGGTAGTGAAATGTTCCAGTCATAGCGGCGGTTGGGGTCACTCGGGTTAGAGATGCTTCCATCAATTGTCCCCGTAAATGTTGGCGCACCAGCACCAAACGGCAGAAACAGCAACGAAGAGTTCCACTCACCTAAACGCCAATCCGGTTTCGAAGCATTGCCTGCGTTAGCCATAACATAATCTAAGTATTCACCATCTGGACCCATCGCTCTCTCAGAGCCAAAAGCGGGAGCGTTGGTTACGTTGAACAGCGCATTTCCTGTGTCTCCATCATAACCCATCCAAGTAAGTGGCAATCCAGAAAATCCTCCGCCTGCAATTGTGACTAGAATTGGTGAGCAGACTCCGTGCTCATTTTGGGTTTGAACATCCATGATTAAACCGAAAGATAGCGCAGGTATATACTTGGACCAAATCAACTCTCCTGTTTGCAGGTTAACACAGTCAGTAGGACCATAACCGCTAGATCCTGTAAAGGTATAGCCTGAAGCCGAAAATGATACTGGCTCGGTGTAGTATAGCATGCCGTCAAGTATTATCGGGTTGTTGTATCTAATTAGATATGCAGATCCATCGAAGTAAGTCTGTGCCGCATCCGCAAAATTGGTTCCTCCCACAACTCCACCACTCTGCAACGGCTTAGTCCACATAACGTGGCTTGTTAGAGATCCTACAGCGTCTCCTGGAAACATCGCCTCGCCACCTTGACCTCCCATGGCAGCATCGGCACCAGTATTGGTGTAGCCACCGTAGTTGGGTGCACCTAATCCTAGCCAGTTTGACGAAATCGAATACCAGTAAGAGTTCTCACCGTAAATTGGTCGCGTCCAGTAAGCTGTTGGAAGAGGATAGCTGTATGTGGGTGAAGCTATTGGTTCTTGTTGCACAGTAACCGTTGTTGACGCACTGCTTGGCAGAAAAGTATCATTTGTGTAATCGTTAGGCCCGAGAGGACCACCAAGGCCTGATATTTGCTCGGTTGATGTGTATGTTTCTCCTGGATAAGTGAACGTTAAATTGTACGTGCCAACTTGGTTAGGGATAAATGAAGTATGTTGATTGGAGGTAGTGTCAATAATGGTAGCGAAATTCTGGGTTGTAACGGCGCCATTAGGTGCCGTAATAGTGAGCTTATAGTTATGGAATCTGAGATCGTTTGAAAATCCTGCTCCGTAGTAGTAGTTGGTTAGAAACATGTAAACAGACACGGTTTGACCGACACCAATGGGGTTAGGAGCGGCAGTTACGTAGGCGTAAGTCGGAATTTTCCATCCTGGATAATGTGCGCTGGCAGTTGGCGATAGTATCGCTGAAGCTGACATTGAAAGCATTAGGAACATAGCAATCGCAATAGCAATAGTTTTATTCTTAACAATTTTCATTTATTTATTCTCCTTTATTCTGTGTTCACACATCTCACGCAGTTAATATTTAAAATTTTGCATCAATTGGCTTTCTACATCCTTAATTTAAATAGCTATGACCATATAACATTTAGAAAAAATCATTATTTGGAAAGTCTTAAAAGTAAGAAGACACAAAAAACATCAAAAAAGTCCATTCTCGCATGCAATACCCAAAAAACTATTTAACTAGGAAGGTTATTGGAACTGAAGGCTGAAAAAACGAAACAAATCGATGAAACTGATTCCAAGATTCTAAATACCCTTTTAATAGAATCACGTACGAGTTTCACTGAATTAGCCAAAATAAGCAGAATATCTGTGACAGCGGCAATAAGAAGATATAATCGTTTAAAAAAAACGGGCATAATTTGTGGAGAACACATGCACATTAATCCTTTAAGTGTGGGTTACGAAAGCATAGCGGAAATTGGCATAATGACAGATTTAGCAGATAAAGAAAAAGCCGCACAAGCATTAAGCAAGAGACAATCCATAAGAATTGAAACCTTCACCGCCGCAAGCTCGTTAGGGAAATATAATATATACGGTCAGTTGAGGGCACGAAAATTAGCTGAATTGACGCAACTTGTTCAAAGGATAGACATTAAGCCATTTACAAAGAGTTTAGACATTTTAATTTTTGCTGATTTATGGAATAATCCTTGGCATCCAGAAAATCTTGTTGTTAAGCCGTCTGAACGGGAAAATTTTATTGTAAAAACCAGAAAGTGTATACCCAAGTTTGAACATGTAGCTTTGGATGAGATAGACAAACGCATAATGAAAATGTTAATGGAAAATTCTCGGATAGTATTCAAAGATATTGCAGAAAAAACAAAAATTTCAACAAAAAATGTTATCCAGAGATATCAATTTCTTCGAGAAAAAAATGTCCTAAATCTTTCAACAATATCAGTTGATCTTTTCAAGCTAGGTTATAATGCAATATTGGACATTTACATAAACGTCGATAACAGAGGAACCCTGCATGAAGTCGAGGCGCAATTACTTCAGACACCCAATTTAGTCTTTTGTGCTAAATTTGTTGGTGGAGCGTATGATCTTAGAGTAGCAATCATTTTATCGAATTTTGAGGACGTTTTTCGATTAAAAAAACAAATTAATTCAATAGAAAATATCAGGAAAACAGAGTTCTACCTCCACGAAATTCCGGGTCCTTGGCCAAGCGATATTTTAAGTCCAACTCTTTTGTAGAGAAAATAAGTTTGCGGCTAATAGTTGGATTGCTTTATTGGTGCGACAAGAAAGGTGTTTGTCCATATTTGAAGTCTAAATGATGAATAGATCTTGTTAAGAAATCTCATCAATTTTTGAAATATAAATGTGATGCTTCCCAGAATCTCACCTCTTCAATCAAGAACACAATTTGGCTTTTTGGCTTTCCAGTCATCAAATGGAAAAAGAAATAAGCGCTATAGAAAATAAATAGTGACTGGGTCCGTAGAACGCCTAAACAAAAAGACAAAAATAGTTCAAGGATTCATTACGGCTGGATTTGTGCAACGGGTGGATTAAGTTCACGATTCGTTTATGCGACAGCTGCATCAACTCTGTCTCTAGTTTTGGTAGAAGTTGAAAGAGGGTTGGGAATATCAAATGCCGATGCAGGAGCTATATCGGCGACCTACGGGTTCCTTTTCATTATTAGTGCTCTTTTATGGGGAATATTGTCTGATAGAATAGGGTTGAGGAAATCGTTAACGATAGCTTGCCTAATCCTATCGCTTGGGACACTTGGTATGGGAACAATAAGTTCAACTGTCACAGGGATGATATTTTATTCCTTTATCGGATTCGCGGCTGGAGCACCAATAACTCTAAGTGCGATGCTGACCGGGGCATGGTTTGATAGACGTAGAAGAGGGATAGCACAAAGTTACATCACTTGCACTGATACTCTTTGGATGGCGATGTTGGGGTTAACAGTGCCAACAATCATGCTTACTTATGGCTGGAGAGATGTTTGGTACATTTTAGGCATAGTCAGTCTTTGCTTATCTGGCATAGTATACGCTCTCATAAGAAATAATCCAAAAGAAAAAGGCCTATTGCCCTGTGGAACACCATTAGGAGCGACAGCGAATACCACCGAATCAATTCCACAAATAGCTCCTCAAAAACAAGTGAAGAGGAAAGATGTACTTAAAATGGGAATAACATGGCACCTAGGCACAGTGTTCATTTTGACAGTTTTCATACTTACAATACCCACGTTTTTTATTGTCACTTACCTCATAACGGAAGTTGGACTGACGACGGTTGAAGCCGGTGGCGCATTCAGTATTTTTTTGCTATCAATGATGGTTGGCGGTTACGTGTGGGGTTTTGTTTCCGATCGTGTGCCAAGAAAATATGTTGTATCGACTTGTTGCATTTTGTACGCTGTATTTATGCTAGCCCTTGTAAGCTTTGGGAAGGAACCAGCTGTTTGCTATGTTATAATTGGTGCAATGGGCTTTGCAATAGGAATCTCTGGAGTGAACTTTGCAATGATTTCAGATTATTTTCCCTTGCAAGTTATAGGAACTGCATCAGGATTAGTAAATGCCATAAGCGGAATAGGCTTCATACTTGGGCCTTTAGTCGCAGGAGATATAGCTACAGCAACTGGAAGTTTTATTCCAGCCTTCCAATTAGCTGCGGCAGTGGCACTTGTGTTGGCAGCAGTGTCACTAGCATTAAGACAACCAACAAAGCCCTCAATTTAATGACAGGCAATGAAACAAACAAGGCAGCATTCTGTTGCCAGTAGTTCTAGTGGCAGTACAAAACATGTCGCTTAAGCAAGATAGCTAGTTTAGACATTCTTAACGTAAACTTTATTATGTTATCAAACCGTTTAAAACTGCAATCAAGTGAAATTGCCATGACAAAAGTCTCAGAGCTACAAAAAGACAAGGCAGAAGCTTACGCGTCACGAGAAAACTGGCCACCCTACACTTACAGGGACTATCCAAGCATAGAACCAGAAACCTACAAAGCCTTCATGAACTTTCTAAATACTGAGAACAAATCAGGCAGATTAATGGAACTCCAGCCTTGGATTTCTGTTTGCGATTCAAGATGTGCTTTCTGCTATTTCCCAACTACCGCCACAAGCAAGGTAAAGATAGAACCATACCTTGAACTCCTCAAAAAAGAATTGACGATGTATGCTAAAACCAAATATGTGAAAACAAGCGTTTTTGATGAAATAGTTTTGGGCGGTGGAACGCCGAGTGTCTTGGCTGCTGAGCAGATGATTGACTTAATAGATTTCTGCAAAGCAAACTTCAACATTAATAAGGAATACTTCATCAAGGTTACCGGTTCCTCAAAGACATTAGCGCTCCCAAAAATCGACAAACTGGCCAAATATGGGGTGTACCAGATGGACATGGGCGCTCAAACTTTTGACGACAAACTGAGAAAAAATCTATGTTTACCTGACAGTGCCGCAGACGTTGAAAAAGCCGTTCGGCATGCTCGAAAACTCGACCTTTGCGTATGTGTGGATTTAATGTATAACCTTCCAGGACAAACAATGGAAAGCTGGATCAGCACACTAAAGAAGGCAATTGAACTCGACGTCGAGATTGACGCCTACTCGTTACATGTGGATCCAGGCACTACACTTGAAAAGATGATTAAAACAGGGGTTTCACCTCCGCCAGGTGATGCCGAATATGAAAAGGAAATGTACCTAACAGCTTACAAAATGTTGACTGGCGCTGGCTACAAGGCAGTAGGTCACGACCGCTACAGTCGTGTTGAATGGCATATGCGTGAGAACTGTTTGAACGGTTGGCCATGGGGCGGTATATTGACAACTGGCGCTGGCTGTTTTATGGGGTACCTGCAGCAGTTTTCATATTCTAACCTTGAAAACATAAACGATTACATGAACGCAGTGAAGGATGGAAAACTGCCCATTAACAGGCTTTCTGAATCTACAAATGAAGACATGATGAGAAGAACAATGACAAGGCTATACCTACGACTACCTGTTAGCAAAGAGGAATTTATGCAAAAATTCGGAACCACACCCGAAAAAGTGTTTCCAAAGCAACTACAAAAACTAAAAGATAAAGGATTAATTGAAATCGACGATAAAGAGGTAAGAATAACCAAGTTGGGCGAAGTTTGGAAAGGCAACATCGCTTGGGAATTCGCACCTAACCAAGTAAAATAATTTTTTGTTTTTAATTTTAAATTAAAAAAGAAAAGAAAATGGGATTTACTTGTGCCGCATCGGCTGTATACCATACCAAGTCATTACTTTTGCCAGAATAGGCACTATTACTCCTAAAGCAATGCTCGGGATGAAGGCTAGCGTGAATCCGTACGCAATAGAGCCTGCGGTAACAGCTCCTGATGAGGTTAACCAAAGGTTATGAGCCATAGTTCGTGCTGGCGTGAGGGAATAATTGTAGTTCATGAATAATTGAATGACTGCAGTAATTATTGCCGCCGTTAAGCCTGCACCTAGCATTCGTTTGAAATTTGTAGATCCGTTGTTCAGTGCTCCAGCCATGTAACCGATTATAACAGCCATAACGAGATACCAAAGCATGCTTAGATCGCCGAAAAAGTTTTGTGGCGGACTATAAGATGCATAGTACCCTGTAAACAACCCTGCGCTGGCTACGTAATAGATACCACCCATGATAAAGCCAGCCGCACCACCAGCCCATTTATTCCAGAGTAAACCTAGCACCAGTGGAATGCCAAGAACGATCATTTGAGCAAAGCCAGAGGTCAGAATAACAGCGATAGTATTAGAAGCTCCGAGTACATGATAAGATCCGCTTACGTTGACATAAACCGCAAGAACAAAGATCAGTAGTACGAGAATTAATGGTATGATTATGCCGTTGAATATGTCCATCAGTTTAAATTTTTCTGTTTCCAATTTTTATCCCTTGACTTATTTACGTGGTGGCAAGTTTATAAGCTTAATGCTTGAAAGCTTGAACAGCAAATTATGAGGTAGAGAATGCTGGAACTAGTTATTCTTGCAAAGGAAATTTTTGAAATCGTTGTTAATAAAAATAAAAAAGAAAAAGATGAGGGATTTATTTTTTGTTTATGCGTTTTCTTCTGCGCGTTTCTTTTTGTTGATAGCTAACTTAGCCACTTCTTCTTTCTTTACTTCTCCTTTAGCTAAGTCCAAATTCTCTACCAGTTTTGCACCGACATCTGACCGCACTATTACAGTTGAGCGCCCATCTTCGCTACCGACTGATCCAACAGATACATCAGCGTACTTTGAAGCGAAATCAGGACAGCTTAGACATCCTTTTTCTACAGCCGCGCTTAATTCTTTGACTGGCACTGAGCTTTCTTTTCCATCGATGACCACAATGAATTTGCCTTTGCGGATCTGAGTTTTCTCTGCCTTGTCTAGGTCAACGTTCAGCAAGCGTTGTACTTCTGATTTGAGGTCTCTGTAATTGAAGTCTTCGTAGCAGAACAAACCTATCATAGTTAATTCTAGATCTGGGCAGTCGCTTAACATCTGCATCTGGATTCTTCGTGCTGCGCGAATTTCGCAGGGTGTGCCGACAATAGCTATTTTTCGTTTGCCTTTTGCTATTAATTCGCCTAGCTTTGACATCATTCGAACTCTGACATATTTGGTGCCGCTGGCTTTGACTATGTCTTCGACGTTTTCAGCGACGTACGATTCAGCTAGATAGCCTTGGCTTTTTCGGACTACGATTGCCGCATCAAATAAGCCTTTTTGCATGCCTGAAACTAGCAACGCTGTTACTACTCCACCGTCTTGTCCGCTGTAGGAGCTTTTAGCCGAGAAAATCTCTTTATAGACCCCGAAGTTTTCGTCTGGTGTTCCGCTGAGGAATGTCTGCTCTATGACTTGCGCATCTTCTTCATTTAATGGATAGTTGAGTATGTTACTCTTAAGATCAATTCTTGCTGGGCAAACATAGTTGCAGCTTCCACATCCGGCACAGAAGTCTGCGTCAAGCGCCATTAGCTCTTTTATGTTGTTTTTGTCACGTGCCTGCTTAATCAATATTGGACTTAGTCTATTGCAGCAAATACGCATGCAAGCGCCGCATCTGATGCATGGTGTTGTTTTTACTGTTTCGAAAACTTTGCCTTTAGGAAGTTTTGGTTCTTTTCCGCCTTCCATGGGTTTGAGTTTTCCAACTTTATCAAGTGCAGGTACAGTCAGGTTCATAATGATTAACGCGACAAAGGAGGCTCCGAAGAACTGTAAGTAAGTTTGCATTAGTACAGTTATGATTGCCAAGCCTGTTCCGAAAATTGCCTGCCCTGTGTATGTTAATGGTGTGGTTGCAGGATCAGTTGCCATAAAGAACGCCAAGAATATTGAGCTTCCGATGAACAACTCGAACAAGAGTCTTGTTGTGAGGTCTGCGTCTCCGTAAGCAAAGGCTAAGATCAATGACATTATTGCGACAACTACAAGGTAGCTAACTGTAATTCTCCATTTGACGTATTTGCGTGCTATGGCAAAGAAGGCTATGCCAACTATTATGACTGCGATAGCTGAGGCGCCGCCTGGCCAGCCGTGGAACTTGTCTAGAAGCATTGCCTGAAGCAGGTTATTTGTCGTTGTGCTAGGTGCCTTGAGGTTGGAGTTAGAGAAGCAGTTGATTATATAGGAACCAAATCCCGGATACCCTTTACCTCCGTTGCCATTGACAGCATTTGCTAATCCGATGGGACCTGATAGTGAAGGGACTTGAAGTACAGAGGTTTTTAGGTGGTCTAACGCTATAAGTACCGTACCAAGGAAGGGAATCATTACGACGAATTTTGCAGCCGCAGCAGGATTCACGTATTTTCTGCCCAAGACGCCCACGAGTTTTTTGAAAACCACCAAGCCAATAATGCTAATCAATGCAACATACAGGAAACAGTCAGGTGCTTCTAAAGGAAGTACTTTATCCATAGCCATAGTAGGAATGCCGAGTGAGTAGGAGTCAGTGACTATTAAGCCAAAAACTGCTGCAGACATTATATTAAGTGGGCTGTCAGCGGCGACTTTGGAAAGCAGAACATCAAATCCTACGGCGAGGCCGACGGCGATTATGGCGTTTATACCTAGAGTAAGACCAAGATTCCAGCCTGAAGGGGTTTTTTCAGCAGACCATATAACTGCTGATATAACTGTGAGTGCAACAAGCGCTCCAAATGTATATGTCATTAGTTTATCTTTAGTCATCGATGAATATTCTTTCGGTTTAGACATTTTATAATCTCCTTAATTTCTGCCTTCAATTTAGGGCTAGTTGGTTTTATAAGACTTTCCTAAAACGTAAAGGCATGTTCTATATTTACCATAGAAGATACAGGAATTAAAAAAATCTTAACTTTTTTACTTCCATACCAGAAATCATAACATTTTAAGCAAAGCTAATAGCCATAAGATATCAAAGTCAACTCGTAAGTGAATCCTTAACATGGCAAAGGCAAATAATGATGAACTTGAAGGAACTACATTAAACGTTTATTTGCACGTGGTAAAAAAGGGTAAACCAGTTGGCCCCAGAGATGTCATGAAAGCTTTAGACCTAAGTAGCCCAAGCGTAGCCTACAGACACTTACAGAAACTGGAAGACCTTGGCTATCTACAAAAAAATGATTATGGCGAATACATAGCAAAAAACAAAGCTCATATAAGAGGTTACTTTTGGCTTGGTCGACGCCTACTACCAGCGATGTGGCGTTACTCAATAGTTTTCCTAGTCATTCTAATAGTGGAGCTTTATGTTCTTGCAGTGCATTTCCATGTTGAGACTTATGAGTTCAAAGTTTTCTTCCTGTTACTGATGCTAATAACCGGTTTAGCATTAGTTATTTTTACCATTGAGGGTGTACTTCAAAATAAACGTAAACGAAGCAGTAAAACTGAATAAGAACACTCAAAGGAGATTGCAAATTTAGGCATCGGCAGAAAAAAATAACAATTCTATATTGGACAAGTTTCCTCTCTTCAACAAGAAACAGAAAATCGTTCTTTAGGAGCAAGTTTTATATCGCATCGGCGATTTTAATTTCACTCGGGATGTTTGATGGCTCCAAATAAGGCACCTCTATACATGGTTGTTTGGCGGTGCACAAGAAACTGTGTCGGTAATTGCATGTACTGCAGTTACACAAAAGAATATGCTAAAGACCAGGAACTAAGCACCAAAGAAGCAAAAAAAATGGTAGACGAAATTTACAACTTTGGTGCAGAATGGTTTGGGATTAGTGGCGGAGAACCTCTAGTTCGATCTGATGTTTTTGATGTTATTGCTTATGCTGAAAAAGAGTACGGTATGAAAGTTAGCCTCATCACAAGCGGTTTTGCGTGGGACGAAGAACGATTCGAGAAACTGCACAAATATGAAGTTCATACAGCCATCAGCATTGATGGAAACAAGGAATCAAATGAGATTATTCGACGCAAAGGTAGCTACGACAAAGCATTAAATGCTATGAAGAAACTTGGCAGCGTCGGATTACTTGATTGCTTAGTCACAACTATGACCAAGTACAACATTAAACATATGGCTCACCCAGCGGCACTTGCAGAGGAATACAAAGCACGCATGGTTGTTTATCACAACCTTGTTCCCGTCGGAAGGGCAGGAAGCAACATGCCTGATTTAGCACCAACACCTGAACAATACGAGGAGGCTTTCAACGAGATTTATGACATTCAACGCAAATTGTATGGCAAAGTTAAAGTCAACGTTTACTCGCCCTTCTACGCCCGAATTGTACGTCAGAAAAACCCAGTGGATTTCTGGGATTGGTACCACGAAGGCTATCTTGGCAGATGTACCATCGGCGGCAACTACATCGGCATAACTGAAAACGGCGACTACCGAAGCTGCGGTTTCCATGAAGGCTACCGCATAGGCAACGTAAAAGATAAACACTTATCCACTGCTTGGGACGAACTCCAACATAGCGAACTGCACCTGAAATTGCGGGACAAGAGCAACATTAAAGGCAGATGTGGAGTTTGCGAGTACCGAGAAATCTGCGGAGGATGCCGGACACGCGCTGAATACTATACAGGCGACTTATTCGAGTCAGATCCAGCTTGCAACTACATTCCAAAAATAATGCTGGAAAACCCCAAATTATTCAAGCAACAATAGTTTTTTTGTTTCCTTCCATTTTCCACATTTTCGCAAAATAAATCGAAATTTCTAGTTTAGGTTAATGTTTGGTTAAAGTTATTCAGTACTTTGAAGATGTCATAACGGTCGTTTGAATAGATTAATTGCAGAAACTTGCAGCGGATCAAGTTAGGGTCAAGTTGATTTTTGTCATAAACTATGAATTCAATGTTATTTTCTGCAATGTAATTTTTGTAGTCTCTTGAAGATATGGTAAATTGGTCAGGTTTGTAGCTAAAGAGGTTCTCTAAATCATTTTGCTGCAGTGTTGGGAAACTGTTTTTGGTTAAAGTGAGAACTTGGTATTGTCGCGTAACCGTCTGGTTGGCGTTGATTTCGTTGAACTGATATTCGAATCTAACAGCATCTATCTGCCTGTTTGCTAAGGCACCTATGTTTCCCCAGTCCGGTAAATCGGTGAAGTTAAGGGCGTATGCAAGCTGATTCTTGTCGTCGTAGAGTCCTATGTAATTATCTGTTGAGTTAGAGTTCGTAAATGTAGCAACCGCCCATTCTTCTCCAGCAGGACCACCAATAATTTTTGAAGGCACATCCCATGGATTAACCCAATTCATGAGTTGAGGTACCTGAGCCTTCTCAAAGTCAAACTGAAGATTAAAAGAAGTTGTCAAATATAGAATGACATTGGATATGTCGCTTTGCAGGGGTGTTACTGTCCAGGATACACCTATTGCATAACTGTCATTTTGAACAAGCATTGTCTGCGTTAAGTCTACATAGTCATTCGAGTATGTTAATGTTAAATTTTTAGGGTAACTTTGTTCATTAAAAGAAATTTCTTTAGTGAAATCAGATAGAGGAAACGTATAGTTCTTTCCGTTCTGGACAAATGAAAGAAAATCTCCGTCACTTTTGGAAACTGATATCTGATACCAAACTTGATCTATCGAGACATAATTTTCGTCGGTGACTAAACCTTTAGCTTCATAAGCTCTTAACAAGTTTTGCGGATCTTGGATTTCGTAAGATAAACTCAAGACTGACTCTGCAATTTCTGTTCTTTGAACGGTAGGGTCAGTTTGCGCAATTATGTTTTTTCCCGAAAAAGTGGAAAACCAAAAGCCAGGGATTTCCGTGACAACAGCTGTGGCATTACCTGGATAGTTTTGGCCTAACCAGACTCCTGCATCGAGCGCCTTTATGTCGGTTGTCGAGTAGTAAACGCTGGCTTCTATGATTTTTCCGTACACTGTGTCTGAACGGAAAACAAGCGCTAACGAAAACAAAATAATTATGGAAATAGTTAGTATCTTCACCCAGTTTTTTCTAAAGATTTGTCTATTTTTGGCATAGGATGATGCAAGTTTATCCATAATGAAGACTAGAGGAACAGCCGCCAGAATTGCCATGGGAGGCGTCACGTAATAAATGAACCATTGAAATGGCATATAGAAGCCAAACAGGTAGGATTCAGCAAAAAAGAGAGGAACAAAGAAACTTAACAGTATTACAAAATAGAAAACTAGTTTCTTCTTCTGTTTAAGAATACGGTAAGATATTACTAATCCTGCTAACGCTAAGAAGAGAATAAAACCGAAATTGACCATGAAAGAATTAAAATTTACTGATGGAATCTGATACGCGTAAGTTTTTATCGCAAAGAATACGTATTCAATGACCAGCCCAAGATAACCAATCATTGCTTGAAAGTAATATAGAAAGAAAGCTATCCCCCCACCTAAAATTATAGCTATTATCACTTTGAGGTAAGAGCCTCTAGATTTTATGAGCATAAAAAGCAAAAGCGGGGGCAATATAAAAACGGCGAGGAAGGCAGCAAGCTGATGAGACAAAACAAGGGCAAATGCAGCAAAAAAAGTCACTACAAGGTACCCAAAATGCTCTGCCGCTAATGTCAAGTAAAGTAACACTAAGAGCATAAACGCCAAAGCAAGAACAGTGGTGTAGCCGCCAAATGCGTTAACCTCGTACATAGGAAAACACATTAACAACAAAACGGCCGCGACAGCGCCGACTTTTTTACTGAAAAATTTGCTTGCAATCAGGTAAACTGAGAGAAATAGAAGCCAATCAATTATCACTGCTAAAGTTTTTACCAAAAAAATTTGTTGCCCAATGTTGGTTGCGCCGCTTAGAGAAATGAACATTGCAAGGACAATTTCGTAAAGTGGAGGAGTCCAACTTAGGTTAACTAAAGGTATTTTTCCTGTTTGGAGGAAGATTTGGGCTTTTTTCAAGTGAACAGAAGAGTCATTTCCTAAGACCACACCGTTCATCGAAATAAGGGTAAAGAAAATGGCGAAAATTAGCACTGAGAAGACAACGATGAATATGATTTCGATTTGTCGTTCTTTGGACAATTTACCCATCAAGACTACTGCTAGCTCCCAGCTAAATTGACGTTCCCTTTAACCTTAAAGATTGCAACTTCATTGTTAATAAATACCAGATTAAAATTGGGATCATTAGCAAATTTTGGGTTTACCTCAAAATCGCGGTTAGCAATGTAGGATACAGCGTATTGCTGAATTGCTGCTTGGTAATCGAAGGTTGTTAGTTGTGGCGGATTTTTTTGTTGTTCTTGTGGATTTGCCTGATGGGTCATTAATGTTTGGTTGAGCACTGCTGGGTCGCCTATGTCTCTATCAGACACTGGGTAGAGTCCAACAAGGATTTGGATTTCTGCTTTGGATTGTCCCTGCAAGTTATACGACAATTCTGTAATACAAGGATATTGTTTGCTGTAATTGTGAACTTGCGGCTGGTTTTCCACAAAAATCAGTTGACCGACCTCTTTCGTGCCAACGTCTAACAATGCAACGGTACTTGCATTTGGCTCTAAAAAGCTACCTTCAGAGTTTAGCACGAAGTTAACCCAGTCTAACGAAACATGTTCTGAGGCACTTTGAAGCACGACAGTCATATTTGCGAATTGAACTCCTTTTGAGATAGTCAATATTTCTGAATAACTGAAGTCACTGTTTGCTTTGTTAACAACAATCGATGGGCTATCAGTTTGGGCGCCAACAAGCTGCATGCTGGTAACTGGAATTTGAGTTATGTTGCTAGACTGCAGAGACCCAGCATTTTCAGAAAGAACTGTAATTTCGCTGTTGTTAAATTGGAAGAACGAATAGGGGAAATATGTCCAGTTAAGGTCAGCTAAAAACATCGGGTTATGCCGCCCAATGTACCCGCCATCTTCTCTGACCTGAATGTACCCGTTATCAATCATATAGTCGGTATCCAAGACATTTTTGGCAAAAGTAGCTGGATCAAACTCGCGGGCAAGGGTTAAATATTGAGGATCAACAGCACTTAAAGTTGGTCTCTGAGCAAAACCGCCAAACCACCACCCGTAAAGCGCATCAGAAACAAATATTGAACTAGGCGGTGTGTTTTCCTTAGCCCACTGAATAGCTTGGTAGCCTGGATTATCCATGACTTGATAGAAATTCTGGTCTGTGGTGCCTTGCCATGGAGTAATAAAAATTGGAAAAGCAAACAGGCATATGAGCACTATCACTACTATGAAGGAAGTGTAAAGTGTCTTGAAGGTCATGTGGCTTGAAACCTTTTCAAGAGTTTTGTGAAAGCTCTTTGCTGTTTTCTGTACTTGGCTCGTCAAAACACGGTAATTATCTATTATGTGCGCAAAGAAAAAGGAGCCGCGTTCAATGAACATGCCGATGAGGATTAGTACGGGTAAAACAAGGAAGTAAAGGAACCTATTGTAATCCACAATGAGCCCAAAAAGGTAACCCTGGGTAAGCACAGTGGGAACAAGTAGCCACATGAAAAGCAGAAGTGCTGGAAGCGAGAGAAATCGTCCCTTATACTCTTTTGACAGGAAAAAGAATAGGAACGTACAGACGAAAAGCGGCAATATTAGGGTTAGGGGAAGCATTCTTGTTGACAGGATGGCTGAGTTAATTGCAGAGATATCGATGAATGAAGAGTTAGAATACAAATAGGCGGGGACAGCGCTTACAAGGAAAGGTGCCACGAGAACAGCACCAAGAACAAGCGGAAGTAGCCAATAGAAGACATGTTTTCTTGAAGTGTCAAATGTTTTCGGAGAAATCATAACGAGCAATACTGTTGCAATTGTTATTGCTATGAATATGGCTGCACTCAACGAGTGTGTTAGGTATATTGATCCTACTAAAATAGAGGTTGAAACAAGAAATGGTGTCAGCGTAAACCTGTCTTTCTGCAGATACAAATAGAAAGCTACAGGAATCAAAAGCAGGGTTATTACGTTAGGGTAACCCCCCCAAAGAAGTATTTCCATGTCGGGTCGCGAGATTGCGACTATAAAGGCTACAATTAGGGCACCTGACTCCGTCCATGCGCTTTTAGTTATTAAGAAGGCAGCAAGAACAAGAAGCGAGGAAAACAAAGCTACAATAACAGTTTGCGCAATGTAATCAGGCATTCCAGTCATCATTATGATTCCTGCAGCAAAAATATGATATCCTGGAAAAGTCAATGATAAGCCACCGCCCATCTGGTAATTATTCCACAGGAAATTGGTGTTACCTGATTGAGTGATTGAGTTAATGACGCTGTTATGTAAACCGATGTCTGCGCCTGGCGGATAAGGGGTCCACAGCATTAGAATCATGCGGTAGGCGAATGCAAAAACAAAAATCAGAAGTAGTAAGATATGTTTTCCAGTTGCTTTGAACATTCGCTCCCCCGCCTTTCTCTATTTTTTGTTTTTAGGATTGATGGAATATTGGTCAAACTTTAAATATGAAATTCGAGTATAAAAAGCCCAGAGTAACTAAAAAGGAAAATAAGGTGTTTAAATGTCATGGCTTAAATCTATGATGGAAAAAGAGCCCCCAGAACCAGAAAATCCGCTCGGCATCGTCGTAATCGGAAACATTGAACCCGACATGCATGACACAGCAAAAGAAGCAGTCAGAAGGTCACTAAAACGCGCTGGATTCAAAACAATTGATGTTGGAAAAAGCGTTGCACCACAAGTTTTTGTTGACAAAGCAAAAGAAAACAATGCAAACATTATTGCAATATCAGTTAACACAGTACCAGCAAAAAACAACCTTGCAAAACTCGACGAATTATTAAAAGCAGCCGGATTAAAAGGCAAAATTGGAATAATCATGGGTGGCGCAGCAGTCAAGAAAGAAGATGCTGACGCGATGGGCGCACTCTTTGGCAAAAACAAGGAAGAAGCTCCCGAGTTAGCAAAGAAAGCTCTTGGCAAGAAATAAATCCATCAGATGAGGAAAAATGTCCTTTAAATTCAATACGAAACAAAATATCTACACTATTGGAAGGGCGAAAGTCGGCGGTCAGCCAGGTGAATTACCAACTTTTTTGATTGGTTCTATCTTTTGGCTAGGCCAGAAAATGGTTACAGATGCAAACAAAGGTATTTTTGACGCAAATGCTGCAGAACAAATCATAAACACAATGCAAACCCAAAGTGATATTACTGGAGTACAATTCGCTTTTGACATCGTCGGCACAACCGAGATGGCATTCGAAAAATACATTGATTTCGTCTCAAAACACAGTGACGCGCCATTGATGCTTGACGCAATGAGCCCAAAGACACGAATGGCAGCGGCCGACATGGCAAAGAAGATGGGTCTAGCAGACAGATGCCTCTATAACTCTGTCTACAAAGGCGTTACAGACGTGGAACTGGCAAAGCTCAAAGAAAGCGGAATTAAAATGTCAATAGTTCTTGCTGACGATCCAAAAGATACAACTCTCGAAGGCAAAATGAAAGTTATCCAAGAAGCATTAGCATTAGCTGATAAAGCAGGAATCACAAAACCGTTGATTGACACAGCTATTCCCGCGTTTGCTCCAGACATGGGCACTGCAGTAAGAACCATACCAATCATGAAAGAAAAGTATGGTCATCCAGTAGGTTTAGGCAGCGGAAACGTTGTCACAACCATGGGTTGGGTCAAAGCAAACTTCGCCAAAGAATTCCGACCAGGATGCAGAACCGCAACCAACGCAATTATGCAAACAGTAGGCGCAAACTGGCTAATGATTGGACCAGCAGAACAAGCAGAATGGGTATTCCCAGCCGTTGCAGTAGTCGACACATACATTGCTTCAGCCGCAGGCGACCTAGGCACAAGACCACTCGAAGAGACTCATCCAATATACAAGGCCTTCATGTAAACTTCCTTCCTTTATTTTTTATTATTTAATTTTTTGAAGGCTAAAAACTGAAACCTCTGCGATGGCTTGAAATAATCGTTACTTTCACCGTTCTTTCATTATTGGCTGCTATTTTCATACCAAGTGAATCATTTTTTGTTGTTTTCCGTTACTTTTTTGCTTTTGTTTTTATTGCTTTTTTGCCTGGTTACTGCCTAGTGAACGTGCTTTTTCTGGGTAAGAACAGGCTTGATTTTGTAGAAGAAATAGTTTTGTCAGTTGCCTTAAGCTTTGGTTTAGCTGGATTAGACGGTTTATTTCTGGGATTATCGCCCATCGGCATCGGTTTCACTTCAATAGCAATTTCTCTTAGCGCCATTGTGTTGGTTCTTGCGGTAATTGCTTTAATTAGAAAGAACCAAGCAGCGAATATTAAGGAAGAGGATTAAAGCTTCGTAAAATAATTGTTTCCTATTTAATTGTTCTTCAACTTTTTTCACTAACAAAGCTTCGTTTTCAGGATGAAAAGCCAACTATAATAACGCTGACTAAAAAAAAATTTCGTAAAACAAAAACTTAAGATTTAGGGTAAAAAAAAGCTAAGCTTTTAGCATCTTTTCCCATCTATTGAAAAGTTCCAGTACTTCGTCACCGTTGTGACCTTTCAAGAACTCTCGTGTTTCTTTGTCTGCAACTGCATTCTTTTGGAACTCCTCTATCCATTGGGCTTTTTCCGCTAGGAAGATTATGCCGTCAACTCCTTGTCTTGCAACACGAGTGGCCACGGTCATGATTTGTTTTGTCGGTGCAACAGTATCCCATGTTTCGTTTGGTCCACGAACATAGAAGTTTACAAACACTGGTTTTTTGAGGAAGCTTTTGTAGCCTTTTGCAATGGTTTCCCAATACCACGGGGTCGGGTAAGCCTTGCTGAACATTGGGATAACAAAGTAGTCAGCGTATTGTGCCATGGCTTCAAAGTCGTAGCCGAAGCGTTCCTTGCCCAGTAAGGGGTCAGGAAGGCAGTTGACGAAGAGTGGTTTGCCTGAGACTACTTCTTTAACTTCAGCAAGAAAATCAGTTACAGTTTTCGCTCGCCACGCAACCCAGCTTAAGCCGCTTTTGCTTTGCTGCTCTATGCATCGGGGGCAAGTACAGAAACCTTGGTCTGCAAAGTGTTGACTGCTGATGCTGATGCCCGGAGTGAGTTTGGCAGATTCAGCGATGATTTTCAGGTTGTATTCTCTGGCCTCTGGGTTAGTCATGCAGACAACGTCCCAGCGAAGATTGTAGCGTTTGTTAGTGCGGAGTGCTGGGCCGAAAGAGCTTACGGAGACCCAATCAGGGCGTTTTGCCGCCATGAAATTGTCGCCGAAGCATGCGATGTTAGTGTACATTTTTGGGTTGGCCTTTCCAACGATTCCTGATTCTGATTTTAAACGATAGAAATTGTAATCAACACCTTCAACAGGCTCTGGTTGATAGAGAAATACGCCGAATTTCAAGTTAATTCACCATTATGATTTTTGTTTTACCTACCGAATAAAAGTGCAAGTTATTTAAGTCTTTTTGGTGAACCTCAAAACTCCAGAAAAAAGATAGAAAAGTTGAATATCAATTTTTAAGGACCCTGAACCGCTGGATTTAGGTGCAAGAAAACAACAGTTACCTTTCAAAAGTTCTTACATTACCGTTAACCTTGGAAGCTCATTACAAATTCAAGGCAAGTAGAAGTACCATTCTCATAAAAATAAGACCCTGAGCAACAAAAATACTTTTTTATACTTTTTTGTACGTTCCTAACCTTTTTGGTACGTTTCAAACCTTTTCTAGCCTTTTCCAACCTTTTCTGTACGTGACCTGCAAACGCTACAAACCCCAAATCAAAAAAGCAACCTAAAACACAAAGAAAAAAATTGCGCCCACTACAGCACAAGCATCTAACTCAATGACACATTGCCAAAAGATCGAAAAAGAAAACAAACAATTCACTTATGTTAACGCTTGGAAAGAGATTCACTTACAATTTTAACTAAAACATGTTTTAGCAGTGGAGGCAAATCAGCCAAATCATATCCGCGCAGCTTTGAGCAATCCGATTGACCTGGAGAAAGACGACCAAAATATTTGCTTAAATCAGCTACATCGCCCAGCTCGGGAGGCAACAGGTTCTTTTTGACGTCGTCATCCAGTTTTGCTGCTGCCAGCAAATAAGTAAGGGTAACCGGGTTATTCTTCAAAATTTCCGCTAAACCACTTTCATCAAGAGCTAAACCTTCAACTTTCGATAATTCGGCTGCTAGTTTCTCAAGCGGCAGATGCCTCTCTTTTAGCCTATCGATTACGGTTCTACATGCCCAAAATGGCTCTTGCTTGATTAAGGCTTCAGTAACCGCTTTTCTTGTGCAGTTTCCAACTAGCTTTCCCAATTTTGATGCTGGCCCCCCGTAACTGATTGTTTTGCCGATATCTGTTGAGGCGATTGTTACGCTGTCGGTAATTGATCCTGTGGCTGAATCTCCTGTGTAGAGGCTTCTAACATCTAAATCACGCAGTGCCGCCGACTTTGCCTCAGTAGCGGTGATTAGAGAAGCTACCACGCAGCTTTCAGTGGGCTTACCATCGATTAAGACGATGATGTTTATGGTGCCATGGATTTCTTGAACATCCATCTCTTCACCTGAGGATTCGCCATGTTTGCAGCCTGCCGTTACGACAACGCTGACTGAAAAATCATCAGCCTTCTTGCTAACTAAGCTGTAATTATTAATTTTTGCAGCTGTAACCATGGCAAGGTAATCTTTCGTGATTCCCAGTTTTGCCGCCGATGAGTTGATTAGTTTCAGCGGGTCAAGGTGCAAGGAACGGTCATTATATCCTTCCGGCACGCCTACATTGAGGACAGCTTTAATCTGTTTGTACCCGCCATTGTAAAACGCTGAACTTACAGTAATTAAAGCAGTATCACAAATTACGGCTAGCACGTTTTCTTTTACGATAAGTTTGGTGCCGCCAGCAAGGTTAAACTCTTCCACAGGCAAGTCACCTATACAACAAACTATTTCTTTGATTTGTCTGAATTAATTGTTATCGCTTTGGTCGGGCATAAGTTTACGCATATGCCACACTTAGTGCACTGCACGACATCGACAACTTGAGGTTTCCTGTTCTTTCCCTCTTCTAGTGCGCCTTGTGGACAAACACCAATGCAAATCTGCCCAGTGCAGGGAGCGCATTTGGCGACGTCAATGAGAATGACGGATTTCTGCTGCTTGCCCATGGGAATCAACAATTAAATAAGCGCCAAGAATATATTGTTTGCGAGATGCGTGTTAAACCATGAAAATAGGTTTAGTCACCTACGCCCCACAAAAAGTCGAGGGCTTTGACCTTCACGTTTACTACTCCAAATGGGCAGACGGCCAAGCATTCCCAGCAGTCAAAGACATGCAAAACGACGTAACAGTATTCTGCGACGCAAAAGCAATACGGGAAGACCCAAGCCTAGTCGCCCTCTCCAAAAATGGACCAGCGCTCCGCAAGAATAGACGAAACAATCTCGCTTTCGATTTCGTTTGCCCCACGCACCCAGACTACCGAGCTAAAGTTTTTACCTATCTTGACAACCTCAACAACGAAAAAATCGCGGGTGTAACATTAAACCTTTATCATTTTCCTGACCAAGAATTTTGTATCTGCCCAAGATGCACCCAATTGTGGAAACAAAGCGGCTTGAACTGGACAGATTGGAGAGCCGAAACAGTAACACAGTTCCTGAAAGAAGCAAAAACACACACCAAGGGCACCTTTGCTGTTGAAATTTACCCCGACCCAGTACTTGCCAAAGAAAGATTCGGGTTAGACTTAACCGCGTTAGCTGAAATGGTTGATTATTTCCATGTGCCGCTTTCTTCAAGAGATTACTTGACTAATTACTGGGTTGACATGATAGCAAGAGATTTCGTTGCTTTGTTGAAGAAGCCTGTTGTTTTAGAGTTGAGTGCTGAAATTCCAACCGACGAGAAACTTGAGGCATTACTGAAAACAGTGGCGTACGTGTCCAGACACAAGTTGGATGCAGTGCTGCTTTTAGTCCATGACTCAGACAATGCCAAGCAAATCTGTCGTTTTGCCGTTCAGAATAGTGACTTTCGAGAATGGCTTAGGAAGTATAATTTTGATGAAATGAGCCGAATCGTTGATGAATGGGCTAAGATTTACTAAGTTTTTTTCTATATTCTTTAAGCCGTTGCATGTCAAGTTCTCGTGTTAATATTGAGTCTTCAGGTGCATCAGTTACTTCGCCAAGTATCCCCCATGGAGCAATGATTGCGCTTCTTCCACCCCGCATGCTTGAGCACACATTACCGACCTTAAGCACAAACAATCCATAGTCACGTGCCATCTGCAAAGTTAATGGATGTCCCTGAACGGTTGGGTGAGTGCCCATTGCTGCAACAGGAAGAGAAATTATTTCAGCGCCCAGAGTAGCGGTTTGTTTTATAAGGTCAGGATCAAACGAGTCTGCGCATACCAGAAGTCCGATTTTGCCGATTTCTGTCTTGACTACAACTGGTTGGTTGCCTTTGGTGACGCCAGCTTTGATCTCAGCTTGGATGGGGTTTATTTTTTTGTATTTAGCCAATAAGAAACCATTTTTCCAAAGCGTGCTTGTGTTGTAGTATTTGCCGTTGTCTTCTTCAAGTACTGAACCACCGAGAAGATAGATATCATCTAGTTCTCCTGAAATTTTCTCAAGAAAATCCATAGTTTTTCTGTGGGTTTCTTGCGAGATTTTCCCCGCATCGTTAAAGTCACCCATACAATTTGGAACCGTGAAGTATTCTGGAAGAGCGATTAGTGCTGGTTTTTGTTTAGCTGCTTTTTGGATTGCTGTTTTGGCCGCTTCTATGTTGCTTTCTACTGAATTTCGTATTTTCATATGGAGTACGCATGTTTTCAATTGTTAATCCTCTTTGATGATTGCGCTGGGTGTCTATTGATTTTCGATTTTGCACTTTTAAATGTGCTGTTTTAGATGTGTAATAACTCGATTGTTCAGTATTTTGCACACTTTCAACACATCTGTTTACTATTTTTTTGCTTTTGTTTGCATATGAAGAAACCTTAAATACTGGATGCATGACAAACAATGTATTGCGAGGGAAAGAAATGACGCTAAATCCATCAGAATACACAAAACTCTTGCCCGAAGTAAGAACATTAGTGAACAAAGTTGTCAAGAAAAACATGGCTGACGGTTTCCTGTTTTCAGCTGGAACCGACACCCAAATTATCGCTTACGAAGCAGTGAAATACAAACCTGATATTCCATGCCTAACCTTAGCCTTCAAAGCTGGAGCTCCCAAGGATACAGAATACGTAAAGAAAATGGTAGAACTACTGCACCTTAAACAAGAAACGTACCAATTCGGACGCGAAGACGTACTGAAATACTACCCGAAAGTTGTGGAAGCACTCAAAAAATTTGACCCAATGGAAATCAGAAATAGCCTCCCGGTATTCATTGGCTTAAGCATCTTTAAGAAAAGAGGAATAAAGAGCGTATTCACAGGCGACGCTTTAGATGAGCTTTTTGGTTACCCATGGCAATTCCACCTGACAGAAGATGAATTCGCTAAGAAACAAGAAGAAATGTGGGCGGAAATGGGTTTCTCTTCACTTCCTATGGCTGCTGCTCTTGGCATGACTATCAAAGCGCCATACATGGATTCAGAGTTCATGACTTGGGCAAAGAAACTACCGATCAAATTCAAGATAAACATGTACAACGGCGTAAAATACAGCAAATGGATTCTAAGAAAAGCTTACGAAGATGCAATACCCAAAGACGTTATCTGGAGACCCAAAGCACCTCTTGAAGCAGGCACAGGAACCGAGTCGTTGAGAACACACTTTAATGACTTTGTCACAGACAAGGACTTTGCAGAGAAAAAGAAGGCGATAAAAGCAGCAGATGACGTTGAAATTCAAGATAAAGAACAACTGCTCTATTATGAAACGTTCCGTGAGAAATTCGGCGTACCAAAAGATGTGTTCCCCAAGGTTGAAGGTGCTATTCAGTGTCCTAAGTGCAAGAGCTACATAAAAACCAAAATCCAATTTTGCAAAACTTGCGGAGCATACCCAATCTAATCTTTCTTTTTATTTTTTAAAAAATAAATAAGTTAGTAATTTAGGGAAAAGACTTAATTCCTTATCTTAATACTTGTTTGAAAAATAACGAGAGGGTAGTATTAGTTGGCTAGTCTTTCACAATTGAAGTTTGCAATGTGGCTTTCGATGTTCTTGTCAGCCTTCATATTTGCCCTTTTTGTTTTCGCAATCGTTTTCTTCCTACAATTGGATGTTTTTGTTGGTTTAGCTGTTGCTTTAGGCGGTTCAGCACTCTTCATATTATTCCAGTATGCGGTAGGCCCAGCCATTGTTGCCGCAACAACCCACCTGCATTACCTTAAACCTGGCGAAAACCCGTGGCTAGAAAAAACAGTTAAAGAAATAGCCGACAAAAGCGGTTTACCTATGCCCAAATTAGCCACAGTTCCAAATAATACGCCTAACGCATTTACTTTTGGCAGAAGCACAAGCAGCGCCACCTTAGCCGTGCATGAAGGACTACTCAAGCAATTGAACGAAGACGAAATTAAGGGTGTTATAGCTCACGAGTTAGGCCACGTTAAACATAAAGACTACATTGTTATGACTGTTCTCTCGGCCTTGCCGTTGATTGCATACTACGTTGCACAGGTAACGTTGTTTGCGGGTGCTTTTAGCGGTGGACGAAGAAACAGTAAAGACAATTCTGGTGCCGCACTGATTGCAATTGGCGTAATTGCCTTTATAATATACATATTAACGTTCTTGATTGTCATGAGACTAAGCCGACTTAGAGAACACTATGCCGATGCCTATTCCGCTTATGTTACAGGAAACCCACGAGAGCTTGAAAGCGCATTGGCAAAAATCACCTATGGTTTGTCCCTTTCACCTAAAGCGCCGGAAGGAGTAAGAGCATTCTACATTGAAGACCCAGCCGCGGCCAGACAAGAAGTTCAGAAAATCATGGAGAATAAGGACGAGTATGACTTAGACCATGACGGCGTTTTGGACGAACGAGAGTTGGAGTTGGCGATGGAGAAAGAATCCAAAAGCACTTGGGTGCAAATGAACAATTTATTTGCCACTCATCCACCAACGTTTAAACGCATTTTGCTTCTAAAAGAAATCGAGCAGGAAATGGACACAGGAAAATATAGCAGTGACAAAGTCTACTCACATGTCTAAGATAAATAGCCTTATTTTTTGGTCAAAAACTCTTCTAAGCCATGCGAAGACTAATATCTCTGCGCAATCGATTTACTACAAATTAATCAGGAGAGAAACAAAAAATGGTAAATTACTGTCCTGAATGCGGCGGAGAAATGCAATACATCTCTTTGACCAAGCATTATGTCTGCAAAAGCTGCGGTTTATCCTGCACTGGCCAAGAACTAAACGACTACCGTGACAAAAACAGGCCAGGCTACGAAACTGAAGAAGAAGCAAAACAAAACCGCAAAAAAGAATACCTCAAATGGTATCTCAGCAAAAAATAAAACCGCTTAAACCCTAACTAAACCTTTTAGTTAGCTTTGACTATAGTCTAGTTTTAGAGTTTTCAACCGTTTTATGCCCATGCCGTTAAGCAAAAAACAATCAAACGGTATAAAAGAAAACAAGCAATTCCTAATTTAGCCAACTGTAAAGATGCGAAATGCCATGTCCGTGGAAATTGAAATAATCTGTGTCGGCAACGAGTTACTAATAGGCAAAATACAGAACACAAACGCATATTGGCTAACTAAACAAGCCACTCAGCTAGGAGCAAACGTTAAGCGAGTAACAGTAATCCAAGACATCATTGAGGAAATCGGCAAATGCACCGTAGAAGCTATAGAGCGAAAACCGCAGTTTATAATCACCACAGGCGGATTAGGCCCAACTTTTGACGATAAAACGTTACAAGGCATAGCAAAGGCGTTAAATCGCAAATTAGAAATAAACCCGAAAGCATTGGCAATGGTCAAGCAGAAATGCATAGAATATGCGAGAAAACGGCAATTATCCTCAGAGGTTGAGTTGACAGCGCCAAGAGTTAAAATGGCAACCTTTCCGGAGGCAACAGAGGTCGTGAATAACCCGATCGGGACTGCGCCAGGGCTGCGGGTTGAGGTGGAGGGAACAGTTTTGTTTGCTTTACCCGGTGTACCTTCAGAAATGGAAGCGATTTTTACAGAAACAATAGCGCCGCTGATTAAACAAGCCGTCGGCGATAGCGTTTTTTGTGAAAAAAGCATGTTTGTAGACAACATGGTTGAATCCTATTTAGCACCGCTAATTGACAAGGCGATGGCTGACAACGAAGGCATCTACATTAAATCTCATGTTTGCACAAATTCAAATCCAATTCCATCCAGAAATAAACCCCACGTTGAACTCCACCTAACCATTAGAGCAAAAGAGAAAGAAAAACCTCAAGATAAGCTTCTGAAAGCCATTCGTGAACTTGCAAGTTTGGTAGAGGCGAATGGCGGAAAAGCCATCGTTGAGTAATAAGATTTGGATCAGTTTTTTCTATTCGAGAATTGGTTATTGACGGTTTTTTGTGCAGTTTTTGTTCTTTGTGTTTTAGGTTGTTTTCTTGAAATAAATCTCGTATCCTTTGCAGGTTGAGTCGGAAAAAGTCCAAAAAAGTCGAATAAAGTCGGAAAAAGTCTAAAGAAGCCCAAGAATGTTCAGGGTAAAAAATCGAAGGCTAACGGTGATTAAGCATTTTCGTTTTTCCAGATTTTTGTTGTTTGTTTTTTGGGTTGCTTTTTTGAATCAAAGCTTAATTTCTTAGCAGGCTGCGTCACTATACGTCACTATCCGTCACCAAACGTCACAATACGTCACTACACGTCATAAAACGTCACAGAACGTCACTGCCCGTCAAAATCTAAAAAACCTGCAAGCATCATCGAGTTTCAAAGCGGTTTCTAACCCATTTCGACCTTAATAGAATTTCCAGCCGAAGAAAATCTGTTTTAGATCTATTTAGGAAAAGAAAAATAGAAAGAGAAAAATTACGTTTTCTTGGTTCTTTCCAGTTCTTTTTTGAGTATTTCAGCTTTGTCGGTTTTTTCCCATGTGAACTCGGGTTCTTCCCTTCCAAAATGCCCGAAAACCGCGGTTTTCTTGTAGATTGGTCTAAGCAGGTCAAGCTGCTCAATAATAGCTTTTGGTCTCATGTCAAAGTTTTTCTTAATAAGCTCAAGAATTTGCTCATCAGCCATTTTCCCAGTCTGATAAGTATTGACAAGCACCGAAATTGGTTCCGCAACACCGATTGCGTATGAAATTTGGATTTCACATTGATCAGCTAAACCAGCAGCAACAATGTTTTTGGCGATGTATCTTGCCATATAACAGCCTGAACGGTCAACTTTTGATGGGTCTTTGCCGCTGAAACATCCGCCGCCGTGGCTTCCGACCCCGCCGTACGTGTCGACGATGATTTTTCTGCCTGTTAAACCTGAGTCAGCAAGGGTTCCGCCGATAACGAATCTGCCCGTTCCGTTAATAACGTATTTCACGTCTGGGCTAAGCATAGCCGGCGGAATTACGTATTTTATGACTTTTTCGATAATGTCACCCTTGAATTTGGCGTCGTCGAGGCTTCCATTGTTTTGAGCAGCAATAACGACTGCAGTAACGCATTTTGGCTTGCCATTTTCATATTGTACTGTGACCTGAGACTTGCAGTCAGGACGCAGACAAGGGATAATTTTAGTTTTTCTACATTCAGCTAAGCGTTTGACAAGTTTGTGCGCCAGCATAATTGGCAGGGGCATAAGTTCTTTTGTCTCGTTGCTTGCGTAGCCAAAAACCATTCCTTGATCACCGGCTCCTTGCTCATGACCTTTAGACTCGGTAACGCCCATGGAAATGTCTGGAGACTGCGCAGTCAATGAAACCAAAATGCCGCAGGTTTCCCAGTCCAAACCGTCCTTTGCATTGTCAAACCCGATTTCTTTTAGGGTTTGTCGGACAATTTTTGGGATGTCAATATATGTGCAGGTGGTAATTTGACCTGTTATCATTACGGTTCCCTGCATTACAAGTGTTTCACAGTCAACTCGTGCTTTAGGGTCGACAGTGAATATTGCGTCTAGAACGCTGTCGGAGATTTGGTCTGCTACTTTGTCGGGGTGGCCTTCTCCAACTGACTCAGAAGTGAACAAATATTTTCCGTTTATTCGCATAGGAATCTTTCCATAATATTGTAAATAAGAACTTAAATTACTTGAAGTTTTTCTTAAAAGCCTTTCTACAAAGTAAGAAGTTAATCAACGGATAATAAGAGCTAGTTCTGGGCAATAGAACCATTTTAATGCTTAAACTTACACACACAACAAGGGAAAAATGAAAACAACGATATTCGCCGAAAAAGCACCAAAGCCTATCGGTCCCTATAGTCAAGCGGTATTGGTCGGCAAATTTCTGTTTATCTCTGGGCAACTTGCGATCGATCCGAAGGAAGGAAAAATAGTTGCTGACAATGTCGCATTGCAGACAAGACAAGTTATGGAAAACATAAAAGCCATTTTGGAAGCTACAGGTTATAGCCTTAAAGACGTCGTTCAATCAAACGTTTTTCTTTCTTCTATGAGTTTATTTGATGAGTTCAACAGAGAATACGCAAAGTTCTTTGATGAAGAATTTCCTGCTCGCCTAACGGTTGGCGTAGAATTGAAGGGTAATGCCTTAATTGAGGTTTCAGTTGTAGCATACAAAGACTAATCTGAATCGTCTTTAACAAATTATAAAAACCTAACTCACCTTAAGTTAGAATAGTGCAAAACATGGTTTCATCGCTAAAAAAGTTTATTCAAGAAATTGCTGGGAAAAAAGCTCCAGGACCCTCCACAACTTTCACTGTATTCCATATTTTTTATGCTTTAGAGCTGATGTCAAAGGAGCCCATGGGCAGAAACAAGTTAGCGAAGAAACTAAATGTTGGCGATGGAGCAGTACGTACAATAATACGCAGACTTAGAGAAGCTGGTTTAATTGACACTTCGAAAGAGGGCTGCAGTTTAACAAAAAAAGGGTTAGAAGTTTGGGAGCAATTTGAACAAGTTTTCCCAAAGCGCATGGAAATTCCGAAAACCGAACTAAGCGAATCAGAATACAATTTTGCTTTTTTAGTTAAAAACAGCGGTCAAAAAGTACGATCAGGAATTGACCAACGAGATGCGGCAATTATTGCAGGTGCCCGTAAAGCCTTAGTCAGTGTTTATAAAGATGGCCATTTGCGTATTGAATCAGTCAGCGATTGTATTGAGAAGCAGTATCCTAAGGCAGCAAACCAAATTCTTCAAGAATTAAAGCCTGAGGATAATGACGTTGTTATTGTCGCCGGGTCTGACACGGCTTTGAAGGCAAAACGTGGAGCTTTTGCAGCCAGCTGGTCACTGATTAGCGTTTGAGATTATGTTGTGTATTTTTCGCCTTCGTTTAAAATTCGTTCAAGAGTCGTGTTGATGTTAGTCATGCCCTCATTTGTTTTTGAGGAAAGAGGCATAAGCAAAAATTTCATGCCGAGTTTGTTTATGGCTTGCATCATGTTGCGGCTAAAAAGGCGTTTCGTACCCTCTAGTTTCTCTTCAATTGCATCTTCAAGCGCTCTGGTGTTAGCTGACCAAGAGGCAATTGCTTGAACATCCTTTTTTGGCAGCAAATCCGTTTTTGAAAGTACATGAAGTTGTGGCTGGAAAAATCGGTTGAAAACTGCAGCCGAGAGAAACATGTTTGAAACGTAGTTAAGTGGGTTAATCGAGAAGACTGCGTCGAAGAGGTAGATTAAGGCTTTTGGTTCTTTTGTCAACTCATTTACTATGTATGGTCCACTTGCTCTGAAAGCAAATAATTCCATTTGCCCTGGAGTATCCACTAAAACAAAATCTGCGTGCGCTTCCTCGATATCGCGGGTTAAATTTTCAATTTCATCGGCAATCAAGTCAGCAGCCATAATCAAGGCACCGTTAGGTCCTAAGCCATACTTTTCCATTATATCGCCAACATCGACATAATTGCGCACATCGACATCAGGCGAATAAGGAAGCTTCAACGCACCAGGATCTAAATTGACCACGGCAACATCCTGCTTTGACATCTTTAGCCATTCGCTGAAAGCCGCAGTAAACAGGGATTTGCCAGAACCAGCTGTTCCAATAATAAATGTAAGGGGCACCTTTCTTTCTCTCCGCCTTACGATTGAATCAGTCTAAAAGTAATAACCTTTCTGTTAAAATTAATAATTGCATCAGATTTTCTGCTCTCACAGATTCCGGGTCTACTTCTTCAATTAGCAAGTCTTGTGAAGTTGACGGTTGATTATTTTCTTTTCAGTTCAATTTACAAAATATTAGCAAACAAATTCAATTAAGCTTCAGCAATTTATTTTTTGGCTGAGTTGGGTTCATGCCCACTAAACTAAAAGTGTGGACTCAGCGAATCTAACGTCCAACAGGTGGGATACAAAATTGGGAAATCCGATTTCGGGAATCATGGGTTTGCTGAACGTTGATTCGCTGAGGTTTTCATCGGAGATTTTTGATCTGCATGTTTCGGCAAAATATATTATGCCCTTGTTGGTTTTTAAGAATTGCACAAATAATCTATAGACAAAAAAATAGACTATAATAAGTAATTAGACGGGTGTGTCAACACCCAAGTCCTGATGTAAAGCACTCTTAGAGTAACGTCCTTGCGCGATTTCGGCAACTATGAAATAATATTCTGTCCAGTCTGCGGATTAGATTATCAAGTCATCAAAAAAACAAGCCAAGTCATAATTAAATCGATTCAGATGCATGAACTAAACACACAATCAACCAATTCTCTAATTCAAACACCGATCAACAGCAAGTTTTAACTACCAACCCGCTTTCTTTGACTTTTATGAAAGAAATAGAAGTAAAGATTCTAGATATAGACAGAAAAGAAGTTGAAGAAAGACTCACAAGTTTGGGCGCCAAAAAAATTTTGGATAGTGACATCCAAACAATCTTCTTTGATTTCCAAGATGGCAAAATAATAAAAGCAAAAGACGTTTTGCGTTTAAGAAGAGAAGACAACAAAGTTGAATTAACGTACAAAAAAGTCCACACAACTCAAACTGCTAAAGAAGCAGAAGAATATTCCGTTGACGTGTCAAACATTGAAGAAATGCGAAAAATCCTTGAAAACTTGGGTTTACACGAAACGGAAAATATGCTTAAACATCGTATTAGCTACAAACTGGACAACGCACGCTTCGACATGGACCACTACTTAGAAGCATACAGTTTCATTCCAGAGTTTATGGAAATTGAAGCGGAAAACACAGAGTTAATTGACCATTACGCTGAACTCTTAGGTTTCAAACCCAAAGACTGCTTGCCTTGGTCAACTTACGATATTATTCAATATTATTCTTCAAAAAAAGAAAAAGTATCTGAGGGTTAATTTAGGGTTCTTTGCTAAGCAGGTTTTTGAGCCGAATCTGTACTTGCGCGAACAGAACTTGAGCTAGAACTTGGTTCTGTTGGCTTTGGAGGGACTGTAACTTTTGGTGGGATCGTTGACTTTGCAGGGGTAGGTTTTACTGTAGCTTTGACTTTTGCTGGTGGAGTGGGTTTTTTTTCGGCTTTTTTAGCCTTAGATGGAGCAGCTGCTAAGAATTTTGTCTTTGCAGTTACGGTTCTTTTGGTCTTCCCCAGTTTCTTTTTTGAAGCATTCCACAAAGGAGCTTTTCCATGTTCTTGTACATATTTGTTCAATAGTTCTTTTTGCATTGTTTTTGGTTTATCATAGGACACCCAGCTGATGGCAGTTTTTTCAATGTAACCGTCGCCTAGCAAGGATTTACTGATTTTCTTTGTGTTTTTTCCGCCGTATCCAGCTAAGTATCCTCCGAAAATCCTTCTGGCAAGCTTTTTGGATCGACCAATATAGATTATGTCTGTTGCTGCTTTCCCAGTAAGAGACGTATCTATTATAGCGAAAACACTGTTACTAATAGAGGGCAGGCTTGAGAATGAAACAGTTTTCAAGGAACATGGCTGCGAAAAACCACTTTCTTTTAATGTTAGAGAATTCACGTTAAATCACACTTCCTTTTTAATTTTAAAGAATCATGTATATCCTAAAATCTTTGACCAAAATATAACCCTTGCTATAACATCTTTTATCAAATTAAATATATAGAGATATATATTACTATATAATCTATTTTGGAAGCACTTAACCCTCCATCTGTTTCTCTTGTTATCCGGAGAAACAAAGAAAATGGCAACCAAAAAAATTCCACTATTTGAATACGAAAATTTTGCCTGCAGAAAACCAAAAACCGTGGAAACCAACGAACTCTCAGGGAAGCGCAAACGCTGACCATAAAATCGCAGTCCCTGAGAAGAAGATTTTTGTGAAGATTAACTGATAAAGAGGTAAAACTAATTATCTCTGCTTAACGATGAGTCTAGCAGAAACCTCCAAAAACGCTGGATGCAATAGTCTATGTCCGAGCAAAAAAATGATCCTGATGGCAATTTTGACTTAAGCGAGAAAAAACTCCTAGATAACCCAAACTATTTCCTAAACAGGGAACTCAGCTGGATCAGATTTAATGCACGCGTCCTAGAGGAAGCACGTGACCGTTGGCATCCTTTGTTGGAAAGAGTCAAATTCATCGCAATCTGCGGAAGCAACCTCGACGAGTTTTTCATGACACGAATTCCTCGACTTATGAAAAAAATCAAAGCAGGATCTAACGAGAAATCAACTGACGGGATGACCGCCACAGAACAGATTGAAGCAACAAGAGAAGAAATCATTCCACTAATCAAAAAACATGCAGATTGTTGGAGAAACGAACTTCTTCCCGCTCTCGCCAAAGAGAAAATTTATATTTGGAAATTTAGCGAATTAGGAGAAAAAGACAAGGAAAATTTGCGCAATTTCTTCAAACAAAGTATTCTTCCGTTAATCAAAACTCCACGCGAAGGATTTGATGGCGGAGTATTAGAAAATTTACACATTACGCTTTATGTAACCGGCTTTGCTAATCCAGATTCCTTCTTTTTGGTTGACGTTCCAACTGAAATGTTTGGAAGACTTATTAGAATCCCAAAAAGCAGTAGCCAATTAACTCTAGAAGGAGAAGCAAGCGTACACTATAACTACGTCTTCTTAGAGGATTTGATGGAGAGTAATCTGCAAATATTTTTCCCAAATGAAAAAAATCTATCTTGCTGCAAATTTAGATTAACACGAAATGGAGAAATTAATATTATCATGGATGAGTCTGCCGACTTTCTTAGTTCTGTTAAAAAAGGCCTGTCCACTCGAAAAGCTGGGTTCGCAAGTAGATTAGAGTTCGAACGTAAAGTCCCCGAACTAGTTAGAGAAAAGGTAGCTACGGCTTTAGGACTGCCTGAATACTTAACCTACGAGTTTGATGGACCACTAGGTTTCGTAGACCTTTGGCAACTGCTCAAAATAAACCGCCCGGAACTCAAAGATAAAACCTTCTTGCCCTGTTTCTCGCCGCTTTTGTCTCCTGAAAAAGACATGTTCAAAACCATTGCTAAACAAGACTTTGTCTTATATCACCCTTATGACAGCTTTGAAGTGATCATCGACCTGCTTAAAGAAGCAGCAAAGGATCCAAGCGTTTTGGAAATCTGCATTACAATGTATCGAATGGATCATAATTCACCTGTTGTGGAGGCATTGATAGAGGCTGCCGAAAGAGGTAAAAAAGTTACAGCAATAGTCGAATTGAAAGCAAAATTCGACGAAGAAAACAATATCATATTAGTTTCAAAACTAAGACAAGGCGGAGTAAACACCGTTTATAATTTTCCCAATTTAAAGGTACACGCAAAACTATGCTTAATCGTTAAAAAAGAAGGAGACCAAATTATAAGATATAGTCACATTGGATCAGGAAACTATAACGCAGTAACAGCAAAAATATACGGCGACATAGGGTACTTAACAGCAAACCCTGAAGTAGGAGCAGAACTTGAAGAACTTTTCGGCATCATAATAAATGGACTTCAAGAAAAAGAATTTAATCATTTGCTGGTAGCCCCAAAAACGCTGAAAAAGGAAATCCTCAAACGAATAGATAAAGAAATACATTTTCACCAGCAAACTGGTAATGGTTATTTGGCTTTTAAATTAAACAATCTAGAGGAGACAGAAGTTATTCAGGCCCTTTACAGGGCATCCAGGGCTGGAATTAAAATCGACCTCAACGTCCGAGGATTATGCTGTTTAAGACCGGGAATAAAAGGGATAAGTGACAACATTTCCGTGATATCTATAGTAGGGCGCTTTCTCGAGCACGCAAGAATCTACTACTTCCGAGACGACGCAAACCCTGAAGTACTTATTGGCAGCTCAGATATGATGTTTAGAAACCTAAACGAAAGAATTGAAGTTCTCATGTCAGTTCCCGATCCACACCTCAAAAGAGCAATCTTGGAAAATATGCTGAAAATCCACCTTCGGGACAACGTTAAAGCAAGAAGGCTCTTGCCAGACGGAACTTACGTGAGAGTTACACCAAAAGAAGGGGAAAAAACCATCAATTCCCAAGCTTGGCTCATCCAAAATAGAGGTGTGTGGAATGAACGTTCCAATTAATCCCCAAACGTGCCAAGTTGACCCAAGTTACTGCAAATTCGGCTCTGAAACAATCTTGAAGCTTCTAGATGTATTTGAAAACCAGATATACGGTGTAATAGAAAACAAAGATTCTGAATGTGTCCACAAGACACGTGTCGCCTCTCGCAGACTTAGAGCTGCATTACCCGTCTTCAGATTATGTTTTCCTAGAAAAGACTACAAAAAATGGAAAAGTGAAATAAAAAATATTACTCGCCTGTTAGCTGATGCAAGAGATCTTGATGTACAAATTGCGTTCTTACAACAATACATCGAAAAACTTGATTCTTCAACTGAGAAAGCAAGCCTCGACATATTATTGCAGAATCACAAAAACCAGAGAAACAATATTCAACCAAACCTTGTTGATGGAATAAAGAAACTGAAGGCATCATACACCTTAGAAGAAATTAATATGTCTTGCCACCAATCTATTTCTATAAAATCAATGGCGACTTTTGACAAGACAATAATTTTAGAAAAAGCGCAATGGAATATAGCATTCGGATTACAAAATTTTCTCGGCATGGAAGAATACGTTCATAAAGAAAATGAAAAACAAAAACATCATGAAATGAGAATATGCGCCAAAAAACTCCGCTATACAATGGAAATCTTTGCGCCAATGTACAATAACAAACTCACAAAAGAAATTGATACCATAAAGAAGTTTCAAGATACGTTGGGGGAAATGCATGATTGCGATGTCTGGATAGACTACATACCAAAATTTATTGAGGAAACCAAAACTAACCCCACAGCGATAAACGCAGGAACCATTGCAGACTTTGAACAGGCCCTATTAAAATTTACAACTTTTGTAAAAGACGAAAGAAAAAAGCATTATACTCAATTTGTAAATCTATGGGAAGAAAATAAGAAAGAGAACTCTTTCTCTAGATTGAGAGCAACAACGAACTCAGAATTAATTCAAGCCGAGGAGAAAACCATGAAGATGATAACAAATTCTAATGTCAAAATTGCTGTTTTATCCGATATCCACGCAAACATCAATGCTTTAGAAAGAGTAGTTCGTGATGCCGAAGAACGTGGCGCAAGTCTTCTAGTCAATGCTGGAGACTCACTCGGATTTGGTCCTTGTCCGAACGAAGTTGTCGATTTTATGTGTGAAAAAAATATCTTGAGCGTTTTGGGAAATTACGATGTTGAAGTTATTGAAGGCAAGATCAAAGACAAAAGCCAAAAAAACCTTGCATTTCAATTTGCAAAAAAAGAACTAAAAAAATCATGCGAAAATTATCTTAACTCACTTCCACGGGAACGACGCATCGAAGTCGTAGGCAAGAAACTGCTAATAACACATGGAAGCCCAGAATTCATAGAAGAGCACATTTACCACAATACTCCAGTTGAAAGACTAAAAACTCTAGCAGAAACCGCCAAAGTAGATATAATAATCTTGGGGCATACACATGAGCAATTTTGGAGACAGATAGATGGAGTTTCTTTTGTTAACCCTGGAAGCGTGGGGAGACCTGGAGACGGTAACCCTCAGACGGGTTACGCTATGTTAAGTTTTGATCCCTTCAAAGTTGAGTTATTTAGGCTAGACTACGATGTAACAGCTGCTGCAGATGCTCTTAGAAAAAAACGGTTACCTCAAAGCTTCGCTCAAATGCTGCTCCGAGGTGTGTCCCTAGATGCAGTAAACAAAGAAGACGAGAAGAAAAAAGAAAGCTTGGTCCAAAATTACAAGGAGACGGTTGAAGGTTGTCGGAATTTCGCACTCAAATATTGGAAAGACACTGAACACAGCGCACAGGTTACTCAATTTTCTTTACAGTTTTTTGATTGTTTAGCTAGCATGCACAAGTTGGGTAATCGTGAGAGATGTTGGCTTGAATGCGCTTCAATCCTTCACGATATCGGCTTGTCCAAAGGGAGGGGAGGACATAACAAAGAAACTGCCAAGCTAATTCTTAACGATATACAATTGCCATTTAGTTCACAAGAAAGACAAATTGTAGCAAGCGTCGCTCGATACCACCGGAAAGGATTACCTAAACGAAATCATTACAACCTTCGCGCTCTGGACCGGATAACCATCAATAAAATAAAAGTTTTGGCAAGCTTTCTCCGCGTAGCAGATGGCTTAGATTACACACACCAATCAATTGTAAAAAAAGTAAACATAAGAGAGGACACAAATTGCGTTATTGTTGAATACGAATCAGGGAATAAATCAATCTTGGAAGAGCAGGCTTTTAATAAGAAGAAAGATTTGTTTGAAAAGGTCTTCGCAAAAACATTGGTGCTGATATGGAAACAACTGTCATAAAGAACTCTTCGCGTGTAGTAGGTTTTGTAGACATCGGTACAAACGCAATACGTCTATTAGTCGTTAGAATAAACCCTAATTTCTCTTACACAATCGTTAGTCAGGAAAAAGAAGTAATTAGACTCGGTGAACAAGAATTTAAAGACCATATTCTTAAACCAGACGCAATAGAACGTGCCATTTTCGTATGTGGAAAATTCCTCGAACTAGCTAAAACATACGGGGCGACAGAAATGATTGCTGTGGGAACCTCAGCTATTCGAGAAGCAAAAAACCAAACTGAATTCCTCGAAAAACTTTGCAGCGAAACAGGACTCAAAGTAAACGTGATTAGCGGAGAAGAAGAAGCACGACTAATCTGCCTAGGTGTTTCAAGCGGGATAGATATCGGTGAAGAAAAAGTTGTTTTTGTAGATTTAGGTGGCGGGAGTACTGAAATCTGCATCGGCAATCAGTTTGATTGTTTTTACGTGAGCAGCCTCAAGTTAGGGGCAATAAGGCTGACAGCCCAGTTTATCGGTGAAGGTTGGACTCGACCTATAGACTTCAACATTTACCAGCAAATGAAGAATTATGCAGCCAGCAAAATGAGACCAGTTAGAGCGAAAGTCCAAGAGCATGGTGTTAGGCTAGCTTGGGGATCGTCAGGCACCATCATAAACTTGGCAGAAATAGCAAACAAAGTGTTAAAGAAGAATGGAAACGGAAACGGCGGCCTCACACTGTCAAGAAAGAACCTAAAAAAGTTGGCACCCATTCTTTGCTCGCAGTCACTTGAAGAAAGAAAAAAGATGCCCGCTATGAATCCTGATCGCGCAGACATTATAATCGCTGGAGCAGCCATATTGGAGGCCCTCATGGAAGAGTTAGGCTTGGAAGAAATCAAAGTTAGTCATAGAGAACTACGAGATGGACTTCTTGTTGACTATCTTTCAAATTTTGAAGGCTTCCGAGATCTTCAAAAAACACCAATGAGAAATAGAAGTGTTTTACATTTAGGCAGGTCCTGCAACTTTGATGAGAAACATTCAGAAGCTGTTGCAACATTGGCACTTCAGCTCTTTGACAGCGCAAAACAAATTGGCCTCCACGATTTGGGTGAAAACGAAAAAGAACTTTTGAAATATTCCTCAATCTTACATGATGTCGGCGATTTTCTTTCTTTTAGCGATCATCATCTACATTCGCACTATATCATCTGCAATGCTGAACTTCTTGGTTTTGATCCCCAAGAAATTCAAATAATGGCAAACATTGCACGTTTTCATAGGAAAAAATTGCCTTCAAAAAAAGCCATGAAGGCGACAGGAATGGAGGAAAAAATCAAGGAGTGTGTTGCCATTCTTTCAACATTCCTAAGATTTGCAGAAAAACTTGACCGAAGCCACAGTGGACTAGTAAAAAAAGCTGAGTTTATAAGAGAGGATAAAGACCGGATTTTGCTAGAATTCTATTCAGACTCAGACTGCAGTTTCGAGGAATGGAGTGTTATCCAAAATAAGCAAGCATTCTATGAAGCCTTCGGCAAACAACTAGACGTTCACTGTCAAGTTACACCCAGCGCATAAGTGCGTTTATTCTTTTTCCAGCTCAGCCTTCGCTTTCTCCAAACTTTCATATTGCTCTTTACTTAAAACAGGATATTTTAGATTAAGTTTGTCTATTTGTGACACAATTATTTCAGAGACCAATGAATGAGAAACCCATTTCTTGTCAGCAGGAATAACATACCATGGCGACCATTCAGTAGTTGTATTATTAAGCACGTCTTCATACGCTTGCATATAATCATCCCATTTTGACCGTTCAGACAGATCAGTAAGCGAAAACTTCCACTCTTTATCAGGAGTTTCTAAGCGCTTAAGAAGGCGTTGTTTTTGCTCTTCTTTAGAAATATGAAGAAAGAATTTTAGAACTACTGTGCCGTTTCGGACAAGATGGCGTTCATACATATTTATGTCGTCATATCGTTGATCCCAAAACCCTTTTCCCTCCAACTGCGCAGGAAGCTTCGTCTTCTCCAAGACTTCAGGGCGAACTTTGACGATGAGTACATCTTCATAGTATGATCGGTTGAAAATTCCGATGCTTCCTCTCTCCGGCAGAGCTTTTGTGTAGCGCCAAAGGAAATCATGATTTAGCTCTTCTTCCGAAGGAGTTTTGAAACCGGCAACATGGCAACCTTGAGGATTAACCCCTGACATAACATGTTGGATAGTGCCATCTTTTCCCGCTGCATCCATACCTTGCAAAATAATTAGCATAGAGTAACTGCTGCTTGCCCAAAGCAGTTCTTGCTTTTCAACCAGTTTTTCTCTATTGGCCTCGAGAATTTTTGATGCTTGTTCTTTTATCGTTTTTTTGTCTTCTTTTTCTTCTTGGTCTTTGGCCCATTTCGGAATCCAAGCCGTATCATAATTGTCTAAACTGATTTTTTTGCCAAGGGGCACCTTAAAATCTTCAGTATCCGTTTGCATGGAAACATCCCTATTGACTGTAGGTTATGCTACTTAATAACAGATACTGAACCTTCAAACAGCCAGATTAAGTACCAAGAATATAAATTGTATATTGAGAGATTGGCTTCGGAAAAAAAGTTAAGCAGGTTTAGCCTGCAAAGTTGCGTTATGCTTTGATATCAGCAGATTTTCCATGAACGCAATAGTACATCTGATCCAGCGAGTATTTCGTAAAAACTGCGCAATTGGGACATAAACACCCAACCGGCTTGACAGTTTCTTTTGCTTTTCCTCTTGCGCAGAAAACGGTGTTGCTTAAATTTGATTGTTTGAAGGTTGGGCAAGTAGGGCACAGGCACAGCTTAGCATTTTCCTCGTTGTCTGGAGCCGGATTTCCCAAAATCATTACCGAAAAAACATTCTGGCTAAACAATATAATAATTTGTGATTGTTCGAAACCACCAACAAAACCTAAGCGGTTGTTTGCCGATTTTGTATGACATAGATATCTTGTATGCTGACTAAACCGTTGTCTTCAACTATTCTTTTTAGTTCTGGAAGAAGCGGTGCGGTCATGCTCCGGTTAAAAAAACAAGCTTAACTATTCCAGCGCTAGACCGCTTCTGCTTGTAGCGTCAAAAACGCCATTTCCGAAAGCTAAAATAAGCTGGCGACAAAATTATAGCCATTTGAGGTTTAAACCTGTGTCATCTATTATCGAAGACCTCATTGCAAGAAAAGTTTTCAACAATCGAGGAGAAGAAACAATTGAGGTCGACGTAATCACTAATGGTGGTTTCGGCAGAGCAGCTGCTCCAGCTGGAAAAAGCCGTGGAAAAGCTGAAGTAATTTATTATCCGCAGGGTGGAGTTGAAGCAGCTATCAAAAAAGTTGATGATTTGATTGCTCCGGAACTTGCTGGCTTAAATTCTGATTATCAAGAAGAAATAGATAACACTCTTCACGAACTAGATGGAACCACAGATTTCAAAAATATTGGAGGAAACACCGCGTTTGCGATTTCGTTGGCTAATGCTGAAGCTGCTGCAAACTCTCATGGGCTACTTTTATTCCAGTTTATTGGTGGAAACTCAGCAACCACCTTGCCTTATCCTCTTGGAAACTGCTTAAGCGGTGGTCAACATGCGAGGGGTAAAGGACCAGACATTCAAGAGTACTTAGCGTTGCCGCATGGCGCTGAAAGTTTTCTTGAAGCTCAAACAGCTAACACTCAAATTCACAAGAAACTGGGCGATGCGTTGAAAAAGAAGAGCAGCCAGTTTAACGGTGGAAAA
>JBEKGO010000011.1:0-55907 GCA_050012755.1 Bathyarchaeia archaeon
CCGTCCTCGTGAACATGGAATCCCTAGTAATCGCGTGTCATTAGCGCGCGGTGAATACGTCCCTGCTCCTTGCACACACCGCCCGTCGTTCCATCCGAGCGACTCTTGGGTGAGGCGCCGTCTTTCATGGCGGCGTCGAATCTAAGTTTCGTAAGGAGGGAAAAGTCGTAACAAGGTGGCCGTAGGGGAACCTGCGGCCGGATCACCTCCTAAGTAAAAAGCATGAAGAGTGCTTGACTGGAGGAGCAAGGAGAACATACGAACCCACAGAGGTACGTCAAAGCCCAATTAAGCATTAGCAATATAGCCAAGGGTTAATTTCTTTTCTATTTCAAAAAAATTGATTATTCAGCTAGTGTTTTAGTGTAGTCCCAGATTTTGTCGCTTACGTAATGCTGCGTTTTGACAATGGGTCCTTTTTTGGTTTGTCTTGCTGCGTCAGAATCCATGAGGCTTTCTCCCATTGCCAACGCTTTGCCAAACTTCATATCAACAACAAGGACCAGTTCGCCTTTGTCGAATTCTCCTTCAATCCGCACTATGCCAGGAGCCATAACAGTTGCGCCCTTGCAAACATATGGAACTGCACCCATGTCAACCACTATTTTTGGCACCTTAGCCGTGAACTCGGTAAAGTGCAAGGTAGGCAAGGTTTTGTCGCCGACTTTGTAGAGGAACGGTTTTCCACCAATAAGGTAGATTTGGCCTACGTCTGATTCAACAACTTCGACGGTCGCTTTGCCGAAGAGTGCTTCCATGTCAAGTTTTAGAGTTTTTGAGGCTTCTTCTAAAATTTGTTTTGCCTCTTTTGTTTTTAGGGGGTATCTGCGTGGTTTTGTCGGCATATTAGTCACTTTTTTGTTTCTTGTTACCTTTTAGTTTTTTTACTATTTTATCCGTTTCCTTACCCACGTCTATTTTAAACATTATTAAAGTTATGATAACGGTCAAGACTATGGAGATGGCCATCATTTCTAAAGGACTAAATAATCCTGAAAAGTTAGCTTCAACCCAGCTGCCCAAAAATGCGCCTGCAACCGTAATAGTGATTTTCCCGAGGAAGTATGACAAGAAGAACTTTGGTGGGCTGTACTTCATAAGTCCCAGTGGTATAACGACAGGTTCATCTGGAATTGGGGTAGCGGCGACCAAGTATAGCAGCAGAAAGGCCCATCGTCTTATCTTTCCCGCTTCGATATCAAGTCGTTTTTGGCTTTTTTCGCTCAGGTGTCCGCTTACAAAGAAGGTTATTAGGTAGTGGATGCCTTTTGCGAGGGCTGCGGCAAGGGCTATGAGAAGAGCTATTGTAAGCAGTGCGGTTGCATCGGCGTTTACCATGCCGATAACTGCGGTGGATGCGATGAGAAGGTTTGAGGGGCCAAAAAAGGGTATCAGGTTTAAGCCAAAAGCAACCAGAAATGTAATGATGAATTCGATTGTAAACAGCATATACCCTTACCCGTTTTCTCCAGAAAATAGTCCATCGTCCCACTTATAAGTACAAACAACCAAAACCCAAAAGTTCCAGACCTAAGCGCTGCAGCCTATTTGGGTCATGTAGTGAACCATGAGGCAGGCTGTTAGAGAGAAAGAAGCGACAGAACACGTTCCTGACATAACTGCTCAAAACTAATTTATGGACAAACCGCTTGCAGTAACACAGTTAACTTAACCTAACCAAGGCTGATAGATTCCCAGATAGGTTTAAATGTGGAGAGTTCGGAGTATAGAAGAGATAAAGATACATGAGGATTCCAATATGAGCGAAATGACAACCGAAATCCTTGAACAAAACCTCGGCAAAGTCGTACTTGTACGGCTCAAAGGAGGAAAAAGTCTTCGGGGAAGACTGAAGGGTTTCGACCAACACTTAAACTTGGTTCTGGAAGAAACAGAAGACACAACAATGGTTGATAACCAAAAGAAATTGGGACTAATCATCGTTCGAGGAGACAACGTAGTCCTCATATCGCCTCCGCCTAGGTGAGTGCCATGGGAAAAGGAACTCCATCAATGGGCAAACGCCAGGGCAAAACCGTCCATATTAAATGTAGGCGCTGCGGAAGACGAGCATACCATGTACGCCACAAGCGTTGTGGAGCATGCGGTTACGGCGAAACCACAACCATGCGGCATTATACTTGGATGCGTAAGACGCTTCAAAGAGTACGCGTCGTCTAAACACCATCTTTAACCAACACAACTTCTACACAATTAATTTTCACTTTTTAACAAAGAATTAGCAACCCTGAACATAGTTTTCAAGCTTTAAATAAAATGTTTATTTAAAAGAAAAGAAGAATTGATTTTTCTATTGGTTTGGCGCATTATAATAGCCCTTGTCAATCTTTACAAAGATTAACGGACCCTTGCTTTGAGCCATCTCACGAGCCTTCCGCAACGCCTCATTGAGCACAATGATGACTCTTTCTTGATCGCTAACGTCTTGAACCCGTTTTTCTCCAAGCTCCATCTTCAAGAGATTTTCAGACAAAATTTCCGTACCGCAAATTTCGCCGTTCTTAACAAGTGTAGTAATTACAATTTCCTGGAGCTCTTGTTTGTGTTCCAGTCGCTTCCAAATTGGTTCAGCGTTGCTGATGGTTTTTGAAATTTTGCTCCATCTGTTAGCGTTTTGGTCACCTATTAGCAGCTTAACTCGTTCTTTCCATTTCTTAAACCAGATGCCAATCCAAATTGTCAAAAAAGCTTCCAGCTCCGAGGAATCTTCTTTGAAAAGATTTTCAAGCTTTTCAACGAGTTCACATTGATTTGCTTCTTTTCCCATTAAATTCCAGTGGAACTTAAGGTAATTAGTGAAATCCTGACAGGCAACCTGTAAAACTTTCCGGTCTGACCCCATTATATCAAGGGCAGGATCCGCCTCTTTCAGTTTCTCCCCTATCATTAATTCTACAAAGTTCATACTGATTCCCACTCGAAGCCTTCTCCAATATTGATTAAAGATCATTCTTTTAATTAAACTTTGTTTCTACGGAGACTTATAACTCCCTAAGAAGTTTCCAGCAATATTTCGAATCCTGATACGTCCCAAAAAACTTATTTAATGTACGCTGGAAGTCCAGTAACATCCTTTAGAATTAGATCTGGGCATTCTTTCACAAGTTCTTTGCATTTATACAGCCCAGACAAAACCGCAACGGTTGCTGCTCCAGCAGCCTTTCCAGCCCGCACATCATTAACAGAATCGCCTGCGATGATGCAAGTACACATCTCAACATCAAGAGCCTCAACACATTTTATTAACGCTTCAGGAGAAGGCTTAGGTTTAGTAGTATCCATCGCCGTTATAACATGAGTAAAATATTTTGATATGCCAAAGCACTCTAACTCTTTTATGATGGCTTCTGACGGAACATGTCGCATGGTTATCAAGGCAAGTTTAGCTTTCTGTGACAGCATCTCAAGTGTCTTTGAGACGTTAGGGATAAGTTTGGTTTTTTCTTGGCTGATTGAATAGAACGTTTGATAGTATATTTTTAGAAATTTTTTGGAGTCACTGTTAATGATATCCCCTATTGTTAGACCTTGCTCAAGTCTTTTGGGAATTTCTAAGGCAACTTTATTTTTTGGGGGTTTTTGCCCGATGGCTTGGAATGCTATTTTGGCGGCTGCTATATAGGCTACTTTGGAGTCAACTATTGTGCCGTCTAAATCCAAGAAAATGCCTTTTACTTTTAATTCGTTTACGTTCATGAGATGTCTCTTGCCCTTGAGAGGCTACGTCTTATTTCATAAATGTTTCTCAAAAAATTGAAGAATTAACTTTAATGTAAGTCTTCTATATAGATTATGAAGAGAATCTATATAGGCGCCCATGGACAATCTCTATTTTGAATATGTGGAAGAGGTGAAAAAAGAATGCTCTCACGAGATTGTGACGGCTGCTCCAAACTTAAAGAATGTAGTAAACGGTACCAAAAAGCTTCGAAAGGTGACAAAGTTTACTGCCCTGACGGAACTGCTCATCTGATTGACAGTTACAGCATTAATCCGAGCCCTGAAGTAATATGTTTCTTTGAAGCGTTTCAATGATCTAACTGCTTACCTAAGCTTCTCAGGCGTGGAAAAGGCCAACAAAAATAAATCGCGTTTTTTATTTTAACCCCTCAAAACAGAGTTAATTATTTTGCTGAAAGATTCAGGTCTCGATAGATGAAGAAAGACTAAGTGAGAACTGAATCAACGTTTAAATTAAGCACAACTTCGGAAATGTCACTCGCGTATTCCGCTGTTCGCCTCACACTTTCAATGACTAGCCTCAAGTTGACTACTTCTTCGATTTTGACATTTTGCAAGCAAATGACGGTTTCTTTCTCTAATTTGTGGACTTGGCTGAGCTTTTCAATAACGCTTTCTGCCAGATTAAAATCATGCCTAAATAATGCATCCATTGAATTCTCAAACATTGAATTAGCCAATCCACTTAATTGTTCTATTTTCTGTAAAACGTCTTCGTTTACTAGTTCTTTTAATAGTAGCGTATTTTCAGCGATTTTAGTTGCATGGTCTGCAGTTCTTTCAACAGCTTTCCCTATAAGCCTGTAACCTAAACAGTCTTTTTGGCTGTTCAACCCGATTTCTTTTACAATTCTTGGATTTGAAACGGCCAACTTCAATAGCCGAACGATGTAAAGTCCGAATCGGTTAACTTCACGGTCCGTTTCAATTACTGATTTAGCAGTGGAATAATCCAGTTTTTTAAGCGCAGTTATAGCTTCTTTGTGCATGGATGAAGCAATTATGGACATTCGACTTAGAGCATTTTGAACTGTGAGTTCAGGATAATTAAGCAAAACCTGCAGAGTCAAATCAGTGGGGGTGTCTATTACAATTTCTGTTCCAACTAAATAGTGCCTGGCGAAATTTTTGAGGTGATTTCGAAGTTTTGAGGACAACACTTTTTGTCCCTGTGCTCTAATATGCAAAATGTTGTATCCGTCCAAATAAGCGGAGATTGCAGTTCGCATGATTGCGTCCGGGTTGTCATTTATTGATGATTTGATGTAGGCTTCGTCTTGTTTTTCTTTTTTTGGAAAACTTGAAGGTGCTATTGACAGTGAGCCATCGTCTTCTTCGCGGACTAGCATTGAGCTTCCTCTTTTGAGTTCGTTTCTTATAGCCCAATTTTTGGGCAGCGAAAGTATGAATGTTGATCCGCCTGTTACCTGAAGTTTGCGCTGTTCCTCGCTTACTTTTTCGACTTCCTTGGTCACACACTTATCTCCCAGATAGCTTTTCTATGTGCTCTCATTATATTAGTTATATCTATATAGACTATAAATTTTATTGAGACTTGCTATATAAAAAACATGGCATAACGATAAGACTAGAAACTTAGCTATAAAATATAAAAACTAAATAACTGAAGGATAATATTTTATGTTCTCATCAATTCCCGATACTCTCCTTAACATATTAACCATGCTTTTTTCTTTGTGTCTGAATTTCTTGCCTCTGCATTTGTCTTTTTGGGGGTACTTTAATGTTTACGCAATAGATGTTTTCATTGTTTTTAATCTTGCACGCTACGGGTAGTATGACTATGCATGTATTTTCCATTTTATATATAGTATATAGTGTTTATAGAGAGTACCCTCATATAACAAAACACTAAATAGCCTTTGTTGGAAGGAAAAAAATGAAAAGTACATATATAATTATTGCAGCAATCGTCGTAATCATTATCGTCATAGGCGGCGTCTTTGCTTATATTTCCTTGTCATCTTCGTCGACGCCATCGCCTACTCCTACTCCAACACCAACAGCATCACCTACGTCCTCGCCAACTTCGTCTCCAACCTCGTCTCCAACCTCATCTCCAACTTCAACCCCAACTTCAACGCCTACCCCGACTGCCACCCCCACACCAACTGCAACGCCGTCACCAACTCCAACGCCAACATTATCGCCTGCAACCCTCAATGGGGCAGGAGGCACACTTGTCGCCCCGCTAATGTCAGTTTGGCAACCAGCATATCAACAAGTCATACCCCAAATAACAGTTAACTACAACCCAGTTGGAAGCGGAGCCGGAATTACTCAGTTCACACAGCGAATAGTTGATTTCGGCGAATCTGATGCACCAATGACCGCAGCACAGTACTCAGGGCTTCCATCAGGCACCACCGCTCTTACTATACCAATATCTGCTAGTGCAGTAGTACCAGCATACAACTTGAAACTTGTTAACGGTTCAGCTTGCCAGAATGGCCTCAATTTCACAGGGACAGTCTTAGCAAACATTTTCTTAGGCAGCATAACCACATGGAACGACCCAGCTATCCAAGCACTGCAAAGCCCATCAGTAGCAGCTCAATTGCCAAGTACAACAATAACCACAGTTCACCGATCTGACGGAAGCGGAACTATGTTCGCTTTCGTTGATTTCCTAGGTAAATCGAGCAGCACATGGCTATCCCAAGTTGGAGCACCAAGCACATCACCAAGTTGGCCATCTGCTCCAGCTCAAATAGCAGCTCCCAAAAATGCTGGTGTAGCAGGCGCCATTTCTACAAAAGATGGTGCGATCGGTCCGCTTGAAATTGCCTATATACTTGAAAACACAGGTCAAACTTCTCTCTATTACGGCACCGTTCAAAATTCCGCAGGCACCTACGTCTTAGCTAATGTGACAAACATTGCAGCCGCGCTTCAAGCAGGAGCATCTACCGGTCTTCCGGCTGGAAATGCCTCATGGACAGGTGTCTCGATAGTCGACAACGTATATGGAAATACAACAGCCACCACAGTCTACCCGATTGTAACGATGACTTACGCTTTGATATATCAAGCACAAACTAGCTTAACACAAGGTGCAGCTCTCGTCAACTTTATGTCATGGATCGTGAACTCAGGCCAAAACTTAGGAACAGGCTTAGGCTACGTCCCATTGCCCGCTAACATAGTCGCTGTTGACAACGCAACATTCAAGTTAGTAACATACAACGGAACGCCAATTCTACACTAGAATTTAATAGGATATTATTCCCTTATTTTTTTTTGTATTAACCAAAAATATTGAGGCACTATGAAGTTGCGATTAAGACTGCCAAGAGGAGACACAGTACTAAAAATCGTTCTTGTTGCAGCTGCTCTATTCATTATAGGTATTGTTTTAGGACTTGCGGTCGAACTTTATCTTGGCTCTGCCCAGTCAATTAGTAAGTTTGGATTTAATTTTTTGGTTGGAACGAAGTGGCGACCAACTCAGAATGTTCTTGGCGCCTTACCCTTTATCTACGGAACATTGTTAACATCGGCGATTGCTATTGTCATAGGCTTCCCTATTAGTCTGGGAGTAGCAGTCTTTATCTCTGAGAAACTAAAAAGCCACCTAACTGTTGGATATGCGTTAGGCACAATTGTTGACCTTTTAGCAGCAGTCCCTAGCGTTATTTACGGTCTATGGGGTGTGTTTGTACTAATTCCTCTTTTACGAGATCATGTTGAAGTCCCTTTGCATAAAACTCTTGGCTTCATTCCCTTATTCTCGGGGAATCCTTTTGGATACGATTTTTTTACAGCGGGAGTCATCTTAGCTATAATGATTATTCCAACAATGTCAGCAGTTACAAGAGACGTTTTAAGTGTTGTTCCCAATAGTCAGCGAGAAGCAATGTACTCGCTTGGCGCTACAGATTGGGAGGTTACCCAAAAAAGTGTCTTGCCCTATGCTCGATCAGGCATATTTGGTGCCTTCATTTTGGGGCTAGGACGCGCTTTCGGCGAAACGATGGCTGTAACAATGGTGATTGGCAACATTCCAAGCATTAGTACCAATTTGTTCTCGGCCGGCGCCACTCTATCATCACTAATAGCAAACGAATTCGGCGAATCTTCAGGAGTTTATCAATCCGCTGTAATCGAAATAGGATTAATATTGTTTTTTGTAGCTTTATTAGTTAACTTTCTTGCTCGATTTCTGCTTTGGAGGATGACTCGTGGAACACGAGCCAAGAGCTGAAGGGGCTAAAGTAATGATAAAATCTAATCTGCCTACGGGTATTTCACTCTGGCGAAAGATCCTTAACAAATTAATGACAATACTGATAATAGTGACCGTAGTTCTAGCTATAATACCCCTCTTGCTCATACTTGGAGACGTTTTCATGCGAGGGGCACCAGCTATAAGCATAGGGTTCCTAACCAAATTACCTACCGCACCAAATGTTCCTGGCGGAGGAATAGCCAATGCAATAGTGGGAACTTTTACAATGGTAGGTATTGCCTCCCTTATCTCCGTACCAATTGGTATTGGAGCAGGCATTTATTTTTCAGAATGGTCTTCGTCTAAGCTTTCCACAGTTTCAGGCTTTATGAATGATGTTCTTACTGGTTTTCCTTCAATTGTGTTGGGATTGTTCGTTTTCGTTGTAATTGTCTTAACTACCAAACAGTTTTCTGCTTTTGCAGCCGGTGTTGCACTTAGTCTTGTAATGCTTCCAATCATCGCAAGGACAACAAGCGAATCTCTAAAGCTTGTTCCTACGACCCTAAGAGAAGCCTCTCTAGCTCTCGGGATTCCCACATGGAAAACCGTACTTAGAATAGTTATCAGCACTGGGAAAAATGGGCTTTTAACTGGTATTTTGTTGGCTGTGGCGCGAGCGACAGGAGAGACAGCTCCTATTCTATTAACGGCATCAACAAGCGTTTATTTTGCAAAAAGTATTTTTCAGCCAACGGCTTCATTAACAGTCCTTATTTATAATTACGGTACTTCTGCTTCAAGAATTTGGCAAACTCAGGCATGGGGAGCGGCTTTAGTCCTGATACTTATTATGCTTGGGTTGAATCTTTTGGTTAAGCTCACAGTAGGTAGAAATCTAGCAGGAAAAAGAGTGGAGATGTAGAGCAATGACTAAAAAATCAATAGGCTTAATACAAAAACATGTTACGAGGAACAAAAAAAATGACCGACGATAAGAACTTGGATTTATCAGCGGTTAAGTTAGCAACAAAGGATTTGAAAGCCAGATTTGGAAAACTACAGGTTCTGAAGGGCATCAACCTAACTTTCCCTGAAAATAGGGTAACAGCTATTATGGGACCTTCTGGATGTGGAAAAACCACTTTGATAAGATGCCTCAACCGAATTCATGAGTTAACTCCAAATGCAAAAGTCGAAGGAGAGGTCATTTTGGACGGAGTAAACATTTATTCTTCCCAAGTTGATCCTGTCGCGATACGCAGAAGAATAGGCATGGTTTTCCAGAAAGCCAATCCTTTCCCTACAATGTCAATCTATGATAATGCGGTAGCGGGTTTGAAACTTGCTGGAGTGAGAAACAAAGAACTTCTAGATGGCATGACAGAAAAGAGTCTTCGAATGGCTTTCCTGTGGGATGAAGTAAAAGATGATCTTAAGAAATCAGGCACTGACTTGTCTGGGGGACAACAACAGAGACTATGCATAGCACGTGCTCTTGCCGTTGAACCGGAAGTTCTTCTAATGGATGAACCCTGCTCAGCTCTTGACCCCATCGCTACAGCCAAAATTGAAGAGTCTATTGCGTCGCTTAAGAAGGACTTTACGATTGTAATCGTTACCCACAATTTGCAGCAGGCTGCGCGTGTTTCTGACTACACCGCTTTCATGTATTTGGGGCAACTCATAGAGTTTGGACCGACGAAAGACATTTTTGAGCGTCCCAGTAACCCGCTAACAGAGAAATATATAACTGGAGAATTCGGATAAAGAGATGGATGGCTATGAGCAGAATAATTGACCACGGACTAGAAGAACAATCAGTACTCATAACAAGAATGGCAGAGTTAACTTACGAAACGCTTGCTCTGTCAATACAAGGGTACCTTAAAGGAAAAAGCGTTCAAGAAGAAGTACGGGAAATGTCCGATACCCTAGTTGCTATGGCAGATAAAATTGAAGATAAAAGCTTTGAGTTAATTGCGCGGTTTCAACCAGTTGCAACTGATCTTAGAACCATAAAATCCTACATGAAAATCGGAAATGATTTTGCAAGGTTTGGTAGGTATGCGCTTGATATATCATTCATTAATGAAAAACTAAATGGCTTGAGAGAATGCGACACTTGGTGCAAAGATGATATTGAGGAAATGAGTAAAGAAGTCCTTTCAGCAGTCAGAATAAGCATTGATTCCCTGAGAAGACATGATGTAACTCTGGCTAAATCCATCTCCCAAACCGAACGTGAAGTTGACAAGATGTACCTTGATTACCTGCAAAAGCTCCTTGGATCCAAAGAAGGTAGCAGCAAATGCATAATTTCCAGCGTGTTAATGACTAGGTATCTTGAGCGTATAGCCGATCACGCAACTTATGTTTGTGAATCAATCGTTTACATTGTAACTGGTGAAAAAATAAGCCTAGGATAACAAGCCTGGTCTTCTAGTTGCAGCATGTCGGTTTTCTTTTTCCACCCCCTATATATAGGGGGTATCATGGGTGAACATGGTTTCATGACCCGGGGGGTCTACGAACGCCTTCATTGCGTTGAAATCAAATCTTTCATTGTTTTTATTTTATTAATGGAGTAATGTTCAAAAGCAACTCTTCAACCTAACATTAAATTAATGATCCCTATTCTGAATGTTAATTGGCAAAGTCCACCAACCGACTACTCCCTCAGCGAACGCGATGCAGACGTGTTGGCGCTAATCGAAAACGAAGACTTAGCCATATTCACATTCGACGGCTTAAAAAGAAGAACCGGTCTCCATTCCGAAACGCTCTCCCGCATCCTCAATCGACTCGAACAAGAAGGCATAGTGAAAAAAGAAGCTGAAGGCTACCGCGTAACCCCAAAAATAACTGAATTAAAACTCCATCAACCACGCAAAGAAGAACAGGCAACACCACTTATCCAAACTTTTCTTCCATCAGACCTCATGACCCAGCAACTTATTTTATCGCTAAAAGGTAAATGGTTTGGTGTGCTCCGCTGGCTGGGAATTTCAGAAAACAACCAAGGCGTCACGTTGAAATGGATTACAGAAGATGGCGGCATCCAAATAGCTGCAAACATTCAAGGCACAGCCCTAAACATAGAAGCCAAATTCTTAACAAACAACAACTTGAATTTGGCGTTGAAAGCTTCATACCAGCTTATGGCAAACATCGGCAAGATCTGCCAAAACTCACGTGCAGTCAAAAACGCTTTAGCCCAAAATGTGGCCTACGATGGCAACTCACATTTTATGATGCCTGCCTAATTTTTTGTGACTAACTTTTGGTGTTCCTTAGTCAACAAATACCATTTTGCCATAGTACCTTATGGTGAAAAACAAAATGACTCAACTAGTTAACCCGTTAGAGGTACTCAAATCATTTTCAGAAGCAACAAGCATACTCATCAAGAAAGTCTCAGAATCTATAGTCAGCGTAAAAGCACAGATGTCACGCGGAACAGGCGTTGTCTTAACAGAAGACGGCTACATAATCACCTGCAACCATGTCCTTCAAGGATGCAACGCAATCAAAATTGGACAAGGAGAAAAAACATTCAACGCAAAAATCGTTGGAACCGATCCATACAATGACTTAGCCTTGATTAAGGCTGAGAAAGGAGAATTTACACCTATAAAGTTGGGCGATTCAGAAAAACTAAGCGTAGGCCAATATGTTTTGGCTCTCGCTAACCCATTTAATAGGAATCAACCAACCGCAACCAGCGGCATGGTGACCAGCGTGAACAGCACCATCAGAGGCTGGCGAGGAAGCACACAAATGGAAAACGTCATCGCGACAGACGCACAGCTTAACCCCGGTTTCAGCGGCGGACCACTCGTAGACGCAGATGGCAAAATAATCGGCATAAATACAGCGTATGTTTGGCAAAGAGGCATCGCCGTCCCAATAAACAAGGTAAAAGCAGTTGCCGACAGATTAATGACTGGAAAAATAGCTCAAAAAGGCTACCTCGGCATAATCGCAAACACCGTCGCTATTCCAGAAGAAATCACTGAACAAGCAGGCTTAGAACAGGAAAGCGGAGTAATGATATTCTCTGTTGAACCAGATTCCCCGGCACGCAAAGCAGGCTTAGCCATGGGTGATGTCCTTGTTAAATTCAACGGTAAACCTGTCACTGACTTCTACGATCTCCCAAGATTGCTCGCTGAAGACGTCATCGACAAAGAAACCAAACTAACCATCATCAGACGAGAAAACCTCATAGAAGTAACAATTGTCCCAACAGTTCATGGAGGCGAAGAAGACTGATAAATCGGATGCCCTTAGAAATTGAACCGCCATCTCCAATGCCAAACCCGCCACTAAGACGCTCGCCCCATCCTATTCCACAATTAAGCAATGCAAGCGCTGTTGCTTCAACGGCTCCTTTCCCATCTATTTTTGATTAGAACAAGAAAAGAGGCCTCTCTCTTTTCTTATTATGAATTATTTTATAAGCAGATTCTAACTATCAACTAATCAGGTGTCTGTATGCATGCTGGGTTAGCCTTCGTTATAGGAATTTTAGTAACTATTGCAGTGTTCCTTTTTTTCGCTGCAATTTCAGGAACACAGTTTTATGGCTTAGCCATTTCGGTTGAACTAACCCTTGGAGTAACACTTATTATTGTAGCCTTGATTGTTGCAGCCATATTTTATGTCGGCGTAAAAGCGCAGTTTAGACGAGTAAAAACAGGCAAAGAAGCTCTGATTGGCGCAAAAGGCGTAGCAACAACTGACCTTAAACCTAAAGGTGAAGTCAGGATCCTGGGCGAGTTTTGGGAAGCAATTGCCAAAGATACCGCAATAATTGCTGGCCAAGATGTGGAAGTTGTGGGCATGGAAGGCATGTTCCTTCTCGTAAAACCAACCGAGCAAAAAGCTTAATTCTCCAAACATCCGAATACCAATAGAAGGTGTAAATGTTGTCAGAAGTTTTAGCTCCCGTAGTAGGATTCATAGGAATCGTAGTTGCACTTTTCCTGTTAAGCGGTATCCGTGTCCTCAAAGAATGGGAACGAATGCCCGTTTTAAGACTTGGACGCTATGTCGGCTTGAAAGGTCCTGGAATAATCTATCTCGTTCCATTGATTGACAGAGCACCATTAAAAATTTCCACAAGACTGGACACTATACAGTTTCGCACAGAATCAACCTTAACAAAAGATAACGTTCCAGTAAATGTTGATTCAGTATTGTACATGAAACCCGTGGATTTGGAGAAAGCGGTACTTCAAGTTGAAAATTACTACCAAGCTACTCAATTGGCTTCACAAACAACTTTGCGGGAAGTCATCGGCAAAGTTAGCCTCAACGAGTTGCTGGCTGAACGGGAAAAAGTCGGTGCACACCTGCGAGAAATTATTGATGAGAAAACAGAAGCTTGGGGAATTAAAGCCACCGCCGTCGAAGTTCGAGATGTTATAATACCAAGTAACCTTCAAGACGCCATGAGCCGCCAAGCACAAGCGGAACGAGAACGAATGGCGAGAGTAACTTTAGCCACAGCTGAGTTCGAAGCGTCACAAAAAATGATTGAAGCAGCAAAAGCATACGAAGCAAGCCCCGAAGGCCTAAGACTCAGGTGGATGAACATTCTTTACGAATTAGGTCAGCAATCGCAAACAAACACAATTATGTTAGTGCCAGCGGTCATGCCGGAAGCAGGCTGGCCTCCAGTTGGAACCTACGGCTTCAAAGATTTAACCCAAGCACAACAAGCTCAGGCAGCAAGAAAGAAGCCAATTTTAAGGCCAGACATGCCTCAAGAACCACCATCTGAGGCACCTGAGTAACCAAACATTTTTTCTTTCTTTTCTTTTTTCAGCCCAAACCCAAAACATCATGCTGATTTTACTGCCTTTACCGTGTGCTCCAGCAACAACGTGGCTGCTTCTTGGCTAGGCCAACCGCCTAAACCGCAGTCAGGACCCGTAAACGTCATTCGCTCGCCATATTTTTCTTTGGCAAACTTGAACCTTTTTCTTATCACGTCTTCTGGCTCAACCAGTTGCTTCGCTGAAGGTTTAGTTATGCCTTTTTCATAGAGTTCCGCCAAGATGGAATCAATGTCTGTTCTGGACACGCCCACCCTGATTTGTTTATCCGCTTTCTCAAGCATGCTTTTGGGAACTGAATCAATATTGCCTGGCGACGCTGCATACTCAAACGATAAAACATCAAGGTTTTTGACACAGAGCAAATCGTGCACTCCCGCAGCTGAATGCAAGTGAATCTGCCGTGTGGCACCTTTGAAATCGAAGACTTTCTCAAGCACTCCACAAATTACGTCAGGTGAGGCTTGGATGTTGTTTAAGCCAAAGCTAGGTTCATCGATTGAAACTACCTTGGTTTCGATGTACTTGTTGTTCAGGATGCTGTTTTTTGCAAAGCGCCTAATTGTTTCCGCCAAAGCGTCCAGCACGTCTTGGTAGGGTTTTTTTCCAACCTCAACCAAATATTGCTCTATGGGACCATACATGCAGACTCTCAGCGAGATTTTCTTTCCGTATTCCTCGCTAAGGCTTCTAGCTTGTGCTTCAATAGCGCGCACTTCAGGTAAAAACGCATCTTTCTCATCTACTACAAAAGTGCCTTTTTCCATAACTTTGTGAACGGCGTCGCTGACTTGTCGAATGCCGTCATAGTGCCAAGGAGAATTAACTACGTCAAGCCCTGTTTCTATTTTCCGTCTAAACGAGTATATTGTGACATCGTAGAAGTTTTTGCGTATAAACTCGTCTTCGCTGATGTCTTTGCCGTTTGTTAGGGCTTCGCGTGCTAAACGATATGCTTTGTTGTATGTTTCCCTGTCAACAGTTGTTGGTAATGGGAAACTGCCTATGTCATCAATTAAAGTGTCCATGACGCATTATTTACAAGGGAAATTCTATTAAAGATAATCCTACCTCTACACCGCTGAAAGGTATGAGTCATGTCCACATGCATATTCTGCCAGATAATCCGCAAAGAAGCCCATGCAAGCATAATCTACGAGGACCAGCAAGTTGCAGCTTTTTTAAGTGATCGCCCAGTGAACGAGGGGCACACACTTGTTGTTCCCAAAAAACATTATAAAAACATCTATGATATACCTGAAAAAGAAGCCGCCTACCTTTTCACGATTGTTAAGCGGATAGCTAGAGCTGTAAAAGATGCAACAGGCGCCGAAGGTATAAGAATTGTACAAAACAACGGTGAAGCTGCCGGACAAGTGATTTTTCATTTGCACGTACACATTATTCCTTTGAAACCGCATAACCAATTTACCCATGATGGTGCTTATCGTGACCCAAATCGGCATCGTAATTCAGAAGCATTAGAGACAGATGCGGAAAAAATAAGGCGGAATCTGCCCGCTCTTAAGAGTAATTTTCAATAGGAAAAGGTAGTCATTTACCACTTTCTACACATCTCTCAACTTAGATAGTAAAATCAACATTAAATTGAGTTTCATTTCCATTTGTTAAACACGCAGTTTTTCTTGGGTGAAGTACAAACTTAACAGCCAAACATTAGTCAAAACTGGCTTTTTCAGGAACAGCTATAAAAGAGGGAAAAACAATCATTGCGTACATCACAAGCGGAATAAACATGACGGAACAACCTAGCAACGAACCAAACAGCAATGACCAACCTACCTCCAAAATCGAGAAACTTATAATCGACGACCCCTCAAACTTCCAGTTCCACGCTGCATATCTCGTTTACTCTGAGGCTTTTGACGGAGGAAATGAGGATGCAAAGAAGGAACTCAATCAGAATATTGAAGATTTAAAAGAAAACAAAATCGATGCTCAAACATTTTACGTTAACATTTCACGCTTCCGCAAACTGGATCAGCCAATGGGCAGACCAGGAAAATTCACTGTGACGACTCAGAGAAAGAAAGATTGGCGCATGAAAACTCAACGGTCTGAACGTATCAAAAGACACAAAAAATAAGTCCCATTAATAGGCTCAAGTTTCTTTTCTGCGGCAAGTTAAGCAAACAGTTTCTTCTTTGATGTTTAATCATGTTTAAACGTTATAAACGGAATCCTTAATTGGAGCATGATTAGCTTTTTGTAATCTAACTTGCCTTCAGAAGGGATTACATTGAAAATACAATTGAAAACACAAGATATTGCCGTTATAGGTATATGCGCTGCACTTTATGCTGTCGTTGGACGCTTAACTGCAGGTGTCACTTTTTTAGGTGTGGGATTTTTGCCAGCTGTTGTTATTCCCGCCGTTTTCGCTGTATTGTATGGACCTTGGGTAGGAGGTATTAGTGGAGCTTTAGGCATTTTCATAAGAGATATGCTTGTCCATGGAAACGCTGCTTTAAGTCTCGCGGCGGGCGTACCTCCGAACTTCATTTTGTTCTTCCTTATCGGCTATATTGCCGCAAGAAATATCGATACTAAAAGAATCACTGTTGCGTTAGTCCTGTCTGCCGCAGTAATAATCGCTGGACTAGTTGTGCCTACTCTGATGTATCCCGCTGAGTTCTCTGCATTAACTGGCTTGACAACAACTGAAATACTTCTTGTGTTCGGTCTGACAGTGGTACTCAGCTTTGTTGTTATTAGTGTGGTCGCTATTCGTTGGAAACAATGGCGATCCTTTGCTATCGCAGCTGTCGTTGGGCAAGCGGCAGGGGCGGGCTTACTTTCCGTTACAATATGGGCGGTCAGTCCACTTTTCCTTTCTTATTTCAAATCACCTGTTGGAGCTACCTTCATTCTTCCATTGTTTGTTTGGACTTTCGCCACTGAAATCCCGTTTATTCTACTGGTTGGACCGCCAATAATCAAAGCGTGCTATAGAGCGTTTCCAAGCCTGAGGCAAAGAAGCCAACAAAAAGGCGAATTCATTGAGTAAGCATATTGCTAAAACAGCCAAAGCCTTTGCTCCAGCAGCCATTTCCAGCTTCTTTGAAATCCACGATACCGAAGGCAAAAAGCCGATCGTTGATTTAGAAAAAGTGGGAGCCAGAGGTGGCGGTTTTGGTCTGCAGAAAGGAGTTTTCACGCAAGTTACTGTTGAAGAAGCAAGAAGTTCAAACGTCACTGTGATTATTAATGGGAAGCATGCACCTGAAGCGAAAACAACAAAACTAATGATTGAAACACTGCTTAGGAACAAGCAAAAATCATACGCAATTTTCGTTAACCACAAAATTGAAGTTCCAATTGGCACAGGTTTTGGAACGAGCGCGGGTGGAGCATTAACAGCCGGATTAGCTCTCAAAGAAGCGTTAGATTTACCTTTAACTCACAACCAAATAGGTAAAATAGCGCACGCAGCAGAGATCGAATGTCGAACAGGTTTAGGTACAGTAAGTTCATTAACATCAACTGGCGGTTGCGTTCTTGTTGTTGAACCAGGTGCACCTGGCATCTGTCAAATCGACCGCATACCAATGACTCACGACTTCGTTGTAGTGGCTGGTTTTACCCAATCTAACATCCCAAATAAAACAGTGTTAGCAGATTCCGAAAAAAGGCGACTAATTAACTCCTATGGCAAGAAAACTTTGGAGGCAATTCTTGCAAAACCAAGTCTTGAAAATTTTCTAGAACGCTGCCATGAATTCTCTGAAAAGGCGGGTTTCGCAACAGAAAAAACTCGCCAACTAGTTAAATTAGCTAAGAAAGCCGGCGCAATAGGTGCAACACAAAATATGATTGGCGAAGCAGTCCACGCTCTTGTGCTCAAAGAAAACGCTAATCAGGTGGCAGAAGCTTTTAAGCAAGTCTTGCCCCCTGAAAAAGTGTTTGAGAGCAAAATTGATTTCCAAGGCGCTAGGCTGATAGGAAATGAAAAAATACAATAAAGTTGCAGTTGGAGGAACCTTTGATGAGCTCCATAGGGGGCATGAAGCCCTAATAAGCAAGGCTTTTGAAGTTGGCGAAAATGTTGTTATCGGCTTGTCCTCTGACGAATTTGTTTCAAAAATGAGTAAAGGTCACAAAACTGCGAGTTATGCCGAGAGACTAAATGAACTGCAGACTTATTTAGAAAAGGCTGGGTTAGCAAACAGGGCAGAAATCGTTCCATTAAACGACCCTTATGGCATCACAATATCAGGCAAGGGCTTAGACGCATTGGTTGTTAGTAAAGAGACAGAAGTTATTGCTGAAAAAATCAATGAGATCCGTAACAAAGCAGGGCTTAGCCTATTAAAAATTATTGCAGTAAATATGGTTCAAGCGGAAAACTGTGTTCCAATCTCCACAACAAGGATTAGAAAGGGAGAAATTGATCGAAATGGTCATATGATGAAGATCGGTCAAAACCAGTGATTTCTTACTTTTACAATATTTCTCCAACAACATTTATGGGTTTACAAATTAACGATTTTGCTTCTTCAAGTTTCTCTTTATCTATTGTGGCAAGAATGACTGTGGCAGGGCCAGCCGACTTGTTCAAATCTAACCCTTTGACCTCACTCAGCTTTACTTGTCTCCCAACGCTGAAAGCCATCATTCTGGCTTCATCCGCAATGCCAAAAGTGCCTACAGCGGCAATATCATGTACGTATCTTTTTTGTGAAAGCTGAATTACATTTTTTAGGTCAGCAATTTCTCCTTTCTTCTCAGCGAAAATAACTTCATCGCCAACTTTAGGTTTGCCAATTGCAATTATTAGATCTCCGGGGCACGTTTTTCCAAGTCTTAACTCGTTTTCATTGGCAAACCCAACGACGGTTAATCCAGCACCAGTCTGTACCGTTTCAAAGTTGTCTTCTGTATTATCCATGATTACTTGATTTGGGTCAAGACCGATACTTCTGGCTTCACGTTTAATGCCCTCTATTATCTGGTTGCCTGTTGGTTCTTTCTCTACGCCTAACGTGACTGACAAGAGAAGAGGAAAAGCGCCTGTCGAAGTAACATCCATCAAGGCAACTCGGGCCAGAAACTTTCCAAGTACCTGGCCGTCAACTTTTACTTTGTCCATTATTTTTGGACCGACAGCTCCTGATGATGTCGAACCTATTACCAACGCGTGGCCTGTTGGAACTTTGAGGATTGAGACATCGCCTCTTCTTGTGTACGTTATTTGGGCAGGTTTTACTTGGAAAACAATGGGGCGTAGCATAGTGCCCACGTTATCTACAAGGTGTAAATAGATAGTCAATGCTTGGCGCATTACTTCTGATCGAGTGAGGTTATGCTTTTTTGCTAACTTGTCGATGTCTGAAGCTATTTTGTCGGGCAAGCGGACGTTTATAATCTCCATAGTTTACCAACCGTATTACAACCGTTGTACGTGAAATCTCTTATCCTTTGCCCTAAACCAAACATGTTATGCGGGAATATACTAGCATAATTAGCGCTGAAAAGAGGCTATCTTTTGGTATTTTCAAGGGGTTTAGCGCAAGTGTTATATGTACTTATACTGTAAAAAGTGTGAGGAATAGCCACGAATAAAAAAATCCTAGCATTAACCCTCGTATTATTATTAACCACCATCTATATTTCATCGGTGTCAATTTCACCAACTAAAGCCCAGTCAACAACCACTGGGTGGATTACAAGTTATGATATTTACGATTACAATTCCAATCAGCATCTTGCCAGTTACAGTGCAGCAACGGGCAATCAATCATTTGCACCAATAGTGCCTGGGGCTGAAATTAAAGTAATATTCGTCATAAACGTTTTCACTGCTGGGTCTGGCGACCTGAAGCTTTCAACTAGTTTACAAAACCCGCCTCAAGGTCAATACTGGCAACTTAACAGCGGAAGCACCTATTCGTTGGGTAGCGATTTTAATCCAGATTCGCAGCAAGCATCATTCAATTGGGTTGTAGGAACCTTCACAATGACTGTTGCAGGTATCGTTCCATCTAGCTCCACCCAACAAACTGGAGCCCCTGTGAACTTAGTAACCCTTTATGGTCCAACCAGCGGCTTACCTCTTGATCAAATTACCGTATCATCAGTCAGCGCAGCGATGACACAATTCAATATACTATACAGCCAGAAGGCAGCACATCTAAAATCACTTGAATCAGGCGGAGTTGCACAGGGATATGTCGAGCTTTTCCAAAATGTTCTTAATGAGTCGACAGTCGAAGCTAATTCAGGCCAAGTTACCAGCGCCATAGCCCTGTTAAACCAACTGAACATCTCAGATGAACCAGCCTCCTCAACAACGCAAGCACTCTTCATACCAATAGTCGGTGCCTTAGCTGCCGTAGCAGTTATATTTGCAGTTTTGTTCCTCAGAGTACGCGGAAAAGTTGGATACTTCCAGCTTGTCGTTGAAGACCAAATCAAGGACTTAGAAGGTTTAACGATGAGAATTTCAAAAATCGACAGAGCAAGTTCATCAAACTTAGAATCAGTCAAAGACAGACTCAAAAGACTAGTTGGGATGTGATAGCACACGAAAATCTACCAGAACAGCGTTCAACTAATAGGACTTGGTTCAGCAGGAACTAACATAGTCGAAGCTTTCCTAACGAACAAAAAAACAATGGAGCTGCTTGGGAACGATATTACTCGTCTCTCCCTTTTAGCAATCGACATCGCTGACCCAGAAATCAGAAGCCTTCTAGAAGCAGACGAAAGAATTACCAAATCAATGATAAGAGCCGGTATTCCCCGAGAACGCTTGCGGGTAGTTGCTCAGTCAGTGAAGTTTCCAACTGCCGAGGCAATGTTCGATTTCATCAACCAGAAATACAATGAGTACTTAATTGGCGAAGGCGCTAAACTTGAAGATTTCAAACCATGGCTTCAATCAACAATGGCTATTCCACCAATGGCTGGCGGCGCAGGCAGAAGAAGAGCATTAGCCAAAGCCATTTACGCCCTAAACTATTATCAACTAGGAATAATCAAAAACTGCATAAACGTTTTCAAAGAACAAGCACTCTCATCAATTATTACTCCAACCATTGTTCTGATCTACGGTTTAGGGGGAGGAACAGGAAGCGGCATCTTCTTTGACTTTGTCAGGCACCTGCGAAAAGTCATGGGATCAGGCATTCCCATAATAGCGTTCGTCATCACTCCCTGCGGCGGAGACGACCCTCCAGCAAAAGGGTGCTCATCATTTACCGCGATAAACGAGCTCTCTTTGATGCTAAACAAAGATTACAACCAGTATGTCATAAATGAATTCGGAGAATTGTACCGAAACCCCCTGAACGCACTTGTTTACTTGCCATTACTTCCAGCGTTCTCAAAGGTAGGCAACATAGTTTCAGCCCGCAAAGAAATGGATGACATGGTCGTAGAAATGCTCTATGTTCTGATGGATTTTGACCTAGCAGATTTAATGGGCGGAATCGGCACCGAAGTTGGACTCACCAATAACTCCTCACATACTCTAGGTATGATGAAAGTCATTTATCCAGTCGACGACTACATTGCAGCATACAAAGTCAACTTTGAAAGCCTAGAACTATTACAAGAACACCGAAGAGAAAAACTTGAGTTACTAGACGCAATGGACTGTTTAGTCAAAAACAACTTTGACACAGCAAAAGAATTCTTTAAGAGTTATCTGATAAGGACAGGCACTTATAATGATGAGCAGTTTGAAGAAAAACTCAAGGCATTAATAACAAGCAATCCACGAATGGAAGATGACTTAGCCTTACATGTAAAGGGCATCGAGATACAAGTCAGAAATTGGATGCGAGAATTAACTCGGTTCCTTTCTACAATCAAATTCATGGGGAAACCGGGACCAATTGAAGAAGCTATAGTTGATCTTACACTCAAAAAAGCAGGCACCAAAAAAATTGACAGCCTTGAAGCTCTACTAGGCAACCTAACAAAGACCTATTTAGAATTCTCAGAGCGGAAAGCAGACATTACCGAGCGATTGACACAATTAATTCCAAGCTCACAAGTATTCACAGTACGGCAAAAAAGAATCCTAGATGATTTCGTAAACATCGCAGAGATTGCTGAGAAATCCCTTAACACTCTGAGGTTCTATGACGAAACCAGATACTTAACCGACGCACTGATCAGATTCTATGAGGTAATGCCAGAATGCACTTGCGAACAGAACGACTTAAAAGACATACAATCTGAACTCGCAACGATTTACCTCTTGGTTCAATTGATGCTTAGATCACCTCAGGACGAATCAAAAATGGCTGAGGAACACCTTGCTTACGTAAACGGCATCGTGCTTAGGCGCCAGGATAAACGGGGCGATGTAGACAATGAAGTCGTAAGGATACAAGAATCAAGGAAACGAAAAGAATTTGATAAATCCAAAATGGAAAGGCAGCTCCGTAAAACTTTCGGTTCAAAGAAATACGCTAGAGAACAACTATTGAGTTTAGATAGAGACTTAAAGAGAATGGAAACTGAAGAAGCTATGGCTCTTGAGAACCTAAGCAAAGCTGATGAGTCAATCCAATTATACGTGAATTTGGCCCAGAGGATAGAATTAATATCTGAATACCGTAAGCGTCTAAACAAAATTGTTGATATGCAACATGATTACGAGGTAAGACTTGCTAAAATCGTCGAGCCGAAGAAGTACTTTGAAAAATCAGCCGAACTTACAGAACTTGAGCAAAGAAAGATCTTATTCAAGATACTAACTGAGCAAGAAGAAACGCTAACAAACGATGTAATATTCAAAGATATACTAGACATGGATCACTTCAAAGACTACATGAAAAGCGTCATCAGAGCATTCAAAACGCCAAGCGTTATGGGGTTCAAACCAATCTACAAAACTGACTACATCTGGGTCACAATCCAGTCCCCTCCAAACATGTGGACGGAAGATATGTCTCAAGAAGTTTACACTGCCCTAGCAGGATACGTCACAAGCGAAGTGTCAAGAACAATCACTGTTCGAGTAACCGAATCACGAGATCCATGGACAACTCGCGTACTAGTAGTCGGTGGCAGAGGGAAAGCGTCAGACATGGAAGCATTCGATGAAATGTCGCTGCTCTACAGCAAATCAAGCGATTTCGAAAGACACCTCTCAAGATCATACCTGCTTGAACATGGCGTTTCAGCTACACAAATAATTAGAGATATCAACGGAAACGGCAACGGCGCCGAAACTGCAAACAACGATAAAAACAATAAAAAGTAAGGAGAGGAGCTTTAACTCCTTTTTTATTCCAATAAACTTTTTGTGATTAACTGCCAGTCTTCTTCAGATATTAAGCCTTTTTTAACGGTTTTATTCTTCATTTTTTCAACCTTTCTTTCTAATGCGGCGAAGCGTGTCGTTGTCTCGAAACCGCCAACAAATAATGCGATGTCTATGCGATCATTAGATTCTTCTACATACATGGGGTCAGCTATGTAAATTGATTCAAGGTCTGCTTTGTTCTCGAACCAATTGGCGATTGCTAGCTCAATTTTTCCTCTAGTAAGAATATCTTTTAGGTTAAACGGCATTCGGATAAGAACATAGAGTACAGTGGATGTTGATAGGTCAAAAGTGAAAAGAGGTCTGAGCAACGTGGTGTTCAGCATATTTTCTAATGATCCGTAAATTTTCAAGCTTAAACCAGAAGCCAAAAGAACAGTGAACACTTTAGAACCGAAAGATTTTGACATCTCGATTAGTTCAGCCACAAAGGTTTCTTTCACCAACATTAAATCAAGGAGGTAATTGGTTACGCTGTTTCCATTAATGGCGTAACCGTTTCTGTCAACACCTATGTAGCTTTCAAGATTATCCCTGTCAACAAGCAAAAGAGGATCCTGTTTCGAAGCCAAAATACCCAGTGACGCAAAAGTGTTAAATTGACCATCGAGAGGCTGGGCTTTCGAGGGCAAAAGTGGCAAAGCTATTGAGTTTATTTTCCATTCTTTGAATTGAGCATTTAAACTTGGCAATAAAGCGCTGCCGATGCCGTTCCAAGTGGATGAAACAATTATGACTCCTTGGAGTTTCTCTATAGGCTTGCTCTTTATCTTTGCAAAGAAACTTTCGTTGCCGGCACCATTTGGGAGAACGTCATACCAGAAATGAGTATCAATATCCTCATCTAAACAGACAATGTTGTTATTGTCCAGCCGACCTTGGCTCCATTTGATTACATCTTTCGTAGATTTTTCCACGAAAACTGGCAAGATCCCTTGCTCTCTTTTTTTCTCAAATGAGCCTTTCAAAACAATGTTTATAGGGTATTCCCCGATACACACAACGGCTTTTGTGGGCAAAAGGCGTTTCAAACTGTCAGTGTATTTTTCTATGTTCTCAACACTGTCAGTTAAAGGTACTTTATCTTCAGTTTCAACGAGCACCCCCTCTTTCATACTTTCAATTGTTGAAGTCACTTGTTCAGGGTTCGGTCGGGTCAATGGATCAGCCAGTTTATCTTGGTCTTTCACCCACTTCAATTCAACAAGTGCTTCCTTCTGCTTAGTATCTGTCGGAGCAACAATGTTATCAATTTGAGATGTTTCTTGCGTTTCTTTTTCGGTTGACTGAGGCTTGCCATCACTTGCTATCAAAGTTGGTTGAGTTTCAGTAGGCGTTGGCTGCGTCTCATTGTCAGGCCCAATCTTAACTTCATTTTCTTTGCCAGAAGTTTGTTCTTGAGTATTAACTTGCTCAATGGGTATCTCGGCTTGTTGTTGATTGGCTATGGTATCTGATGCTTCATTGTGGGTTTCCGCTTGCGACAACTTTGTTTTGTCTTCAACTGGTGGCGCTTCACTGTTTTCAACTGGCAAAATGTTGTTTTCAATTCCAGTAGATTCTATTTTTTCATCGTTAGAAATGGGCTCTCCTACATTGTTGGTTTGATTTGATTCGGACAGTTTCTTTTCGTTTTCTCGTTCTTTTAAGTAGTCATTTTTACTGTACCATAGTCGCTGTTTTCTTTTAGGCAAAGTTATCACTTTCAGGGGCTTTTTCTCGATAAGCTTAAGAAGAGTATGGTAAATTAAGGCTTTAGGTAATTCACCCTTTAATGTGGGAGAGAGCGGATTAAGTAAGCGTGAAATGGTTTAGACTTCGTAAAAAAGTGCGAAAAGAAGAAGAGGAAACAGTAACTCCTAAGAAACCTTCACGTTTGACGGGATGGTACAGCCGCACCAAACAGAAGCGACTGGAAAAGAAAAAGAAGGAACAGGAAAAGAAAGAATCATCAACCCTCAAGATCCTCACCGTTATCGTAACGCTAATTGCAATGGCGCTGGCAATGTCTATTTTACCCCTATTTCCCGCTCCGTTGCCTATTTTGCTTGCTGTTCTAGTCGCGTTTATTACTTTCAGGGATCCAAGGTTAGGGATGCCGATTGGCGGCGCTGTTATTGGGCTTGGATTAATCTTTCATATGGCTGATTTGTTATTTATTTCATACTTGGGCGCAGAAACTGTCCGCATAGCCGTAGTTGTTGTCTTTATGGCTTTATTTATCTCCCTGCCAATCGTATTTAAAACTTACAAAAGTGCTCTAGCTATTGACTTTGGCATATTAGCAGTCGTAAGTCTTTTTTCTTCGCAAACATATTTTTTGGCTATTCCTTTGATTTTGGCTTCCGCAGTTTTCTTTAAAAAACAAGTAGCTCTAACGATAGTCTATTATGCTTTGATTTCGGTGCCTCTCCAAATAATTCAATATTACACGTACACTGTGTTGCCCATTTCCCGTCTTGCGCCGGAGTGGTGGCTTCAACCAGGTTCAAGTCCACCTGTATTTGTTCCCTTAAACTCTATTCTAACAGACCTTGGTGCGTCGATGAGTCAGTTTCGATTATACGATGCGTCAAAAGCTGTGTATACGATTACGGGCCAGCTGACTTGGATTCCAAACATTAATGGGATAACTCTAACCGACGCATTGAATCAATATCGAGACTCTATCCCTGGCATGCTGATGTTTGTGCTTATTGTGGCAGGGCTTTCTCTTGCGCTAATTTTCTTTGCAAGATTATTGATTTCACAAGGAAGCGGGTCACTTGCTGACAGGCTTATTCCATGTTTTGTGGCTACGTGCGCGGCTGCCTTTTTCTTTATTTTCCTAGGTGCTCTTCAAACTGGCTTAGCCTACACGGCAGATGTCGACCCAGGAACGATGGTTTTCGGCATTTTGGCTACACTTGCGTTAACTTTTCCAGCTGTCTTTATGAGTAACACTCCTAAAGAGACAACTACGACCTCTGACATCACTGAGAGAACTCAAGCGCTATTGGACAGGCTGAAAGTTTTTGAAAAACAATTAAACATTGTTAAGGACAATATTCCTGTAAGTGTAGCATCTCCTGAAGGAAAATTGGGAGTTATCCGAGATTCACTTGATGATACCTTAAAGAAATTGTCAGCTCACTACTATGACCCAGCTGATTTAAATCAAAAATTTCAAGAGCTCAAGAATTTAGGTTTAGCCATTGATGAGTTAGAATTAGAACTTAACACAATCCTTTCACAATATCAGATTTTCGTCACTTGCCAATTAGCTGATTGGGTAGGAAAGCTCAAAGATACAGGCTTAGACGTAACACCCTTAGCCAACGCTGAATTCCAAAAAGAAATGACCATAGACACACGAATCGAAGCGATCAAAAAAATCTTAAATGATGGAAGAACTCTAGCAAAAAATGTTGCAGAAGTTGCTAAACCCATTTATTCAGTAATTAGACCCTTGTACGATCCCAGTCTTCCAGAAAGAAGTGGAACAATAGAATTTGCAATGCAAAAGTTAGATCAAAAGGAACCACCTTGGATCGCAATTGAAGCATTGAACAATGGGTTGAATAATTGGAAGAAGCAGTACGGCGCTGAAGTCTCGAAATCCATATACTACCTCAAAAACTCTTTGACACCCATTATTAATCTGCCTGCTCAAAGCGAAAGTTTAGCTCCAGTAGTCGGCAACAAGATGCCAACAATACTTGGTCACGCAAAAAAAGCCGCCGCAATCAAAGAAGCTGCTAACAAAAAAGCGTTAGACATCATAAACCTAATCACAGTACATGAGCTGCTTGATGCGTTCCTCGATATCTCAAAAGACGTATTCTCTATCCTCAACGATTCATTAAAAGATCAGGAGAAATCGATCGAGGAAATGCTGCCAACACCCGATTATTTGTGGGAGAAAAACGTGACGTTGAAAGACAGGATGGCGGAGGCAGTAGCTTTGCTGTCTAATCCAAAAGCCAAAATGAACGAGATCATGGAGAATCTGCCCAAATTCGAAGGCTACCTTGACGAATGCATACAAACTTTGGCGCTTTATAATGAACGCAAAGAGTTCTTGCTGAACTATCCTATGGCAAAGCTGACTATCGAAGACCTTCTAAAACAGAAAAACACCTTAGTCATTCAGGACCTTCCATTCCCCACCAAATATTCGGCAGAATACCTTAGACTCTTCTATTTGCAGAACTACAATGAGTTTAATTTTGATAAAATGACGACTGTCCTTTCAAGAAAAACATAAGTCGATAAGTGATTGTGGTTGAGCAACATCATCAACCACTTTTTATATTACAATCCGCTAATTGTTTATTCGGTAAATTTTGAGGAATAAAAAATGGCTTATTTTGCTAACAGAGTTGACGCTGGAAAACGTTTAGCCTCCGAATTGAAAAATCTAACTGGAAAAAACGCAATTGTTTTGGCTATTCCCAGAGGAGGAGTAGTTGTGGGGTATGAGATTGCTAAAGCACTTAATCTACCGCTAGATGTTATTATTCCACGTAAAATTGGTGCACCTGATAATCCTGAATTAGCAATAGGCGCTATGACAGAGGATGGCACTATAATTCTTGATCAAAACCTTGTTTCATACCTAGGAGTTTCACAAGATTACATTAAAGAGGAGAGCGAACGGCAAAAAAAAGAAATCGAGCGTAGGCTCAACTTGTACAGGGAAAATGAACCTTACCCCAAATTGCAAGGCAAAGATGTAATTATAGTGGATGATGGAATAGCTACCGGTTCGACAATGAAAGCCGCGTTAGCCTCAGTTAGAAACAGGGGAGCAAGAACCGTCACCGTCGCTGTTCCAGTTGGTCCACCTTCAACTATTAAAGAGCTAAAAAAACAAGCTGACAAAGTCATTTGTCCCTACGCTCCTGAATATTTGCAGGCGATAGGTCAGTTTTACATAGATTTTGAGCAAACAACCGACGAAGAAGTAATCCAACTTCTGAAACAAAGTAAACAAAAAAATTCTGCTAAACCGACAGGCGTGGTGACTGCATGATTCATCGAGAAAATGCGGTAAAAATCCCATTCGGTAGCGTGGTTCTAAACGGGAATTTGAATGTGCCTTCGGGTGCCAAAGGGATTGTATTGTTTGCGCATGGAAGCGGGAGCGGCAGATTTAGCCCAAGAAACCAATATGTTGCAAAAGAATTCAACAAGGCAAAAGTTGGCACTTTGCTTTTCGATTTGCTTACTAGTGACGAGGAAGAAGAGGATATGGTAACTGCAGATTACAGATTTGACATCGGGTTACTTGCTCAGCGTCTTATAGGGGTTACCATATGGCTCAAAAAAGACCCCCTAACTAATAATTGTGCACTTGGATATTTCGGGGCAAGTACAGGAGCCGCGGCAGCTTTGATTGCAGCAGCAAAACTTCCAAACGATGTTGCAGCGGTTGTTTCGCGTGGGGGACGCCCTGACCTAGCGGCTGATTATCTTCCGAAAGTGGTGGCGCCAACTCTGTTGTTGGTTGGCGGTTGGGATACTGAGGTAATTGAGTTAAATAGGAAGGCGATGGATCAAATGTCCGCCGAAAAGAAACTCGTCATTGTTCCTGGGGCTACCCATCTTTTTGAGGAACCAGGCACACTTGAACAAGTCGCTAAACTATCAACAGGTTGGTTTTTACATTACCTAGTAAAATGAGAAAAATGTTTGTGGGACTTAAAATAACTACTCAGCTTTCTGCTGGCGATAAATTTTATATACTGCGTAGTTTTCAGTCATTTCCACCGTGTAGGGGAAACTGAAAACTAAAACATCTTCTAAAGGCACATTCATGTAAACTTTTTCTTTTGAAATTACGCTGCCTTGGATTTAGACGTTAGAATCACGGTTAAGACATCGTCCATTGCCAATTCATTGCCGATTCTATGTCCATCCTCAAAAACCTCATCAAGCGCTATCGCTGTTTTCCAAGCATCTCCCCCGCCAAAATCAACAATGACATAGGAGTGTCCTAATTGGATAAGGGATGAAATGGAGATTGAGGGCATGCATTTTGCACATTGTCTTGGAGACTTCTTTCATTTCTGTGTCACTTAAGGGTACGAGCAAAGCTTTGTGTTTTACACTAGATTATTCTGTTACGGTAAAAAACTGCATAAAATCACAATTAATTACTTTTCTTTGATGCCATAACTTTTTCGATTTAAAAGATAGTGTAGATTTAAGGAATAAAAAAAATTAGAGCAGATTTGGTTTGCTTGCTGTTTTTGGTCTGTGCTCAGGCCTGTGGGGCGTCTTTTTTGTCTCCGACGTTAACGGTTACGTTTTGCTGAATGTGTTGCTTGTCGTTTCTACTTCGATAAGTTACTATTGAGAATACTATCCAAACAATGACTCCGTAGACGACTGCGTTGAAGATAGCCTTTATCAGTACGTCCCCGTAGATTGCGCCACCTACTTTGTATGTGGTTGTCTCGATTGGTAACTTGAGCATATTGTACAAAGCCTGCCCTGGAGGAATCGATGTTGCACCTATGCATATCAAGAAAACAACTACAAATACCGCTAAGAATACTATTGCTCCTTTCATACTTTATCCATCTGCCTCTATTTCGACCGTTCAAAATATAAGCTTTATTTCAGTAGTCACTATATTCAGTTTTTTTCGGTAGAAAATTAACGTTCAATAAAAACAAAAGAAAAATGTTTGTTTTAGAATCTTATGTTAATGGTTTTTGAGACGTATCCAAACGGCGTTTTCACTCTTTCACCAAAAACTTGCTTAAGCAATTTTACATAATCATTATTTTGATCCATTATATACTCGTATTTTCCAGCGGAAGATTGAATCTGAACTTCAAACTCGTAAATCCCCTGATCTTCTCGCATGAGTTTCTCTTTCAATTTGATTTCATTTATCGTATTATTGTCCAGTGCAAAGTTGCCCGGTGTTTCAGCAAGAATAGCGGATGGCTGCATATCTAAGTATCTTCGGCTATAACCATAGACGCCTTTTAATTGATCTGTCCATTGACCAAAGAAGCCTTTCCCTTCCGCTTTTGCCTGATCTCTCGCTTGTTGCGCAGCAGCCTTTATCATTTCATTGGTCATTTGAGCAAAAATTAAACGTTGATTAGTTAATACTCCTGTGTAGGTGTCCCATCGTCCAAGAGATTTTGGCTTCTTGAGAATAATTGCTCCTATAACAAGTTCTGAATTTGTCGCTGCTGAAGGTATTGAAGGTTGCATTTGCGGTGGGGATTGAATTGTAGAGGCTACTGGCGGAGAGGGTGACGGCGGATAAAATTGCTCGGGTGGCTGTTGAGGATTAACAGGTGACTTATTTGTGGCGGCTCCGCAGTTGCCGCAGAATTTTGCGTTTGGATTTAATTGTGTACCACAGTTTTCACAATAGGGCATTAGATTTCCTCCGGATAATCGCTTGATTATGGTTTAACCAATTTAAAGCTATCCTGTTTCAACACCTAATTATAATTCACAAAAGAATAGCGTCAATTTCTTTTTTCTCAATAACAAAGACAATCAACAAGCCACAAAACTTCGTCTCTGCCCACTAAGAATAATTAAGAACAAACAGAATCTGGCGGGTCCGACGGGAATTGAACCCGCGACCCCCGGATTAAAAGTCCGGTGCTCTAGCCTGACTGAGCTACGGACCCGCACTAAGATTTGTCGCGGCTATAGGAAAACAAGAAGAGGTTTTTTAGCGTTTCTATTAAAATTAAGCCAAAAGGAAATTGGTTATTGAATTGTTGGGGCTTTCAGGACGGTTGTCATGAAACCCTTGATTTTGTCTTGCGAGTTAAGGATGGTTTGGATGGTTTGTGCTCCTTTTTCGGTTAGTTTGTAGATTCTTTTTCTTTCAATCCATATTCCTTCGACTAAACCGTTTCGTTCAAGCGAGTAGAGCAGAGAGTAGACTGTACCTGAACTGGCTAAGAAGCCGAATTTGGTGTGTATGTATGATATTACGTCGTAGCCGCTTATGGGTCCGTTTTGTAATTCGCCCATTATTATTGTGTCCATGAAACTCTTGATTACTCTTTCATGCATTTTTTTTATTATTCTTGCTTCTGATTTTTCACCGTTTACTGTTATTGTTAAAGCAACCATATTTTTACACACTCACTATTGTTTATTCGTGTTTAGATATATAAGATTTGTTCTGATTTGGAATAACATGTTATAACAAAACCCAAAAAGTATAAACAGAATTCACGTGTGAAGCAGATAAGCCAATTGCATTTGACGATTTAGCACTTCCATATATTGTGCCATATCGAGGCAGCTTGATAACAAAATTTTACATGAAAATGTCATAGAGATCCGATTATATACAAAAATCTTTCATTTTTCATATACATCCATACCTAGATCATTCAAGTAATTTTACTGCAAAAATTCGTTTTCCCCCCTCTCAAAGCCATTCTTAATAGCTACCGATATACGTGCATGTTACGAAACGTTATCTCTTCTTTTAGGCTAAAAAGGGTACGGTGCCTTTAAATTGATTTCATGGAAATATACATTTAAACGATTAAATGAAGAATACGATATCGCCAAACGAAAAAAGCAAGCGTTAGATAACCTTTATGAAACCGGTAAAATTTCGCAGTCAACACGCGATTCTTTTGACGGTGAAATCAACGCAGCAATAGCCACAATCGAAAAACAGCAAAAAGAACTAATTGACAGCATGGCAGGAAAAACTCAGGAACTGGAAAATCAAATAAAAATGTTAGAAAATCTTCTTGCTAACTATGAGATTCAGCATGTCGTAGGCGAAATTGACGATGACATCTATCAAAGAGAAATAAGCCTACTGACAACAGGGCTGGAAACAACCAGAAACGAGCTAAACACAATAAAGCAAGTCGCAACCTCTCTATCATCCCCAGCAGTTCCAGCAATCCAAACGCCAACCGCCCCAGAACCAGCCCCAATTGTACAACCTGAAATTGCACAACCAGTCATAGCAGAACCAACACCTGTGGAAGCTCCAGTTGAAGCCGCTCCAGTAGAAACTGTAGTTGAGCCAGCTCCAATCGAAACTGCCCCAGCTGAGATTCCAATTGAAACTGCAAAAGCAGAAGCGGCTCCAGCGGAAAGCGCTCCAATACCAACAGCGCCCGTAGAACCAGCGCCAGTAGAAACTGTTCAAGCCCCAATCGAAGCTGCCCCAGTTGAAACAGCGCCAATAGAAGCCGCCCCAATTGTTGAAGCCCCAGTTGAAACCACAGCCGTTGAAACCCCGATTATAGAGACAGCTCCAGTCGAAGCCCCTCCAACCGAGATTACCCCTCCAGTTGAAACAGCTCCTGTCGTTGAAGCTGCCCCAATTGAAACTCCAACAGTCGAAGTTACTCCAGCTGAAACTCCAATTATCGAAGTAGCTGTGGAAACCGCTCCAGTTGAAGAAGCAACAGTCGCTCCCGCGGAGCCAGAAATCCAAATAATTAATGAGCCAACACTTGAAATTGCTCCTCAGGAACCAGCAATAACCGAGACAGCGCCACAAGAACCAATCATAAACATTGAAGCAGCCCCAGCAGAGCCAGCTGCAGTAGTTGAGCAGCCGGTGGTAGAGCAACCAGTTGAAGCCGTGGCAGAAAACATTACACCTACTGAAGCAGCCGTTGAACCAACACTAGAGCAGCCAACAGTTGAAGTTCCCTTGCAAGATTTTGAAGTTACAGAACCAGCCCAGGTTGAAACTACCCTTGAAAAAGTTATTGATCCAGCAATAGAAACCATTTCTCCAGTCATAGTCGAGGAGGCTATTATTCCGGCCCACCCTACGGAAGCGCCGCACGCGGCGCAGACGGAAATGGGGGCAAACGCAGAAGCCGCAGCAGAAACAGAAGACTCCAGTGAAAAAAAATCTGAATAATCGTATCTCTTAAATTCTTTTCTTTTTTATTTTTTGCTATTGTCTTGACGTCAGTTTGCGTTTTTTGTGGCGCAATTTTTTTCTTTGTGTTTTGGGTTGCTTTTTTGATTTAGGGTTTGAATTAGTTGCAGGTCACGTACAGAAAAGGTTAGAAAAGGCTAGAAAAGGTTTGAAACGTACCAAAAAGGTTAGGAACGTACGAAAAAGTATAAAAAAGTCCCAAAAAGGCTCTTGTGACTAAGTTTTCAAGAGAGTCTGCAGTAATTCAATGGCTGACCACGCCGCTAACGCGCTGGTATGTGGATTATCTGGGTGAGGATCGTTTGCAAAGCGCAAAAACATTTCTCCAAATTGCCATTTTACTTGAATTTCATGTGTGTTTCGGTTAACTGCTGGATCAGAAATCACTTGGACTTTAACTTTGGTTGGTTTAACGGTTAACGCTAAGGTTGCGGCCACATTCATTTCTCGAGGGAAAAGTTTGGCTGCCTCTTCGGCATATCCTTCATAAACAATCTTTTCCTCTTTATTGTTGGCTCCTAAGGCTTTGGGGTTTTTGCGTGAAGTCAAAATGACCTCGCTTATCCCCGTTAGAGCTGCGCTGGAGAGAGCATCTAAGCCGCCGATGGCACCTGAAGGAACATGAACCTTACTTAAGTCAACATTTAGACTTAGCAAAGCGCCTGTACTCATGACGATTAACTCAGTCTCAGATGAAACGATTTTTGGAACGTAATCTTTTGCTGCTTGCTGTGACGCCGCTTCCACAATAACCTTAGGCTTTAGCGCAAGCAGTTCATCGATGTTCTCAACAATTGTGACTGGGAATTTGATTGTGGCTTTGAGTTTTTTTGCCTTTGAGGCTTCAAAGTCGTAAACAACCAGTTCGTCGCAGGCAACTATTTTCCTTTCGATGGCTTCTGCTAGTACCGTGCCAATTGCGCCGCACCCTATCAAACCGACCTTTATTTTTTTTAAGTCACTGCCTATCATAATCCGAGTCCCAAGCGATTGTAACTATAACATCGGCAGGATTAATTTGTCCGCTCTCATTCTTACCGTCGTATTCAACTGTGATATTGTTCAAATCTTCAATCTTCAAAGTTCCTGCAATATCTGCCCTTCCTTCAATAATAGCCTTAACGTTTTCGCTATTAGCCGTACGGATTACCACGTTTTTAAGTGGCAAATTAAGCGGTAATTTATGCTCCGCCTTTATTTGTCGTCCCTGACTAATGACAGCAATAATTAAGTCACCTTTCTTTTCTGCTTCGTCATCCACAAGTGACGCATTGAATCTGGGCCATTGTGAAATTTGCAGGCTTAAGAAGCCTTTGTTTTCGGCAAACATGTGCTGGTAAATCTCTTCTGTTAAGTGAGGTGTTACTGGCGCAAGCAATTGTAGTATGCGGTAGAGGACTTCGTAGAGCGTTTGTTGTGCTGCTACCTTTTTTGCTTGATTTTGAGGATCTGCGTTGTAGAGTTTGTCTTTTACTGCTTCAACGTAGTAGTCGCAGAAAACATGCCAAGTGAAATTGCGCACATCTTCAACTGCCACGTTAAATTGACATTTTTCAAAGGCTTCAGTGACTTTTTTTGTGAGGTTTTCGGCTTTGCTAATTATCCACTTGTCAAGAGGCTGAAGCTCTATATTCTTGGCTTCAACTGGCTTGTAATCTTCTAAGAGTTTGCTTGCAAAGCTTGACACGTTCCAAAGCTTATTTAGAAAACGCCTGCCATACTCAACATCCTGCGCCCGATACGGAATGTCTGAACCTGTTGCTCCTCCACATGCAGCCCACTGCCTAGTTGCATCTGCCCCACTTTTGTTTAACACTGGAGGCGCCGCGAGGTAGTTTTTGAGTGATTTGCTCATTTTTCTGCCGTCTGCCCCTAGCACCATACCGTTTATGAGGACACTGTTGAATGGGCGTTCATCGAATAATGCCAAGTGGCGTACCATGAGGTAGTAAGCCCAAGTTCGGATGATGTCTGTACCTGATGTGTGAATACTAGCGGGGAACAGATGTTTCCAGTCAGGGCAGTCAGGCCATCCTGCATGAACAGCACATGTTATTGAAGAATCCATCCACGTATCCAAAACGTCGGTTTCACCCGTGAACTCCGTTCCTCTGCATTTTGGACATTTGTTAATTCTGGGTTTTTCCATTCTCGGGTCAATTGGCACCCAATTTTCCTGGGCAACAATTACTCCGCCACAACTCTTGCAGTACCAAACTGGAATTGGCGTAGCAAACAATCTTTGGCGGCTAACAACCCAATCCCAATCAAGAGCCCGTGTCCAATCGATTAAGCGGTTTTTCATGTAGTCTGGGTACCATGGGATCTCGTTAGCGTTCTTTTCCACTGCCTCGGATAACGGTAAGGTTTTCATAAACCACTGTTTAACTTCTAAGATTTCGATTTGGGCTTTGCAGCGGTCGCACACGCCTACTTCCTGCTGAATCCTCTCTGTCTTCTCTAGTAAGCCTGCTGCAGTTAAGTCTGCGACGATAGCTGCGCGTGCTTGGTTAACGTATAAGCCAGCGTATTTGCAGCCTGCCTCGCTTATTCTGCCGCTTTCGGTCAATAAACGGATAACTGGAAGTTTATGTTTTATGACGGTTTTTACATCCTCTTTGTCGCCGTAAGTGCAAATTTGAACAACGCCCGTGCCAAAGCAGGGGTCTACCGATTCTTCGCTGATGATCGTTACTTCGCGGTTCATGAGCGGGACAGAGATTTTTCTGCCAATGTACTTGCTGTAGCGTTCGTCTTTTGGGTTAACTTCCACTGCGACGCATGCAGGTATGAATTCAGGACGGGAAGTGGCTATTAGCAGGTATTCGCTGCTGCCTTCTAGTTGGAAGCGGATGTAATGAAGGGTGCCTTCTTTTTTGATATGATCGACTTCTGCGTCGGCGATAGCTGTTTCATCTCGTGGACACCAATTTACTGGGTGAGTGCCCTGATACATGTAACCTTTTTTGTAAAGAAGAACAAAACTCAGCTGGGTTCTACGCCAGTAGTCTGGATCCATCGTTTTGTATTCGGTGGTCCAATCAATGCTTGCACCCATTTTGAGTAACCCTTCCTTCATTATGGCAATGTATTTTTCAACTAGCTCAATGCACCATGCTCGGAATTGGTCTGGAGGGACATCGCGTTTGCGGATGTTTCTTGATTTTTCAACTTGGATTTCTATGCCTAAGCCGTGGCAGTCCCAGCCTTGTGGGAAGAGCACGTTGAATCCTTGCATGCGTTTGTAGCGTGCTACCATGTCAAAATAGGTCCAGTTCAAAACGTTGCCCATGTGCAATTCGCCTGAAGGATAGGGCGGTGGAGTGTCTATGCTGAAGGGCACGCGTAGTTTGTCGTTCCAGTCGTAGTGGTAGATGCCCAGTTCTTCCCATTTCTGCTGCCACTTCTGCTCGATTTCTGCAAAGTTATATTCTTTAGGCATAGGCTGCATGCTAATCAATCCTACTTGTTAGTGTTGACGGTAGGAAAACTAAAATATAACCTAAAAACATTATCCCATCAGATAAGGTCTCGGGGAGCTGGGAGATTGACCTGGCTGAGAGGACGGCTATTTGCTGTCGACCCTTAGAACCTGAACCAGGTAATACTGGCGGAGGGAAAAAAATGAAAATACAAACTGAACTACCTAAGAGTAATAATATTTTTTCAACCAAGATACTTGCAGAAATAATAATATTTGTCGCAATGGCAGGGGCATTAGCTCTTATAAGCCACTCATTCTTTGGTCTTCCACAAGGCGGCTCCATTAATCTTGGGATGGTGCCTATCTTTTGGCTTGCGTTGCGGAGAGGTCCAAAAATCGGGATATTTGCAGGCGCCGTGCTTGGCGTAGTTGACCTTGCGATTGAGCCCTTCGTTGTTAACCCTGCCCAATTTGTCCTTGATTATCCATTGGCCTTTGCTTGCCTTGGACTTGCTGGATTCTTCAGAAAACCTGCAGTTGTCGGTCCAATTGTCGGCGTAGTGGTTGGCGGAACAGGCCGTTTCCTATCTCACTTTGTTTCAGGAGTCATCTATTTTCCTCAGTATGCACCCGCAGGCATGAGCCCGGTTGTTTACTCGGCAATATATAACGCGACTTACATGGTGCCAAGCACAATAATCTGTGCAATCGCAATTTTCCTGCTTCAAAGAAGCAAGACACTAAACATTTACCTCTAAGGAGCAGAGAACATGGGAAAACTTCCGGCTGAAGAACTGAAGAAACTTTTGAGCTGCATAAAGAAGGATTCAAGAGTTATCATCCCGCCTATGGTTGGGTACGATTCAGGCGTTCACCTCTTTGACGGTAAGTATATGGTTGTCGCTACGGACCCGTGCACAGGGGTACCTGAAGAATGGTTTGGTTGGCTGCTAATCAATTATGCCGCTTCAGACGTTGCTCTTTCTGGAGCCAAACCTGAATTCTGCACCATCAACCTGCTTGGTCCAAAATCCACTAAGCCTGAGACTTTCCAAAAAATAATGAAGCAAACCTGCACAGCAGCAGACGAATTGGGCATCGCTATCGTTCGAGGTCACACAGGCATGTACACCAGCCTCTCAGATTTACTTGGAGTCGCTACGGTTTATGGCACTGTTCAACTCGAAAAGTTGATTACCCCAGCAAATGCCAAACCAGGAGACCTAATATTTTGCACTAAGCCACTTGGTTTAGAAACAATAACAAACTTTGCAATAACTCAAAAGGCACTGGCGCAAGAACTTTTCGGGGCTGATCAACAAGAAAACGCTTCCAAGCAGGTTTACATGCAAAGCTGTGTCCATGAGGCTCTTCAGCTTGCAAGGACTTGGGTGGTCCACGCTATGCATGATGCTACTGAAGGCGGATTTGTATCGGCGTTAAATGAATTGGCTGAAGCGTCAAAAGTCGGGTTTAATTTGAATTGGGAGAAAATACCAATAAGCAAAGAAATGTTGGCTTTGCAAAGTCACTTTAAATTAACTGATATGCAGTTGCTGGCTACGTCATCAACTGGAACAATTCTTGGGGCGGTTGATCCTCAAAATCAAGAAAAAATCAAAGACGCATTAAGTCAAAGTGGGCTTTCATCTTACTTCATAGGCGAATTTAAAGAAAATAGAGAGCGCACATTGATTAAAAATGGCAAAGAAACAGCTTTGCCACAGCGCGCAAAAGACCCTTACGACATGATTCTTTCAGGCAAATAGAATTTATTTTTTGAGTTCAGATAATACAAAGTTTACTATTTCTTCGGCTATGTTGACTTTTGCTACGACCTGTAAGCCTTTCCATCCTGGCTGGCTGTTTACGTCAACAATGCGTGGTCCTTGTGGTCCTTCTAAGATATCAACGCCTGCAACTTTGCATCCTACTGCTTTAGCAGATTTTACAGCTATTTCTTCGAATTCTTTGCTGATTGTCGTCGGAGCTGGTTTGGCGCCTCGGCTGTAATTTGTTTTCCAGCCTTCTGCCACTCGCCGCATTGCCGCGACTACTCTCTCGCCAATAACAAATGCGCGGATGTCCGAGTGCCCGTGCGGTACGAATTCTTGCATGTAGATTACGCCGTGGTGGAAGGTTATGGCTTTAAAAACTGTGTCTGCGATGTCTGCGTCAACTATGCGTGTTGCGCCTTGTCCTCTGGAACCAAATATTGGTTTAACTACCACGTCTCCGCCAAGTTCGCTAAAGGCTTTAAGCGCTTCATTCACGCTTTCCGTGGCTAATGTCCGGGGAACAGGAACACCCACATCTTCAAGGAGCGCCAAAATATCATATTTGTCGACGCAATGCTCAATGGCTGTCGGCGGGTTCACCATGTAGAAGCCTTGACGTTCAAGTTTGTAGAGCATATCCATTCTGAAAACCAGTTCCTCAAGCGAGCCACGTCCGATTGGGCGAATAATGAGTGCGTCTAAATCGTCTAGGAGGCTGGTGCTGTTAACTTTGAAGTACGGTTTGTACGCGAGCCTTGCCACCAGTTTCGGGAAAGTGAAGCATTCGTATGGAATACCTCGTTTAGTTAATGCTTCCCGAACTTGTGTGCTGCTCCAAGCTTCAGGGTTTCGCGTCATTATTCCAAATTTCAATGCAAATCTGTCCTTGCTTAATGTGTATTGAAGATGCTAAATGGATTGTGCTCTTAAAGTTTCTGGGGAAAATAGAAAAACCAAGCTTTGTTCCCAGTAAAGAAAGCTAGTTTCTGAATTTATCCGTAGACAAAACTATTTTTTCTCTGTTTTTGCCTATCAAGTCGCCGATGAATGCTCCCAAAGCCAAGCAGATTATTAGGCTTGTTACAGCAAAAAAGTCGAGGCCTATTGAACCTGCAATTTGCGAGTTAATCCCTGTTCCATTAAAAGAAAGCACGATTACTGCCCAAATGCCAAAGCCGATAATGGATGCTCCAACAAAAATGAACGTTGCTTTTTTATTGTAGCTTGAAGGTTTAAAACCGAGAGAGAATGCTAAGCCTATCACAGCAAGAATGCTGCCCAATATCATTACCTCTTTTTCGAAAGAAATATTCGTTAAAAATCCGTAAGCAAAAGTAAAAACCACCATAATCAAGGTCAAAGCTGTCCAGTAAGTTTTGCTTTTCATTAAGCTTACTGGTTTTGGTTGATCTTTAAACTTGGTTTTTTTCGACTTTGTCTTTTTAGGCTGAGTTTTTGGATAAGTCTTAGGCATGACTCATCTGACTAATCTTTTCGCTTAATTAGTTTTTCATAAAATAGCCATAAAGCTCTGGGTCAACTCACGAAACATGCTACTTTATTCTTTCTAGCCTCAAAGAGTTCAGCAGTAGCAACATGGTAACTCCGTCGTCACCCGCAATGACGGTTGCCAACAAACCTGTTACACCGAGTACTCCTAAAGCTCCTAAAATCAGTTTAATGACAAGTGATGCTGCAATGTTTTGTTTTGCAATATTCATTGTTTTATCGCTTAATTTTATGAGGTACGGGATTTGCGCCAATTCATCCTTCACTAGCACTATATCTGCTGATTCGAGGGCCACATCAACCCCTGCTGCGCCCATGGCTATACCAACATCTGAAGCAGCAAGTGCAGGAGCATCATTCACGCCGTCGCCCACCATTGCCACAAGCCCACCTTTGCCTTTCATTTCTTCAATACATTTGAGTTTGTCTTCTGGAAACAGCTCTGCATAAACCTCATCAATCTTCAAAATATCTCCTGTCTCCTTAGCAATCTCTGTTCTATCGCCAGTTAACATAGCGGTTTTTATGCCAGCTTTCTTCAAGTCATTTACAGCTTTGAGCGCATCTTGTCTAACTTGGTCAACAACACAAACTGCCGCAAACCCTTCCTTACCGACAGAGACACAGATCGAAGTGTGGGTATCAGCTTCATCAATTGCGAAGGCTTCCGAACAATTACAATCGAACTGTTTCATTAACTCTAGATTTCCAACCGCGACAAAATCACCGTTAACGTTGCCTACTATGCCTTTTCCTGGGACCTCGGTGACATCGGTTATTTTGAACTTGCTTAGGTCGATGCCTCTTTCTGTGGCCCGTCGAACAATTGCTTGAGCAACAGGATGATTGGAAAACTGGTCAAGCGCAGCTGCATAAGCCAACGCTTCTTCTTCGGTTCTTTGGGTAAGCCTTACTTCATGAACCGCTGGTCTGCCCATTGTTAACGTGCCAGTTTTATCAAAAACTACTCGCTTTACCTTGGCCAATTTTTCAACGTAGATTCCGCCCTTAATTATAACACCTCTTCTAGCTGCAATTGTTATTGCTACAAAAACTGTTGCGGGAACCGAAATGATGAAGGCGCTTGGGCAGGAAATCACAAGAAGAATTAGCGAACGGTACAGCCATGTATTGAAAGACATGCCAAAGACCAATGATGGCACGGCAGCGGTTAAAACAGCTAATGTGATAATTATTGGCACATAAATTTTTGCGAATCGGTTTACAAGTTTTTCCATGGATGCCTTTCGTTTGCCCGATTGAGCCACAAGCACTATTATTCTTGAGACAAGAGTTTCACTAGCTCGTTTGGTGACAGTTATTTTTAGGGGGCCGCTCATGTTTAATGTGCCCGCATAAACGCAATCATTCAACCTCTTAGTCACAGGGATAGATTCCCCGGTCACAACGGCTTGATCAACATGTGAGAAACCATCGGCAACGTTGCCATCTAAAGGTATCCTCTCGCCAGGTCGGATGAGCAAAGTCATGTTCGGCTCAATCTCGTTGACCCTAACAATTTTTTCTGCCCCATCTGCTATGATTCTTGCTTGGTCGGGTATGAACTTAGATAGTTTCTCAACAGTTCGCATTGCTCTGTCCTCGATGTAGCCCTCAAAATATTCAGCGATGGAATAAAGAAACAAGACTGTTGCCGCTTCAAATCGTGCATTAAGGTAAAGGGCGCCTAAGGCTGCGGCAGACATTAGAAATTCAACAGAAAATCTTTTTTCAACAAATAGCTCTCGAAGACCCACTACGCCAATGTATATAGAAGCAGCGAGAACTGAAACATAATATAAAATTGTAGTCAATGTCGCTGGGACATTTATTATTGGCAAGTTAAAGCCAAGGGGCACTCCTGAGAAAAGGTAGTCAAGCAAACCACCTATCAAAACGGTTAAGCCAAGCAAAATTGCAAAGGAAATTATGACGCGTTTACTTTCATGTTCCTCTATTTCTTTCTGCTCTGGCTTTTCTACGCAGAATTTACCTTCTTCAGAAGTCATCGTTTACCTAATAAAGAAAAAGAATTAGCAAATATTAAGCTGTTCAGGTGACTGCGTGATCTTCAACATTTGATTGGATTAGTAAAAGCAAGGGATGTACTCTCTAACCCTGAAACTAACATCTAACCCATCGGCAAGGGTTTTCGCCTTTGGTACGTCAACTTCTGGCATACGCACCACTGTAACCTCAACTTCAAGCACTGATTTGGTTTTATTTATAAAATCAATCACCGCCTCAAACGTATCAGCGAAAGTTGGCTTGCAAATCTCATTGTAAGTTTCCTTGTCCCCAGCGTTCAAGCTAACACTCACTCTGTCAACGCCAGCCGTCTTCAACTCCGTCGCCACATCTCTTCCCATGTTAAGCGCATAACCATGGCCGTTTGTGTTCACCCTGATTTTCAGCGGTCTGCCATAATGCTGCCTTATCCACCGCGTAACCTCCAACAAAACATCCAACCTCTCTGTCGGCTCGCCGAAACCGCAAAAAACCACTTCATCCCAACTTCGCATATGCCAAACCTTGCCAAGCTCACATATAATTTGCTCAACGCTTGGCTCCTCAGATAGTTTAAGATTGAAGCCGCCGACTCCACGCTTAAAATTTCTAAGACAAAAAAAGCAGCAGTTTGAGCACTGATTGGTTATGTTTAGGTAAAGCTTGTTATCTAGCCAGTAGACCGTTTTTGGTGTTTCATTTTTAGCCAGTTTCATCCGCCCGTCATCAGGGACATAAGGATAACGCTGTCGCCGTCTTTTAGCGGTGTGTTTACACCTTTAAGTTGATCCATTAAGATGCCGTTTACCATCGCCACGAAATTTGGTTTCATTTCCTTCTTGGTTGGGTCATAAACTTCTAGGGTAAGTGGTTTTCCATATTTATCAGCAATTTTATCCAGCAGATTGGATAATGATGAGTCTGCTTTGAGGTCAAATTCTTCTTGACTTGTTTTTGTAAAGCTCTTGACTAAGCTTATGTAATGTACTTTTGCTTTCATTTTTTGACCTCACCGGCGCCTTGGGATATGAAATTGATTGAAGCATCTCATATCTTTTGTCCAGCTCAAGTAGGAATTTAACAGGTGATTTTGTTTAAAAACCGTTATTATTTTCTGTGCATCACGGTCAGGGAAAAGTTTTATCTAAGCCATGAATTTCCAAAATGGAAACCCATTAAGTTAATATACTTTTTAACTGCCTAATAGACTGAAATAATCGGAGGAACAAGGTTTGTTCGGTTACGCAGGTAGAGTTTTACGAGTTGACTTAACTACAGGCAAAGTTACTTTTGAAAAATTAGACACGGAAACCGCCAAAAAATATGTAGGTGGCATAGGCTTAGGCATGAAACTTTGGCTAGACAATTCAAAAGCGGGCGTTGACGCATTCAGCCCTGAGAACCCACTGGTTTTAGCCGTTGGGCCTGTTTCAGCAACTATGTTTCCTACAGGCGGAAATGGGCACGCCTTCATATCTAAATCACCTGCAACTCACGGTGTTGGAGAAGCAGTAAGCCACGGTACTTTTGGAGCAGAAATAAAAAGGGCAGGATACGACGCAGTTATCCTTACTGGAAGATCTGAGAAACCAGTTTACTTATGGATTGATGATGATTCGGTTCAGCTGCTTGACGCCGAAAAGGTCTGGGGCAAATCACCTTCTGAAACTGAAGACTCAATTAAAGATGAAGTTGGCGATTACTATGTTCGGGTTGCATCAATTGGTTTAGCCGGTGAAAAACTGTCAAAAATTGCCAGCATACTAAACGAGAAAACTCGTGCTGCCGGACGAACAGGTTTAGGCGCTGTGATGGGCTCAAAGAACCTTAAAGCAATCGCTGTCAGAGGAACCCGTGACATTGTTGTTGCTAAACCAGATGAATTCATAGAAATGGTCAAGGAATTTCATGAACGCATGAAAGGACCAGCAGCCCAAAAATACCGAACTTTGGGGACAGCAGAAAACATTATGATTCAAAATGCTTTGTATTGCTTGCCAACCCGAAATTATAATAACGCTCATTTTGAGAATGCTGAAAAAGTTAGCGGAGAAGAATTAAACGAAAGGTACATAGCAAAAATAATTGCTTGCAACTCATGCGCCATGCGATGCGAGCATGAAGCAGTTGTCAGGGATGGACCCTACAAAGGGACAATGGCAAGAATGGAATATGACAACATTTGGGCGCTCGGACCAAACTGCGGCGTAGACAAACTTGATGCCATAATAAAAGCAGCTGAACTCTGCAACTACTACGGCTTAGACGCAACAAGTGCAGGTGTCACCGTAAGTTTTGTAATGGATTGCCATGAAAAGGGGATTCTCTCTCATGAGGAGCTCGGCGGAATTGACGCCCACTTTGGAAATGCAGAAGCCCTCATTCAACTCCTAGAGAAGATAGGTAAACGGGAAGGAATCGGCGACATGCTGGCTGACGGTGTAAAGGTGGCGGCAGAAAAAATCGGGAAGGACTCAGACAAGCTTGCCCAAAATATTAAGGGCTTGGAAGTCACAGGCTACGATTTGCGGTGTCTCAAAACAGCAGCTTTAGGTTTTGCAGTTTCTTTCCGGGGCGCAGACCATAACCGAAGCGGCGCTTATGCGTTAGACCTAACTGGCAAAGTTGACAGATTCAAAGCTGAGAAAGGACGCGGCAAACTTGTTAAGGAGTCCGAAGATGTTTACGCGCTACTTGATTCACTTATCATTTGCAAGAACGCCAAAGGCACATTATACAAGGAATTAGCTGACATGGCAAAACTGTACACGTTGGTAACTGGAACCGAAATGACGCCCCAGGAACTCGCTATTGCAGGCGAACGAATAAACAATCTTGCGCGTTTAATCAACATCCGCGAAGGCTTAAGCCGCAAAGACGACACGTTGCCTTGGAAAGTTATGAATCAACCCATCACTGATGACGGACCAGCAAAAGGCGCAGTAGTAACTCAGGATGAACTTGACCTGTTACTTGACGATTATTACCAAGCACGCGGTTGGACTGCAGATGGTGTACCAACAAAAGCTTTACTCAGCAAGCTTGGCTTGGACGATTTATCAAATATCGTTGAAGGAAAAGAGGATTAAAATGGTAAACGAACACGAAAGAAAATTCGTCTCTGTTGACCCCGAAAAATGCGTAGGATGCCAAGTCTGCGAATACGCTTGCTCATTTACAAAAGAGAAAGCCTTCAACCCACTCAAATCACGCATCCGCGTAGTTCGCGTTAATCAAGTAGCTAACATGGCAGTTACATGCAGACTCTGCGAAAACCCAGCATGCATAGCAGCTTGCCCAAAAGAGGCACTCACACAATCAAAAGACACAGGCAACATTGAATTGGACAAGGACAAATGCAACGGTTGCGGCTGGTGCATCGAAGCCTGCGACTACGGAGCCATAATGCTGCATCCGGAAACCAAAGTGGTCTACGTCTGCGACCTATGCAAAGACAAAGCAGACGGACCACAATGCGTTAAATGGTGCCCCGAAGAAGCATTAACACTAGTCACAAGCGATGTACTGGCGCAGAAAGCAAGAATTAACGCAATCAAAAAGCTGTTCCAAGAACCAAAAGAAAGCATGAAGTAAAAAGGGGCAATAGTCCTCTAATTTCTATTTATTTTCTCAATTGCCATTTTACTATTTGTTTGTGTGTTTCTTGGCAGTAAGCTTCATATTTTTCTTTGTTTTCATATTTCATGTTATCTTTCCGACATTTCCATTTCCTTACGCATATCCCTTCTGGCTCACGATTCAACAGTTTATGCTTGAAGAGATCCGATTTTGCAAAAGCTATTAATAACAAAAAGTTAACGTTTAAAAAACATAACTAACCTTTAATGGTGCCAGTGTTTGCTTGCCCAAATAATAATAACAATAATTCTTGGTTTAATCCAAGGATTAGCTGAATGGCTGCCTATCTCAAGCACCGCTCATCTGCGGGTAGCCGAGCATTTTCTGGGGTTCTCTGCAACACCGCTCTTCAACGTGTTCCTGCACATTGGCACACTTGGGGTTGTAATTTTCTATTTCAGGCATGACATCAAAGTCATACTCACCGCGTTGGTTCACAGAGACTTTCACAGCGAATATGGCAGATTCATTCCACTAATCATAGTCGCAACAATCCCCACTGGGATAATAGGAATACTCTATGACTTATACATCGGCGACACATACCAAACAATCCTAATCATTGGCATAACCTTCCTTTTCGGCGCTGCACTACTGTTTGCATCGAAGTTCGGCAAAGAAAACCAAACCCAAATCTCATATCGCCAAGCACTCGTCATGGGTGCAGCGCAAGGCGCCGCCAGCTTTCCAGGGCTTTCAAGAAGCGGCTCAACAATATCAAGCGGGCTATTGCAAGGCGTGAAGCGGGAAATGGTTTTCAAATTCTCCTTTTTGCTTTCGATTCCAGCGGTAATAGGTGACTTAGGCGTCGAAGCTTATCATCAGCGTGGCACTTTTTCTCAGGGTGTCGGCGTTAGCCCAGTAAATCTTTTGATAGGCTTGGTTTTTACGGTGATTGCTGGTTACTTTGCGATAGTGCTTGTGAAAAAACTTGTGCTAACAAAGAGGTTCCATTATTTTGCTGCCTACACGTTTGCCCTCGGAGTTGCCCTCATAATTTTGACTCTTTTAGGCTTCTAGAAAAAACCATTCGAATTGGATTTTTAACTTATCATTTTCTCCCAACTTATTCTGAACTGCATTTCATAACAATATTAAAAAGGCAATGAAGCCTTAGTCTTAATTATGCTTTGTAGGAACAAAGCAGGAAATTCTTGTGAAAGAGTCTTTAACTACAAATCAAGGTGCTCCTGTTTCAGACGACCAAAACTCCCTCACTGTTAGCAATAACGGACCAGTTTTGCTTCAGGATGTCCATTTGATTGAAAAACTCGCCCACTTCAATCGTGAAAGAATACCTGAACGGATAGTGCATGCCAAAGGAGCTGGTGCAGGCGGCTATTTTGAAGTAACCAAAGAATTAACGAAGTACACAAAAGCGAAATTCTTATCTGAAATTGGAAAGCGCACGGAGGTTTTCGTTAGATTTTCCACGGTTGGCGGCGAAAAAGGCTCAGCGGATGCGGAACGTGATCCAAGAGGATTTGCAGTAAAATTCTACACTGAAGATGGCAACTATGATCTTGTTGGAAACAACACGCCAGTGTTCTTTATTCGTGACCCGTTGAAGTTTCCAGATTTTATTCATACACAGAAACGTAATCCTGGAACTAACCTTAAAGACGCAAACATGTTTTGGGACTTCTTGTCGTTGACTCCCGAGTCGCTTCATCAAGTGACAATTTTGTTCTCTGACAGAGGAACCCCTCGCTCCTATCGCCACATGAACGGCTATGGAAGCCACACATTCAAATGGTACAACGCTGACGGCGAAGTCTTCTGGGTTAAATACCACTTCAAAACCGACCAAGGCATCAAAAATCTTACTCGAGAAGAAGCCGAACACATGAAAGGAACCGATCCAGACCACGCCACACGCGACCTCCACGAAGCTATTAAAAGAGGCGAATACCCTTCATGGACGCTACAAATGCAAATCATGTCTGCTAAAGACGCTGAAACCTACCGCTTCGACGTATTTGACGTAACAAAAGTTTGGCCTCATGGAGATTACCCGCCAATTGATGTTGGCAAGATGGTGCTAAACCGAAATCCCTCAAACTATTTCGCTGAAGTTGAGCAGGCAGCTTTCAGCCCAGCCAATTTTGTGCCAGGCATAGGAGCTTCGCCTGACAAAATGCTTCAAGGACGCCTCTTTGCTTATCACGACGCGCATAGATATCGTTTGGGACCGAACTACTTGTTGTTGCCAGTTAACCGGCCTAAAGGGGTTAAAGCGAAAAACTATCAGCGTGATGGATACATGCGTTTTGACGGAAACGAAGGAGATGCACCAAACTATTTCCCTAACAGCTTTGGCGGTCCAGAACCTGACGTTGAAGTTTCGGAGCCAGCCTTCGAAGTTGCAGGCAAAGCCGCTCGCCAACGATATACGCACCCTAACGATGATTTTGTACAGCCGGGAAATCTATATCGTCTCATGACCGAGGTGGACCGTGATCATCTCATCGGCAACATAGTATCTCATCTTGGAAAGGCGAACAAAGAAATCCAGCTTCGAGAGATACAGATTTTCAATAAAGCTGACCCAGAATATGGACAACGCGTAGCAGAAGGCCTAAGCATAAGACTGTAGAACCCTACTTAAAACTGAAAATTGGCTCTTGCTTGCTCTTTTCTGAGAGGATTTTCTTGGGCAGACAGTCATAGCAACAGACATTACGTTTTTTTTAGAGAAATCTGATTTGTGGATGGTGTTTGGCGCTAGCTTGAAGCCATAGTTTAGACCGTCGTTCGAACGAAAAGTCCGTCAAACATTTTTACGTAAACCAGTCGGATTTGAACACAAAAGAAGGACGTTTGCTTCATGAAAACGTATTAAGAACCGAGTATGGTTACTTAGTTTAAGGTTTGACGAGACCATGAATGATGTCACAGATCAAGAAGTTGACGAGATAGCTCAAAAAATCATTGCAGAAGTAGAACATGCAAAATCGAAAGATCTGGCAGGCTCCAACGAAATGATCAAGATTCTCCACTTGACAAACACACTTAACGCGAAAACATTGCTAGACCACGCCGAAGAAGCTCCAACAAAAGAGAAGCGAAACATAGGAAAAAAAGCGGTGGTGGAAGCATTGTTAGTTTCAACTTGGCATACGAGATTGTACTTCATTATACGATCATTCATCATGGGGCTACTAAGCGCATCGTTAACTCTTATTTTCATCTTGATATTTCACTCAATAACTCTACTTTTGGATATTCCGCTGGGTATCCTTTCATTCATATTTTCGCTGGCTATTTCTAGACTACTTGACGTGCAATTAGTGAAAGCAACAAAAGCCATAACGGATTACCTGAGTAATCACAGCAGCTTGAGAAACTTTATTCTCAGCCATTTCTGACCAGGTTGTCAGTTATCAGGAGATAACGCGGCTCTTTAAGGCGCAAATTAATTTTTAAAAAGCCTGCCTTAGATTATTTACCTGATTTAAGCTCAAAATAGGGCTATTTGATGCTGCGGGCTATCTTGAAGCCGTCGTTTAAACCGTAGTTGCGTTTCTCGAGATTTTTAAGATTCGCACTTTGCTTCTACCATTTCAAAGCATAATCTGACAACAAAACAGCTATTTTTTGGATATTCTCGCTCTGATAACTAAAGTTGATATTAGTATTGCTACTGCAATATATGGAAGAATTATCCAAGGCTGTAGCTCTGGAACAGATTGCAATTGCGGAACGGTAGGCGCTAGGGTCGGAGTTGTTGATGATAGAGTTGGCAAAGGGTCAGCGATAGTAAATGACTGGGTGTTGGAACGTGCGTTAAGTTCAGCCCAATATTGGTCTGTGTCTTGCCAAACATAATAATGGCTGAAAAACTGGAATGTGTAGTTACCTGGATTTGTTATAGCTGGAATTGTTACCTGCCATGTGTACCAGTCGCGAGCTACAGAATCGCCGTTGACCACTTCATTTATTATACCTTGAAAACTCATGGGTATGAGTGTTCCATTGTCAATGCTTACTGAGACAGTTGTGTTTGTGTTAACTGCCGTAGTTTGATATGTGAAATGGTCGAGGACCGAATATGTTCCTCCGTCTTCTGGATAGGTGTTCGCCATAGAAATTGATCCGCCACTTGCAGAAACCAAGTTGGCTGCAAACAGGGTTAAGAAAACAGAGACCACTATGAACACTGTAGCCATTAGTTTTTTCAGGTTTCTGTCGAACATTTTCCTAAGTCTCTCTTTAGTTGTTCTGCGTCCGAATATTATGTGCTGCGAAACGACATAAACTAGATTTCTAAAAGAGGAATATGTCAAAAACCGACTGTTAATATTAAATATTTCCAGCAAGCTAGTTCATCATCAAACAAAGTATCTGAGAGTGAAATGGAAAACCATTATTTATCTCCTAGTTTGTTCAGGTTTTTCATTCACTCTCTTTATTTTGTCTTCCATTTTATTGGTACTTTTACTTGAAATTTCAGCTGGAAAGGCCTTATCGTTTGTACTTACTTATTCCATTGGTCAATCTTCAAGCAATGATTCTGGATTCAACTTCAATCTTTTGCTTCTGCGTCATTGAGGTATTCATGCTTCCCTTTCTTGTTAGTTGACAGCCTCTCAATGTTGAAAGTAAAATCTCGCTTTCGAAGTGATTTGCAATATTGGATAGTGAAGTCGCGGTTGCATACTATTCCAGAAATAGAATATTCCATTGTCGAAATACGCCTTAAAAAGCAATTGCATTAGATTTCAATTGAGAAATAGAAAGAAATGGCAGAGAACCCCGGCTCGAAAGATAAATCCTTAGAGATTTTAGATTTCATAATCAATGTTCTAAAAGAACATGAAATAAACTTGGACAAAACAATTGATGACTTGTCAACAATTGTCGAGCAAGTAGGGGAAACCACAGTCGGATTAAGAAGCAAAGTTGAAGAATCTGAAGAAAAAATAAACAACCTGCAAAAAGATGTAACAAATCTGATCGGCTGCCTGTCCAGCGCACCTAAAAAAGCCTTGCCAGCCGAGGAAAGCCAGCAGGAACCTCAGATTCAACCTGCGCCCGCAGTATCCTTAGCACCTATTCCAGGTGAGCCTACTTTGATTTTGCGTTGTAACCAGTGGAGTGATTTTCAGGACTTAGCAATGCGTGCGAAAAGGTTGTCTTTTAACTATAAAGAGGATGAAAAGATTTTCCAGGTTAATGCGTTTATGGGAGATCAAATGATTATGTATTCGGGGGCTCTTCCAAGCTTGTCAATGATTCTCAAAAAATGGTTGTCTCGACAATTAGACATAAATGAACCAGATATCTTGGAAGGCTTCTTGGACAAGCCTAAATGACTATACCGCATGTTATAATATTTTATTAGCTAAGTTTTAGATTCGAAGCATTTTCGTTTTTTTTGCTTGTCTTGGCATTCTAAATTGTTGAAGGAGGTGAAGTCTTAGAGCGTCTCCTAAAAGTGACTGCAATAGCAACGATCACTGCTGCAACACCTATTCCGATGCCTGTGAAGGCTACGTATTCTAACGTATTTATGCTGTCTTTTAGAGTGGCAATTTGGCTGTGTAACGTATCCAACGAAGAGTTGAGGCTATTTAATTGGTTCTGTATAGCTGACTGCGACAAGTTTAGCGTGGCCGAGTTATTTCCAAGAGCACTGAGTTGATTTTGTTGTGATGATTGTGACGATTTTAGGTTATCCAGTTGGTTCTGCAAAGCTGACTGTGAAGAACTTAGGCTGTTTAGTGTGTTTCCAAGACTATTCACTTGATTCTGCAGAGACGCTAGCCCAGAATTCAAAGAGTTCAAGTTAGAAAGTAATGAGTCTTGTTGGTTTGTGAAATATATCGTTATTGCTGCGGATGAGTTGATGCCATCTGTTTGAGTAGCGACTAATTGGAGGGTGTAAGTTCCGTCTGGATAGTTGGCGCTTGGCAAAGCGAAGCTGAGAGTGCCATTGTTGCTAAAGGATTGTATTGACTGACCGTTTAGGTACGCTTTGACCGAGTTTATGTTGTCTCCTGTAACGTTGATACTTGCGGCTATGTCTCCTTTGTAGTTGCCTCCGTTTGAGGGCGACAAGATCTGAATTACTGGTGGAGTTGGAATTATGGTTTGGTAGCTTGCTGAGGATAGTGAAATATTTGAGTTTATGAGAGTGACAGAAGATAGGTTGGAGTTGACTAAGGTTATGTTACTGTTGGTGGCTACTATGTTGCTTCCGTGAACGCCTTGAATGGTAAGGTTGGAGCCTGTAACGAAGAGGGTTCCGTTTATCACTGAATCAGAAATTGTTGTTGTGCCTGATTGTATATTGTTCGATTGCAAGAAAATGTCGTTAGACAGGTTGACCGATCCATTTATTGAGACTCCGCTTAAGGCTAATCCCCAATTCTGTTGAAATGAGGTAATTACTTGATTTGCCACGTAAACGTACGGTTCTATGGAAAAGCTTTGTTGAGCCGAGAGTGAAGTGGTTGTTGGAACTCCATCGTAAGATATTCCTGTTACGTAGGCTTCATAGGGACCAGCTTGGTTGGATGAGTAACCGTTCACAGGAGAGGCAGTTCCCACATCGTAGAGGGAAGGTAGGGTTATGTTAGCTACCCATCTGTTCAAAGTAGAGTTGTACGTTAAAGGCGTTAGTTCAGAATTCTGGTATTTGGCATAAATAATTTGGAGGAACTGGCTTTGCTGTTGTTGCGGGTAAATCAGCGTCGTGTACTCGCCCTGAGTTACTTCTTGGTTGTTTGGGTAACGGATATCAACTGACATTTGCGCTGTTTGTCCCATATACACTGTTGTGGGTGAAAGCGTTATTAACGGAGTAATTGTCCCGTTTGAAACCCAAATTTTTCCGTAGGACGATCCGTATATTGTGTATCCAAGAGTTTGAGAGTCAAAGCTCGCTCCAAGCAAAATCGTGTATAGTCCAGATGCAGAATTAGCAGGCACTTGAATTAAACCGCTGATTGCTGATGCTTGGTACACAAGGTCTGAGCTCGCAACTGTGGTTCCAGCAGGATTCACTAAAGAGGCTGTAACGCTTGAGCCTGTGGCAATATCCGAACCTATTGTCTTGCCAGTATCATAAGAAGTTGTGTTAGCAATGTTGAACGGAGCCGATGGTGTGGTAATAATGGTGAGGTATTGTCCTGGACCTATTGAGCCGGGAGCTGCCGCTACTTCCGGATATGTTAAACTATTTTGTAGGTAGATCCCATTTGTAAACGGCAAAAATCCGTATGTGCTTCCCTGCAGCATCAGTGTTAATGGGCCTGCGGGGTAAGCTTTTGTCAGGTTTGTCTCAGTGACGTTAACCAATCCTGAAATGTTCGTCGGAGCTAGGTTTACCGTGTCTACTGTGCTAAACGAATTGCTTAGGATGGAATATGAGTAAACCTGCATCGTTAGAGATCCTACAGGCGCTGAGTTGCCCTCAAGGTCGGTTGCAGCAACAATTACCTGTAACCCGCTTCCAGCCGTGGTCCATGGATTTGTGGGAGACGGGCTGTAGAAAATTCCGACGTAGCCTGCAAATATTTCCGTGAAGTCCTCCCCACTAAGTCCCGCTGAAGTGCCATTAACAGCGATGTAAGCAATACCCGATTGTTGACCCATTTTTAAAGCACAAGTCCAGACGCCGCTAATACTATTGAAGGTCAAAGGGGTGACGAGGAAAGTACCCGCTAATGTGACGAGCTTGGCTGTAAATTGTCCGCTTGTTACTGGGTTAAATCCGTTGTAGATATCTGCTACCACATTAATGGTCTGATTAGCTGTGAATTCGAAAGGTAATGCTCCGTTAGCGTCGGTAACCGTTATGAATATGGACAGGCTTTGCTGTGAGAGCTGAGCATTGTACAACTGAGCGATTTGGCCTATGTTTGGTGCTCCCCATCCTGTAACTAGGTTATATCCGAAAGAAGTGGTCCAAGGTATGTTGTAGCCAAAGGTAATTGGCGCATAAGCCTCAGTATACAAGCTGGCATTGTTGCCTATTGTGTAGAGAAATGGATTAACTAAACCTAAGGACCCTCCTGATGACTGAGCTATCAAAGTGAACAACCCTGACAAAAGCTGAACAGACGCTGAGGTTCCGCCTGCAACCATGGTTGAACCTGCATTTACAATGAAAATACCTGGATTAACACCAGCCTGCAAGGACAGATCTGGTTCCATTCTTCCATTCGGATACGAAAGGGGTGTCTGTTGACTGTCTTGATACCAAGGCTTTGGCTCTAAGAAACTTACTCCGCCTCCACCTCCGCCTGCGTTGACGCCGTTTGGTACATATCCAAGGTTTGACCATCCTGTTTGAACAAATGTTTTGGTGCCGTTCGGTTGATTGTAGAGGTATGTTTGCGTTCCACCTGTGCTTGTAACGTAGGGTGAATCAGAGGGATACGCTGAATTGCCTGCGGGTCCAGAGCTGTATCCGCTTCCTCCAGCATCTCCTGATCCAGCTAGAAAAGTTATTCCCTGCAAAGAACCTATCATGAAATATTCATCCGGAAGTAACATGTTGAAATAATACATTTCTCCGCCGTAAAGTGGATACGCCCATTCTTGCGCGAAAGAGAAGCTCATCGAGAGCGTTGTGATTCTGTTATCGGATATGATTGGTGCAAGGTCGGCTGCAAACGACAGTGCGGCATTGGTTACGTAGAGGTTTACTGCTGCGTTAGGAGCCATCGCATGCGCCAACTCCACGTCAATAGCTACCTCGCTGCTCCAACCGTTGGAAACACCGAGGTTGGGGTTATAGGAAGCAACAGGGATTATATTGAAAGTTGGATCAGGGAAACCAAACGTTTGGTCAAAGAGACTTAGATCCTGCTCGATTGTTGGAGAACCGTAAAAGTCAAGCATGCCTATTGTTTGGCCTTCGCCCTGGAAACCTTGCGTGTATAGCGAGGTAGCGTTGTAAACGGTCTGGAGGTCTTTTGCTGAGATTCCTCCTTCTGTGAAAGTTACGTTTCCATCGGGCTGACTTGCGAGAGGGTTCGCGAATTGAGGCTTCACAGTTAGAGCAGTGGCGTTCGATGCAACAAAATGAGCCCCGTTAAGCAACGAATTTCCACTTGTCATGTAATAAGAATCTGTGCCGTTAGTGTAAATGTTCACTTCGGCACCAAAATACTGACTCACCTGTGCCGCAGTAGCCTGAACAACTATCATTGAATCCAGAGATTCCGTCACAACTGGCAAACCGACACTCTCAAGGTAAGCAAGCATTGATTCATACTCGACTTTCGGCAAGAAGTTTTGCTCAATTTGTGAGGTGGTCAAAAAGTGCCTAAACATGGGAGATGAAGGATCAGAAACTTGCTTTAAGGTCGAACATAGCAGATCCGTGTTTTTCAACGGGATACCTATATTCACGAGGACTGTAAGATTCGGAGACGCCTGACCTTTAAGAACATAACTCGGAAGAGGGGCAACTGAGTCACCAGACGAGCCGTAAGCGGGGATGATCATTGAATGAACGCTAATAATGGGGGAAAAAAATAATAAAGCAACAACAAGGATAACAAATTTTGACTTCATCACAGCACAGCCATTTTTCTTTTACCATAAAAGAGCATCTTGCATCTTAGTCTGTTAATATTTAACGTTTTCGATTATCATTCAGTTCCTGGATAAGTCAATAAAATGATTTCGATTGCGAAAATACTCATCATAATTTGCGACCAATAATCAAAAATAAGCTTAGAATAGGGCTAAAAGTGCTGCGGGCTATCTTGAAGCCGTCGTTTAAACAGTCGTTCAAGCCGTAAATATTCTAATTATGAATTGTTAAATCGAATCTCTAGCTTTTCGCTAAAATCACCTTGAAAGAAAATTTGGAAAAAACTTTCGCAGTTTCTTTGTCTATTTTGCAACTGCATTAGAAATAGATGTTAAAATTAATCCAAATCGTGTTTATTTCCATATCATTTTCCATATCATTTTATATAGTAGTTCCGACAGACACCGCAATTTGCGGTAGATAATTTAGGTGAAGGGAGCGCTTCGATGGATATCGCAAGGAAGAGAATTCTTTCAGCGGTTGGTATTAACCCATTTGGTTCGAGCATCTTAAGCAGTATTATGTCTGTAATGGCGATAAGAACAGAATTGATGCTTCACAGGCCGATCGCACGTGGGCACCTCTTGCTCTAACATATTCAAAATAAAGGAGAATGAAAAAACATGAAGAAACTACAAATCCTAATAATCGAATTTTTAATTTCGTTATCAACCTGCGTATTCGCGGGTTTGCAAGCTAAAGCTTTCAATGCCTCCAGCACTGGTGGCATGTCGCTGACATCAGCGAAGGGTTTGACTGTTGAGGTGAAAGAATGAGGCTAAGGACAACAAAAACGGTTAGAGTTGGCTGCATCCTTCTCGCCATCTTCTTCTTGTTGTTCTGTGCTTTCGCATTATTGACTCAGCCAGTTCGAGCGGATTCTGTGTTGGTTTCTCCGACTGTGACGGCTACTCCGTCTGCTGTTTTTCTGGGTCAAACTTCAGTTTTGTCTTCTACACCGGTTACGACTGGTACTGCTCCGTACACGTATAATTGGTATGTGACGG
>JBEKGO010000012.1:0-55076 GCA_050012755.1 Bathyarchaeia archaeon
CGGTAACGGCTCTACCTTCAAGTTTCTTTTTGATTATCCATTTTCTAAGTTTTTCCCGATCTCTTTCCAACCAAGCACTCCCCCATTTTAGGGAGAATGTAGCCTATTTTAAAGATAGAACAGTTAATTGTCCACCGTCAGGCATGGCTTGCACTGCATTCGTTATTAAGTTGGTTAGAACGCGCTTTACGAGTTGGGGGTCTGCTTTTATTTGAGGAAAATCATTTTTCGTTTGCGTTTGAACCGAAATGTTAGCTGGAATAGCGATTGAAAATATTACGGCATCAACGATTTCCTTGAGTTTAACAGGTTTTTTATCTATTTTGATGGGGCGAACGAACGCTTGCAAGTCAGAAACAATCTTGTCCATGTAAACCGCTTGTTCTTCTATAGTGTGCATAGACTCCTGCAAATTGTTCTTGAGGTCACTGTTAGAAAGTGACTCAACCTCGATTTTAGCTAAGTACAATTCGCCCGCTATCGTTTGAAGCGGATTACGAAGATCATGACCCACCATACCAGCTGTTTGACCAATAGCTGCTAGACGCTCAGAATCCTTAAGCTGCTTAGTACGTTCTTCGATAAGATTCTCCAAAATTCCAGCATGCTGTTCAAGATTCTTTTGACGCTCTTTCTGCTCTGAAATATCTCGAACAATGGACCATATTCCTTTTGCTTTTCCTCTGCCATCAGTCAACCGCCAAGTTCTAACGGAAGCAGGAAAAATCGAGTTGTCCTTGCGTTTGTACTCTCTCTCAAAAAGGATTGAGTGCCCGGTCTGCAAGACTTTTTTAACGATTCTTTCCCTCTGATCTAACCATTTCTCGGGCAACAAGGACTGAACAGAGAGACTTTTCAACTCTTTTTTTGAGTAACCAAGCATTTTGGCATAAGCTTTGTTGCAGTCAATCATCCGTCCCTGAAGATCCCGTGCCATGATTCCATCTTGAGTTGTCTCGTACAGTCGACGGTACGTCGTATGTGAATTAATGAGCTCTTGTTCCCATCTTTTTCGATTCTCAAGATCCCTGGCATTTTGTTTTTTTTGTATAGTTATATCCGTAAAAACTGAAATAATAAAGTCTTTTTTTGGGGAGCAAGCGTAAACTTGAAACCATTTATTCTGAGACACCCCGTAAGTTTCAAAATACTGTGGTTTACCAGTTGTAGCTACTTTATGGTAAATGTCAATCCAGCTCACTGGTTTATTTTTCAGTTTAGTGGTGAACTGCGTTGCCTGCTTACCAACGTGTTGTCTTTTGAACACGTGAATGTCATCATAAGCCTTGTTGCTTTTGAGAAGGATCAAGCCACTTGGACTAGAGTTGTTGTCATAAACCATCTCAAACAAGGCGACGCCTTGAGGTAAATTATCGAATAAAAGTCCGAATTGTTGAGTGCTTATTCCTAACTCTTCAAGCGGCTTTTCGATTTTGCGCTCACCATCTCTATGATAAAGGAGTTTCTTTAAAGATGGTGTTAATGGAGGAATCTGTTTTTTTGATACTGATTGAGCAACATCGATAGATTTTACTATCTTATTACTCCCCTAACAACTGTTCCCCTAACAACCGTTTAATTATTGAGTAAATAGCATAAAAAACTTTCCAATATCTCATGTGTTAATACAATAGTTATTTACTTTGAAAGCCTATTGCGCTACGTTTCGCTTTGGTTTCCAAAGTCAAAGCGAATTGAATAATCAAAAATCCCATGAAAAGGATTAAAAGAGTAACTTAATCCCGCCCAAGAAAACCTGCGTTTTGTGTTTTCCCAACCTCTGAAAAGCGTAGCTTTCTCAGAGCACCATTAAAATTCTTCGGTTAAGATGAAGTTTGGGCATAGATTTTCCTAAAAGCTTGGTCAAATCTTGGGCTAAGATAAAAGTCAATCAAGCAAGCATATATAAAATTGAGTGCTGCCTTAGCTCACAGGCTATTCAGTCGTGGGGAATTCGTGTTTTTTTGGGCAGACTTTGAGTTTTAATTCAGAAATAGTCTTAAAGTTGTCTAGTTGATAGTATTTGCGAAGTCTGTATGCCTACTAATTTGCCGCCAGAAGCAATGGACAAATGGGAGCTAGTTGAAGCTGCCCATACGCCTAGAGAAAAAATGGATGCCATGATTGAGTTCCTAAAGTATGTTCCACATCACAAAGGCACCATGAAACTGCGAGGCGAAATGAACAGGAAAATTTCTCTTATCCGCGCTGATTTAGACAAAAAGAAGCGCATGGGCACGGGCAAGAGCAGCGGCGGGCCAAAGCTGTTTATTGAAAAGCAAGGTTCAGCACAAGTGGCATTAATAGGCATGACCAATGTGGGCAAAAGCTGCTTAATGAAAGCAACAACTAATTCAAAAGTACTAGTCACCCCAACTCCTTACAGCACCCATGAGCCAGTGCCGGGAATAATGACTTATGGGGATGTGCAGTTTCAGATTGTTGAGGCGCCTGCAGTTATGGAGGGCAGTGCGGATGGACGGGCAGCGGGGCATGTTACGCTTGGGTTAGCTCGGAATGCTGACGGCGTAATTTTGATGGTTGATTTGTCCCTTGATCCAATTAAGCAGTTGGAGCTACTTTTGGGTGAGTTAGAGAAGAGCCGTGTTTTAGTCAATAAGCCCAGTGGACGCGTATATGTTGAACGTCGCCATGCTGGTTCAGCGTTGCGCATTATTCTTGTGGGTAGACTTTTAGATTGCAGTATGCAAGATGTTGAGGATTTACTGCGCAGCTACAAACTAAACGATGCCATAGTAAAAATCAGCGGAAACATTCGACTTGACGACGTGGAAGACGCAATCTTTGAAACCACCACCTACAAACCCGCCGTGATTGTTGCTAACAAGTTGGATTTGAAGGGTGCAGCCGCAAATCTGCGTATTTTGAAGCAATACGTCGATGGAAAGTTGCCCGTTATAGCTATGTCATGCGAACAGAAAATTGGAATACCAGAGTTAGGAAAAGCGCTTTTCGAAAGTCTAAAAGTTATTCGAGTTTATACCAAAGATCCTGGTTCTAAACAGGATACGGGTCACCCGTTTGTTATGAAATATGGGGCAACAATTAACGATTTGGCGCGAAACATTCACAAAGAGATGCTTGAGAATTTTATGTTTGCTATGGTGTGGGCTAAGCGTTTACCGTTTAGTCCTAAAAAAGTTGGTATGAATTTTGTTTTGGACGACGGCGACATTGTGGAAATTCATACAAGACTCTAGCGTAGATTATCCGTGTGTTCTATTGGCAAATAGATGTCTGACTAGCCTCTCTATGCTTGGCTGCAATTTGGACAAACGTACAATATTAGTGGTTCTATAGCTAATTTTTTGGAAGTATGAGTTTTGAAATACATTAGCCAGTGAACAAACAGATAGTTTTTTATCCAACCTGTGGCAATCACCTATTTGGGAAGAAATAGTAATCGAGGAATCTTAGATGAGATTTCAACAACCTTTACCTCATTGGAACAACTTTACTGTTCCAGAATTAAAGCAAATTATGGTTCATTGCAGAGCGTTAGAGAGACTCGGAATCGCCCAAGATGAAGAAATGATGATCTCTATTGAAAGAGACATTACAATGCGAGAGAAAATAAGCGCGCAACCCTTTGAACCGAAACTCGCAAAAACAAGAGAAACAGAAAAACAAAAGCTACCTAAAATAAACAAGAAAGAGCAGCCACAAGAGCTGTTATTGGAACAAACTGCTAACAATTGAAAAAACCAGTTTCGAGTTGCTTTTTTCGTCTCTAATTCAGATGCAAGTATGCAAATTATTCACTCGGGTTTGATTTTGGATTTTATGAATTAAGACATAAATTTTTTTAACAAGTTTTAAATGTGCACAGCTTAGAAAGGAAGTGAGGGAAAAATTGAAGAAGTGCGGCTTGTGTGGAGAAGAAATTAAAGATGGCAAATATTTCACGATATACCAGTGTAAGGGTACTGAAAGCAGACTTGTATTGATAGCCTGTGAAAAAGACTTCAAGGACAAACAATACCGAGAAATCATCATGAAAATCTCAAGCATGTGAGCGGTTAGATCAGAATAAGCCTTAAATCTGCACTGAATAGAAATAGCATAACATGACAAAAAGATTGACAACAATCATTGTTGTAGCCAACGTGATAATGGGTTTGCTTCTGTATCTGTCCAGTCAATTAGTGCTCTTTAACATCAACTCACCGGTGCAAAATCCTGTAACAGTAGCTGGATTTAATATTTTCACAATCTATCTCCAGCCTCCGCAAGTCGGTTCTGGAGTCATTTTGCCGATTGTTTGGGGTACGCCTAATTACCCGTTCTATGCCTTTGCCACCTTTTTGGTGGTGAATGCTTGTTTTATAATAATATTGCTAAGAAACAAGGAAACAAAATAAACTCGTCTGTAAAAAAGAAAGAACAAAAGATAAAGAAGTTTTTATCTGCTTGATTGTGCGACGCGTTCAATTTCGTTGCGTTTTGCGACGCCTGCGCTTTTGATGTCTTTGGCTGCTGCAAGAATGAGTTCGTCTGCGAGTGTTTCTTGTATGCTTTTTGGGTTGTTTATGCTTGCTGCTCTTGCCCCTTCACTTATATGACGTATGGCGAGGTCGATTCTGCGTTGTGGAGCAACGTCAACGGATAGGTGGTAGACGACTCCTCCGTAGCTGATTCTTGTGGTGTCTTCGCATGGTGATGCATTTTCAACGGCTTTGACGAGAACTTCGATTGGGTTTTTGCCTGTTTTTGCGTTGATGATTTCGAATGCTTCTTTGACTATGTTGGTTGTTTTTGCTTTTTTGCCGCTGTTTTTGCCTGATCGCATGAGGCTGTTGATTAAGCGTTCGACTACGTTGACTTTTGCTTTGCGGAAGCGTTGGTGCTCGTGGCGTCCCATGCTGTGTGGGGCAACCATTGGGGTTAAATTCAGGTATCTTTGTAGGCCGATGTCTACGACTGTGACGTCTTTGAAACTCCATTTTTGGAAAAGTTTGATGTCTTCGGGTTGAGCTATTGCTTGTGACATATCTATTACCTTGCTGGTTTCTGTTTTCGTCCGTAGACGAGTTCGTTTAGGCTTACGCCGTTAACCATAACAACTTTCCATCTAACGCCTGGAATGTCTCCCATGGCGCCGCCTCTTGTGCCTCCGATGCCTTCAACAACAACTTCGTCGTGTTCGTCAACAACGTTGAGTGCGCCGTCTCCAGGTAGGAACGCGGTGATGGTTCTTCCGTTTTTGATAAGTTGTGTTCTGACGCATTTTCTGATGGCGCTGTTGGGCTGTTTTGATTCAACACCTACTTTTTCTAGAACGATCCCTCGGCTTTGGGGTGCACCCTGCATAGGGTCAACTTTTTCGTCTAGCATAAGCATGCGCCTGTTAAAGTAACGATCAGACCAACGGAAATTCTTCCGTTTCTTCGCTAGTTGCCTTGCGGCAAATTCGCCTCTTGGAGATTTAGAACCCATACTTCAGATATTCCTTCTTTTGCACATCCATAGTCAATATTCCAATATATAAACAACACGAACAAAATCCGTCAAGTTAGAAGAAGTTGTTTATCTCTAAGGGATGAAAAAGAAAAATTGGACAACGAGAATAAGCATAACCCCATAGCGAAGAGGTCACTTTTAGGCGGCTATGTGAGTACTCTTTGTTTGAGTATAGTAAATTTGTGTTCAAATAAAGGGTAGCCTGCATTCCTTATTGTTCTCAATTACTAAACTAGCCAAGATGGACTTTCAGCAAAATTTTATAAGCGATTGCAGGGTTAATAATTAGCATCTGAAAAGGAATGTCCGAACCAGATCCGCGGAAACACTATGATTTTGTTAGTTATGGTCGATCGTTGAAGGTAAATATGCCTTTGGTTATAGATGAGCATGAAAATACTCACATCACCGTTTACAATTTGGACGATAAGGCTGACCTTAGTCTTAAAATTCAGACAACGGGTGCCCTAGTTTTGCAATACAATAATGCCGAAACAAACCACATTGATGATGGCAAAATTGCGAAAAAGGGCAATAATTCATATCCAATTCAATCGCCAGTTAATTGTGAGTATCCATCAGGAACGGAAGGGGAATGTGTCGCCCAAGTTAATATTTGCTTTACAAAAATTGAAAAACTTCTTGGTGAAGAGGTTCCTTCAGATAGTTTAAGCGTTGATTTGTACATTCGCCGAAAACTGTTAAATGTATTTACCGCGATGTGGAAAAGTGCCAATGGTTTCCTCACAAACATTGGAAGTTCAGCCATAATTACTGCTCTCGTTGCGGTTGCTACTTTTTTTATTGGCAGTAGCCTAGCTTCCTTGATACCTGAATTTGCAACTTTATTTATTGCTTTTGCTCTGTTTTTTTCATTGGGGCGTTCTTGGTATACACGGGATAAATTTCTAAAAAAGAGATTAGAATGTAATAATGAATATCAAGATTTAACCTCTCGATTGGAACAGGAGGCGAGTAGAAATGTCAATTGATATTGAAAAATTACCGAAGAAAATACGTAGAGGAGAAGCTGGAACTATAGTTCTGAAGCTTCCGCAGACAAAAAGTTTAAAAATTTTAAGAATTGAGTTACCTGATGGCGTAACCAGCACAAGTGGAAATGTAATTACGTTAGCTCCGGATTTAACGCACATTAACATACCAATTTTAGTCGGCAAGAATGCTAAGCAAGGAAAAGTCAAGTTCTCAATGTCCGAAAAAATGACAGGAAAAATCCAGCCAAACGAGTTGTTAGCGGATCACAATTTGAACATTGACGAATAATTAGCACTCCGTTTTTTTCGTATTGGACAGTTAATAAATCACTTCGCGTTCTCCTAACTTCTTAGCGAGATGTTTCTGCTCTTGAAAGCAAACGTTTTTCCACGAGCATTCTAAAGGTTTTCAGCATTTGCTATTATGACATAGTAGTAGCAACCGTGCTGTAGGTGCGTGTTGTTGTCAAGTTGGGTTCTTTGGGTTAGTCAAGAAATATCGACGAAAACACTTTTTACGCCTCTCAAACTCAGAACAAATGACACAAGCAAAATGGTTGGCTAATCTTAGGTCTTTAGCTTGTTTGGTTGAATCAGTGGCACTTGGCCTACGTGGTCGATTTGTTGTTTGCCAGACAACTTTTGCTGCTATGGCTTCGGCATCGGTAAAGACATTATTTTTGGAAAATTAAATAATATATTTGGGTAAAATCAATCGCCATTTCTAGCGAAAGCTTTTAGGTTATAAAAGCAGGTATTAAGTAAAATAAGAGGCGATATGAATGGAAAAGAAATGTCCTGTTTGTAAGAAGAAGTATACTACGTTTGATGTTAAGTCGAAGTATTGTAGTGATGCTTGCGCTAAAAAAGCGGGTAAAAGGTAAAGCCTGCCAGTTAGCTTTCGGACAATAGATCCTTAAAAGTTAGATTTGTGTTTTTCCAAGTTATTTTTTGTATTTTTAGAAGTTCTTTGTCATGTGTATAAATGACGGGTATTTTGTTTACTATATAGCTGGCTACTATAAGGGCATCTCTTCCTCCGAGCGCATGCCTTACTGATAAGTTAAGGGCAATATGACTTGTTTTTTTGGTTTGGTTAAAGAAATCAATAAAAGGATGCCTCAACAAAGCATCAAGCCGCACTGCTGCTTCTTCTGAAGACCATTTTTGACCAAAAACGAGTGTATGGTATGTCTCATGGAGAACGGTTGGGTTTAATGCGAGCTTACTTTCCTCGGACAGATTCAGAAGTAAACTGCCAAGAATTTTGTTTTCAGGGTACGCTTTATCTAACGTATAACATAGGATGTTGGTGTCCAAGCCTGCAATCATTTAGGCGCCTTTCCAGATTGCCTTCATTTTCTCAGGAGGCCAGCACTCAGGTTTGCCTGTTCTGTGTGGTTCTGAAGTTATTAATTTCTTGAATTCTTCTAGAAAGTCCTTTTGTTTTCCTGGTAGCAGGAGATATCCTCGTGGAGTTTTTTTTATAAGGGCGGTGTCTCCGATTTCTGCTCTGATTTCTGCTGGAATGCAGATTCTGCCCTTTGAATCGACTTTGACGATTTGCTCCATCTTTCCCACACCACAGAGTGGGACAATCAATCATTTAAAACTTTCTAAAACACAAGCATTTTTAGAAAAAGTTTTTACCTTATCACTAAGCCATATACCAATATTGTGAGGTGTAATTTGTTTGGAGAAGAAATGCCCAGTTTGCAAAAAGAAATACACAACCTTCGACTCAAAATCAAAGTATTGCAGTGATGCTTGCGCTAAGAAAGCGGGTAAGCGTTGAGACTGCTTTAGCTTGAGCAAAGCAAAGCAGTTTTTGTTTTTCTGTTTTTGGCTTTTTTCCCTGAAAAAGCATGGTTTGCTATGTTGAAAAGCAGCCTATGATTTAATCTCTATTTTCACAAGAAAGTATGCCCAGTAACTGCCTTCGGTTAACAATCCTTGAGGCCCCACAAGGGCTATGCTCAGAGGCCCTTTGTCTGAAGCCAGGCTTGTGCAATTGCAGTAGTAGGCAACAATAACCGTTAATGGTTGCGAGGGTTGTACTGTGGCATCTGTTGTTGGGTCATAAGTTGTTAGGTTTAATCCTTGTACCTGTTGATATGTAAATGTTGTCTGGTAGCCATCTGAGCCGGTAACAGTCACGTTGTCGCTGCTTGTAACTCCTCCGACTAAATTCAGAAGAGTCAAAAGAGGCACTCCCGTGAAGTTCCCAACATAAGTTTTTCCTTCTTCACTGTATCCGCCATTTGCCGTGATGGATTTCAAGGCGGCAAGCTCGTTTGAGTTCAGAATCTTTTGTTGACCATCAGCTCCCACTAGAGTCAAGCTCAGGTTAGGAAGAGTAACCTTTGACTTTGAATTGGAGGATAATTCATAGATCTGCCAGGAAGCCACGACAGCCACCACGACGATAGCGATAACAGCAACCGCTAACATTTTCTTGCCAAATTTAATTTTTGCTCCCTTGTTTGCGTTCATTTGTTTATTCATCCCTTAATTTTTTACTAATTAACTTACTCATAATGAGAATATCTCATTGTTATGCGCGTAGCCTGACGCTGGAACGCTACATTATCCACATTCGTTTTCGCTCGCCTCAACATAATGACCAAGACGGCAACCGCTAAAATCACAACGACCAAAATGACCACTATTACAACAGCGAATCCTTGGTTAGACCACAGATTTAAGCTTCCTTGAGGTGACGCATTTACAGAGTAATCTAACGTCACATTTTTACCTCCCTCGCAGGAACAGAATGAATTGTCAAAACTCAACTTGTAGTTTCCATTAGTGGAAGCTGAAAACGAGAAACTTTTGGCTGAAGTGTAATTATAACTCAATAATTTTTTTCCGTTTGGATCCGTTACAGTAAAATCGACGCCTGTTCCCGTACCGCCTGAAGCAGAAAACGTGCCGTTAACACAGTCGCCCTGATTCAAATTCACATTTATAGTTTTTTCAGTGAGAGGCGGAATCGTAAATGTCTGGGCATGAACAAAAATCGACAAAGATCCCAGAAGCAAAAAGAAAATGATCAATACTAAAACGGGCTTGTTCACAAAGGGTCCATTTCTAGTTTTGCTTAGCTTTGTTAATAAGGCTTTTGAGTAAATCGCATTTTTCTAAGAAAAACAATACTTAGCAGCGAGGAAGCATCGGATTCAGCTTTGTCGCGACATAAATAAATATGCTAAACTTTAATGTATTATTGTAAATGCAAGTTCTTAAACAGCATAAAATAATAATTCTGGTAGCAGTTTTTTTAGTGGTTATTTTGCTTGTGTCATTTTTCATTGTTGAGAACGGTTCTAAACCCTCTCCGACGCCTTCGTCTACGCCTTTGCCCACGCCATCGCCCACGTATTCGCCCAGTCCAACTGAAACTTCGCCGACACCAACGGAAACATCCTCACCCATTCCTACCACTTCACCATCTCAAACACCTACTTCTACCCCGTCAACTGGACCCTTTTATTATCCAGGAGAAGTCACTCAATACCAAGGGGAAAACCTAGACTCTGTCAACACTTTCCTTCAACTGCTCATTACACATCCTGATGTTTCCATCAATGGAGTACAAAACATAAACCAGGCAACTTACCGCCTGACCGTCACCGACCTAGTGAACAAATCTCTGTCATATACGTACAACGATGTAGTCAATAACTTCACTTTATACCAGCAAGTAGATACGCTTCTTTGCGTAGAAGGCTGGAGAGTCACGTGTTTGTGGCAAGGAGTTCTTTTGAGCGACCTCCTCAAAGAAGCAGGCATCAGCCCAAACGCAACAACCCTAATTTTCTCTGCCTCCGACGGCTACACCACAGAACTTCCAATAAACTACGTCATGCAGAACAACATATTCTTAGCCTACAAAATGAACAACATCACCCTTCCCGCCGCGGCAGGATGGCCATTCATGCTAATAGTTCCAAACCAATATGGATACAAATGGATAAGATGGGTAACACAAATCGATGTGTCAAATGACACAAGCTACCTTGGATACTGGGAAAGCCGAGGCTACCCAAACGACGCCACAATAAGCTAACAAAACCAAAATTCATCCAGCCAAACGAAGCAGTTGCAAGCAATCGGTAACCTGATAAACATTTCATAATTAAATTATTGTTTAGAATTTTCTTGAGTTGTAATTGCGCAAATTAGAAATATTTGTTGCGTCATAGTATTATTTAGGCGAGTAGAATTGGACGAGTATGTTAAGGGTGCAGAGCCTGACAGATGGCATTGGTCAAAAGATTGCAAGCAATACCCGCGCGTTATCATGCAGCGGCGTTTGAGGAGACCGGATTCTGATCTCTGCGATGAATGTTTGGATATAGAAAAAAAAGCTCTGCGTAAAATAGCAGCAACCTAACCGGTTAGCCCTAAAAGTAAGACTGCGATTTAACAAGGCAGTTTATACTATGTGCTTTGCTATTTTTAACAAATGTTTTTTTCTTATGAGCGGAATTCAAAGTAGAATTACCTCTGAAAAACAAAAATAATATTTAGATGTGAAAATTAATAACAATTTTTAATCCACCCCAATTCCCAAAAACAATGCTGAATCAGCATGCTTTTATTTGTGGCGCAAGAATATCCCTTAACAATCTCAAGTGCACATTGAAGGCAAGCATATGGTTGAACTTAGAGCACAAGAACAACAATTACTCACCGCCCTGGAATCGCTTGACGGAAGTGCTTCAGTAGAACAACTAGTTGATGCTTGCAAATTTCCCGACACCGCAGTTATGCGTACAGGGTTGACTCTTCAGGAAAAGAACCTCATCAAAATACATGCTCAATACAAAAATGTTATCAAACTAACTGCTGAAGGAGAAGCATATGGAAAAAATGGCTTGCCTGAACGCAACCTCATCCGAGCTGTCGAGGCACTTGGCGGAACAGCAGACCTGAAAGCGGCAGCAAAACAGGCGGGACTTGAGCAGCAGTTTGTTCAGATTGCGCTTGGTTGGGCAATACGAAAAAAATGGGTCCTCTACACTTCAAGCGACAACACAATACGCATCAGTGAGCCGCTGCTGCATCAAGCGTTAATTGAGGAAGGCTGCGACGAAACACTTCTTAAACACTTAAACGATAAGCATCAACATCAATTAGCGCTCGAAGAGTTGAGCCCAGAGTTAAAAGCAGCTGCTGAACAGCTTAAGAAACGCAAAGTCCTTACTATTGAACCTAAAACCACTCGTACTCTCCAAATAACAGTAGAGGGCAAAAAAGCAGCAGGAGAAGTCAAAGTTGCCCCACAAGAAATTACTCAACTTACACCCGAACTTATCATCACAGGTAAATGGCACACTTCAAAGCTCCAAAAATACAATATTGAAGCACCTGTATCTAAAACTTGGCCAGGCAAAAAGCACCCGTACTTGCAATTTTTCGATGAAGTCCGTGCTAAACTCGTCAACTTGGGCTTCCAAGAAATGACGGGCACAGCGGTTGAGACCAGCTTCTTCAATTTCGATGCCCTTTACGTGCCGCAAGATCATCCAGCCCGTGAAGAAAGCGACATTTACTACCTCAAAGACCCACAGTACGGCGACATAAGTGCTCATGCCAATGCTGTGGAGCACGTTGAGGAGACACATGAAAACGGCTGGAAAACAGGGTCAACAGGATGGGGATACAAATACTCGCTTCTAGCCGCCCAACGTCTGATTCTCAGGGGGCACGGCACATGCCTAAGTGCAAGGACCCTAGAAAGCAAAAATTTTGAGGTTCCGAGCAAACACTTCTCCATTGCGCGGGTTTATCGTCCAGAAATAACGGACAAAACCCACCTTTCAGAATTTAACCAGGTTGAAGGCATAATTATAGACAAAAAATTAACACTCAAAGACCTGCTGGGAGTGCTCAGCAAATTTGCGATGGAGATTGCTGGAGCAGACAAAGTACGTTTTAAACCAGACTATTTCCCTTTTACGGAACCCAGTGTTGAACTTAGCGCTTACAAGGAAGGCTATGGCTGGGTAGAATTTGGCGGTTCAGGAATTTTCCGTCCAGAAGTCACTCTGCCGCTTGGTGTTAAGGTACCCGTTATCGCGTGGGGATTGGGTGTGGATCGTCTATTTATGATGCGAGCCGGCATAGAAGATATCCGCCAGATTTTCAGCCAAGACCTTGATTGGCTAAGAAAAAAACAGGTGACGTAAATGCCTACAATCGACATAGAATATGCAGAACTTGAACGTTTACTTGCCCTCAAACTTGAAGGCAACATGGCAAAACTAGACGACATTTTAGCCTACGTCAAAGGTGAAGTCAAACTCTACAACGAAAAAGAAGGCATTGTCAGCTTCGAAATGAAAGATACTAACCGCCCTGACCTCTGGAGCGTGGAAGGCTTAAGCAGAGCACTCCGCGGCTACCTAAAAATGGAAAAAGGGCTCAAACAATATTCTGTTGGCAAATCAATCGTTAAAGTCAACGTCAATTCTCAACTTTACAATATTCGACCTTTCATTTGTTGTTCAGTAATAAAAGACATTCACCTAACAGATAACACGATTAAAGGAATCATGCACCTGCAAGACAAACTGGACCAGACGTTTGGTAGAAATCGACAAAAAACCAGTATTGGCATCTACAATTTTGACTTGATTAAGCCGCCGATCGAGTACACTGCTGTTAAGCCAAAAGATGCTAGTTTTGTCCCGCTAGGATTTACTGAAAAGATGAATTTGGATGAGATTTTGGAGCGGCATCCAAAGGGCATTGAATACGGGCAAATAGTGAAGAAAAATCCGCTGTACCCGATGTTGTATGATTCTGAAGGTAAAGTTTTGTCTTTTCCACCAATCATCAACTCAAACGATTTGGGAAAGATTACTGAGGAATCAAGGAATTTGCTGGTTGAAGTCACAGGCACCCTGCATGAAACAGTCCTAAATACACTAAATCTTGTCTCTGCCGCCTTAATTGACAACGGCGGAAAAGCCTATTCAGCAACAATCCATTATCCAAACAACTCAGAATACACACAGCAAACCGTGACAACGCCAGACTTCACCAGCAGAAAAATGCCGTTAAGTGTTGAAGGGACAAACAAACTTCTCGGTCTAAAGCTTTCCTCCAAACGTATAGCTGAACTTTTGTTAACCGCTGGTTTAGGCATTGAAAAAATCAAGGTGGACATGATAGATGTGCTTGTTCCATTCTACCGCATTGATGTAATGCATCAGGTTGACTTAATCGAGGACGTCGCCATCGCCTATGGCTACAACGATATTGAGTGTGTTTGGCGTGAACTGCCAACCACCGGATATGCAAAACCTGGTCAGCGTCTTATTGATCTTGCACGGGATCTTATGGTTGGTTTAGGCTACCAAGAAATTCTCACCTACACACTAACTAATCCCGAAAGCCTATTTGACAAAATGAACCAAACCAAAACATCTCTTGTAGAACTGGCCAACCCCAAAGTCGTTACCATGACATGCCTGCGCAATTGGCTCTTGCCAAGCCTCATAGAGTTTCTCAGCAACAACCAATCCACAGAGTTCCCCCAAAAAATCTATGAACTCGGCAAAATCACCCTGCTGGATGAAACAAAAGAAACCAAAACACGAGATGAGGAATGGCTCTGTGCAGCAACCGCACATGCAAACGCAAACTTTACAGAAATAAAATCTGCTCTCGACGCATTTTTCGGCAATTTTGGGGTTGAATGGCAAATAAAAGAGACTGCTCACCCAAGCTTTATTGAAGGTAGGGCAGGAAGAATTATCGTCGACAACTTAGATATGGGCATAGTCGGCGAAATTAACCCAGCTGTGCTTGAAGCATGGAAGCTAGAGAATCCAGTCGCCGCTTTCGAGGTTAACCTGCAAAGAATCCTCAATAGCAAACTAAGCAAAAGAGTCGAATAATCGTAACTTTTCAAAACCAACAGTCGGGACTAAGAATCTAGAACCACGACAGCGTCCCATTTTTCCTTGCTGTTTTAAGACACCATGCGTAAATAACGTATCCTAACGGCACAATAATCGCGCACATTAAGGTTAAAATCTCTAAGTCAGGCAAAATCATAGCGATTGTCCAACCCAACAGCATATGCCTGATACATGTAAAGAAGTAATATGGCGGAGTAACATAGGCGATTGCTTGCAGCAGGGGAGGCAGGACTTGCGGCGGAAAAAGTACGTTCCCAAACAAGCTTGTTGCGATGGTTATGAGCGCTGTTACTGGGTCGCCCTGTTTAGTTAAAATCAATATTCCTGAGCCAATCATGCTGAAACCGATGAATGTGCCAACGCCCAAGACAATAACAATCAGTGTCCCAACAACATTTACGGTTAAGACTACGCCGAAAAAGTAAACGCCAATAAGAAGGTAAACTGCGACTACGGCTGTGCTCCAGATAAAGCCCCATATGGAACTACCGACAATAAAGGTTGTTAATCCAGTCGGCGAAACCAAAACTTCTTCGAGTGCCCATGGATTAATCGTTTTTTGGACCAACGTTAAGGCTTGTCCAAGGTAAGTGTTGAATGCTAAGCCGATTATAAGGTAAGTAGTCAAGTTCGTGTGGAAGTCTTGTGCAACGCTTTGTGAGATGGCGCTTTGCCCAAAGTAAGCAAAGGATAACGCACCGAAAACCGCTGTCAAAAGGAGGATGACAATGTTTGTCTTGTAAGTGGAGAAGCTTACCATGTCCCGCTTCATGAAATACCAGATTTTTTCAAGCTCAGCCGACACACCCATGGAATCAGGTCCTCTTTGTTAACTCTATAAATGCGTCTTCAAGGCTGGGTTCTTCACGTTTAAAGTTGATAAGCTTGATTTTTTGTTCAAAAAGGAAATCGAAGATCGATGGCAATTGGTCAACGTTTTGCAGTTCAACAAACAAACCTTTCTGGTTAGGCATTAAGTCGGGGTCGGCTTTTTCAGTTATCGCGATTATGCCTTGGATTGAACGCATTTGCTCTATTTGAGTAGCCGATATTTCTTCAACTATCAGGTAGATCTGTTCACCCTTTTTGATTTTATCTCTCAAAGCGTTCGGTGTATCGCAGGCAATGATTTTGCCCTGTTTGAGAATGCCGATTTTAGTGCAGATTTGTGCTGCCTCTTCAATATAATGCGTTGTATACAAAACTGTTTTGCCTGTTTCCTGAACAGTACTCTTAACGAAGTCTCGAACGTTGCGTGACGAAATGGCATCTAGACCAGTCGTGGGCTCATCAAGCATTATTATAGGCGGATCTGGAAGGAGCGTTCTGGCAAGAGCAAGTTTTCTTTTCATCCCACCAGAATACCTTTGGAATAGCTGAAAAGAGCTGTTTTCTAAACCCACAAGTTTCAAAACTTCCATAATACGTTCATGCCGTTTCTGCCTTGGCACATTATATACCGCAGCGAAAAACTCCAGATTCCTGTATCCGTTAAGACGCCAAAAGAAACCTCTTTCTCCAACACTGAACAATGTGCCTAATGACCGCTTTACCTTCATAGGCTCTTTGACTATGTCGTAACCGTTGATTAACGCCATCCCATGGTCAGGAGGAAGAAGGGTGCAAAGCATTTTGACAAGCGTTGTTTTTCCCGCTCCATTTGGGCCTAGAAGACCGAAAAGTTCGCCCTTCTTAATTTCAAATGTAAGGTTATCAATTGCGTTTACGGAAACGGTTTTGTGCCTTAAAAACCCGTTTGAGTTTGGAGATTTTGATTTAAATGTCTTGGTTAAGTTAATTGTCTGAATGGCGTTCTCGTTTTGCAACAGTAAACCTCGTGATTCTCATTCGTCGGGGAAAAACGTTGTTGTAGTTTCACGTAGCGTTAGCAGGCAATTAAGCGTTTCTGATTGCCAACTAGAATTTATGAATAAATGGAGATAGCTGCTGGGCTTTCTCGAATTTCTCTCTTAAGGGCAACTGCAAGTAGGCGCCATATCGGTTAGAGTAGGGTGCGCCTTTTCGCGAGAACAAAGTTAAAACTTTGCCGCTGTGATTAATTTTGAAGCCCATATTGCTTGCTTCGTGTCCTCTTATCAAAATTTTGGCGTTCAAACGCTCAAGAACCTGTTTGGTCACTTTTTTGCCGAAGAGTTTTCCTGCGCCTCGAGGCGAAAAAGAAACATCTGGCACTTTTTCATCAGGGTCGTTCCAAAGAATATCTTCGAGCACTTCCTCATTGTAGTTTTCTTGTGCATGCGCGATGTCTTGGAGACTGTTGATTTTTGGAGATAAGCCTCCGTGAAGGATTAAATACCGATCCTCAACATACACAGCATTATAAAGGCAAGCATGTAAGGCGCGAATTTTTTCATAAGCCTCCGTCCAATTTTCGCCAAACCTGTCTTGAAATCGGAGGGGTAAATCATGTGGAACACCAAGTAAATCGGTTGGCGCTTCATGGTTTCCGCGCAAAAGAACAACTTGTCGGGGAAAAGCAAGTTTAAGCTTGAGAATCAGATAGTAGGTTTCGGGTGATTTTTCGCCTCTGTCACCGTAGTCCCCTAAAAAAATCAATGTAGAATCTTGGGTTTTATGCATTTTCTCGATGAATTTGCTTGTTTGAAGGATAATAGTGAGGCTTTCTAGGTCGCCATGCAAGTCGCCAATTACCAATGCTTCGCCTGATGCTTCAAGCTTAACTAAACAGTCCAAAATTGTTAGGTTGCCGATTTGACCTTTTTCTTTATGCAGCACAGATTGCGTTTTTTCAACTGTTTCGATGAAGCCATTGCTTTGAACGCTTTGGGCTTCTTTGACAATTAAAGGCAAGTCCAAAAGGCAGGCACACAGCAACTATGGGATTTGAACTTTAAAGTTGATTGAGCTAAGAATGTTTCGCTCAATTGTCCGTTTCATGTTTTTGATTTTATCGTCAGCCTCTTTGTAAGCATTTTCCTTAACTGTTTCATGAGTTTCGATGCTTGTTTTTCTTGCTTTAAGCGCATAAACTTGTTCCTGAAACACTTGGAGACTACGTTTTATCTCGTCAAGTTGAACAGAGGATATCAGCTGCTGCTTTACATTTGCCATTTCCAAGCATCTAATTTGAAGCTTCGCCAATGAATCTTCCCTCAGCATTTCATTGATTGATTGCTCAGCTTTGCGGGCTTTTTCTTGTTTAAGTTTTAATTTGTCTTCTTTTATTAACTGCTCAAGTTTCTGCAAAGTTTCCTTGAGGTCTGGATAACCAACCTTTTCAGCTACTAAGGTGTCAAAAGGCTTTTCCAAATACTGAGTAACTCTGTTTAGGTCATCTGGAGTTACTCCAGCTCCGCCGCCTGAAATGGCTAATGCCTGCATTTTTATGAAGGGTTTTTGCAGAAGCCTCATTGAATATTTCAATTCATTACTTAACACATCGATTTCTGCATTTACCATGTTCAGCTTATCTATGGGTCCTTTTGTTTTTATCTCGCTAATTTTTTGTTCCAGTTCAGCGATTTCTTTTTCGACGGGTATGCGCTCGTTTTTTATTTGTTCTTTTTCTTCTCCAATCGTTAATAGTTGTCTTTGAACGTTTTGAAGTTCGTTTAGGAATTGGAATGCTTCTTCCAAAGTTTTGGTTTTAATGTACTCTTTTGTTAGGAAATCGTTGAGGGTTTGATGGGCTATTTTGGATCTTTCGTATATTGCAAGAAATTTTCTTCTGTCCATGATAAAGAATGGGGAAATTCTTGGGAACCAGTTTTTGATGTCTATGTCGGTTACTAAAAAGATTTTTTGGATTTCCTGAACATACCTATTTAGGCTGTCATAGGATATTTCTTCCGGTGCATTCAGTTTTTTGAGTCGGTCAACAAACAAATGAGCAAGCCTGTTTAGGGCTCTAGCTCTATTGTAAACTTTCATGTTTCTTCTGTCGATTTCTCTTGTGCTGTTATCCAGAAGCATCTTGCTGACTTCAGCGACGTTCTGGATCGCATTGTTCATTTCGTCCCTTAATTTTTTGGCTTGCGCATGCACAGGCGAAAGGATGGAGTTTGTTTGGTCCTGAAGCCAACTTTTAACTTCGTTAACGGATGAGAACTGAATTGTTTCAGTCAATACGCTTCACTGTACCCTATAGTTTGCAATGGCTTATTTATCAATTTTAGCCTATATTTAACCCAATTTTAACTACACTTTTTTGGGTAGTTACTCTTAAATAGCTAACCTCTGCATTCAAAAGCGGACGCACAGACAAATGAACACAAAAACACTCGCTTTAATCATAGTCTTTGTAGCGTTGGCTGCAGCACTAAATATTGTAGGACCAAAAATTCCAGCTCCTTACGAACCCTTCCTTTTCTATCAATTATGGGAAATTCCGATAGTTTTAGCTTTCATAGCAATAGGGCCAAAAGTAGGTGTTGCAGTTGCGGTGATAAATATGCTAATTCTTTTTGCAGTTTTTAACCCCGGCGCAAATGCAGGACCACTGTATAACCTCATCGCAATCCTATCAATGTTTTTAGGAATCTACTTACCATACAAACTTGCCGTTCGCGGATGTAAAACAGAAAACTTCAGCGACTACCTTAAACAGCACATAAAAGTGATTAGCATATCAGCGACAGCATTAGGAATCACAATGCGCGTCTTAGTAACAACAGTTGTAAACTACTTTTGTATACAGCAACCATATCCAATAGGCTTCTCTTTTACTCAACTTGCTGCTTTGGCTTTTCTCCCGCTAGGCGCACTTTTTAACGCAACAGTAGCATTGTATACAATACCAATCGCGATTGCAATAGCAATACCGATAACTTCAAGATTCAAACTTTAAAACAAAAACAGGAAAAAACTGCAATCCCAACGGTTGAGCCAGCACTTTAGAGTTGATTTGTCCTATTTTGAAGCTTCTGTCTTCTAAGAATCAGTGAAGTCTGCACCCCTGATGCAAAAATTGTGAATTTTCCGTCTCATTCTATCAACTTTCTTTTCTTCATCGAGGAAAAACTTAATCTATATTTGCTGAATGTAATTGTCAATTAACTTGAAGTGAGGAAACCGTTGGTGTCAACGTCAAAGATTAACCTAAACAAATCGGCTCTTGTCTTATTCAATAAATTGTGCGATGAATCCGACAAATACGGTGTTATAGTCGAACAGTCAGAATCAGGCGCGACAATAGTTGATGCCGGTATAAAGGCAGAAGGAGGGTTCCTCGCAGGAGAAATGGTTACTGAAATATGCCTGGCTGGATATGGAAAAGCAACAGTCTCCCCAGTGCAATATGGTGATTTAGTTTTGCCCTCAGTTTTTGTCCAAACTGACCACCCAGCTTTATCGCTTTTGGGTTCGCAGTTTGCAGGTTGGCAGATAAAGGGTGAGAACTACTCTGCTATTGCTTCGGGTCCTGCGAGGGCACTTGCACTTAAACCCAAAGATCTGTACATAAAGCTCAATTATAACGAGGAATCAGACGTCGCGGTTCTGGTTTTGGAAACCGAGAAGACGCCACCTGAAGCTATTATTCAGCAAGTCGCCGAAAAATGTCGAGTAGCACCAAAAAACCTTTTCATAGTCATATTCTCCACCACAAGCTTGGCTGGAGCCACTCAAGTTTCGGGCAGAATCGTTGAGACGGGATTGCATAAGCTTGAAAGGTTGGGTCTGGATCCTCTGGTTGTTAAGCATGCTTGGGGATATGCACCTATAGTTCCTATTCACCCGAACAGCGGTGAAGCTATGGGAAGAACAAACGACGCCATCTTGTATGGCGGAGTAACCAATTATACAGTGAATTTTGACGATGAGGCAAAACTAGAGGGAATAGTTAAGCAAGCTCCTTCCTCGGCCTCCAAGATGATTCAAGAAGCAAAAATCCTAGCACAACAAAGCCCAAGATTCATGGATATCTTCAAGGAAGCGGGATTTGATTTCTATAAAATAGACACAAACATCTTTGCTCCGGCTGTAGTAAGCATAAACAATATCAAATCAGGCAGGACTTTCAGCGCAGGGAACTTAGACGTTGATGTTATGAAACGATCGCTTGGAATTTCTGGACCTCCCATCACACGCCCACCTGCTAATCCCTAATCACTTTCACATATTCCTTAGTCAGTTCGAGAAAGTTAGGGAATAACACGTCTACTTACTTTAGAAGGTAGTTCCGTTAACTATGATTTTCCATATTTTTTTAAGATTCCAGACGGATTATACATTTGGATAAAATTATTGTACCAACAAAGACAAAGGTAGCGGGCTCTACGACAAAAATTATAAATACATATTTCGAGTCCTTAACACCAGTAGAGGAGAAAAATTTGTCAGAAACTGTCCCAACTATTCCATCCGGAATCGAAGGATTAGACGAATTAATTAGCGGCGGCTTTCCAAAGAACAGAGTAATCTTGGTTATCGGGGGGCCGGGCGCGGGAAAAACTATACTTGCCTCCCAATTCTTATACAAAGGTCTGTCCCTGCAGGGTGAAAATGGAGTTTTTGTAAGCTTGGATGAGACCAAGAAGCATTATTTTGCCGAGATGCAAAAGTTTGGCTGGGATTTCGAAAAAGCAGAGGCTGAAGGCAAATTCGCTTTCTTAGATGCGACTAGGCTTTCAAGAGTAGCTATGCTTAAAGAAAAAATGCTCAAAGAAGAATCAAGCAGCCTAAGAGGAAAAGAACTCCAAATAGATAAACTAATTGAAGACCTACAAACCACGATTCAAAAAGTTAATGCTAAGCGGGTTGCCCTAGACACATTGGCATCACTTTTCTATAGATTCACAGACCCAACAGAGAGAAGAACAGCGGGCGTCGACCTCATCGAAGCTCTATCAGACATAGGAGCGACAGTACTCGTTACTACAGAGCTTGGCCAGCTTGGCTTAGAGCGAAAAATATCAGATGAAGAATTCCTGGTACAAGGTGTCATCATGATGCAGAACATTTTCTCAGGCGGAACATCAACGAGAGGTCTTCAAGTAGAAAAAATGAGGGGCGTCGGAGTAAACAACAATCTTGTGCCATACACAATTGACAGAAGCGGCATAGAAATCTACCCAAATATGTCGCTCTTCAGAGAAAAATAATCTGAAAAAACGTTAATCCACCCAGCTTACTATTTAAGATCCAGCCTTGCGGTATTAAGCTTAAAGTTTCTTCTGCTCTTAGAACTGTTCCCTTCAAACCAATACTTGCGGGGTAGAAAATATGCAGTTTCCACATGAATCACAATGTTTTCTTTATTGCCTCAAGATTGCCTTTCCAAACCTTGTTTCCAGTATTGGGCGTAGATAGTGGCAAGAAATGAAACGGCTGCTATATCCGTAACACAACGAAGGTGTATTTCATCAACGTATCTTCAAGCACGTAAGTTTTTCTTCTCACGCATTTTTGCTACCAGAGAACCTGAGTATATTGTTAAAGAAGTTTTAGTTCGCTGAAGAGCTGAGCTTTTTCGCGGCTGTCTAATGTTTCCAGGTTTAAAGGAATTAAGAGCACTGCACCTGCTTCAAGGAATTCGATTTTTGTCTCTTGCAAGCACATAAAGACAGTGTTAAAACCGAAACGGCTAATGAGATATTCAAGTCCGTCAAGGAGAACGACACCGCCACCAGTTTTTACAAATTTCATAACGGCAATCGAAATTTCTTGAAGAGTATTTAGGGCTTTGTAGCCTTTAATGGGCTTCGATGAGAGCAGTATGACATCTTCAGGCTGAAGATTGCAGGTTTTCGTTAAGATCGTTGGGTCTTCACGTACAATAGCCAATGCTTTTGTTCCACGTGAACGCAATTCGCATAGTATTTTGACGCACTGTTCAAGCGATTCGCTCAAGTAGCACTCACCTGGTTTAACGCTGGCAAGACTGTTAACAGAGTCTGTCGATTTTTTCTTGGGGCCACTTGGTTTTGTGTCAGAGTGTTTGCGTCTTTTTAGAACTATGGCTGATGCACCAATCGAAGCTATTACAGCTGCCGCGACGATGTAGTCTAAGATGCCAATCGGAGTTTGGTTGCCCTGCGAAGAAAAGATGTTAGTTTCAGTGGCATACATATCTATCATAATATCTGGGACAGTGGAGTTGGGATGAGAAAACAACGCTTCATTTTCTAAAAGAAATCCTGAACTCTTATCATAAACAAAGGTAGTTGTATCCTTAGCAGCCAGACCACTTAATGCACTTGTGAAAAAAGATTCGATAACAACAACGTTTACTTGTCTACTAACGTTCACGAACGTTCTAACCTCTGAAGAATTAACTTCAAAGACAGCAGAGATCCCCCCGTATATTTTGTCTCCCTTATTTAGGTTCGCGGCAATTATTGGACCTAGTTGATCATGAGTATAATTTGTTGCGCCATTTTCAAGGCTGATGAAATACGTTTCACCATTACCTGGAATGGCAGATCCATTCTGCATTTGACCAGTCATGCACCAAGTTACATCATTTCCAGAACTGGAAAGCACCTGGGTTTTTTCCCAAGACATGAGATAAGATGAAGGTGCGTTAATTGAATACCAACCGTACTTTACGTAATCGTTCGCCTTAACACCAGAGTTGTAATTTGCTGCCAATGCGGGGTCAGCAAATGCTTCTAAAAAAAGGGAAAACATGAAAAAAACAAAAAGCATAGCAGCTACGTTTCTTAGCTTGGAACTCGGAATGGTGAGCTTCCTCCACTTTTCCTTAGATGGCATATGAATCCGTTTTACTTTTAAATTTTTGCTCTACGTCATTTTCACGTTTACTAAATTCTTTGACAAAGGAAAATTTGTTTTTTGTCTTGAGAACTTCCATGTATTTGTAAGTATCTGTCGCCTTTACTTATTTCTCCAAAAGGTCTCGATAACTTCTAACCCGTCGATTGTACTCTTCATTGATTAGGTTTCTTAGTTCCAAGTAAACGTCTAGGTTAACCTCATATTTTGCAGATTTTAGATCCGTAGTCTCAAGCGTCGATGTATGATTTCGAATCTTTTGTTGCCAAAGCTCTATGATTTTCGATGTAAACATAAACGGGTAAGTCGCCATAATCTCGTTGATTCTTCGCCGTTCTTCAAAATCCAGCCAAAACGCGGAGTTTTCAGATTTAGCCGGCTTGTTGAGAATTGTATAGAGCGGACCGTAAGCTTTTTCCAACTCGTTTCTAGCATCCTCAATTTGATCTCTCTTAGATTCACTCGATGCACGCTTAAACGTTGAAAAACCTTCAACCGCAGCGAAGCTTGCAAGGGCAAAAGTCAGAAGCAAAGTGGTTTTATCCATGAAAGTGAGATCCGACAACACTGAAATGCGCCCAGAATAGCCTGTCAACTGGGGGAAATACAAAACTAAAACTAAGATAACAAGCCCCAAGATTGGTACATATACCAGCCACTTTTCTTTTTGCATACACATCATATAAAATAATGAGTTCTCTCTAAATATAACTTCTTTCAATCACGAAACATGACCTCGGAGGCGACATGCATTCAGAAATGAAATCATCTTTGGAGCAACATCTTCACCGAAGAAGCCGCGTACAAACAATCTTAAGGTCTATATCCACTGAGAGTGCAAAGTGCCAACGCCGCCGCCGTTAAATCTGCGGTCGTTCCAGGATTAAGTTTGTTTTGGGATACCCGTAGTTTTTTGTCAAATTGCCGAAGACTTTCTCTTCCTTGTTCAGTGTCTAATCCGCCAAGCTCCAAAACAGCCCTAGCGTCAGATGACACTAATCCCGCTTTTTCCTTGCCTACCTTTCTCGCAATAAATGTGTCGGAGCGCTCTGAAAGGATTTTAAGAAAAGTGTGCACAACTGCCATGTTGAAAGGTTTTCTTTTCAGCTGTTCTATCAAATATGGGTAGGCTAATTCAAAGGTTACAGGGTAATTGTTTACCCATTCAGCGCAGATATCGTCATATGCTGAGGCAATTTTGAAAACCTCAAACAAAGTAACATTTTCCCGTATCAAGCGCTCCTTAGATCGTGGGTCAGTAACATCAAGGTCTGGAGCTTCATTGAGACCACTTGGACTAGCGATGGCTACAGCTTCATAAACGTGCACTGAATCCAACGCCGTCGTTGATTTAACGGCTAAATCAATATTTTTGCGTAAAACAGAAAAATCAAACCTGTAATTTTTGTCCGTCCGCGTCATTCCCGCAGCAACAGCGATTGGAGTAAACAGCATAATCGTACCAAGAATCGTGTTTCCACCCCTTTGCCATGAATTAACGTCACTGGCACAGGTCTTGATTAGTTGCCCCAAGCCAACATTGCTGATGTTAAGCTTGTTTTCCGCTACCGAAGCCCCGCGGCAGGCTGCTTCTTGGAAGACTGATCCTGCAGCAATAGCCGAAGCCAAGAAGTGTTGACACGTTGTTCCCTCAAAATTTGATGTGAGATTTACGTTACCGGGTTTGTCCACGCTGACCTCAAGTAATATAGCTAATTGCAGACATTTTCGAACATGTTCAGCTTTTTCTCGGTTAATCATTTATTCTCAACTTAATGGGTTTGCGCAACTTTTATTTTAAGTTTTTAGAAATTTAGTTTAAATCGTTTATTGGTGAATTCTTCGTTTGTCTATATATGCAGCAATTATTTTGACCATTGTTTATATCATTAGCTATTTTATTGCAGTATGTTTATATATGGCTTTTTCACCTAAACAAACGTTAAGTACGATAGGATGTGAGATTTGTTGGGCTTTAAACCTGAAAGCCCACAGAAAAAATTAGATTCCGTTGATTTGCAGATTATCCGAGCATTAGAAGAAGATTCACGAGTGAGCTTGAGAAAACTAGCACACAAGCTTTCGTTAACGCCGAATATTTTGCATAATCGAATAAAAAGTTTAGAGAAAGAAGCCATCATCAAAGGCTATGTCCCAATTGTTGATGCCACAAAAATGGGATACGCAGTGACCGCCATCATCATGATTCAAGTTGAGGGAGGACATATGCTTGAAATTGAAAACGAAATTGCCAAAGAAAGCAACGTTCTTTCGGTTTACGACATAACTGGAGAATATGACGCAGTCGTATTTGCTAAATTCCGAGACAATGCCAGCCTCAACGGTTTCCTTAAAAAACTGCTATCTGAACGTTTCATAAAAAGAACCACGACGTTAGTCGCTCTAAACGCTGTAAAAGAATACAGCAAGATACTTTAGTATTGAAAAATCCAGAATTAATTTCGCTTCTTTAAAAAAAGCCTCGATATAGGTACCAAAAAAAAATTGTAAATGTTTAATATTGCTAAACAAGTATTCTTTAATAATAATTTGCAATTAAGGAAGAGTGTTTAGGTTGAAGAGCCTCAAAGGCATCTGGGTGGTAGGAGAAAAAAACATTTTTGGCGAGCTTGCCAAAATTTTTGACATCGCCGCCGAAGCAAACACAATATTATCGAACATGTTTAAGACAGGTTATAAAGAAAAAGAATTAACTGAAAACATGCATGCCATGCAAGTGCTAGAAAAAAAATCTGACGAAATAGCCTTCAAAATAAGCGAAGACATCACAAGCGGCGCCATCAGCCCCAACATAATAGACAATCTTCTCGATTCTGTCCAGACAGCCGACGACATAATTGACACTTACTATTATATTAGTAGAGAACTTAATCGAATGGCGAGAGCCTACTCAGCTGGCTTTCAAGAACATTTTGCTGATTGGGATTCCGTGTATGAAAATATGCTTGCGCTTGCTGAGAAATCCCTCTTGAGTCTTAAACAGGCACTGTCTTCCTCTGATATATCTGAAATTTTGCGAATGAGAAAAGAAGTTGAAGATATTGAGGAGCGGGGCGATGACGTAAAGGATCAAGGATTTGATAGGCTATACAGTATAGCGCCCAAGTTACATTTTTTAGAGTTTTACCATTACGAGGAGCTTTTGCATAAATGCGATGACATACTTGATTCTTGCGAGGACTTCTCTGACCTTATAGTTTCAGTCGTTACTTCTATCCTCAAGTGACAATAGAATGCTTTGGCTTTCAATAGTCGTCCTTATCGTAACTTTTATCGCAGTAATGCTAGTTTCAGGCAACAACCTTTCTGCATGCGTAGGTCCTGCCATAGGATCAAGAATTATAAGCAAACGATTTGGCATGTTGCTAGGCGCAGGTGGATTTACCATAGGTCTCATTGCCCAAGGTGCCGGGATGATTAAGACAGTACATACATTGCTGCCAAATGCCGCTTTGCAGTTTCAGGCTGAAGCTTTACTTGTAGCGATAATAATTTTCGTAATAGCCGACCTAATTAGAGCACCATTATCTCTTAGCATGTCGCTTGTCGGTTTATTTGCAGGCTTATCTGTAGCCAAGGGCATGTTTACCAACGGCATTTATGTGGCTGAAGTGGTTGTCATGTGGGTTGCAGCGCCTCTGATTGCCATATTTTTTTCATTTTATCTTATCAAAGCAATTAATAAGAAAACGCCAAAGAATATTTGGCGACGATTACAAACCTACAAGGTTTTGCTTATTATTTTGGCATTTTCCACTTCATATGTTCTGGGCGCAAATACAATTGGGTTGATAGTTGCAACAGGGGGGTTTAGTTTAATAACCGTGGTGGCAGCTGTGCTTGCAATTTTTCTTGGAACATTTTATTTAAGTGCTGGAGAGATTCGGCGAGTTTCTCAAGAGCTCTTTCTTATGCGGTACCCCAACGCCATGAGTACACTTTTGACTTCAGCGGTGCTTGTTGAGGCAGCTACAATTTTCAATATTCCACTCTCTAACACTCAAGCTCTCTCATCGGCAGTCTTCGGAGCAAGCTTATCTTACAAATCAAAGTTTGTTTCGCTTAAGCCGTTTCTGGTTACAGCATTGACTTGGGTAATTGCGCCACTGCTGAGCTTTGCCATAGGATTAATCATAGGTTCCATTTAGGCCACTATTTTAGCCATAAGTTCATTAGAAATTTCAAATTTTTTCATATGTTCAGTAATTAAGGGCTTTTCTGGAAAAAATCTTGGTTTTTCATAAAAGTTATGAACAAATATTAACTATATTTATATTTAGCTGAACATATTAGTCCAGAACATTAAATCGGTGTTACTATTGAAAAAAACTTCAAACCTTAGAAGAGACATTGAAGAACTGATTATCATGGACGCTCAAGGCCAGCCACACAGCATCTTTTACAAAAGAATCTCAGGGGCAGATTAAATGGCAACTAACCAACAAAACGCACCCGGACCCGAGCTGAAGAAAACCTTAAGCCTCTCAGGATTAACTATCAACGCCATGGCATTAATTGCTCCAGGCGCTTTTCTCTGGCTTACTTACCAATTACAAGCTGCTCAGGTTGACCCTTCAGGAGTCTCCACAGCTCCCGACATATGGACGGGGTTGGCTTTAGCGTTGGTACTATCTTTCTTAACTGCAGCTTCATATTCATGGCTATCACGCCGTTACCCCGATGCTGGCGCAGGCAGTTCATACTACTTTGCTCAGCGTGCTCTGCTTGACCGAGGCAGCAGCAACAAAACGGCGCGTAACGCAAAGTTCTTGGTAGGCTGGCTTTCACACCTTTACTATTGGGTTTATCCAGGTGTCATGGTAGGGATGATGGGTTTTTTTGTTACATACATTCTGTCGACAGTTGGCATTGTAATATCACCGCTAACCGAAGTTGCAATTGTAGTGGCATTCGCGGTTCTCGTAGGTTTCATTGCTTTCAGAGGAATCAACGGCTCAACTCGAACAAACCTTATGATCAACATAGCGCAGATCGCCATGCTTATCGGCGTTACCGCTATTGCACTTGCCTATCGCTTCATAAACCCCGATCATGTGTCTTTCTACTTCTCAAACCCTGCCAGCGTGGTAATACCAAGCAGTGCAAGTCACATGCTCTTTCAAGCAACCATTGCCATACTCGTCCTAGTTGGATTCGAATCTGTAACTGCATTAACTGGTGAAGCGAAAAACCCCAAAGATGTTCCGAAGGCAATCATGCTCTCACTCGCTATTCAAGGACTATTCTGCTATCTGCTAGAATTCTACGGAGTGCAGGCATGGATTAACTCAAAATACACATTTGGAGCAGCAGCAGCTTCCAACTCTCCTATAGGAGACCTAATTATCCGATCAGTTAACGGATTGTTTGGTGGAGGAGGCTTCATCATCATGCTTGTCGTCGCGGCGGTAGTCGCAACGGCAATACTCGGCACAACTCTATCATGCATGAACACAGGCGTCAGAGTAACATATGCAATCAGCCGCGACACTGAAGTCCCTGAACCTCTCGGAAAACTCAACCCAAGATATGGAACTCCAGCGATCGGCGTATGGGTTATGACTATCGTAACAGCTGCAATAGGCGCCTTCGGTGTCCTGTCACTAACAAACCTGACTGCTATAACGCTGCTCTCCAACTTTGGAACGTTCCTGCTATACGGTGTAACATGCATAATAGCTGTGTATGCGCTGGCGCGAGAAAGACACACAATCCTGACCAAATACATAGTTCCCCTCGCAGGTTCTGCAGCTAACGTAGTCATGCTAATTGCAGTCATCTGGCTCGGTGTGATAGGTGGAGGCAGCACACAGACGGCAGCATTTATGGCAATAGCAATAGCTGCAATATGGATGGCAGCAGGATTCGGATACTTTGCTCTAAACTCAAGAAGCACAGAATCAAGAATCTTCCCCTTCCCAGGACGAGAATCAAAAGAAGACAAGAACACAAAATACAGCATACACGGGAGTCAATCTGCTTGACAACGTCTTTGGGAAGCACCCAAATTTCCATTTTTTTCAAATTTCAGGCAAAATATCTCCAAAATTTTCCTGAAATTGTGAACAAATCACAACCAACCTTATATAATACTGCCAATATGACTATTGGAAGTCGAAAGGAACCTCAAAAATGCAATACTTTGGAAAAGAGCTTCAGCAGTTTAGTCATCAAAATGAAATTTGCAGTTTGGCGTTGCTTCTCAACAACTTCTGATTTAAGGAGAAATTGATTTGAGTCGATTTTTAGCATCAGTTAACATTTTTGTTGAATCCACACAAATGGGTAATGTGTTAGCCGCTTTATCAAAGCTTAAAGACATTGAAGAAGTCTACGAAGTCGCAGGTGAATATGACATTGTCACCCTTGTTTCAACTTCCACGCTTGAAGAATTTCGCGATATTTTGCAGAAGCAAATCATGAAAATAAAAGGTGTAAAAAGTACCATAACTACTATAATATTGCACCAATGCAAAGGACGTAGGTGCCAAGTAAAAACCGCGCTAAAATCAACCACTTAGTTGGGGATAGGAGCCATAGTGAGCACAAATGTCTTTTGGAGTTTCGGAATAATTGATCGATGCACTTCAGGCGCTGTCAGTCATCTTTATACTTGGAATAACGGTACTGTTAGCTTGGCTAATAGCACCATACATTACTGGAGTCTTTAGGCGTAAACCAAGCCGTTTAGACAAGATATTCAACCCAATCGAAAACTTCATCTACAAAATCACAGGGGTAAACTCAGAACAGACGATGGGTTGGAAGCAGTACTTCCTTTCAGGTTTACTACTAAATGTTGTTATGATGGTTATTGGCTTTCTAATCCTTGTCTTCCAAGGCAATTTGCCGCTTAACCCCATGAGATTCGCTGGCGTCAGACCGGACCTCGCTTTTAATACTGTGGCATCATTTGTGACAAACACAAACCTTCAGCACTATAGTGGCGAAATCACTTTGTCGTATCTTAGCCAGATCGGTGTTATACAGTGGCTTCAATTCACATCCGCAACGACAGGATTATGCATGGGCATAGCATTTATTCGAGGATTAATAGTTGGCTCCAAAGATATGGGCAACTTCTACACTGACTTCACCAGATCCCTCACAAGAATTTTTCTACCACTCTGCATCATAGCATCAATCATATTTCTCGCATTAGGTGTGCCTCAAACCCTCAATGGTTATACAACAGTAAAAACCATAGAGGGAGCATCACAATCAATTCTAGTCGGGCCAGTAGCTTCTCTTGATTCCATTATGCAAATAGGTACCAACGGCGGCGGATTTTACGGTGCAAACGCTGCCTACCCGTTCATGAATCCTTCGCCGATAAGCAACATTCTCATGATCTCTCTCATGCTTCTGTTGCCCACTGCGTTAATTTTTGTGTTTGGACAAATGATTGGCAAAAAAAGAGAATCAAGACCACTTCTATGGGGCGCTTACATCCTTTTTGGACTTAATCTGGTCATTGCGTTTATTCCTACCCTTCCTTTGATAGCTCCATTCATAGAAGTCAGATTCGGCGGTTTCATGAGTAGTTTCTACACTGTTACAACAACGGTCGCCACAACAGGCTCGGTGAACTCGGGTTTAATTGGAAACCATCCTCTTACAATACTTTCTGGATTCTTAGGAATGTTCATTCAATCAATCCCAGGCGGAAAAGGTGTGGGTATGATGTACATGATTATGTACATTATAATAACAGTCTTCATAGTCGGACTGATGTCGGGAAGAACCCCTGAATACTTGGGCATGAAAATAACAGGGCGCGACGTTAAACTCGTGATGGTTGCTTTCCTCATTCATCCGCTCATCATACTTATTCCTACAGTAGTAGCGTACGCGTCAGGGGCAGTCTCGGCAATAGGGGTGGGTGGAAACTCTGTTGGTTACACGCAGATTCTCTGGGAATTTACCAGTTCTGCCGCGAACAACGGTTCTGACTTCTTAGGTGCCTCAGGAAACACGCCGTTCTTCAACATAGCAACCGCAATCGTCATTCTCATTGGACGTTATGCTCCAATTGCAATATTATTGGCGCTTTCAGGTTCAATGATTGGCAGAAAACGCGGCGGAACAACCTCGGGTCTAAAAACTGACACGCTAATATTCACGCTAGTATTGGTTGCTAGCATCATTATACTGGTAGTGTTGACTTTCTTCCCATTCTTGGCAATTGGACCATTAGCTTCATTCTTTAAAGGAGCGGTGAACGGTCTTGGCTAATCAACTTATAGACTCAAAGAAAAGCTCAGAATCAGCACCCACTGGACTACGTACAGTCTTCTCTAGGAAAGTGCTAGTTGACTCAGTAGTTCGATTAAATCCCAAATCTTTACTTAAAAACCCAGTAATGCTGATCGTTGAACTTACCTTCTTCATTGTGGCAGCAATGGCTATTGTTCCACAAGCATTTGTGCCAGTATCCAGCCCCAGTTTACAAGTTTTCTATATTGAGGTCGCCGCCATCCTCCTCATTACAGTCTGGTTTAGCACACTCTCGGATGCGCTTGCTGAGCAACAAGCAAAAAGCACTGCCGGAAGCCTCAGGAAAATGGAAACAGAAGTAGCAAGCAAGAAAATCATCACTGAAGGCTGGACGAGAAAGATAGTGGCTGTGAAATCAACTGAACTTAGAAAAGATGACCTTGTCCAAATTGAAGCAGGCGACATTGTTCCCTTAGACGCTGACGTAATCGAAGGAATAGCAATGGTAGACGAGTCCCTTGTCACAGGTGAATCAGCCCCAGTCAGAAAGGCGCCTGGAGACTCCCTAATCGGGGGCTCACGTCTTGCCAGCGATACCTTGACAGCGAAGATTACAACTAACCCCGGAGAAACCTTCATTGACCAAATGATCAAGATGGTAGAGTCCTCCAAGCGGCCAAAGACTCCCAACGAAGTAGCGATAACCATGGTCTTGATTGGCTTAACAGCCATATTCACTATAATTATACTTGCATTGCTAGGCACATCAGTTACACTTGGCCTTGGAGCAGATTTGTCAGTGTTGATCGCGTTATACGTTTGCCTGCTTCCCACAACAATAGGCGCATTGCTACCTGCCATCGGCCTCTCAGGCATAACCCGACTATACAAAAACAAAATCGTAGCAAAATCAGGCAGAGCCATAGAAACCGCAGGAGACACAGACGTGGTACTCTTAGATAAGACTGGCACAATTACAGTGGGTAATCGGCAAGCCATAGAGTTCATCTCTTTTGAAGGCTACACTGAAGAAGACGTCGGTGAAGCTGCATTCCTTTCTTCTTGGCATGATGATACACCTGAAGGACGAAGCATACTGAGACTTGCCTACGAAAAAGGGTTCGTACCAAAAGAACTAAACTCCCTTGCAACTTCAGAAGTTTTTCCATTCTCTGCTAGTACTCGAACAAGCGGAGTCAAGGTAACAACTCAATCAAATTTAGCGCTTCCAAAAGGAGGCAAAGCCATTTTCCAAAGGCAGAGAATGAGGAGAAAAACCTCCTCACTATCTAGTGAGTCGATGGCTTCAACTTTTCAACCTCAGATCAATGTTCTCAAAGGTGCTCCAGAGTCAATAAAAAAATTGTCATCTTCAGCTCCCAAAAACTATGACCTAATAGTCGAAGGCATTTCTTCAGTAGGAGAAACCCCGATAGCAATTTCAGTAAATGACAAAGCCATCGGAATTATTAGACTGAAAGATGTCCTCAAAGAAGGCATAAAGGAAAAGATACAAGCGCTTAAGGTCATGGGAATCCGTCCCGTCATGATTACAGGGGACCAACCGCTTACTGCAAAAAGCATAGCTTCGGAAGTTGGAATTGAAGAATTTGTTGCACAAGCTAAACCTGAAGACAAATACAAGATAGCTAAGAAAGAGCAGGCTGAAAACAGAATCGTAGCCATGATCGGCGACGGAACAAACGACGCACCAGCACTTTCTGCTGCTGATGTTGGGTTAGCCATGAACTCTGGCACTGAAGCCGCAAAAGAAGCCGCCAACATGGTGGATTTGGAATCAAACCCGGCGAAAATAATTGACGTTGTTATGTTGGGCAAGCAACTGCTGATGACTAGAGGTGCAGTCACAGCCTTCAGCATCGCCAACGATGTATCAAAATACTTCGCAATTATGCCAGTAATCTTTTCAGTGGCTATTCCACAACTAAGCAGTCTGAACATCTTACACTTGGGGCTTAAGAGCGCCGTGTTGTCTGCTCTGATCTTTAACGCGATAATTATTCCGCTTCTGATTCCCCTCGCTATGCGCGGCATCGCCTTCAAACCCACAAGCACAATGACGCTCTTCCTCAAGAACACTTTAATTTACGGAGTGGGCGGAATTATCGTGCCCTTTATCGGAATCAAACTAATTGACATGTTACTTGTCTATCTATTCCATATTTAGGAAGGAAAATGTATGACTGAACAAAAAGAGAAATGGAACTTCAAACCGATTATAGGTTTAGCACTGGTTTCGCTGTTAATCTGCGGGCTATTTTACCCGTTTTTAGTCACAGGGATTGGCCAAGTTTTCTTTCCTAACCAAGCTAACGGCGACGTTGTCCAACTTAATGGGCAAGCGGTCGGATCAAGCCTGATAGCTCAAAGTTTTACCCTGCCTATTTTTTTCCGTACGAGAAACGAGACAGCTTCGCCTTCTGCATCAGGCGTTGACCCAGACATTACCCTGCAAGACGCTTATTCCCAGATTCCAGGAGTAAGTAACGCAACAGGTATTCCTTCGACTGCGTTAACTGTCATCATTAACCAGAATGAAGAGGGAACATTTTGGATTTTTGGGAGCCCATACATAAATGTCTTGAGAGTCAATTTGCTGCTCATTAAGGATTATCCGTCTATATACAGTAATTTTACCGGCTGATGTTAGCGTTTGGTGGATAAAGTTTGGTTCACTGAGTGCTGGAGTAATAGCTCTAGCTATTTTTACAAATTTTCAATGTTAAACCCCATTTCTGTACGTTTGTAGGGCTAATGATGAAACTACTGTGCGCATTGCACAAAAAGTATAAATACGCGAAACTCATGTTCAATGAGGAAAGAGACCCATATGCCAAAACTACTAGCATTTGTAGACATATTTGTAGAATCTCAAGAAATGGACGATGTTTTAGCCTCGCTCACCAAATTAGACCATCTTGAAGAACTCTACGAAGTTACCGGAGAATTCGACATTGTAACTATGGTATCAGCCGCTGACATAGAAGAGTTTCGGGATATCCTAAAAAACAAAATCATGAAAATAAAAGGTGTAAAAAGCACAGTTAGCTCTATCGTGCTTAAAGCTCATAAAGGGCCAAAATGTACTGATCAGGAAAACTTGTCTGCTTCGGCTCCTTCATCCGTTTGAAAAGTGGCTTTTTTTGACTAGAAATATCTTATTGCAGCGACTGATTATCCAATTGTTGTGTTATTACTCTTAACAGTCTCTAAAAAATCATTCAAGGAATCACCTTTTTCATTATTTAGACTTCTGCAAAAAAATCGTCAAGAGTCCCCATCTCAGCAATACCCCTTAAACTGAATTAATAAAGCACAGAAAAGGAAACAAGATTTTGCTGAACAAAAAATCAGAAGGAGTGCAGGTTGAGTCTAAGCCTTAAGATGTTCGCGGCCCATTGAGGCTATGTCTTTGTCGTTGCACAGTCTTTCACCGTTTTGACCGTGCTGCTCATGGCCTCACTGCAACATATGGTGATGTTCAGCCCATCGAAGCATTGTCTTTGTCGCGTATCAATTTTTCGCTGTTTCAATTGACACACTCATTGCCTCAATGCACTGCGTCCAATGTTCAGCCCATCGAAACAAAGTCTTTGTCGCGTATCAATTTTTCGCTGTTTCAATTGATACGCTCTTTGTCTCAATACATCGCTATTAAAGCGTGCTCCTCAACCTGCAACACTATAACTGTGCTTGCTAAAATATAACAAATTGTATACAAAAAATCGGCAATTAAACTCGTTTTTTGTCTTGTAAAGACCTTCTTTCTAACCAACTGGGTTTGTCCCAGCTAAATTAGTTCCAAGAGTTTTTTATGGTGGAATTAGCTTTTGACATAAACTTGTCAATTTGACATGAATGACGCAATTTATCTGAAAACAGGGTTAACCGACGGCAACATACGGTCGGTGGTTAATTGAATTATCATGAAGTGTAAATTGCCATACCTTTTTTTATAACTCTGCTGGTGGGCTCATCTTATAGCCACATCAAACTTTGATTATTCAAATCTTAAGACCACTGCAACCTTCTTTTTGGCTAAATCATCAACTATTCGGATCCAGGCGTCAGGAATTTCCCTTTCCTCTTCTTCTGTGAGTTTCCTGACAAGCAAATTATTCTGAACGAAAAAAGAATGCTTGCATGACTCACAATTCAAATATGGAAAAACGCCATCTAATGGTTTGCTTATAGCTTGTTTGGCACCACAATACGGGCATACCCGAATCATATGTTTTTGAGTGTGATTTGCCGAATCTGATTTAACCTCAATATTTCTTTCAAGCTCATCCCAAGATGAGTACATTCGGTGTAAGGGGGAATTTCCTGCAGACCATAATTCCTTAAAAATGCTCAAGGCTTCTTTTCGCTCATGCTCTTTACTATTTGGACAATCGTTTTGATCGCCCACAACAACGCCCCAGATTACTAAAAGAAGTATTCGACAGAGTTAATAACGTTTTTTGAACTTCAAGAACTACCGGCTAACAATTAGAAAAGACTAAACTGTAATTTAATCCAACCAACCTTGTCGAATTTGCATGAATTTGGGAAAAACAGGGTTGGTTTAGGTGTATAGAACGTTCAGGGCATACTGCAAGTTTAAGAAATATTCAAGACGAAGAGTACAGGTAGATTTCAGTTCACAAATTAAGTAGTTCAAAGTATATCTCTTCCCGAAAAAGCATATGTTCTTTGATTGTCAGAAAACAGTATCAAAGCAGGAAATGGGTATAGTTTAAAACGAGTATTTTGACTTTCAAGTTAGCGTTGGGATATTCTTTGCACCGCGAACCAACGCATTCGCGCAAAGTCTCGTGAAATCATAAAGGTCGTCAATAGGAATTCCAATGCCCGCTGCCGCTCTACCATATAACGCTCTAACTTCATCTTCAAACTCCGGGCTGTAACGCTGCAGAACAAAGTAGATTCTTAAGTTACTGATTGGTTCCATCATTATCGCCCAATCAGTTGCCGAATCAATAGTAAGGTCAACAAGTTTTCCACCAACTAATGATGCTATCTTTTCAGCCATCAATTTGTTCACAAGTCTCAAATCTTTCGTGCGAATGGCCATCTCTCTTTTATGCATACTATCGATCGCAAAACAGCTTTCACCATACCCCATTTCTTTCAGTGAAAGGACTTGTGATAACTCTATTTTTTCCATGCAAGAACCTCAATTAAAATAGCACTGAAGACGCATAATTAAATTCATCTATTAGTGGAATTTCAGTAAATTCTAGTCCCCAAACCCAAGTCAACACTGACGACTGCCTTTCAAGTCAAAGCTATTTTTGAGAGGCTTAGTCAAGAAACTTTGACTAAATGCAGGAGTACTTAGTCAAGAAACCTTGACGAAAAAGCTTTTACAAGTTGCTAAACAAGAAATGCAAAAAGAGAATTAAAAGGAACAGTAGACCACGTGACAAAAAACCACCATAGGGCGACATAATGTTAGTACAACAGGTCGAATCAATAGAGAAAAGAATTGACACTAACTTCATCTACCCTCAATATAACAAGAACGGTATCTCAGAAATACCAAACACGATTCTAAGCTTATTTGACGCAAAAAACGAAAAGACAAAGTCGTGCCTTCAAAACTCAATTATGATAGGCAGTCCTGAAAGAATAAACAAAGTTGTGCTTCTAGTCATCGACGGTTTCGGTTTCAACCAATTCCTGAACCACCTTAAAGAAAACCGATTCTTAACCAATCTTACCAATAGAGGAGAAGCATATCCCTTAACGAGCGTTTTTCCGTCTCAGACAACCAATGCACTGACAACTCTAAACACAGGCTTGACCCCTCAAGAACATGGGCTCTTTGAGTACTTCATTTACCTAAAAGATATCGGTCTAGTTAACGCATTGCGATTTGAGCGCATGGGTTCCAAACGCCAAAATGAACTCGTAGACGAAGGATTTGACCCAAATATCCTTCTGTTTAAAGGTAAAACCATCCATAACACACTAAGACAAGAAGGAATCAACACCTTCACACACATTCACTCATCAAATGCTTTCAACGCCTGTTCAAACTTAATTTTCCAAGGAAGCAAAATAATTCCAGCCGTGAAATCATCTGATTTAATTGTTAGCCTTAGAAAAAACATAGAGGAAAACAGTGGCAAGAGCGCCTACTTTTTTGCGCATCTAGACACTCTGGACACGATTTCACATGAATACGGACCAGAAAGTTACGAGTATTCTGCAGAATTATCAATGATAACTTATCTATTAAAGAGGGAATTAGTGCAAAAAATAGAATCCAAAACCGCAAAAGAAACGCTGCTTCTGGTGACCGCTGACCATGGGAGTATTAAGGTTGACCCCAAAGAAACAACTTATCTCAATTGTTTACCCAAAACAATACTGAATTTGAAAGTTGGAAAAAACCGAAAACCAATTTTACCCTTAGGTGGCCCCCGAGAAGTTTTTCTGCATATTAAGGAAGAAAAGCTAATTGAGACCAAGGAATGGTTATCACAAAGAATTGGTAACAAAGCTCAAATTATTGAAACCAAGGAAGCAGCAGAAAAAGGTTTGTTTGGTTTGGGCGTTGCAAACAAAGAGGTTTTTGAAAGAACAGGGAACTTGATGATTTTGCCATATGGAAATGAAACAGTATGGTTTGAGAACTCTGAGAACAGAAAAATTAGTTTTCTTGGTCAGCATGGAGGGCTAAATGAGCAGGAAATGGTGGTTCCATTTGCAATGGCTAGGCTCAGCAGTCTAAAAGAATAGAAAAAACAAGAAATTGCAATGGAGAAGTTTTGGGTTTTGGACCAGATTTAATCTCAAACCCAAACGCAAATGAGACTGCAATTGAAAAACAAAAAAATGGTTTGGTAGTTTTTGTCGCGATTAGCTAGGAAGCTACATTGGTGACAGGACAATGGAAGTTTCTGTTCGGATGACGTTGGGATCCTTTTCGATTATTTTGTAAACCACTTTGTTTATGTCTTCGAGGGCTGGTGCTTCTAATGTTACGATTGCGTCATACCTACCAAATATAGCATCGGCTACAACGGTCTCTTTGACTTCTTTTAATCTTTTAACGACGTCTAATGATGTGCCTGGTTTTGTGCTTAAGAGTATGTAAGCTTTCAATTTTTTTACCTCATTCTTTTTCTTTGGTTTATGAAGAATATTACTCGTCTTACAATATAAGTCTTGTTTAGACATGCGTTTAACTTTTATGAAATATTATGAACAAATCATAACCAGATTTATATTCAGCTGGGCAACTAACTAAACATAAAAGAAAATAGTGAAAATATGTTCGGAATAATCGATATAGCCTCAATAGCTGCAATAGTTGGTTCATTCGCCTATGTCATTTACAGCATCAGGGTAGAGCTAAAAACCAAAGTGTAATGCACAGAACTTCATCAATTAAGCCTTCACATTCACATGCTATGATTACTCCAAACACTTTCTTAATTGTGAGCAGCCACAGAGGCAACGCGCCCCCTGGAATTTATCCATAACTTAATTCTTCTTAATTCCTTTACAACGATTTTTTGAGGAATTGGTCAGTATCAAAGTTAGGGGCTTAGAAGGATTGATGGTGAGGCCGCTGGGATTTGAACCCAGGATCGCATACGCCCCAGGCATGTATCCTGAACCATGCTAGACGACGGCCCCTTTTACGGATTTCCGTTGGCTACGGACTTATGGAGATAACTAGCAGCATTATTTAATTTTTCTGAAAAGACTAATGCCTTCCTATCCTGTCAGCACAAATTTGAAGCTTTGTTTCTACGATTCTCACAAACCTGAATGGTTGTCGTCAACCGCAAAAACACATAGAAACTATCTTAGACAAAGAATCAGCAAAGGAAAACTCCGTAATGATCAAAAATAATGATTAAGAATTCATAATCCTTTACTTGCTTTTCCTCGTTTAAGAATTATCGCACAAGAACTCCATGTTGACAATGTGTTCGTAGAAAGAGAAAGGCAGTCGGGTAATGATTTGACTAAAAATAATGATAGCAAGAAATTCGAAGTTATTCTGCTAGAGACATTAGATGAAGCGTTATCCACTTTAGGAGAAACTGTAAAAAAAACAATTTACTTTCACCTCCAGCAAAAATTCCTAATTGCCAAACAGGAAATCCCATACAAAATCGACGATTTCTCCGACGCCCTTGAACAAATCTTCGGTTCAGGCGCCCGAACATTAGAGATACTAATCATGATGAAACTTCATCAAAAAATCAAATCCCGCTACAGATGGGAAGGTCCAAAATGGCTTGTTCCCGAATTGACTTTCAGTCAATATGTAGAATTATTGAAGTCATTTTATGAAGATAATGGAAAAATTGGTCAAGTAGAGGTAATAATTGATGCAGGGGAACAAAGACAAGAACAAAGAGCATAAAAACTGTTTATTACAGTTAGTTGGAGGTGAAAAAATTTGGATCGAAATGCCAAAATACTCATTGTAGACGATGACGAAAACATAAGAAACACGATGAAAGCGATACTTGAGGATGAAGGGTACATAGTTGATTTGGCAGCCACTGGAAATGAAGCTGTCCAGAAAACTGAGAGAGTCGCTTACAACCTTGCTTTACTAGACATTCGGCTACCCGACATGGAAGGCGTAGAACTATTGAAACTAATGAAGGACGCTACTCCAAGAACACGCAAAATAATGGTTACAGGATATCCATCTATGCAAAACGCAATCATAGCCTTGAACAAGAATGCAGATGCCTATCTGATCAAGCCTGTAAACGTTGAAAAACTTCTAAACACGGTAAAAGAACAACTGCAATTGCAAGAAGAAGAAAGACAATTTAGCGAACAAAAAGTAGCAGAATTCATTGAAACCAGAGTCAAAGAGTTATCTAGTCCTCTTTAACACCTCAATCTCCCATTTTATTTTCTTTCCAGATTTTGTTAATCTGAATTTTTTTGTTTGTTGTTGCTTATGCGCAATCACGCATGTTAATACTGTAAATTTTCAACTTTCCTTCTTGTATATTTTTTAGAGGTGATAGATTTTTTGGAAGAGAAAAAGAAGGGTGAATTTACTATTCAATAGCGGAAGAAGAAAAGAGAAATAATCGAAGAAAGCCATCATCAAGTCAATATTCCGCCAGATGTTTCTGACGAAGAAAAGAAAGCGATGGAGCAAACAGGTGACGACGCAACATCAGGGGGGTAAACCAACAATTTCTTGATTTGCCAGCTTTAATCAGAAAAAACAAAAGCAACCCAATGTCTGGGTTAAGTGCTATATTTTAGACAAAATTTGAGCGGAATGTTTCAAAATCGTAAAAATGATTTTTTAATACTTTAAGGCAAATCTTTTTAGTAACTTCAAATACATCAATTTAACACGGTGGAGAAATGGTTTGATTGAAGACAACATAATCGAAATAGGCAATATTGCACACTTTTTCCCCAAGATCAGCGTTGCGGTATTAGACTTAACATTGCCTCTGACAGTTGGCGACCGCATCCTTATCAAAGGACCCACTACCGATTTTGAACAAATTGTCGAATCCATTCAAATAGACCGAGCAGCTATTCAACGAGCCGAAGGCGGACAAAGCATCGGATTAAAAGTGGCACTGCCAGTAAGAGAAAAAGATGTAGTTTACAAGAAACTCTAGCAAATGTTTTGACATTTTACGGACCTCAGAACTGAACTTATAATGCACCCTAAAGATTTAATTCTTGCAAGAATTCAAATTATCAAAGAGTGATTCAGGATTTGGCTGGTCTTTCTAAAAACCAAAAGAAAATTTTGGAAATGCTAGATATAAAGCCTGATATGACAACCAAGGAAATTGCCGAGATGCTCTTTGGCAAAATAGTTGAGTACAAATCAAAAGAATATGCTTCCGTTCACCGCAGCCTAATTTCCTTGGAAAAACGGAAACGAATCAAGAGAATACAGGTTCAGCTCCGTTGGCAAAACGTGAAACAATAGAATAAAGCATGTTAACGCATAAAGATGATTAATACTCTGCTTCTTCAACCAGATTATTTAAAACGATTATGATTGCATTACCCTTTTTGTGGACCAGTGATGTAAACTCAAGGAATTATTTCACAGCCATTGTATTTTACATAATCAAAATCTTTCAGCTTTATTTTTCCGTTTTTTTGCAATCGCTGAATTCGTGGAATTTCAGTCTTAACGGCCTCCACCAACTCTGCAACTGTGAGGCAAACTTTGTGGTAAGCCGCGTCGTTCCACCGCTTGGTTATATTAGCGTATAAGCATCTGCCACCGCAGACATTTAGGATTGAACAGTCTATGCATGGCGGTTGTTCAACAAAGATTTTTGATAGTTTAAGCGGATCTGCATTGCTTATATGGCCTAAATAGTATTTTTTCATGCCCCACATTGTTGGGCAAGGAATAATGTAACCGTCAGTTTGAATGGCATAGTTTATCCAGCCTCCGCCGCATCGCATTAGGCAGTTTTTTTCTTCATTTACAAGGGAATTGGCGATGCCTAGCAAGGGGTAAAGCTTCAAAACGACGCCCGTCTCCTCCATCTGATCAACCCAGAACTCTGCAAGCCACTTTACGCCTGGAATATAATTTGTTTTTGTCCACTCGTCAAAATTGCGTCTCTGGTAATCGTTTCCCCAAAAGCCGGCGTTCAATTGCCAATGTATTGAAGAAAAAGAAAAATCATCGTTTTCTAGAAGCCATCGCACCTGCTTGTAAATATCGGTTTCCTCCATCACTGTCATTCTAGCGATTAATTCTCCGCTGAAACCGTTTCGTCTTATTAATTTCAGGTTATGGATGACTTTTTGGAAGGTGCCTTTTCCACGGTAATGATCAGTTAAGGTTTCTTCACCATCTATTGAAACAAGTATTGTGTGAAAACGGTTAACATACTTGGACTCTAACTTGTCAAGCAGCAAGCCGTTTGTCTGGATCATAAAATGCTTTGGTGTGACGTTATCCATTATCTGTCTGAGCTTGTCTAGAGCAAGTAACGGTTCACCACCGTAGAACGTTAGGACGCATTCAGGGTCTTTCTCGCAAAACCTACTTAGAGCCTCAGTGTCATAGTTGAATTGAACGGGCAAGTCATAGTCAATTTCAATATCGTCACCAAAATCCTCGTCAAAATCATCCAAGCTTTCGCCAAAGCAGTACTTGCACTGCAAGTTGCAATGGGACGTGAGGATCACATGAAAGAACATAGCCTAAATGTGCACAATGCTGCCTTAATAGTATTTTTCCGCCAGCTTCCGCGCTTCCTCATATTCTTCATTCTTTTCTTTGCTTTCATCTTCAGTTTTTTGCTGGGGTTTATCTTTGGAGTTTTTCTTTTCTTCTTTCATTGCTACTTTCCGGGCCTTCTCAACATAGCTCTTAAGGTCCCTATCTTTGATTGCTTTCTCAGGCAGAGTTTCAGGAGCATAGATTAAGGGCAAGACTGCTATGAATAAGAAGAAAGCTCCAAAAGAAAATAGTGCTGAAGTCGCGTTCGAACGATTGAAATAGTTTGATATTTGGTTGCCGATAGTGAGATCTAGGAATTTGGAGATGAAAAAGGGCATTACTCCAATTGCGTAATATTTCTCGCTTGATTCACCAAAACTTAAGTCACCCCATAATGTCAAAATGCACAGGACAAATAGGAAGCCCCATGCAATTCCATCTAAAATTGCATTAAAATAGAGAACAGGTAAACTTGGCAAGGGCGAAAAAATACCTAATACGGCGGTTCCAAGACCAAGCAAAATAAAACCAGTTACTGCAACTCGTTTTCTCCCCACAGAATCAATGAAAAAGCCGCCAAGTATCGCAAATATCCCAGCAAAGCCAGTTTGCACTAATGGTAGGTTTTCTGAGCCCGCTAAATTGCTCACAACCCCAGAAGGGGGTGCAACAAGGTAATTTATCAAAGAAAACATTACCCAAGGTACGAAATACAAGATGAATGAACGCTGACCAAAAATTTTCTTGTAACCTGAAATATCTTTCTTTATCGCCAGCGGTGTGGGAGGAACTTTAGCGGATAAGAAAATGATTAATCCAGCTAACCTCAGAATTGCAAGAACAACGCCAAGTATTAGGAGGCTGCTTATTCCCGAAATGCTAAAGGCGACAATTCCAATTCCGCTTGCAAATAGGGTAATTCCACTTAGGCGTCCACGGCTCTCTACTGGTATGGAAGAAGCGTAACGACCGATACAGGTGGGCATTCCGATGCCTAGAGAAATACCTAAAAAGAGACCAATCAGGCTGACTTGGGCTATGCTTGATGGATTCACCAAGATGACCGCAAGTGAAGATATTGTGCCAAGAGCCAACCAAATTATTAGAAATTGTCTTTGTTGAATTTTTTTTGATACAAAGGTTCCAGCAACTGCTGAAGCAATCAATCCGCCGAAATGTAAGCCCCAAATCAATAGACTTTGGGAAAAGTTAGGATTAAGATTTGTAACTATTTGTTGGAGCAGAAGAATTAGAACTACATAATACCATATGAAAGAAGTCCCGACTAGTACAATGTCTATTAGTGCAGATCGCAACCCAAATCTGAATGGGGTAAGTAGCCTTTTTAGCATCGAATTTTCATGCTCGAAAATATAGTAAAGATATAGACAATTAAGTATTTAGTATTAATAATCCATATTTTGTGTCTCGAAGCCACTTTTCAGCTGCCTACACCCGCCTAAAAGTCTTCACCAAAAAACAATATCCGGTATTTTAGCGTCGGGATAGTATGGTCAAAATGGGGTATCGTTACAAATTAGTCATGACTCTTCCGAAAACCTTTTAAGCATATCTGTACAACAGAAATACAGATACAAAAGAAAAGGAGAAGTGCTTCCATCAATGCGCGTTAGACCAATTAGAGCAAAGTATTGGGGATAATTAAGCCCCAATTTTCCATTTTTGTTTAGAGATCCTCTACTGTTGACTCTAGCAATAGCTCTAAAATTTCTTTATTAACCTTCAGGTAATTCAAATTGCCAATTTCCTCTTTTATCATTTTCTTCATGCGATCAACCAAGTCTCTGCTTGATTGGCAATCCATCGAAAGATCCAATATCTTTTCAATATTTTCGGTAGTAATTTCATTTTTCAGAATATTTTCAAGTTGCCCATTTCTTTTTTTCTCTTGAAGAGCAAGCAAAATTGGAAGAGGCAAACATTCGTTTGCAAGTCTATTTCTGACTTCTTCAACCTCAAAAACATCTACAAATTCATCTCTTAAGGATAATAGTACTCCATAGGTCCTGCCATAATGGCTTAGAATATCGATTTCCTTTGGAGATCCCTTGCCTATAACTGCGCCGATTCTCATTGTTGCCTCAACGGTTGCTACTTTTTGCCTAACAATTGAAAGAAAATCATCTAACGAAATTGTAGTTTCCCTCCTTAGACTTGCCTCCTTTGCTACGCCGCTGCTCATTTCAAAAAAAGTCCTCTTAATTGAATCAAAAATTACATCCTCTTCATTTTTACTCAAGTTCCTGCATCCTTCCCTAAGCAGGTAAAATCCCTTCAAAAGCAAAGCATCTCCTGCCAATATTGCAATGTCCTGACCGTATTTTCCAAAAACCGTTGGTTTTGATCCTTTATCTACAGATTTGTCCATAATATCGTCATGAATGTCTGCAGCTCCAGCCAGCAAGACAATTGCGGCACCAATCTTCACAGTTTCACTTCTATCGCCGCCCACGGCCTCACAAGCAAGAGAAACTAAGGCTGGGTGAAGAACATCAAAGAATTCCCCAAGGAAATACTCCAAAGCCTCCCTTAGAGGCTTAAAATCAATCTTTTCTTCAAGCACGTAGTCTTTTGAGAATTTCAAAGATTCTTGACCATACGTACCTAAAATAATGTTTACTTTATCCCACAACTTTTCCTTAGGCAAATTAACCATCGAATTCTATTCTGTATGTATCTGTTATTTGTCTTTTTAGGTTACAACTTTGAAAGCTTAAGTCACCCTTTCTTTGGGGATCCCCAATTTATGTTTTAAATCAGAAATTCTCATTTGGTCCAACGGCTTAAATGCAGTTGTCAACCGAGCACTTTCCCAACATACGGTATTTTTTTCAGCGGAACAATCACTGCCAAGCAAATAAACAATGTCAAGGCTGTAATTAGTGGTATTTCTATAACGGGGTTTATTGTGGTCACGCTTATTTTGAAGCCTAAATATCCTTTTTGAAGGGTTTCCAAAACCATTACATGGAATAAATAGATAGGCAGAGTGTTTTGACTAATAACTTGAATTATACGAGTTGTGCGCGGAACCCGAATCGCTTGCTCGGCAGCCCCAGATACCAACGTTTTCGGATGTTGGATGGTTGACAACATAAGAAAGAAAACGACTGAAGTAATTATGACGTTGACGCTGGAGGCGTCAAAAAAGAATTGACTGTAGCGTTCTCCCAAAGTACCGACTATAATATAAGTTCCAATAATGGTCCAAACTAAACTTACAGCAAAAATCAAATACAATATTGAAGGACGTATTTTCATTTTAGCTATATAGGCGCCTAAAACAAAGTATCCTATCAGACCGGTCAGAATAAAAACTGTTGCCTGGAACCATGTTATTTGAGCGCTAATACCTTGATATAAACCAAAAAGAGGTATAATGCCTGTTCCTACAAACCAAATAACTAGTAAATACTTGACAATGTTCCAGTTAGCATAAGTTACGATTACACGTAAGACCGGCGTTAGAAGGTATAAGCCGATTAAAGCGTAAAGATACCAAAAGTGATAGTAAGGTCCCGCAAGAATACCCTGTATGATTGAATTTGAAGTGAGCACCTCAGAATTAACGAAGTATCGCCAAGCAAAATATGCTGCACCCCAAAAAATTATGGGTAAACCAATTCGATTGAATCTTTTTTTGAAAAACACCTTGAGCGGCTCATTTACTTTGGCTGGTTGCAAAAGTAGAGCGCCGGTTAACATGACAAATAATGGTACCGCTGATCGAGCCAAGGAGTTGTAAATATCCGAAGCCCACCAGATTTGCACCCCTTGCGGCGACATAATATCAATATTGGGAGTTGCTTCTATCGACGCATGAAGCAAAATCACCAAAATGATAGCTATTGTACGAATCAGATCTACTGGAAGCGAGATGCGCCCATTCGGGTACAATAGCAGTCGCCTTAAAATCTCTACAATGCTATAGGAAAGAGTTGCTATAAAATACTTTCCATTATAACATCAAAATGTTTACAGACATGAGGGCGATCAGACTCCCGAAAAAATAGGTCCAAAAAACCTAAAAATTGATTGCCAATGCTCATGCAACGGATTGTAGAGGATGCTCGGTCTAAAAGTCTTTTCTTCGTGTGTATTTCCTTCAACTTTTGCCTTTCTTGCTTGAGTACAATAATGGAGGATTGCCGTTATTTACAAGCAAAAGAAAGATAAAGTAATACGCACACAAGAATATCACCCTGAAAACCCCTTCTCTTTTCATCATGTTGGTGCAGGGGGTGGGATTTGAACCCACGAACCTCTACAGGATAGGCTCCTGAAGCTAACGCGTCGCTTTAAAAAGGCGGCTCTACGCCTTTGACCATGCTCGGCGACCCCTGCGTTTAACGTTGTATCAAAATTGGTTCTTAACGATAAATAGGTTTTCACCGTATCATGGCTGTCAAATGTCTCTGTTTTTAAGATTTTGCATTTTTGATTTTTTCAATTAATTTGGGTTTCCTCTTCTGAGGGATGCGTGATAGCGCTTGCAGGACAGATATCTTCGCAACCTCTACACATAACCACGCATGCATTTTGGTTCATTACAACCGTTTTCTTTTTTCCATTAATCTCTTCAAATCCAAAAGCACTCATATGGCAAAAATCTACGCATTTTCCACAGCTTACACATTTTTCATAATTGATTTTTGGACTCCACGGTATTTTGCTTCTTGGAATGCCATCATATGTTTCTTCAGACATGGTTGCCGCCTTTCTTTTGTTAGAAGGAGGGCCGGGGCAGGGATTTGAACCCTGGCAAAAGGCTCCACAGGCCTCTAGGCTACCAAGCTACCTCACCCCGGCCACTTTTCGATGTTTTTAACTATTTTGCCCGCCTATGATGGCTTGGTTATTGTTATTTTCTTTTTCTCAGGAATATTAAGTTGTCCTTCTGGCAAACATATTCAATTCAAATCTAGGAGGCTTTTTACTTTTTGATGGTTTTGCGAGAATTCGCCTCAAGGCTTTCTCGTTTCAGGCAAAAGCATTCAAGGCAACATGCTTACGTACAGTTTTATGGTGCCAACATTCGAAGCTTATCAGGGTATAATAGGAGACCTCAAAAAAGCTGGCTACCACGTTAACATCCGAAAGGTGGGCAAGTTTGAACAGCATATTGACGTTTTAACTGAGAATCAAGAGCGTATCTTTTGGCTTGCATTGAAAAGTGGGTTTTTTGATTATCCACGGCAAATAGGCATGGCTGAGCTGGCTACTAAACTGGGAATTAGTCCTGCAACGCTATCAGAGATTGTTCGAAGAGGAACAAGAAGATTACTCGAGCATTACTTCAAACGGGAACTATAACTATTTTAAGCCAAAAGTTGGGTTTTGTTTACTAGCTACTTTTACGGTTGACAAGAAATGGGGTTTTCTCATTACAGAAAAAGGCAAATCAATTCTCTGTAGCAAATCTATTAAAGACTTTTCAGCTATATCTTTCTCTGTGGGCTATTCGAGATTGATTTGCAATGAACGATAGCACATGGAAGTATCTGGTCACTTCGTTCTTGGTTTTCTCACTTTTGTCTTTAACTGTAATTTGTAATGTTGAGGCACAAAACAAGTTCGTTCTACGTAGTGAACAGCATTGGGACACCTATGGAGTAGGGGGTACATGCGACCATGGATCAAATGACCTTTTTATAGCCGATGTAGATGGCGACGGCATTAATGAAATAATAGTAGGAGGCTTCACGTATAACATGATTAATGGTTCAAGAACAACATTGCAAGCCCCACTTACAACATGGAATTGGAACGGACAAAACTTTACACTCAAATCAAGTTGCAAATGGCCTGGCACAATCGAAGTCGTTTACGCCGCAGATGTTGATAGTGATGGTGCAAAAGAGGTTATCACAGCTGGAGAGTTTACGAATGAATCAGGAACTTTCAGTTCTCTAAGAGTTTGGCATTGGAGCAATGGCGCGTTTAGTTTAGAAGCACACTATGAAGGGATTTCAGTTAGCTCCATTTTTGTTAGCACCTTGAACAATAAAGGCACGCCTGAAATATTTGCAACTGGAAGCTTTGATGCAGATTCCCAGCATACAGCTCAACTTTTCTTATGGCATTTGGAGGGAAATAGCCTTATCTTGGATAATAACTGGTCGTTAGATGCTGCTAACGTGACAAGTTCCAGTTCAGTTTACGTTTCAAATGTGACCAAAGATGGCCAGATTGAGATTTTCACTGCAGGCTATTCTGGCAATCTGAATGACAGCAAGGGGCAACTCTGTACATGGTATCTGAATGGAACAACATTATCGCTAAAAGCTAATCAGGAATGGCAAATGCAATCAGGAGGCTACGCGCCAAATATCGCCGGGGGCATTTTAGGAAACACAGTTGTAAATAACTTAAAAGTAGGCGATGTAGATGGAAATGGTGTTCCAGAGATAGTAACAGGTGGGTTCACTTATGATGGCAGCAAAGCTGAAGGTCAGCTTAGAATCTGGAATTGGAACGGAAGTGCTTTGAATCTTCTGGGCAGTCGAGAATGGATAAATGATGATATTACTGAAGTTCTGAGTGTCTCTTTAGGTAATGTGGACAGCGATTCGTCAATAGAAATCGTTACCGGTGGGATGTTGGCACCTTATGGGAGCTTCAACACAAATGCTACCAAGCCAGATCGAGGGCAGGTTAGTGTCTGGAGCTGGAATGGAAAAACTTTGACACTGAAAGAGAGTGAAGACTGGACTTTAGCCGAAGGTGTTAGTGTGTGGAATGTCGGCACAGCCGATTTGAATAATGATGGAAAAGTCGAGATAGTAAGTTGCGGATGCATATCTTTCAACAGATTATGTGATCCTGACATGAGAATCTGGTCCATTATGCAAAGCTCCTCTGAAGAGGCTTTTTCAGCTTTGCCTCTCTTACTTTTAGCGACAATTGTGGCAATCTTAGTTTCTGCGGTAATTTTTATGGTGGCTAAGAGGCGGATTGTTAAAGCAAATAGAACAATTCTTTGAATTATGTAAGTTTGAAGAAGCTTTATTTGCGAATAAAATGCTTTGGTAATAATAATGCGAGTTGCGTAGATAAAAAAATGTAAATTAACAATAAATAGCTATTTTTGATGTTATCAGTCTTAACAAAAAAAAGAAAAAGGGAAGTATTTGGTTTTATGCGTGTTTTCTGAGGATCAGTACACCAATTATGGCTATTGCAATGATTATAACGATTGCTACAACTGCCAAGTACATTAACAGGTCCGAGGATGTCGCTAGATTTTGTATTGGGGTTGGCGTTGCTGTTGGTTGTACCGCTGCATTAGCGTAAACGTGTGTTTCAGCAAATGATGCGTAATAGCCGTTTGTGCCTCCGAATTCAGCGTATATTGTGAAGCTGCCTGGAATATCAGGTGCCCAATTGAGGTTGAAGGTTCCGCTTGCATCTGTTGTGGCTGTGCCAATGCTTCGGAAGTTGTTATTTGAATCAACCACGCTTAAACTGACTGTAACGCCAGTGAAGTTGGTTGGTTCTGGTTGTTGCTGATAGACGTAGCCCATCCATTCTCGCATGCTTGCATCGGATGAAACTGGAACTCCATTTGGAAAGTCGCCGGCCTGTTCAGTCTGTGTTGTGCCTGTAGATTTGTCCATTACTGTGCCCTGGATGACGATTTTGTCGCCGACCGTGACGGAGGTAAGTGGTGCTTGTACTGTAGTTGCGCTTGGTCCTCTGCCGACAACGTAAATTGAGTTGTCATAGCCGTTGAACCAGGTGTTGTAGCCATCAGCCATAGCGTAGCTGCTAGTTGTGAATTCTCCAGTGTAAGCTGAAACAGTCCAGATTTCCTGTCCGGTAGTGGCGTTTATTGCTCGAGCCAATGATCCCTTGAACAAGGGTGTTTCAATAGTGTGCTCAGTAGTTACAGTGTATACGACTCCGTTGCCTATTGCGTTTATAAAGGTTGGATAGTGTCCGAAAGGTGATTCAAGACCAGAATTGGTGGAGTTACCTGAACCGCCATTTCCATAAGTCCAAAGCAGATTGCCGGTCTTAGTATCATAGCAGAAGACTACTCCAGCGTATGCAGCACTGTAAAGTTTTCCATAAGCAAATCCGGCTGCCAATGTGCCTGCTCCTGGACTGCCGTAGTAATCAAGGCTTGGTTGTGATGGAGTCGGTCCCCATAGTCTTGAACCGGTGTCTAAACTGTAGCCAACAAAGTTGTTAGTTTCTCTAAGGTTTTCGACGAATACTCGGTTTACAGGGTCAATTCCGTCCTCAAGGACTGACAAGTTGCCTGCTGGTGCATTGTAGGTTTGGTGCCATAGAACTTGGCCTAGCGAGGATGGGTTCATGCTGAGAGCAAAGTATGTGTATGGTGTTGAGCTCGCTGTGCCCACGAAAGTTGCACCTGTTGAAGGTAGAGAGCCACTGTAGCATAATAGTATGTCACTGGTGATTCCTCCAACTTGGGTCACAGTTCCAGCAGTGTTAAGATATGGCGCAGACACATTCCAATCGAGCAACAATGCATTGCTTCCGTCAGTGATTGACGGGGCGTTAGTGGGCGTAAATAGCGTACCAATGGTATTTGCATTAAACCACAGTCTAGATATGTTCCATTCTTGTAGATAGTAGTTCGGACTCGCTCTAGTGCCGTAGTTAACCATTTTAATTATTAATTGTTCACCATTTGGGCCCATCAGTTTTGTTCCACTTGGAACATTTGTCAAGTTAAATAATGCATTTCCTGTGTATGCGTCAAATGCTCGATATGTACTACTGAATAGGATTGGTGGCCAAGTTCCGTGTTGGTTTTGGTTTTGTTGGTCAAATATGTAGCCGAAGGATGGTGCAGGAACATCGGTTCGTGACCATACTACTTGTCCTGTTTGCAGATTGACACAGACAGTGGGTCCCGAGCTAGGTCCGTTGTATCCCAATGGCGCAACGTAATAGAGCAGTCCTTCCATTATTATCGGGTTCACGAATCTTTGAGAGTAGGCTGATCCTTCGAAGTATGAAGCACCTGGGATTGCGCTTTGGTTTCCACCAACTATTCCGCCTGCTTGCAATGGTTTAGTCCACATAATATGGCTAGTCATTGAACCTATAGAATCACCGTTATGTCCATTCATTATTTCGCCGCTGCCGCCAAAGCTCAAGCTATTGTATCCTACTGAACCGGTACCTAGCCAGTTTGACGAGATAACGTTCCAGTTAGGGTTAGTGCCATAGATTGGTCTTGTCCAGTAGTTGGTTGGAAGTGGGGGTAAGGCTAAGTTGGAGATTGGTGTCTGCTGAACTGTGAGTGTTGTTGAGGCAGAACTAGCAAGATACGTATCGTTGATGTATGCACTTTTTGTCGTAGTATAAGTGTAAATTTGACCTGGGAAAGTGAAGTTAAGTGTGTAAGCACCGACTGTGTCTGGGGCGAAGTAATAGTCTTGTGCTGATGTGGTGTCCTGAACGATGGGCCACGATTGTGTTGTTACTGTTCCATTTGGGTTAGTTATGGTTAACTGGTAGTTTTGGAATCGAACAGCGTTATTAGCAGCAGCGCCATCTATAACATAGTTTAGCCACATTATAACTTCAACGCCTTGACCAACTCCAACGGGGTTGGGCGACGCATTGATGTAGGCAAATGTCGGTAACGACCATGGAGGTGTATGTGCGCCAGCGCTTGGCACGAGAAGCAATGAAGCTGACATTGATACTATCAAGAATATAGCAAATGCAATAGCTGCAGTCTTATTTTTTCCTAATTTCATTTCATTTCATTTCTCCTTTTAAGTGGGCTTTTTTTATGCTGACAAACGCTTATAATACTTTTTGTTGTGAAGGAATAATAGCAAAAAAATTAAGTAAACCCAACATAACAGGTTAAGAAAAATGCACTAGCAAATATGAAAACTAAGAAAGCGAGCGATCTGCGCAATAAAACAAACGTTGAAAAGTGAGAAAAACGAGCGGATTAGAAGAAATCGGCTCATCCTTCCTTTTCTGTCTATCAGTCTGTCTCCTCTTGTTCTAGATGATCTAAATAGAACCCCATGTCAGAATCTAATAGAAAAAATGCCAAAAGCCAAAGTTGCCTGGTTAAGAATTTATTTTTTTAAGTAGCCAAGCCATGTTTCTGCCCAAATCTTCCATGGTTTTTATGCCCTCATCATCTTTTTCAACGTCACCCTTGTTTAAGCCGATACCGACATTCCAGTAGGATGAACCTGGAATTATCATTTGGTTGATGAGGAAGAAGTGGTTTATGGCATCAAAGGTTGGTATACCGCCTGCCCTTCGCACTGCTACAACTGCGGCACCAATTTTTTGTTTAAACATGTTATTGTTGGACCGTGCAACAAATCCTGCGCGGTCAATTAGAGCTTTCATTTCGGGAGACATCATTGAAAAGTATGTGGGTGAACCAAGGATTATGCCATCGGCCTCAGCCATTTTCTGAATGTACAGGTTAACGTCATCGTTAACAATCTTACATTCTTTGTTTTTGACTTTGCGGCAGGTCCCGCAGGCCATGCAACCGTGAATCTGCTTCCCAGATAGCTGGATTAATTCAGTTTCTATTCCTTCTTTTTCAAGTATTTCAAGAACATGGCGAATCAAAATCGCTGTGTTTCCGTCTTTCCTTGCGCTTCCATTAAAAGCAACAACCTTCATTTCAATTACCGTTTTATCCGTAATGTGTAATTATATAAAAAGGATAGCGGAAGGTAAACCCTAACATGTTCCTTTTTTTCAACAGAACAACCAAGACTATAATTGCAATTAAGGGTGCAGCTTTGACAAGGTAAACAGAAAGTGTAACTGGAATGGTTAAGCAGAGAAAAGTTAGCTGTTTAATACACCCTTACCCTGCGCAGTCCACATTCCATTCGTAACCTCTTATACCTTTGCAAATTATCGCTCGGCGGCAAAGCTTAAGGCAATATAGTAGCTAGTGTTTATTATTCGAAGTGGTAGGCTTCTTCTCCGTGCTGACTGAGGTCTAAGCCATCTTCTTCTTCCTTAGGACTCACGCGGAGGGGTGAAAACAGATCCACCAATCTTAGAAGCAAGTAAGAACCGACAAACGCGAATGCAGAAACGACTACTACTGCAAGAGCTTGGATACCAAGTTGAGCAGGATGACCATAAAATAGTCCGTTAACGTTGGGATTAACCAAAGCTGTTGCGAACAACCCAACTGCAATGGCACCGATCATGCCGCCGATTCCATGGCAGGCAAAAACGTCAAGTGTATCATCTATTCTAGATCTGCCCGCTCGCCAATTAGCCACCAAGTTGGAAACTACTCCCGCAACCAAGCCGATGATAACTGCTGCCATGAAACTAACGTAACCTGAAGCAGCTGTAATTGCTGCCAAACCACACACGGAACCAACTGCAATACCTATCGCTGAAGGCTTGCCTTTAATTACCCAATCCATAAGCATCCAACTTACTGCTGCTGCAGCGGCTGCCAAGTTAGTACATACAACAGCGGAGGCAGCAAGATTGTCGGCTGCTAATGCGCTGCCCCCATTGAAACCGAACCATCCGAACCAAAGTAAGCCTGCGCCTAAAATTACGTATGGAATGTTTGTTGGCTTAAACTCAGCTGCTGAAGATGAGGGTTTGCCTGCGCCTTTTTGGTCTAAGGCTTTAAGCTGGTCTTTCCAGTAGACACAGCCCTTTCTTCTGCCAACAACAAGTGCAGCTGCCAATGCAGATAAACCGGCTGCAATGTGCACTACTATGCCGCCTGCGAAGTCAAAGGCACCCAACACGTGAAGCCAACCGTTGGCGTTCCATACCCAATGGGCAATGGGAGAGTAAATGAGGGTTGACCACAAAACAACAAAGATGAGCAGTGATTTGAACCGTATTCTTTCTGCACAAGCACCTATGATTAGAGCGGGGGTGATTGCGGCAAACTTCAGCTGGAAAGCGAAGAACAGAATTTCTGGAATATCTGGCGCATATGACGTATTAATAGTATTTATAGTTAGGCCATTTAATCCAAATAAGTTTGGGCTGAAGCCTATGATTCCACCTATGCTTTTTCCATAAACGAAGCTATAGCCCCAAAAGAACCAAACAAGACTTACTACCGCAAAAATAATGATGCACTGAACCAGTGTGGAGACAAGGTTTTTTCTTCGCACTAAGCCGCCATAAAAGAAAGCCAAGGCTGGAACCATTAACATTACTAGGGCCGTTGATGTTAGTACCCACGCGATGTCAGCTGCTCCCATACTTGTCTCCTCTCAGCGTCAATAGTGTTTGTTTGTTCTTGCATGTTGGGAAAACTAATATTTAAACTATACATTCGCATTGATAACGGCTATTATTATGGATGAATGCGCAAGAAACCGCTCGCTATATTTGCATTCTTTCAAAGGTTAGCGTAAAGCTACACTCTTTATGGAAAAGCGTCCAAAAAACAATGATTAAAGCGTTAAATGTTCAAAAATGTATTTCTAAATTAAG
>JBEKGO010000013.1:0-66240 GCA_050012755.1 Bathyarchaeia archaeon
AGAACAGGTCAAACATTGTTACCAAAACAGCGGCTTTTACAAGAAAAGATTTGATAGTGCTGGACTAAAACCTGAAGACATACGTTCACTTGATGACTTAAAGAAAATTCCTTTCACAGTAAAAACCGATTTACGTGATAATTACCCCTTCGGTATGGTCGCTGTTAAATCAGATGAAATCTGCGAGATTCACGCTTCCAGCGGAACAACTGGAAATCCTATAGTCGGCGCCTACACAAAAAGCGATCTGGATGTTTGGCAAGAATTAATGGCAAGATCCATCTATACTTCAGGCGGACGACAACAAGACGTCATACATATCGCTTATGGCTATGGATTATTTACGGGCGGCATGGGCTTCCATTATGGCGCTCAAAAAGTTGGAGCCAAAATTATTCCTGCAAGCGGTGGAATGACCCAGCGCCAAATAAAACTTATGAAAGATTTAGAAGCAACAATTTTAGCATGTACACCAAGTTTTGCAGTTTACCTTGCCGAAACCATGGCTCAAGAAGGAATAGATCCAAGAAAAGATCTTAAACTTAGAATTGGAATGTTTGGGGCTGAACCATGGTCAGATAAGATTAGGGAAAGAATTGAAAATGACCTTGGAATCAAAGCCTTTGATGTTTATGGGTTAACTGAACTTTGTGGTCCAGGCGTCTCCATCGAGTGCCCTGTGCATAAAGGATTACATATTGCAGAGGACCATTTTATCGTTGAAACCATAAACCCTGACACAGGCGAAGTTTTGCCTTTTGGAGAAGAAGGCGAACTTGTCTTCACAACACTTACCAAAACAGGCTTACCCATGCTAAGGTATAGGAGTAGGGACATCTCCAAAATAGAAACAGAAAAATGCACATGCGGACGCACACACGCCAGAATGATGCGCGTGCATGGACGATCAGACGACATGCTGATTATTCGAGGAGTAAACGTTTTCCCCTCCCAAATAGAGTACGCAGTAATGTGTTTCTCAGAATTAGCCACGCAGTACCTAATAGTTGTTGACAGACCTGGAGCCTTGGACACTTTTGTTGTTAAAGTTGAATTGTCCGATAAAGCCTCAAAAGATGCCCAGCTAGATAAGAACGCCCTCAAAAATGAAATTCAAAAAAGAATCCATATTGTAACGGGCATATCTGCTGATGTAGAAATCGTCAAGCCAGGCGAGCTTCCAAGAACAGAAGGAAAAGCGAAAAGAGTTTTGGATTTGCGCAAAGGCAAAATGTAAAGGACACAAATATGACTTTCAAGATTGCTGTAGATAAGCCGGGCAGTTTTGCCTTGCTAAACGGCGATGAGGCTGTTGCAAGAGGGGCATTGGAAGCCACTGTAAAAGTTGCAGCATCTTACCCTGGGACACCAGCTACAGAAATTTTGGAAACCATTGCTGAATTTGCAAAAGAATTCGACATTTACGCGGAATGGAGCACCAATGAGATTGTGGCGGCGGAAGTTGCTGCAGGCGCTTCTATGGCGGGTGTTCGTTCTATTGTTTCCATGAAACACGTTGGCCTAAATGTTGCTGCTGATGCCGCCATGACGTTGGCTTATACTGGGGTTGACGGTGGAATGGTGATTGCGGTCTGCGACGACCCAGCGTTGCATAGTAGCCAAAACGAGCAGGACACAAGATATTTTGCCCTGCACTCCAAGTTGCCGTTGCTGGACGCTGGCAGCCCACAGGAAGCCCTGGACATGACGAAAGAAGCCTTTGAGATAAGCGAAAAACTGCGCTTGCCAGTCATATTGCGCTTAACAACAAGAGTAGCTCACAGCAAGGCCAGAGTGAAACTTGGCCGAATGCAAAACCTAAAAAGAAAACCAAATTTTGACAAGCAAAGTTCAAAATGGGTTATGGTGCCTTCAAACGCTATTCGGCAACACAGAGTTTTAGAGGTCAAGATGGCTGAGGCAAAAACACTCGTTAACCATTCAAGATTCAACTTTATTGAAGACAATTCAAGTGAAATTGGAATAATAGGAAGCGGAGTAGGTTATTACTATGCGCGGTCAGTGCTTGACCCAAAAAAGTTTTCGTGGCTAAAGTTAGGGTTTGTTTACCCTTTTCCCACTGAAATGGTTAGAAGATTTGCGCTTAAAGTTAAAAAAATGATAGTAATTGAGGAGCTAAGGCCATATCTTGAGGAAAATATCCAGCGGTTAGGTTTGCATGTACTAGGCAAGAACCAGCTTGGCTTGGAGGAAATTGGTGAGCTTACGCCCGATAGTGTACGCCAAGCCTTCGCAAATCTTAAGTTGACCTCTAAGGGGGAAATGCCTGCGCTTTTGGACTTGCCTCCGAGGCCGCCGGCGCTTTGCCCAGGATGCCCTCATAGAGCCTTCTACTACGCGCTTAACATGGTTAACCAGCATGTTCAATGCGACAGCGAGAAATGTGTTGGCTGCGACATATGCGAGTATGTTTGCTCTTTTGAAAAAGAAAAAGTATTCAATCCATTAAAATCTAGAATCCGTTCAGTTAGAATCGGTCAAACATTCAACACGGCAGTAACATGTAAAGCATGCAAAGAAGCACCATGCATCGTCGCTTGCAAAGAAAAAGCCATAATGCGGCATGAGAAAACAGGCGCCATTTTGGTTGATGAGCAAAAATGCAACGGCTGTGGCTGGTGCATAGAAAGCTGTCAATACGGCGCAATCACGCTTCATCCGAAAACACATAAAGTTATGATTTGCGATACATGCAATGGAGACCCAAAATGTATTCCGCTTTGCCCTGAAAGCGCATTGAGTATGACTGGAAAATCAGATGATAAAATCGTCACGGGCGACATTGGATGTTATACCCTTGGTGTTTTGCCGCCTGTAACCACCGTTCAAACGTGCTTATGCATGGGGGCTGGAATTTCGCAAGCTGCAGGAATGGTTCATGCCGGTGTAAAAGAGAAGGTTTTCGCTGTTATTGGTGACTCAACTTTTTTCCATGCAGGAATGCCTGGACTGCTAAATATTGTATACAATAAAGCTAACGTATGCGTAATCATCATGGACAACAGCACCGTTGCAATGACGGGACATCAGCCGACGCCAAGCAGTGGAAAAACAGCCATGGGCACTGATGCTAAAATAATTAGGGTGCAAGATGTTGCAAAAGGACTTGGAATAGAAAAGGTGGACATTGTTGACCCCTACGACATTTCAGCCACATTAGAAGCAATAAGACAAAATATGGATTACAAAGGTCCATCAGTTATAATCTCGCAGAAGGCATGCCCGCTTTTAGTTGAAAGAGGCAAGCCACGAGAAGTTTTAGAAAAATGTAATTCTTGCGGAGTTTGCGTGAAAGCCTTCGGTTGCCCAGCCATCTCATTAACAAGCGAACGAGCCGAAATCGACACAACTCTTTGCTATGGATGCGGAGTCTGCGAAAAAGTCTGCCCGTTTGAAGCAATAAGGAGAAAAGAAAAGTGAAGCTTGACATAGTCTTCTGCGGCGTCGGCGGACAAGGAGTTGTAGTTTTAAGTGATATTTACTGCGAAGCTGCCATGCTGGATGGTTTTGATGTGGCGAAGGCTGAGATTCATGGGATGGCGCAGCGTGGAGGATCTATTGTTGCGTATGCTAGAATCGGCGATAAAGTTGAGGCTCCGCTGATTGAAAATGGAAAAGCTGATGTGCTGGTGGGATTTGAAATTCTTGAAACTGCAAGAGCGCTTCCAATGCTAAAGAAAGAGGGCAAAGTAGTTGTTAATATGAAGTATATTCAGCCAGGCTGCAGTGTTTCGGGAGTTAAACCTAAAAAAACCGGTGAATTAATGCAGATTTTGCGTTCAAAAGCTATCGTTCATGAAGTGGACGGCATAGGAATAGCTGAAAAACTGGGAAATCTCTTGGTCGTGAACACTGTTCTTCTGGGAGCTTTGTCGGCTCTTCCAGAAATTCCAGTAAAACAAGAAGCTTTCCAGCAAGCTATCGCTGGCAGGATAAAAGAAAAATATGTAAATCTAAACCTCAAGGCATTCGAGTTAGGCAGAAAAAGCGTTTTATGAGTTAATTTTATTAGCTGTTTGCTTTGATATAGAAAAGAAAAAAGCGAGAGATGTATATTTGCAAAAGAAAATACTAGCAATAATAGTAATTTTGATCGTTATTGTAGCAGCAGTTGCAGCAATAGAATTAATGCCACAAGCACCTTCACCAGAAGCGAGAAACATACAGATAGGCTTAGTTGCTCCAGTATCAGGATCACCTGTCGGAGTAGACATGCAACGCGCAGCAGAATTGGCCGTTAACCAAATCAACAGTAACGGCGGCGTTTACGTTTCTAGTTGGCATGCTCATGTTAACATAACTGTGGTAACCGCAGATACAAAAGGTGACGCTCCAGCCGATGCCAAGACAGCCGTAACCCAATTAGAAAATACAAACCCAGTTGACATGTTCATTGGCGGATACGGAAGCGCAGGAACCCTTGCTGACGAAGTAGTCGCTATACAAAACCGCATCCCATTCATAATAACCGGTGCATCAAATGATCTTGTCACAAGAAGAGGACCACAGGGCAACTATGGCGGTTTCGGAACAACAGGCACATACAGCACAAATGACTCAGTAGGAATGAGTTACGTTTTCCACTATTGCACCACAACTTACGACTATACAAAGACAGTAGTTGATTTCTTTGCTCAAGTAATGAAGCCAATAGTAGCAGCAGACCGAAATTTCAGCCTTGCTATACTTTACCGAAATGACGCCTTTGGACAAGGCGTTGACCAGGCAACCAAATACTGGATACAGAACGAAAGCTTACCTATTACTGTCGTTTCCGATAGAGGCTATACCGCTGGCGAAACTGATTTCACAACTGACCTCAAAGTTGTTCAACAATCGAATCCAGATGCAGTCTTTGTCGCTGAAAACCCGAACTTGACACCACTAGTAATTCAGCAGGGATGGAGCACCGTTGGATTGAAAACTGTTTACGTTGCAGTTGAGAACAATCAAGATCCCCAGTTTTACAGTCTGCTACAAGGCATGGGTAATGGTATAGGCGACGGTCAACTGATGGAATCAAAGATGGATCCTTTCATGGTGCCCTCATACAGTACAGCGGTCGGAACTTACTCAGCGAAATTCAACCAGACCTACGGCGTAGCACCCGGAATGATGGGCGCTGACACCTATGACGCTTTCTTCATCGCCAAAGCAGCAATCGAAAGTGCGGGAACAGTCGACAAAGCAGCCGTACGCCAAGCTATAGAAAACACGAACATGCAAGATAGCCTTGTACTAACGCAAAGTGGCAAAATACAGTTCAGCACACTCGTTAACTATCATGAGATACAGCCGATAACCTTCATGGAGCAACTTAACTTAAACTCAGCCAACAAGCTACAAACCCAAATAATCTGGCCAACAAGCGCTGCTGGCATTAGCCACTTTAACCAAACGGCATTCACTCTGCCAAAAGGATATGTTGCTGGAAAATAAAAATTCATATTTTCTTTTCTCTTTTTTTAAGAATCCAATACTGATATGTTTTAAATACTTAAGAGAGAAATAGATGTGCCAATCGTCAATTAATTAAGGAAAATGAGGAAAAAATTCAGCATGTTCATCACCGCATCGACTATCATTTTTACTTTAATCTGGGGGGTGGCGATTGGATGCGTATACATGTTACTGGCAACTGGATTAAACGTTATTTTTGGCGTTATGAAGCTTGTGAATTTCGCGCACGGGCAATTCCTGATGATCGGCGCTTTCGCAGCTTGGGCCATCTCGGTTGCAGCTGGATTAAACGCATACATTGCGATTTTTATCTCTATAGGCATCGTTGCAGCCATTGGCGTTGTTGTTCAACGGTTTACTTTTCGCAAGGTTCTGGGTACAGACAAGCTGAACGAAATATTTGTCAGCCTCGGGTTGATTTACATCTTTGAAAACGTCGCGGTGCTTCTTTGGGGAAACGGGTCTCAACGGATTGTCAGTCCCCTAAACGGTTTAAGTTTGGATTTACAAAGCATTTCGATAAGCTATGACCTCATCGTTGTCGTAGTTGCCGTTGTCGCTATTCTCATTGCTTTAGGCGTTTTAATGTACAGAACAAAAATTGGACTGGCAATGCGAGCCACGAGCCAGATTAATCAAGCAGCCATGCTAATGGGAATCAATGTTGACAGAATTTACCTAATTACGTTCACTTTGGGCGCTGCCCTGGCTGCTGCGGCTGGAGGGTTATATGGAGTCATCTACTCATTTAATTTTCAAAGCGGAGAGTTGCCAACAATCATTGCTTTTGCAGTTATCATTCTTGGAGGTTTAGGAAGCATACGGGGAGCCATCGTTGGCGGCTTACTTTACGGCATCGCAGAGCAAATGGCAACTCTGTTCCTTGGAGGAATCTGGTCAAGCGCCGTTGCATTTGCCCTACTAATCGCTGTCCTTATTGTGAGACCTAGCGGACTATTCGGCGAAAAAGGAGAATGACATGCTAAATCAACAGAAACTGAGCACTCTCGTCAAATCGAAGAGTTTCCAACTTTTCCTAATCGCGACTGCAATTTTGGTCTTAATTCCAATTTTCATACGAAATAGCTTCTTTTTGTTCGTTTTTACTCTCATATTTATTTTTGGGATTTACGCGGCAAGCTGGAATTTTTTAGCAAATTCAGGGCAAGGGTCCCTTGGTCACGCTGTGTTTCTAGGAATTGGCGGTTTTGCCTCAGCCATAATTGGCACCAAAATATCGACTGCCATAATTTCAGCTTCAGGAGCTTACACGATGCCAATAGGCTTCTTGTCGGTGCTAATTCAGGTTCTTGTGATTCTTGTAGGCGGCTTGCTTTCAGCAGGAATTGGCTTGCTGATTGGATTGGCGTGTGTACGGTTGAAGGCTTGGTATCTGGCAATGGTTACTTTTGGTTTCTCAGTCATTGCGGAAACGCTCTCAAGCCAGTTTGATTCCTTCACACATGGGATAAATGGCTTTCCGCCTGCAACCTTTGTGCCAAGCGGGTATCCGTTTTATCTTTTGGTGATTCTTTTCGCTGTCGCATCAATTTCAATGATGTATCTATTAATGAAATCGAGAATGGGCTTGGCTTTCAGAGCTATTCACGGCAACGAAGCTGAAGCAAAAATGATTGGGATTAACACGGCGAAGTATAAGCTCATCGCCTTTGTCATCAGCACGTTCTTTGCTGGCATAGCCGGTGGATTGTATGTTTATTTCTACGGGTTTGTTGATAACTCCATTTTTTCGGCAACTAACTCATTTACACCGCTCATAATGACAGTAATTGGCGGATTAGGCACGGTAGCCGGGCCTATAGTAGGCTCGATTTTCTTCACCTCAATCGGCCAAATTCTATCAACCCAAAACGTGGCACAAAGCCTCAACAATACGCTTGGACCACTCTTTCCTAAAGCTGGCTATGTTGGACCACCTTTGACTTACCTATTCATAGGGGTAATCCTGCTGTTAATCGTGATTTTCTTCCCCAAAGGCTTAACACCGTTGTTCCAAAAGTTTTACAAATACATAATGACCGAAGAAAAAACAGAGAAGAAGAAAGCATGAAAGGAACAGATTATTTTGCCGAAGAATTAGGAATTAAACTAGCCGAAGCCAAAGACGGCTACGCAAAAGTATCAATGAAAGTAGAAAAGAAACATACAAACGCATTGGGTTTCACTCACGGCGGCGCAATATTTTCCTTGGCGGATTACGCTTTTGCACACGCATGCAATTTTGGCGACAACGTAGCGGTTGCAGTTCAGGTAAGCATAAACTATCTTAAACCCTCGGTTGAAGGCGACATGCTGACGGCTGAGGCAACCCGTGTTTCTGATGGAAAAACAATGGGTCTGTACAACGTGACCGTAAAGAATAAGGATAAAACTGTTGCTTTCTTTTCTGGTTTAGCCTTCAAAAAATAGCCGTTTCTATTCGTAAATACTCTTTACTGTTCTTCAATTTAACCACAAGATGCCAAGAATATTCGGAAAACAACAAAGATGTTAAAAAGGCAATACAATGTATTATGATAACTTATGGACACTAGCGTAATCTATTCTGGCGATAATGCGGAAGTTTTGCGAACACACATACTCGATAATTCAATTGATTTAATTTATGCTGATCCACCATTCTTTTCAAATCAGCAATATGAGGTTATTTGGGGAGATGGTTATGAACTCAGGGCTTTTGAAGACCGATGGAAAGGCGGAATAGAAAACTATATCGCATGGATGGAGCCAAAACTAAGAGAGTGTCATAGAGTCTTAAAAAATACGGGTTCCATGTATCTTCATTGTGATTGGCATGCTAATGCACATTTACGAATCTTGATGGATAAGATTTTTGGGGAAAAAATGTTTAGAAATGCAATAGTTTGGCATTATAGTGGGTGGAACAAGAAAAACAAATACAATTTTAACAGTAGGCACGACACAATTATGCTATATGCCAAAACTAATGAACAAAAGTTCTATTCATGGGCTAGGCCGTGGGCTAGCAAAGAAGAATATGTGAAAATAAGAAAACAGAAAATTAGAGTTGACCCAAAAACCAGAAAAGAGTATGTTTTGTCTGATGCTGGCGGTGGAAAAAGGGTTAAGCGTTTTCTTGAAGATGCTATGAAACAAGGGGCTTATGTTGATGATGTTTGGGATATTGACAAGTTGAATAATTCAGCAAAAGAAGCTTTAGGATATCCCACACAAAAGCCTGAAGCTCTTTTGGAACGTATTATACTTGCATCTTCTGATACTATGGATATTGTGCTAGATCCTTTTTGTGGTTGTGGCACTAGTATTGCTGTGGCTCATAAGCAAGGAAGAAGGTGGATAGGAGTTGATGTTTCTCCAACAGCTTGTAAATTAATAGCTAAGAGAATGCGTAAGATAGGGGCAAAAAATATTCAGTTGATCGGTTTACCTAGAACAATCGAAGAATTGAAAAAAGTTGCACCTTTTGAGTTTCAAAATTGGGTTTTTGAGAAATTACATGGTCGGGTTAATCCTAAGAAGGTTGGAGACATGGGTATTGATGGTTGGGTTGAACTTGATGTGCCCACACAAGTTAAACAATCAGAGGGAATAGGTAGAAACGTTGTAGATAATTTTGAAACAGCGATAAGAAGAATGAAGAAAAACAATGGCGTTATTGTTGCTTTTAGTTTTGGGAGTGGTGCTTATGAAGAAGTGGCAAGATGCAAAAACCAAGAATTTATGGAAATCAAACTGAAAACGGTCGAAGAAATCCTTAAGGAGCCATAATCTTGAGCCAAAAGAACAAAAGTGTTTTGGTAGCTTGCCCTTTTTGAAATCAATGGAATTCAATGCCTGAAGGTGCTGGTGTAAATGTTATTTGTTCTTATTGTGGGAAAAACTGGCTAACTGAAGGCATAGAGGTTTCTAGCAAAGAAGCAGTCAAATTTTATGATGAACTAAACAAACAAGATTACGAATCCAAAAAAACGAAGACTAAGAAATAAGCCAGAACAAAAGACTTAACAGTATCCAATTAACCAAGCGCTAATAAGAATACATAGAAAAAAGGAATCTGCCAACAATATTTTTATGTGGGCTTCAACCCTAGATTCAAGATGCTGGGGTGGCCGAATGGTTCAGGCGACAGCCTGCAGAGCTGTTATATATGGGTTCAATTCCCATCCCCAGCTCCATTGGCTTTTCTTTCCCTAAAGAAACGCCAGTTAAATAAAGGGTTTGTTTGTTGCGGTTTTCTAATGCGTCTATGCTTACTTTTAAGACGTTTTCGCAGACTTTTGAGACGTTTAAGCCTAAATCATGAACTTTTTTCAGTATATTTATCAACATCAAAAGAATAAAATTCAAACGGATATTCACTTTTACCTAACTCTCCACTATCCGAGAAAGTTGTTTTTGAATAGGGGCAGTGCGAAACAATTAATAAAAGCGCGCGCTGTAAACGATTGTATTGCCTTTTGTGGTCATCAGTTTAATTGTGTACTGGGAACCAGTAGCAAATGGAGAATTGGCGGCAATAGTTAGTGTAATTGTTCCTATAGTGCCTTTAGCAATAGTTACTGGGGCAGCGAGATTCCAGTTGGTTCCATCAACAGTTCCTGATTTAATGGTTACTGAAGCGGCACCAGTATTTTGAACGGTACAGACCGCTGCTCCGCCAGTGTTTGCAAGGGCATTGTTAGTTAATACAACGTTTGTTATTGATGCTTGCTCCGCGTTTCCCATTAATCCAATGGTCATTCCGCCCATCCATCCGGCAACGACTACGCTAACTGCAACGGTAACGGCAACGAGTATAATTGATGCAACTACGGGGCTTAGGGCTTTTGCATTTTTCCTAAATTTTCTAGTGTAGTTCATTTCGTATTCTCCAAACTCTAGATTGGATTATTGAATAAACTTTCATCAATTCCAGCTTTTAAGTATTATTACTTACGAAACAATATGTTGAATCCTTGTTTAGAAAAGGTACAAATCCAGTAGCAAGTCTTCTCAATAAGGATATTCACTTTTAGTTAAGTGTCCACTATTCGAGAAGGTTGTTTCATCTTTCTCCTTATCTATTTGCTATTTTGATTGAAGGTTATGGTTGATTTGTCTAGGTCTTGTGATGCTTTTGGAAGAATGATTGGAGGAGCATCCAAATGCTGTCCTAGATGCAAGATTTACTTCTGCTTTCTATGCTCTTATGAACTTTTGAATATTCAAGGTAAGCTACCTCTAAGATGTCCTATGTGTAACGGAGAGCTAATCTATTCAGAGTAAGCAAGAATAGTCTTAAATCTACATAGCTTAGAAATAGCCTAACATGACAGCGAGAAGAGCAGGCGGGTCTAAGGTTGATAGATTGAAAAGGAGAAATCAAATTGAAAATACTTGATAGAGAGAAAAAACCTGAAGCAGAACCAACTGTTAAAGTTGATTCTGAACATGCCTTTTATCGCCTGATTCCTTTTTCTTGATTTGAATAAGGCGCTTTTCATGAATCAACTTTCGAAGGTTAAAAATGCCCTCCATGGGCTGCTGCTGGCTCCCTTTTACTTGCTTGAATAAAGAGAACGTGACAAGAAACTGAAAGAAAGAGTAGCCCGATTAGAGAGAAAAGACGCCGAGCGCGCTAAAAGAATAAGGGAGGTTGGTTTAAGTGAATCCTGAATGTTGCGTCTTGGAATGTGAGCAGCCTGCAACGGTTTTTACGAAGGGTTTAGTCTTGTGCGTCGGGCACTATCTTGAAGTGGAAAGGGAACATAAGACGTTGAAGTTTAAAACGGAAACCTAGGCAAATCGCTGTTCTGCCACAGCTGGGATTTGAACCCCAGTCAGGTGGAGATGTCACCCGAACTCGGATATCACATGACCGCATTCTTCAACTAGTTTACTTCATCAGTTGCTTAAAAGGAATATTACAGTTTTTAGTTTTCTTCACTAAATGTATATTATATTTCTGTTTACTTTGACAGACAAACAGGAATGCTTATTCAACTGACCCGAATTGAATTTTTCACCAACCCTGAAATCCAATTAACAACCACCTGGCAACTTGTTGGCTCAAACGTTTGGGAAGTCCAATAAGGTTGCGTTAGCTTTTCGAGAGGCTGCAGGCTACTAGATGGTTAGGAGAAACTTCTATTAGGTTTGGTTCCTTTTCGCTGCAGGCGGGTTGGCAGTATCGGCATCGGGTGTGGAAGCGGCAGCCTGAAGGCACGTTTACCGCGGAGGCAACTTCGCCGATGAGCTCTGTTTCTTTCCTTTTTCGTTCAGGGTTCGGCACTGGAATGGCAGCCAGCAGCGCCTTTGTGTAGGGGTGAAGCGGGTTGGAGAATATGGCGTCTTTGTCGCCTAACTCCACGATTTTGCCCAGGTACATGACGGCTATGCGGTCAGAAATGTACTTTGCAATCGCCAAGTCATGCGTGATAAACAGGTAAGTCAAACCCATGTCCCTTTGCAGGTCCAGCATCAAGTCTATAATTGAGGTCCGAAGGGAAACATCAATCATTGAAACAGGCTCGTCTGCCACGATAAATTCGGGCTTCAAAATCAGGGATCGAGCCATGGCTGCGCGTTGCCGTTGACCGCCGCTCATCTGGTGAGGGTGAAGCTTCGCGAACTTACTTGCAGGGGATAAGCCGACACGCTCCAGAACCTCAAATACTCGTTTTTGCTTTTCTTGACCTTTGGCTAACCCGTGGATTTGCAGGGGGTGACCTACTGTGTCGCCGATTTTCATTCTTGGGTTGAACGAAGCGTATGGGTCTTGGAAAATCATCTGCATCTTTCGCCGTAGGGTACGCAACTCTTCGCCCTTCAAGGCAGTTATGTCGGTGTTGTCGAAGAAAATGTGCCCTGAGGTGAGCTGAGTCAAACGCAGAACCAGTTTGCCCGTTGTGGTTTTGCCGCATCCGCTTTCTCCGGCTAACGTGAATATTTCTCCTCGGCGAACGGTGAAGCTGATGTTGTCTACGGCTTTAACAAAGTGCCTGTTTCGGGAGAACATCTTCTCGAGAAAACTCTTTTCCACAGGGTAATACTTCAGCAGGTTTTCAACCCGCAGAATTTCGTCGCCTGCTCTGCTCATGTCTGGCAGCCTCCTTCCGCGGTGCATAGGAAGCAACGGACGAAATGCGTGTCAGAGGTCTTCACAAGCGGCGGCTCCTCGCTTCGGCATCGGTCAAAAGCGAAGCTGCATCGGGGCCAAAACCTGCATCCTCCAGGCATATCCAGCAGGTCAGGCGGGGAGCCAGCTATTGCTTCCAGCTTTTGGTCGGCGAGCTCGATGTTTGGGATGCTTCTCAGCATACCCTTCGTGTACGGGTGCTGTGGCTGCTCGTAGAGTGTTTTGCTTTCAGCGTATTCGACAACCTGCGCCGCATACATTACCAGGATTCGGTCGCTTCTCTCCATCACTATGCTGAGGTCATGGGTTATTAGCAGAAGAGCCATACCGTAGGTGTCCCGCAGCTTATTGAGCAAGTCGAGGATTTTTGCTTGCACAATCACGTCAAGGGCGGTTGTTGGTTCATCCGCCACAACGATGCTCGGATTCAACGTTATTGCCAAAGCAATCATTACCCGCTGCCTCATTCCTCCGCTGAGCTGATGAGGATAGTCATTGATTCGATCAGCCTGAATGCCGACGTCTTTGAGGAGCTTTGCCGCGCGTTCTAAAGCTTCCTTCTTGGTTACTTTGGGTTCATGCGTGATAATCATTTCCGTGAAGTGGTCGCCGATCTTCTTCACTGGGTTCAGCGAAGTCATTGGGTCCTGAAAAACGTAGCAAATCCCCTTTCCCCGCAGGTTACGCAGCGCCTCTTTCTTGAGCGTAAGGACATCTTTGCCGTTAAGCGAAACGTTTCCTTTGACGATTCTTCCAGGGTAGGGAACTAAATCGATAAGTGACAAGCCAAGGGTTGATTTTCCAGATCCTGATTCGCCGACGACGCCGAGAACTTCTGATTTGCCTAGCTGGAAAGACACGTTGTCAACTGCCCTGGTTTTGCCTTTGTTGGTCCAGTACTCGACAGTTAAGTCGTCGACCTTGAGTAGGGGTTCCGACGTTACTTTTCCCCTCCTTGCTCAAGCCGTGGGTTAAACAGTTCGCTTAAGCCTTCACCCATCAATGTGAAGCCCAACGCCAAAAGGATAATCATTATTCCTGGGAAAGTGATGACCCACCATGACCCGCTTGGCAGCAATGCCCGTCCGTTGGTCAGGTCCCAACCCCAGTCAGGCACATTTACGGGTACGCCGAGGCCTATGAAGGTTAAACCCGCCGCGGTAAGGATGGCATCCGCAAAGTTCACCGTCGCCACCACCACAACCGAGGGCAACACGTTTGGGAAAATGTATCGCCTAAGAATCGTGCCTTTCTTCGCTCCGATGGAGGTCGCAGCTTCGACGTACGGCAACTCCTTGACGCTGAGCACCTGACTCCTGACCATACGGAAGTACGAGGGAATATAGACCACAGCGATAGATAGCGCCATGTTCACTACGCCTCTGCCCAAAACCAGCGAAAAGGCGATTGCCAGTATGATTCCGGGAAAAGCGTAGATGCTGTCCATTATGAGGCTAATGAACTTGTCAACGACGCCGCCGGTGTGCGACGAAAAAAGCCCAAGTGGCACACCCACGGAGAAGCACACCGCGACTGAGACAAGGGCGACCTCAAGCATGACGCCTCCTCCCGCGATTACTCGGCTTAACATGTCCCTGCCCAAGTCGTCGGTTCCCAGCGGAAACTTCGCGCTTGGCGGAGTGAAGGGTTTTCCAACGTTTAGTTGGCTTGGATTGTGGGGAACGATTAGGGGCGAAATAATCGTCATCATGATGATGGCGAGGGTAAGAATTAAGCCGAAGATTACGAGTTTTCCAGCCATGCCGCGTCTTCTTGCGAGCGACGAAAATCCCGGGATAATGGTTGCAAACATTGATGGCGCTTTTCTCTCATGCTTTTCTTGGGTTTAGGCTCAGTCATCATATGCCCCTACAGTCGTATCCTCGGGTCCAAGTAAGCGTAAAGCAGATCGACTGCCAGGCTTACCAAAGAAACGAAAATTCCGAAAACTACAACCGTACCCTGAATGGCCGTGTAGTCGCGGAAGTTGATCCGGCTAACAAGGTACGTGCCTAAGCCCGGCCAAGAAAACGTGGTTTCAGTCAGGATGGCGCCGCCCAGCAGCAGCGCGAACTGCAGCCCAGTCATGGTCAGCACAGGCAAAAACGCGTTCCTCAGAGCGTAACCGTAAGTCACAGTTTCGTCTTTGAGTCCACGTGCTTTAGCTGCAGTCACAAAGTCAAGCCGCATCGTTTCAAACATGTTGGTTCTCGTTAGACGAACGAATATTCCGCTTAGAACCAAACCCAAAGTCAAAGAAGGCAGAAGGAGGTACTCAACGGACAAAGCGAACTCGCTGATGTTTCCCGCGAGCAAACTGTCAACCGTATACAACCCAGTTTGAATATGCACGCTGCCAAGGGTCAATCCCGTCGGCTCCATTCCAGGCGCAATTCTTCCTCCCGTTGGAAGCCAATGCAGCCACACGCCGAATACCATTTGGAAAATCATTCCGAGGAAGAAAACGGGGATGGCGTAGGTGACTATGCTGAAGAGTCTTATCGCGTGGTCTTTGGGTTTGTTGTAGGATTTTGACGCTTGTACGCCCAGAAAGATTCCGACAAGAACCGCCACGAGCATCGCGCATATTGCTAACTCAAGCGTCGCTGGGAACGCTGAGAAAATCTCTTGCGCCACTGGCGAGTTGTCCTGCATGGATTTTCCGAGGTTGCCTTGAAAGAGCCCTACGATGTAGTCCACGTACTGCATGTAAATTGGCTTGTTCATGCCTAGTTGCACACGCATTTGTTCGACGGTGGCGGGCGATGCCATCTTGTCGAAGTGCATCGCAACTGGGTCTCCGGGCAGCACTCTCATGATGACGAAGACTGCTGTGAGGAGGATGAATATCATCGGTATAGTTAACAGAATCCGAGCTACGACGTATGTTCTCAGAGTCATCTAATTCACACTTTTTTGATTCTTATTTAAAAAAAGAAAAAAGATGGGTTGAAAGATTGGATGTTCAAATCTTTCTTTGTCCCCTATCACTTTGTTTCGTAAAGCAGCCAGTTGCGCCATTGCTGTGTAATGTCTAAGTAGACTCCGTGTACGTTGGGCGACGTCACTGCATATGCGCTACTCTGATAGAGTGGGATCAGCGGGCAATCTGCGACTATTTGGTTGTTGATCTCGCCATAGAGGTGCTGTCGGGTTGCTGTGTCCGTGGTTGCTCTTGCCTGCGTAACTAGGGTGTCCATGGTTGGGCTGTTGTAGTTTATGTGCAGCCATGATCCACCGCTGGAGTCAACGAACGGGTAGATGTAATCATCTGGGTCTATGTAGTCTGGGTACCAACCCATAATGTAGGCTTGCATTGAATTGGCAGAGCGAGCCTGTTTATACGATGCCCAATCGAGTGGTGATAGAGTAACGCTTATAACGCCGCTCTTCTGGAGCGAATCCTGAAGAACAAGGGCTTGCTGAGCACTTGATGGGTAGTGTCCTGACGACTCATACCAAAGGGTGAAGGACAGTTTGTGGTTTGCGTTGTAGCCTAAAGGTGCTAGAAGCTGCTGTGTCAGAGTGTAGTTTGGAGCGCCGAATGACTGGAAGGCGTCGTCATGTCCAAACATGCCTGCGGGTATCATGCTGTAGAGTGCTTGAGCCTGTCCTTGGAACACCGTGTCCACGAGGTCTGTTCTGTTGATGGCTGCAGCTACGGCTTGTCTGACAGCTACGTTGTTGAAGGGCGCGTAATTCTCTTGCATGCATAGGTACTGGATGAACGCTCCCGTGCCAGTCCATACCTTCAAGTTGCTGTCTGACTGCATGTTCGTGATATCTGTGGATGCAAGTTGCCTGAATGCAATGTCAACGTCGCCTGACTTTATTGCTAGTGCAAGAGATGATTCATCCGCGTACATCTTGATAATTATGTTCTTCGTCGCGGGCAAGCTGGAGTTCCAGTAGTTCGGGTTGGCTGTCAGGTCAATTTCGGTGTCTTTTCCAGCTGTTCTATCCCAAGCTGAGAGTTCGTAGGGTCCGAGTCCCATTGGGTTGCTTGCTCTTGGGTCGCTTGCTTTGTATTGGACGACATCGTTAACGCTCCAAGTCGTGTTCGACATCTTAGCGTACTCTGGGTCGACGATGCACGACGCTTGACAGGCCATCAGCGAGAGGAAAGCAGCGAAGGGAATCTTCAGGTTGAATTCAACCACGTAGGTGGAGACGACACTTACGTTGTCGATGATGTCACCGTATCCTATGCCTACGTATGGGCCGTCCGGGTCGTTTATCTGGATGTTTCTGTCGAAGCTGTATTTCACCGAGTCCGCAGTAAATTCGGAACCATTGTCAAAGTGTACTCCTTGTCTCAGGTTAAACGTCCAATGTAACCCATCGGACGACACAGACCAAGAGGTTGCAAGGTCTGCAACTATGGTGTCTGATCCCGGTGCATATTGAACGAGCGGTGATCCAAAAGATTCAATCATTTCCCAGCCGAAGAAGTCGTATGCATCCGCCGGGTCAATTGTTGTTTCAACTGAGTCGGTGGTGCCTATGATAAGTGTGTCTTTTTTAGCTGCGGAGGGGTGAATGCTGTTGTAGAATAAACCTGCGCCTACGCCTGCGATGAGCAAAACTGCAATGATTATAACGACAACGACGAGCCTGCTAACTGCTTTAACATCTTTTATTTTCAATTTTTCACCGTGCCTTACTGTTTTGACCCGATTTAAATATAAGACTTTGCTTTCACATGAAACAACCATGGGAAAAAACGTTTTGTTTGATCTGTTATGATGTATGAACATGAGACAAACGTTTACTTGACCTCTTGCTTTCCAGAGATGATTGTAGTAGGCTGCAGACTTAACGAGTACCCGCAAAAAAACCCTTGAGAAGCGAAAAATAGCAAAAGTAAAATAGCAAAACTGTAAGATACTAAGATAGTCGCACTAGTTGCACTGGTTTTATCCGGGTGGAACGTTTTTCACATAAGCCCCAGTCACTGCATAATTTTTCAAACGTTAAGCAAATAGTTTCGTGGGCTTCATAATATATTTGCATCTTGCCAACAGCTCTTTATTAATCAAGTATTGTGTATCATTATATAAGATGCTTGTTGCAGTGCAAGCAATATTACGATTTTTGGAATAATACTAAACTAAAACATAAAAAAAGGAAAGGGAAGAGCTTTAGTTTTCCATCCAACAACAAGTTACCAGAACCCTAAAAAACGAAGTTTTTAACTTTCAGGAAGCGGTTCCTTGGTGGAGTTGCTTGGTAGTTGTTCACTGATTGCCAAAGCTCCGCCAACCACTCCGAGAATCAAACCTGCCAAATAGCCTCCACCGCTCATAATCGATAACGCAGAAAAAGCTATCACGGTTATTCCCCCGTCTCTTGTTCTTCCATTCCTCATAAGAAGTGCACCAAAAAGAACAATTATTCCCAAAAGTACGGTAACGATGCTTATTATTCTGAAGCCGCTTCCGTGAACCATTGACCTGCGAAATTCGCCGATTCCCAATTCAAGACCCCACTGGTTACGTATGAACCTCAAAGTTCCCTGCGAAACTATTAATATACCAGAGACTATGGACAAAATGAAAGCTACGTTTACAGGTTTACCCTTACCTTGTGTTTGCATGTTCATGCCCCCGAGATAGGTAACTCTGAATGACTTAATAATTGTTTCAACACTAAAAGGTTTAAAAAAGTAAAGGATAGTTAATAGCTACCCAATAGTTCTTCATAGATAGGTTTCAATGAGAACTTATCAGCTAGGCATTGATTAGGAATTAAAGTGTCAGCGTCTAGATCTCCTCTTACTGTTTGCAGCGTCGAAGTTTCTATGTAGTCTTTAGGCGTTCCATTACCATACTTTTCAGCGAAACGTAGCAGTTCCATTATTTGTTTTGGCACTTGAATAGTTACTTGTTCATACTCAATTTTTGTTTTTTCTTCGTTTTTTGCATAATTTTTTCACCTCATAAATCGTAATAAAAAGAAAAAACAATTCTTTTGGAAACCTTAGCTTTTCTTTAGAAAACTTGGATAGAAGCTGACTTAGTGCAAACTTCACATTCAAATCTTAGACATCTTATTTTCATCTTAATTGCTCCTTTGGGTTTTGGACACCAGGCTGGTCAACTTTGGAGATAAAGACCATTAAGAACTAATTTTGGAGCGTCCTCAAATAATAGAAGGAATTAAAAGCCTTATGAAACAATAAAGCCCTAAGTGTTTAGCTATGTTTAGTGGAGAGAAGAAAACAACCTTCTGGATAGGTTTAGTAGCTCTAGGCTACTCAATTTCCCAGTTCTTCCAAGCATTTTGGCTAACTATTTACCTTTCGGGTATTTACCCAAACGAGAATTACGAGACTTCTTTCAATCTAACTCTGTTTAGATTAGCGTTAGAAGAGTACTTGCCAAATATTGTTGCTGGAATAATCTTCTTGGTTATAGGATTGTACCTAATGAAAGTGGGCGTAAAAAAGCAGCCAATATCCAACCCTGAAGTAAATCAAACACCTTAAAACAATGCTCTAAACGCAATATGCTTTATGTGTGCTAAGCGTCTCAGACAGGTTCCTTAAAGGTACTTTATGAACAAAGCGTTAAACCTTTTTCTGTAATGTGTCTATTCAGCCAGCCGCAGGTTTCTCAAAACATTTCTTACTAACAACCAGTTTTGAAAGTATTTCCAGACAACTGTTTAGAAGCAATTGACAAAGGGTTATTAATATTGTACGCACACTTAGGAAACTTGGGGGTAACCTGTTGGATAGGAAAGAAGCGGTGGCATTAGTGAAGGAACTAGGTGATAGGGAACTAATTAAACCAACTTTTGTAATTATCCACAGAGACGAACCCAATAGATACAAAGTGCAGATTAAAGGCGATTATGATCACAAAGAAATTGAGACATTTCTGAAGAATAGAGGGTACTTTCTTGAAGAGAACAAGGACTATTTAATTATTTTTAAGCAATAGGGAAAGGCTGGCTTGTTATTTTGAAACAGCAATTGCAGTTCTTGCACGTATAAGCATCGATGTGAAACCAATTGTTTTTTAATGATTTGTCAGCTTCTGCAACTTCTTTACCACAGTTAGGACATTTAGCCAGCTACATCAACTCTTCAAGTATAGTACTGTAGCTCACAATACAGAACTGTAGTCATTTGAAGATTTGTTGGCACAACTTGATACAACAAATCATCACAGAATCAAAACAAGCGTTTTGCTGTAGATTTAAGACTTATCACAGCTTAGCCTTTTCTTCTTGCTCCACAGTTAGACAAAATAGAGATGTTTGAGGCATGAATCCACTGCAATAAGCACATGGTATCAAAACAACTGCTCTAATGACTTCTTTTGAAATAGTCTCTTTCGAAACCGAAACTGGTTGTTAAAGTGAAGGATATTGCTTGTCGTTGTAGCAGTACCATCTTTTGTATTGTGGAATCCAGTTGAGAGGTTGTTTACATAGTGGACAAAGAGGTAGTTTAGGGTACATCTTGTCTTTGTAGCAGTACCATCTTTGATATTTTGGAATCCAGGTAAGAGGTTTACCGCATTCAGGACAACTTCTTTTTTGCATTAACCTATCATCTTAATTCTATTTTTACGCTGTGCAGATTTAAGACTTATCTTAATGAAAACTTGGCTTAGAAAAACTATCTTCTCCCACCACACTGGGGACACTTATCCAGAACTTCATCGTACACTTGTTTACAGTAAGAGCACCTAATTTTGATTATCACTTCTTTTTCTCTAATTATTTCTTTCTCTCGTGCAATTTGGTTGATTTCTCTTGAATTTGGTACTATAGTACTAGTGTTCATACGTTTCTCTGCCATTTTCTTCCATTGTCCTTTTTCAAATCGCTTCCCAAGTAAAGCCTTGCCTTCACCATTTTCAGATGCATTGTCTAGTTCAGTCCACTTTAGACCAATAAGCCCAATAGTAAGATGCCACTGGGCCTTACAGTCTTCACACAATAAGGAATCTCTTCCCCCAGGAACTAGATTTGGTTCTAAATGTTTGCTTCCACACAATGGGCAACAAGGAAAAGAATGGCGAACCTCATTATCGTATGTCTCTATTGCATCTCTCCCAACCACCAATACCACGCCTCTCATATTTTGGCATAATATGCCTAAACCCTTTGCTGTCTAACCATTTTAGTAAATGCAAAAGCGTAATAGCTGAAACTAAGTAAGAAGAATATCAAAACTAACTGCGTCATAGGTTTTCCAAAATGTCAAAAGCAGTGGCTCTAAAATGCCCTAATTGTGGAGCAGCCCTGAACAGAGACCAATTTACTTGTCAATATTGTGGTGCAGAATCAATATTGCTATCAGACGGTTCAACCCTCAAGTTCAAGGGTGAAATTACTTGCCCTAAATGCGGTTCCATTAATGAAAAATCAAGTTGGTTTTGCACAAGTTGTCATATCATTCTAACTAAGGATATTGAAATGGTTAAAGAAATGCAAAGAAAAATGAGGTTTGAAGAAGACAGAATTAAACAGAGTTTACCTCCCGAAACTAGAGATAGAATTGGTCCAGGTGAGTTCATTTACTTTAATTTTGAGTTGAGGAATGGTGCTTACACAATTACGGACAAACGTTTGATAAAAAATAGGAATGGAGTGTGTCAAGAAGCAAAGTTAAGTGAGATTACTGGTGTGGGACAACCACAAGTAAAAAGAGGATTAGGAGTGTTTGAGTCAAGTATTACATTGTGTTTTGTTGTCAACACTTTCGATGGCACAATAGTGTTAGGTGACTTTAATCGATTAGATGCTAGGTCATGTGGGACATTCTATGCATGGGTACTTCGTGCAGTAAAAAATCACAATTTACAAAAGAAAGATGCAAGAGCAGTACTTCTTAATCTACAATTGCCTTGATTGTTTTCTTTAATTTTCTATAACAATCGTTACAAATAACTGGGGTGTACACATAATCTTCCAGTTTGTGGAAAGATTTCTTATTCTTCAAAGTCTCTGGGTATTTCTTTCCACACCAATCACAGATCATTAAGATACCTCTGATCTATTCTCTTAAGAAGTTCTCCTTTCTCCTCAAACAAGAAACTAGAATTTGATACTAAGGCTTAAAAGGGATATTTCAGAGGTGGAATATATCAAATAACGTATTCCACATGTAGATACAGGTCTTAAGTTGTAATGTCTGTTTGCGACACTTTTTCGTATTAGGCAAAGACAGAAATCCACCCCTGCATATATTAACTGTGGAGAAAGGTTTTGTGAGTAAAAGTAGATTTTTTGATTCGCCAAATTGTGGGAGCTGCATCTATAAAGGCAGCAGTTACTGTTGGGGTCAATGTTCCCTTAACATTTGGAAAAGAGACCGATTTTACTAAGACTTCTACTGGAATGTTTGTGATATGGAAAACTTTGAAAGATTAAGTAACAAAATTCTCATCAGGACCTGCCATTGCGGAATTGTATTCGAAACATATGATCCAAAAAAAATGTATCATTCCAACAAGTGCGGGACACTTCACCTTAGGAAAAAATATGAAGTTGTCCATAGAAGGGAACTGAAGTCAAAGAAGTCAAGCGAGCAAAGTTTTCTCTAAACTAGTTTCTATCTCTAGTACAATGATTCATCTGAAGTTTTGCTTCTAAGGTTTTTGATTAATCCAATCTTTGGGTTTAAGTTTCTCCACTATCTGGAAGTCTCATTAACATTTTCTTTGAAGAAGCACTTAAAAGCACGTCACGTGCAAATAAAGTTCAATGATAATCGATTGCCACCAACATTTGCCACGTCTTCAAGAGGGAAAAACGTTTGAACATTCCAAAGAGATACTCATTCAAGAGCTCACAAAAAACAACGTCGACTATGCCATTTTGATCCCAGATAACAAACCTGTTTCCACAATTGGAAACTTGAATCAAGTCTTAGAAGTAACCAAGGATTGTCATAAACTATTCGTCATGGGTACTGTTGATATTCAAAGAAAAATGCAGACTCAACTTCAAGAGTTAGATGCTCTTCTTGAAGAAGGTAAAATATTTGGGATAAAGATTTTCCCTGGACACGACCCGATCTATCCAACCGACAAACGACTTTCCCAAGTCTACGACCTCTGCATCAAATATGACACCCCAATTGTTATCCACACAGGCGGTACCGAAAAAAACCCGAAAGCAGCCAAGTACAATGACCCAAAACACATCGTTAAGGTCGCAGATAAATTTCCAGACCTCAAAATAGTCATCGCTCACTATTTTTTTCCTAACGTTGAATATTGTCACGAACTCACGAAGCAATATGAGAAAATATACTTTGATACTTCGGCACTAGCCGATGATTCGGTGGTAGAAATGACAGGTATTGATAGGATAAGAAAAGTGTTAACTTCAACTGTGATTGAGCATCCGAGTAATGTTGTGTTTGGAACGGATTACGCAATGTGCGATATTAGAAAACACGTAGCCCTCATAGATTCCCTGGACATCGAGGATGAGCTCAAGAGAAAAATCTTCTGCCAAAATGCAATCAGATTGTTTAATTTGCCGTTACCATGAAAACGTGGGTTCTAACTGACAAGCAGCAAACCAAAATATGTTGGTTTTTGTCTATGTGTTTTCAGAACCTCTATGTCAAAACCGTTCTTCCTTGCTGTAGCATAAACGTCTATGCTGGAAGATTCCATTGAAGGCCGAGCCAACCGTGGATAAGTACAATGCTCAAGGTTACATTTTTCGCAACGTTCACAAGGACCGGCGACAAGCCCAAATGCAGAATGATACCCTGCCAGAAAGATGTGCCTCTCCAATTTTGCAACCAGGTCATGCGTCGCAACCGATTCATCTGGCAGTTTCATAAGAATAGCGTTGGAGTAACTCGCCAAAATCTGCCTCATCTTTTCTGGTGTAGGACTGTAAGGCGGGCAAGTCAAGGATTTTCCGAATCCTCCGCAGCCATATTGGCACTTGAGTCTTACCCAATCCTTGACAACAATATTCTTTGTGTCCACCGCTTTAGCATCAAGTACGCCCAATCGTTTCGCAACCTTGATAAAACCTTCCATGTCTTGCTCAAAACTTCTCTTGGCTGTTGCGGTTTTCTTTTGCACTTTGTATCCTCCACAATATCTTAAACATGATTTAATATATAAAATGAAAAGAAACATGTGATGTCAAATGGAAAAGGTGGAAAGTACACATTCACCCCGTGGGGTTCAAGTTTCAGCGAACACGCCATAAGGAAAAGGATTGGTCTGATTTGTGGTTTCCCCCCCAGGAAAATCGGTTATCTAATTAGAGGCACTAAAGTCTAATCTCAATCAGAGCATACTTGATAAGGAATTAATAATGGAAAAGAAAGAAACCAAAATTCAAATGACAAGGCAACTCCGAAAGGACGAGAAAATCCCATATGACTTATTATTACTTGCAGATGAGTCACTTGAAGCCATAGACAAATACATTTTTAGCTCTGACATATATGTTCTGGAACAAGAAAACAAAATTATTGCCGCATACGTGCTTCAATCAATAAACAAAAATGAGGCTGAAATAAAAAACATTGCAGTTGTTACAGATTGTCAAGGACAAGGAATAGGTAAATTATTGTTAAGAGATGCTGCCTGTAAGGCAAAAGGAAAGGGATTCAAAACAATTATTATAGGAACAGGAGATGCTTCATTTAAACAATTGTATTTGTATCAGAAAGAAGGATTTGAGGCGTTTGATATCAAGAAAAGCTTTTTCATCGATAATTATCCAAAGCCCATTTATGAAAACGGAATACAATTGAAACATATGATAATGCTGAAAAAAGAACTAAAATAGCAGAATTAAATAATGAAACGCCCCCCATACCCCTTTCTCTTACTGATATTCGCCCCGTGGGGTTCGAGTCCCAACGAACTCGCCACAAGAAACATTTTCCAATTCTTTTAGGCTGGTTATACTCATGGAATAATGTGTTGAGTATATTCTCTGATGCATTTCTCGTCAATACTTGCTGATGTGACATTTCCATAAAGTAAGAAATCGATAAAGTACTTGTTAGTCGCTGGCACAGTAAAAGTTTCCTGCCAAGTACCTGTTCCATTAAAGACTACCCTTTCCCAAGTGGCAGCCAAAGATGGGTTTACTGTTTGCTCGTCAATTAGCAACTCTGCTTGACCGGTCTTAACGGTTGTTGTAATGTAAAGCAAATCTCCCTTGACCAAGTTCCAAGAACCGACCGTCCCGTTGGATAGACCGTTGGCTTGGAGAGTATAATGACTATCATAGAGCGTTTCCTGGGCTTTCCATCCTGGGTTAACAATTAGCAACAATGAAACACAAGCTATTATTGTAATGAATAAGACACCAAGCAATAACTTACGTTTCATCTAGCCGCTACCAAAGTCAATAAGACTAAATTTTAATATAAATTGTTTGTCAATATTTGAAGTCATCGATCTTTGCAAGAAAAAAGGGGATGGAGCGAAAAAAGAAGCGTGTGATTCACTTTCAGTCCTCCCTCTCCTGTTGTGGAATGTAGTTTGTTCGCTTTCTTCTTAAGCAGGGTCAACCATTGGCAAGTAAGTCCAGAATAAACATCGTGCGCAAAAAGCATTGCATTCACAAGATAGACTGTTTGAATCAGCTGACTTTTGGCCTCAGAACGAAATGGATGATTATGCCGATGCTGTTATTGCAGCGATGCTTATAGCAAAAAACACTGCACTGAGTGAAGACCACAAAACGATTCCTAGGACACAAAATGTTATTCATTATGAGTGAACTTAAAGCTGGCATTAATATTTGAGCAGGAAATTCTACACAAATTCTTATTAGGGCATTCAAACTTTGAATCCAAGACAATAGGGAAATAGCCTCATGACACGGCATTTGAAATTGATTGTTGCAAAGGTTGCTGGAGAATTTCTTTTCTTGTTCGGCTTGTTGGGTTGGGTTTATGGAGTGCTCTTCCAATTTATTCATCCAGAATTATTGGCTACACATCTATCCCATCTTACACCGTGGATTCGTGTTGACACTTTTACGATCATATGCTTCTTTGTTGCGGCAATTGGGTTCCTAATATGGAGATTAGCCAAAGAACTGTCCTGAAACTTCTTGGCAATGGGGAGCAGTTACTTTTCTTGAATGGTGTTTTCTAATGTGCCGATGCCTTCGATTTCTATACGGACGGTATCGCCTGTTTTTAGCCACTTAGGCGGTTTCATAGCCATAGCGACTCCTGATGGGGTACCAGTAGCAATGATGTCGCAGGGTTCAAGCGTCATGACTCGACTAAGATGGTGAACTATCTGGGCAACGCTGAAAATCATATCATGCGCGTTGCCGTCTTGGCGAAGTTCGCCGTTTACCCATGTCTTTATTCTGAGATTGTCGGGATCAGGCAGTTGATTGCGTGTGGTAATGTAGGGTCCAATGGGCGAAAAGGTGTCAAAGCTTTTGCCTAGGGTCCACTGGCTGCTCCTAAATTGGAAGTCCCTTGCGGACACGTCATTTAGAATAGTGTAACCGAAAACGTAATTGAGCGCCTCAGCAACAGGCACGTCTTTGGCTTTTTTGCCTATGACTATAGCGAGTTCACCTTCGTAGTCAAGTTCTTTAACAAAGGGTCGTTTGATGATTTTGTCGTTGGGTCCCAATATAGCGGTATGTGGCTTCATAAAAACCACGGGTTCTTCGGGTGGCTTCTCATTAGTTTCAGTTACATGGGTTAAGAAGTTTAGGCCTAGGCAGAGAATTTTAGGCGGTGAAGCGATTGGTGCGAGAAGTATTGTTTCGGTTAAAGGTATAAAAACTGCATTAAGATCGCTACTTTTCGTTTCAGTGAGCAACTTCTCTGCAGTTTCTTGAGCCTTTTGGTTTGAAATGAAGTCATCTATCTTATTGGGTAAAATTGTTTTTGTTCGTTTGGCGAGGGCATCTAAGCATAACAGTCTGTCGTTTTGGAAAACACCGTAGTGCTCTTCGCCTTTGTTTTGAAAGCGAGCTATTTTCACGTTATCGCACCTGTCGTCACGTTTGAGCCCAACATTTCTGGGTTGGACAACTGTTTCTGACGCATGAACTTGTTCATGCACAATTTGTCTTTCTTTTCAAGCTGTATCCTGAAAATTCAAGAGTGTAAACAGACTATTAAAACCGCTTTTCCTCGAACATTAATTGCGCTGAATTTACATAGGTTTGATTGTTTTTTTCGAATAGAGGCGTATCAAAGGGTGATTTGCAGATAATATTAAATCTAAGTTTAGATAAAAGAAGAACTTTCAGGGTGTAATAGCTGCCACGAAGAAAGAATTCACATTCAAAGAGATATGCTGGTGTTGCTTTCGCAGTGATGCTGATAATAATCATTGCAGTAGCAGTTTTCTATTACGGACTTAACACAAAACAAACCCTCGCTCCTACGCCAAACCCTTCTGAGTCAAACTCCCCTCTTATTGTTGGAGACACATTCACCTACAACCTCAAAGGTTCCACAGTTTTAGGAAGCGCAGATGTAGTGACTCCAAATGAGTTCATGCAGTACAACAACACAAATTATTATCAAGTAACGGTAACAGGAATCAATGGCACTCAAATCTATCTTGACACACTTTGGCAGTTCAACAATGGAACCCAAACAGAAAGTCCCCAAATAATTGATTTGTCAACTGGAAGATTTGCTGATTCAAACGGATTTTCCTATCTTTACCTTTCAAACCTTAACGTTTCAGACCTACTTTACCCTCAGGGAACTGACAAACTCATCGTTAACAGCACAAGCACTCAAAAATTTGTTAATTCTAGTAGGGCAACAAACTGTTGGTCAGAAGAAGACCAGTTTGTAGACACCAGCGATTCAACAGGTAACACGATACGTGACGACTTTATTACAGTCTATTTCGATAAACAAACAGGAATACTTGATAGCTTAACCCGCGTTGAATTTTTCACCAACCCTGAAATCCAATTAACAACCACTTGGCAACTTGTTGGCTCAAACGTTTGGGAAGTCAAATGAAAAATCGTAAACACAAATTTTCGGCTGTGTCTAATTTTCTAAATTTCTGAACTCAGATTTCCACTGTTTCAACGCCTAATTAACAAGCAAAATAAATTTACAGTGTGTAATTATCGCAAAATGATGGAAAAATACATTAATCATTTTCTGAGCGACTAAATATTATGAAAAACCTTTACTAGGCAATCTTAGAGTATTACTTTTCATGGCGGCAAAAGCAATTGGCCTAGTTAATATTGCTTTGATGATGATCTTGATTCTTGTTTGGGGCAGCTCATTCGTAGTTGTAAAATGGGTCCTCCAATACAACATAACTCCAATAGCAGTTGCAACTTTCAGATTCTTGGTTGCTGGCGCATTTTTTGTTTTCGCTCTTGCCTTAATCAAGTCTAGAAAACATCAATACAGAGTTTTTGTTGAATGGAAAGATTTGCCCTTGTTGATAGTCTTGGGTCTAATAGGAATTACTTTCTTTTTTATAGCGCAATATTTAGGCATTCAATTGGCTGGTGCCTCAGTTGCAGCAATTTTGGTGTGCCTTCTCTCGCCTATTATCATAAGTTTCTATTCCCTTAGAATATTCAAAGAGAAATTAACAAGAAGAAATGTGCTCGGTTTAGGGATTGCTTCAGTAGGAACCGTTGCGGTAATCGGAGGAGGCACATTGAATATGCAGGGTAGTTCGATGAGCTTTGCCGTTGGTAGTCTTATTTTGCTTACGACTCCTTTCATGTGGGCTGCTTACACTCTTTTGGGTAAGAAAATGATGGAAAAATACGATCCTTTCTTGGTTGTGGCCTACGTGAATATTTTAGGAGCATTATGCTTGGTTCCTTTCTCTTTAGCTGAGAATTCATTTAGCAAGATTTTGACTTTGAATTTTAATGAGTGGGCGGCTGTTCTTTATTTAGCTATAACTTGTTCCCTTCTCGGTTATTTTATTTGGTTTAAAGTATTAAGCCAGACCAAGGCGGCAATAGCAAGCTCTTTTCTGTTCGCAGAGCCGTTGATAACTGTTATTTTTGCAGCAGCATTCATCCAAGAACAGATAACCTTTTTCACAATAATTGGAGGACTCTTAATTTTCGGAGGAGTTTTTCTTGTTGCGAACAGGAACTAGACAGGTCCAGTTTAACGAACTGTTAGATTTAACGTTTAATTTAAGAAGACTAAAGACGTCTAAGAATGTAATGAAAAATAGGTAATATGAGGGATAATCAATGCCAAACAATACCTTCTACATAGTTGATGTGTTTGCGCAAACCAAAAACTCTGGAAACCAACTTGCTGTTATAATCAACGCCAACAATCTATCAGATGATGAAATGCAAAAACTCGCAAATGAGATGCATTTCTCTGAAACAGCTTTTATCCTCTCCGACAAACCGAAGGTTAACGGGTATGACGTTCGCATTTTCACTCCTTCGATTGAGGTGCCGTTTGCTGGTCACCCTACACTTGGAACGGCTTACGTAATCAAGCACTTTATAACTAAAGTACCAACTCAAGAAATAACGCTAAATCTGAAAGTAGGCCAAATCAAAGTAACGTGTGAAAACGGACCGAACAATCAAGAAATTTTTTGGATGCAACAAATACAACCCGTATTTAGCCAAAAATTTTCGATAGATTTCTTCAAGAATCTCTTAGGGCTTGAACCCTCAGATTTTGACCCTAATTATCCCATTCAAGAAGTATCTACAGGCTTGCCCTTCATCATCACTCCGTTAAAAACTCTTAATTCAGTAAAAAAAGCAAGGATTAACCAAAAACTGCTATCTGAACTAACTAAAAAAACGCAATCAGGAATCCTCATCTTCAATCCTCAAACTTACCACAAAGAAAACAACCTTAATGTGAGGGTTTTCGTTGACGAGTTTGGAATACCCGAAGATCCAGCAACCGGTTCAGGCAATGGGTGCCTAGCTGCCTACCTCTCACACTACCAATATTTTGGTTCACCACAAATTGATATTAAAGTTGAACAAGGGTTCGAAATAAGAAGACCTTCAATACTGCACCTTAAAACAAGAAAGATAGGAGAAAACATTGATGTGTATGTCGGTGGAAGGGTTTTCCCAATAGCAAAAGGTAAATTGCTTTGAGATTAAAAACTCAAATAATTCCAATGAATAATTTACGTTTGAAATTGAGGATCAAAACAGTTGAAGCGAGTTAACGCAATAACCTTCCTAAACTACTTTGTCTCAGGATCGCTCACACTAATAATTCCTCTTCTGTTATTGGCGCATAACGTGAACATAGCTGACATCGGCATTGTGCTTTCAATTTTACCTTTGGTTTTTCTTATAGCTCGTCTCTTCTTTGCAGCCATAGCAGACTATGTCGGCTGGTCCCATGTTTTTTTATTAATCAATTGGCCATCAACCTTCCTATCGTGCAGTATATACTATTTCGCCTCATCACTACCTGCCTTTGCTTTAGGCAAATTCGTTGAGAGCCTAAGAGAATCATCATACTGGGCTGTAAGTCGTACGGCAATTTATCACTTGTCGCCGAAAAAGGCGGGAAATGAAGCAACAAAAAATAACGCTACAATTTGGTTAGCGACTGCTTTCGGTGGCGGAGCAGCTGGCATAGGTATCGCATCTTTAGGATTCAATTCCACGATTGCAGTTCTAGCAATTGTCTCAACGACAATTGGCATCCCAGCTTTCATGTTATGGAAAAGCAGCGCCACAATCCCAATCCCTAAAACAACACATATTCTAGCTCCCCTCAACCCAAAAGGAAGAACTAGAACTTTTTGGTTAGTATCAATAGCAATAATGTTTAACAGCTTAGCAATTTATCCCCTAACTACCCTGTTACTCCCCGCTTTTATGAATCAACAGTTAGCATACAGTTACATAACAATAGGAGTTCTGTTCATGTTCTATAACGCCATATCGGCAATAACAACCTATCTTACAGTAAAATACTCCTTGAATTTCGCACGAGCCGCAATCCTAACAGTAATCAGCATCACAGCCTCTGTCTTTTTAGGCTCGTCAACATTTTTCATCGCTTGCCTTTTGGCACTAGCATTTGTTCGGGGATATGGCATCGGCTTCTTTGAACACACTGTCCTCAAAGTCGCAAAAGGCAGCAAAAATATTTCTGTCGATATAGGTTTGTTGCATGCGCCTATGAGAATAGCAGAATTTTCGTCAATGATATCAGCGGGATTTCTGGTTCAATATCTAGGTTACACTCCAATATTTCTGGCAACAGGCATCTTCTTTGGAGTATACTGCTTCCTATCACTATTCATTTTGAAATACAAATAGGCGTTAATCGGGTAAAGCATAAAGCTAACTTTGATGTTATCTAAAAATATCATGACAAAATTCGTATGGCATTCTCTCCTAAAATGGGAGATAAAACTAAACATTATCATCTGGGTAGCTAACTGCTTGATATTCATCTTGTTAACTTTGTTAGATCATAATATTTCATTATTGACAACATATTTCTCCAAAGCCTCATTTCTCGAAACTGGCATCGCTTTCTTAGTGGGTGGCATACTTGTTTTCTCAAGCTCTGCTTTGACAAGCAAAGCTAGGGAATACATTTCAAAATCAGAAGAGCACTGGTCAATCGACACACTAAAGATAGGCGAAAAGAGAGCTAACAAGTATCTGCTACTGGCAATAATCCTCTTTATCGAATCTATAATAATCTCAATTTTGGGATACTAAAAACAACAAATATCGAACAGTTAATTAGCAAGCAAGATAAACCTGAAATCAGGGACAGAAAAATGAAGCAATCCTTTGGTCGTATTTTATTACCGATAGATGGGTCTTCGCAGTCTGAAGTCGCAGTCAATATGGCTCTCACAGTTGCAAAACTTTTTAGTTCAAAGGTAGCGGTAATGCACGTCGTTCCAAACCAACTGTTCACTCTTCCCAGCCGGATTTACGTTTCAAGAGATAGTTTTGTACCTATAAGTACTGCGACCGGACAGTTTCCAAGGACGTTAATTGTTCCTGAGACTAAGGAGTATTTGGTTCCTGATGAAGTTGTCAACGAAGCGACCGCTAGCTATGTGGAGAACGGCGAAGATCTACTTTCTGAGACTGCTGCCTTGTTTGCGAAGGAAGGCATAACTGTAGAACAGAAACTTGAAAAACAAAACGATATAGCTGATACAATAATTGGGGAAACAGTAACTGGGAATTATGATTGCGTTATCATGGGTAATAGTGGCAACGAAGAAGATGAATCTGATCTGCATCTTGGAAGCGTGGCAGCAAGAGTATCAGCAAGCAATTTAACAAATATTATGGTAACTCGGAAGAAAGCTGATTTGAAAAGTATCTTGCTTGCAGTTGATGGCACTGAAAAGGACGAAAGAGCGATTGAGCAGACACACGTTTTAGCTAAAGCGGCTAAATCGAAAGTGGTGCTCCTACATGTTCAAGAGAAATCTCTCTCAAGGTTTGGATCCAAAATTGGAGATTTTGGCCTTCAGATTCCCAAGCGTACAGCAAGTATGCTCCCTGAGATTGAACTTGATCAGAAATTGATGTTCGGTGATCCTGCTAATTCAATAATTAATGCAGCGAAACAAGCTAACGTTGATCTTATCATTTTGAGTAGGGGTGGTCATGGAAGACTCAGTAGCCTTCTTGGAAGCGTAAGCGATCATGTTTTACGCCATGCGACCGTGAATGTGCTTATCGTCAAATAATTCGCTCATTTTTAAGCGAGAATCGCTTCGGGTTTGGAAAAAATATCCCTAAAAATACAAAAAACCGTAAATTACAAAATTACAAAAAAAGAAAAAGAGGAAATTATTGTTTTTTGGGTTTACGACTTCTAAGAGCTAAGACTACAACGACTATTACGATAAGGACTACAACAACAGCTATCACAAGTAGTAATGTCGAGTTGCTCAAAACTGAAGACGAAGCACTAACATTGGCGCTCTGGAGGTATGTGTATACTGGTGTACCTGTCGAGTTATCCATCAGATAATAATAGTATGTTCCAGCAGAAGTTGGATTTGTTGCGAAGCTGAAGAATCCGTTTGTATCGGTATCAGTGTGCGAGACCGCAGTTAGTGAGCTAGTAGAATTGGTTGTTGATTGCATTAAATAGACAGTCGTGCTTGCCAATGGGTTTCCGCTTGTGTCATTTAAGGTACCTTGCAAGTTTACTACACCAGCACTGTTTATTGTCGGTGGAGAATAGCCTGCTAACTCTAGGTAATGTCTAGCTTGCGAGAGATCATATGGTCTTGCTGTTATCGAATTGTCATAGTAAGGCTGTGTAGGCAACATTGGAGTGGCACCAGCAGTTCCGTAGCCTGCAAGGAGATTCTTTATGATCAACTGGCGTGGTACTGCGTAATCAAAAGCGATGCGAATATCCGTGGCTGCCTGAGCTGCTTGAGATGAATCAGATTTGCCTAGTGGAGTGTCAATGCCTGTGCCAAAGATTGGACTCTGCATGTTGTATCCAAATTCCTGCCTGCCCACCCCATTCAAATTGATAACTTTGCCCCAAGATGATTGTACCGAAGGAATATCTGTCTGCATCTGGTAGTTGTAGTCGAGCATATCAACTTCGCCATTCTTCAAAGCAGCTAAAGCGGATGTTCCGTCAGCAATGAACCGAATGTAGTAGTCTTTGATTTGGAAACGACCCATGCTCTCCAATCCAGTGGCGTTCCAGTAGTTGTCATATTTCTGAAGATGGACAACTTGAGCTACTGGATCATAGCTCACCCATTTGTATGGTCCTGTGCCAACTGGGCCAGTATATTTTATGCCGTTTATGGTTATTGATCCTGTGCCCGTATTAAATGGTGAAGTTGACCAGTCTGCTGGAGCAATGTTTTCGAAGATGTGCATTGGTATAACGGCGGGTCCGGTAATTATTTCGGGTTCCATGTATCCGTAAGGCTTTCCATTAGTCAAAACTGGAAGAGTCGCTACAACTGTGTACTTATTGGTTGCGGTTATGGTGCCCATTCTGCTGCCGCTGCCTTCTGTAACAGATGTGCCGTTGGAATATGTGAATTTAACGTTGTCTCCAAAGGCGCTTTGATAGAAACCTACAAATTGACTACCCGCATCTGGATTCATGTAAGCCCAAAGTGTAAACAGAACGTCATCAGCTGTGAAGGGCGCGCCATCTTGCCATGTTACGTTTTGTCTGCAGTTGAATGTCCAAGTGAATCCGTCTGCACTGTGGCTCCAAGAAGTTAGCAAAGCTGGGGTCTCAAGGTCACTAAGCCCATTTAATGTAGGCCAAGTATTTGCCAAACCATCAAACATCGCGTAGTACACAATTACGTCGTACCAGCTGTCTGATTCGGGTGGGTTGATAGCGTCAATTGATCCTGTGGAGCAGTAGGTAATCTGACTTTTGCCATCGCTGCGAGTAAGCAATTGCGGGTAAGGTCCCACGTTAAAGTAGAGCCATCCTTCTCCTCCTCCAGTTGCAGGTGTATACAAGTTGCCTATTGCCGGATTGACAACTACGGGTGCTTGTTGATACACTATTTGTGATGCGGGCACTTGGTTGTAATAGAGCTGTTGCCATTGGGTGAGAGCGCTTGCTCGGTCACTGTCGCTTGTCGAGGTGATAAATTGGTCTAGTAGGGTATTGGATTGAGTATTGTTCCATAGATAGTAGTTTTGTCCAGTCGGAGCAAAGAATGCTGAGTCGCCTCCATAGTAAAGTGGGCGCGGGTCAGGAATTAATCCTGGTGTCCATCCAAGAGCTAAGATATCATATCCTCCTTGGTCATAGGTTTTGCCCACCATGTCAGAACTTGGTGTTAATGCGCGGTCATATACACTTGTCCAGCCAAGATAAACAACTTGAGCGTTAATGCCCAATTGTTGCAGGTTGCTTGCGAAGACTTGGGACCATTGTCGCCTCAGAAGATTAGCATTGCCAGGTGCAATTATAGTTACGTTAAACAAGTTTGTGTGCTGCGCTTTTACTCCCACAAGAGGTGCCATCATAGAAGCCGTCAAAGCGAAAATAAGAATCATCGTTATGATTTTTTTATTTATGCCCATATGCTATTTACCCCTAAATCGGTGCTCTTCCTTTTGATACTAATATGTATATTAAATTTGCTATAGTCCTAAAAAATGGTCCATGCCTGAATGATTAATAAACAGTTCTCATAATAAGGCATCATTCAAAAAAGGTTTTAAGTACAAACAACACCGATAGAGTAAGTAAAGCGAGGCTCCGGATGCTACGAAAGCTAAGAACACTTGCTCAAAGCTCGATATTTAGATACATAGTCAGAAGGCTGCTTTACATGATTCCCGTTGCACTGGGAATTTCAATAATAGCTTTCATAACGATGTACGCTGCTGGAGACCCAATTTCCCTTATTAAAATGGGCAAGCCAAACATTAATGCAGCGACACTGAACGGCCTGAAGGCTTATTATGGATTAGATAAGCCAATACCAATTCAATACTTGAAGTGGCTAACAAACATCCTGCAATTAAATTTTGGTAAATCACTTTATGGTGGAGGCCCCGTGAATTCCTTAATTGGACCAGAGATTTGGCCAACTATAGAACTTCAAGTTATTTCACTCATAATCGCATTTGCAATTTCAATACCAATTGCAGTACGCTCAGCAAGAAAACCATATTCTAAACAAGATCTAACAGTAACATCATTCTCCTTATTCGGAGTTTCAATGCCAACCTTCTGGTTTGGACTCATACTAATCATTGTATTTTCATTTAGCCTAGGTTGGCTACCTTCTGCAGGAGCCAAAGGCGCCGCCGGATTTTTATGGTGGGGCAACCCGGCGCTTGATGTAATTGCACATTTCATTTTGCCTGTGACGGTGCTTGTTTATGTTTCACTAGCTCAGAACATACGCCTGATTAGAGCAAACATGCTAGAAGTTTTGAGGTCTGACTATATTCTTGCAGCAAGGGCAAGCGGCATTAGCGACAGAAAAGTTGTCTATAGGTACGCGCTTAGAAACGCAATTACACCTGCTGTTACGTTCCTCGCATTGGCGTTAGGAACCATGTTGGCTGGTGCTCCGATGACCGAGTACGTGTTCAGTTGGCCAGGCCTCGGGCGCCAATATGTATCGTCGACCCTTGGTTTAGACTTTCCAACAATTATGGCAATAACGATGTTAATCACAGTCATGACGCTACTAGCCAATCTCATAATGGACATTCTTTACGTTTACATTGATCCCAGAGTTAGGATTAGGTAGATTATATGAATCCAGAAAATAATAAATCAAATTCAGTAGTCAAGCGAAGATCAGCTAGCCAATGGGCAGTCGCATGGCGAAGGTTCAGAAGAAACAAGGCAGGCGTATTTGGCCTAATTATTGTCCTCGCCGTTGTATTCCTCGGAATTTTTGGGGATTTTTTAGCACCTTACCCGGCTTTTCCTAATCCTAAAGCATTAACTCCATTCTATAATGGTGACGTTCGAACAGCGCCAAATTCACATTATCTTTTAGGAACAGATGTTCTGGGAACTGATGTTTTAAGCGATATCCTTCACGGGACAAAATATGCGCTTTATGTCGGTGTAGTTGTTACTCTAATAACAATGGCAATTGCCATTGCCGTAGGTGCCGTTGCAGGATATTTCGCAGGAGCGGTCGATAATGTTCTTATGAGAATAACAGAGGTTTTTCTGGTCTTTCCATCATTGTTGTTCATTTTAATTTTTGTCAGAGTGTTTACATTAGGTGCTGGAGTAGGGACGGCAATTAATTTTCTTGGAATAAACATTCCGATAGGCTTAACCATAGTGATTCTTGTGTTGGCTATTTTTAATTGGCCGGGGGACGCTAGGATGATTAGAGGTGAATTCCTGCGAGTTCGAGAACTTGAATTTGTTGAAGCAGAAAAAGCGCTTGGCGCAAGCAATAAAAGAATAATTTTTAGACATATATTGCCAAACATTTTATCATCAATTATTGTTGTTGCAAGCCTCACAATCGCATACGCAATTCTGCTAGAAGCAGGTGTAAGTTTCCTAGGCTTTGGAGACGTCAACACGATGACGTGGGGGCAAATACTTGAAAACAACTTTGCAGACATGAGGGTAGTCTGGTGGGCTGAAATTTTCCCAGGTCTTGCCATCCTCATAACGGTTTTCGCATTTAACCTCCTGGGAGATGGGCTATCAGACGCTTTGAACCCAAGGCTAAGAGATTGATGGAGCAACATGAAATGACAGAAGTACTACTGAAGATTGAAGCGTTAAAAACCTACTTTTTCACCGAAGCTGGAGTAGTAAAAGCAGTCGATGATGTCAGCTTTGAAGTAAGGAAAGGTGAGTCTTTGGGCTTAGTGGGCGAATCAGGATCAGGAAAAACTGTTACGGCTCTTTCAGTGCTCCAGATCGTTCCTAAACCTGGACGAATTGTAGAAGGAAAAATTGAATTCAATGGTCAAAACCTCGTGGGAAAAAGCGAAAAAGAAATGCGACCGATTCGAGGAAGCGAGATAGCTGTAATCTTTCAAGATCCCTCATCTTCATTGAATCCACTCTACAAAGTGGAAACTCAACTTAAAGATGTCCTGTTGGCTCACCAATCATTGTCCAAAGAAGAAGCCCACAAGAGAATATTGGAACTCTTGAGCTTAGTTGGCATCCCTGATCCAGAAATCAGAATGAAAGAGTTCCCTCATCAATTTAGTGGAGGCATGAAGCAACGGGTGGCAATCGCGAGGGCTCTAGCACTTCAGCCAACTCTTCTTTTTGCAGACGAGCCAACTACGGCACTTGATGTGACAATTCAAGCTCAAGTGCTAGATCTTCTTGAAGATTTGAAGCAGAAGTTAGGTATGTCCTTGGTTATGATCACTCATGACATGGGAATAATCGCTAAGATGACTACTCGAGTAGTTGTTTTGTATGCCGGAAATGTTTGTGAGATTGCAAAAACTGGAGACTTATATGAGCATCCTAGACATCCATATACTGCTCTGTTGCTAGCAGCTGTGCCCCGTCTCGATAGAAAGAAAACTTTAAGCATAATCCCTGGAAACATTCCAAACTTGATAGAACCACCTTCTGGTTGCCGTTTTCACCCCAGATGTGAATACTCAGATAGTAAATGTGAAGAGGCTCCTCCAACCCTTGAAGAAGTTGAGCCAGACCATTTTGTCGCTTGTTATCGGTGGAAAGACATCAGTCTCAGAGGAGAGAGCATTAAACAATGACTGATTCGAGCTTTCTCCAAGTTAAAAGTCTATTCAAATACTTCCCCGTTTACTCAACGGGAGTATTGACGAAGAAACAAGTGGGAAATGTGCATGCAGTCGACGATGTGTCGTTTGACATAAAAAGGCAAGAAACTTTTGCGTTAGTTGGGGAAAGCGGATGTGGTAAGACAACAACTGCTAGAGTAATTCTCAACCTCATAGAGCCTACATCAGGCGAAGTTATTGTTGATGGCGAAAATATTTTTGAGAAATTCCGCTCGGCAGACAAAGCGGAGAAACTGAAAATTAGAAGAAAAATGCAAATGATTTTTCAAAATCCGTATGGGTCACTTGATCCAAGAATGACTGTGAGCGACATAATCTCGGAACCGTTTGTGATTCATGGGCACGTTGAGAAAGAAAAACGTTCGGACCGAATTTATGAACTTCTGAATCTTGTAGGGTTGGAAGAATACCATGCTGAGAGGTACCCACATGAGTTTAGCGGTGGACAGAGACAAAGAATTTGTATTGCAAGAGCGCTTGCCGTTGAACCAGAATTTATAGTTGCGGATGAACCGGTCTCATCTTTGGACGTTTCAATTCGAGCCCAAATTCTGAATTTGATGGGTAACCTGCAGAAAAGCATGGGCATATCATACCTGTACATATCCCACGATCTAAGCTCTGTTAGACAGATTAGTCAACGAGTAGGTGTTATGTATTTGGGGCAAATTGTTGAGTTGGCAGACACCGACGAGTTGTTTGATAATCCTCTTCATCCCTACACTCAAGCGTTAATTGAAGCCGTGCCTATACCTGACCCAAAGGCTAAAAATGTCAAAGCACGTTTAAGAGGAGAAGTCCCAAGTCCTATTACTCCCCCTCCAGGCTGCCGCTTCAACCCCAGATGCCCACTCGCAACTGAGGAGTGCAGAGAAAAGAAAACGGAACTAACTGAAGTTAAAAAAGGGCATTTCGTATCATGCATTAAGCAAAACAAAGCTTAGATATTACTTAATAGCAAACTTTGCCTCAAGACTAGTCTCTTTATATCAGTATTACAAAAAAGACGCGTGCCTCCATCTTTTTTAATAAGAATTAGACTAAATTAAAGTATTTCTGATATAGCCGAACGAAGTCATAATTCCGACTTTCTATAGGTTTCAGGAAAAATGTTACATGAAAAATTAATTAGCATCGCCAAACAAAGGCACTATTGAGGGAAGAAAGATGCCTATCAGCGAAATTATCGATTTAAGAAGTGACACAGTTACGTTGCCAACAGATGAAATGCTTGAAGCAATTAAACAAGCTAAGCTTGGCGACGACGTTTACGGTGAGGACCCTACCGTCAACAAGCTGCAAGAGATGGCGGCGGAGAAAATGGGAAAAGAAGCAGCTCTTCTGGTTCCAAGCGGCACCCAAGCCAACTTGACATCGGTTATGAGCAACTGCCAAAGAGGAGAGCTTGTACTGCTTGAAGCTGAGTCTCATATTTACTGGTATGAAGTTGGAGGCATCGCTGCCATTGCGGGTTTGCTTCCATGGCTTATAAAAGCAGCCAAAGCGACTTTCGAACCTCAACAACTAGAATCAGCGCTGCGTCCAGAGAACATCCATTATCCGGTGCCTTCTTTGGTATGTGTAGAAAACACGCATAATCGCTATGGCGGAAAAATAGTTACGCCAAGTCAGCTGGAAGCAATCAGCGAGGTAGCTAAAAAGCACTCGTTAAAGGTCTATATGGATGGCGCGAGAATTTTTAACGCTGCTGTCGCCTTAAACGTTGACGTAAAAGAGTTCACTAAGCATGTTGACAACTTAATGTTTTGTTTATCTAAAGGACTAAGCTGCCCAGTCGGTTCCATAATAGTCGGCAATCGAAACTTCATTGACAGAGCGAGAAAAAACAGGAAAATATTAGGCGGTGGAATGCGTCAAGCAGGCATAATCGCTGCTCCAGGCATAATAGCTTTAGAAAAGATGGTTGATAGGCTAAAAATAGACCATGAAAACGCAAAACTCTTGGCGGAAAAACTCACCAAAATTAGCAGAATCCACATTGACTTAGAAAATGTTCAGACTAACATGGTTACTTTTGACCTTGACCTTTCGGTAGACTGCGATGCCTTTCTCCAAAAACTTAAGGAAAGCGGTGTCTTAGCTTTGGCTCAAGCGAAAAACAGAGTCCGTATGGTTACACATCGGGGAATAGAAAGAGAACATATTGAAACTGCAGCAGCTACAATTGATAGAATCCTAAATAGAAATTAGGTTGCCTTTTCTTCAGGCATTTTCGTTTTTCTGAAATAGAACCAGAAGAGTGCGATAGATATGGAGTATAGAATGCTTGCTAAGAAGAAGGGAAGGGCAAGTAACCCCATGGACATTAGGAAGGCGCCGACAAAAGTGCTTAAAGCGTTGGGCAGCCTCCAAAGCGCAGCGTTAACACCTGAAGCCATTCCCCGTTCATCCTCATCAACCAGTCCCATAATCAGCGACTGAGACAGTGGACTTGCCATGTTCATTAGAAAAGCGCGAACACAGTAAACTGAACTGGCAATTATGTAGCTGCCTGATAATGGGGTTGCGAACATGAAAATAGTGGATGCTAATTGTGTAACGACAATAGCTTTCACAAGACCCAACTTCTTTGCTATGGGCGGACCAGCAAGAGTTGCAACTCCAATGACGATGCTTACCAAACCAAGTATTGGACCACTAACTACGTCTGGAATTCCATATTGCAGTCTCAGCCAAGCAGTCATTAGGGGCACAACCATGCCTGCACCGAAAGCGATTATGGCGCTGGTTAAGACGTATTTTGCTAGAATGCTTCTAGACTGTTTATGAGAAGCCTGCTTTTCGTGATCAACTTCAGGTTTTTTTGGTCTTGTGCTTCGGTCAGATTCTTTGACCTTTAGCAGGATAACTGTTGAAGCAAGACTAAGAGCAGCAAACGTTACGTAAAGCAAGCCATGGCTTACTTTATTTGAGAAGCCTAAGAATTCAAAAACTACTATTGCGGGTATTGTTAAACTTCCAATGCCAAACGCCATACTGTTTGCAAATCCGTAGAGCGAAAAAGCGTTGTTTCTATTCTTAATGCCCGCATTTTCAGCTAGCAAGGCGCCGCTGGAGGCTGAGAAAGCAGCTTCAGAAATGCCCTCGAAAACTGCTGCAACTATGAGTGCGGTTGGGCTTGTGGTGAAGGCGAAAACAGCTATTATTATGCCGGCTATGACGTTTCCTAAGATGAGCATTTTTTTTCTGCCGTATTTGTCAGCGGCTATTCCCAAAGGTATGCTTGACGCGAAAGTTGCTATGCCCATTGTTGTTATTACTATACCCATGAAGCTGTAGGAGAGTCCTTGAACAGTGGTTAGGAAATAGGATATGTCGGTGTAGAACATCCCGTATACTAGCGATGGGAATATGGCTTGGATGGTTAGGAGTTTTGCCTCTTTGGACAAGCCTCGGTAGCTGCTAAACATTATGTCCACCTGTTCTATTCGTTCTTGATTCGATTTTTTCGGCCAGTTCTTGTTGGAGCAAGAGCTAGGTCGGAAGTATTAAGCGTTCTATTTTCCCAGTTATGTTTTTAAGAATATTTGTTCAGCCGAAGCCACTTGAATGGATCAAACGCGAAAACAAGCGCAAACTCGCTTTTGACAGAAGTTGAGAATAACCAAACCGAATTCACAAAATCTAAAGTGACCGTTTTCAATTGCCTAAATCATGTTCTGTTGATTCTTATGGAACTATTTTTTCCTGCTGAGGGCAATTTTTCTTTCTTAAACTCTTTAACAAGAAACTCCCGATACTGAAACGTAAATGGAGTATCAGCATCCTTGTGCATGCTGTTAATTAATTCTTCATTATCGTCCCAAACAGATTCCGCAATGTCCTCCAGAAATTAAAGACTATGTCTGTTTCTACTAGTTTCATGTGAACAAGTAAACCGACACCTTCAAAATAGTTACCCAAAAGTTTTAGCGCTGTTTGTTGGGGTTTTCCAGCGTATTTTGTTAGATAATCTTTGTAGTCGGTATACTTGTGGAACACACGACACTTATTGTTTGTTGGATATCTTCTTAACCGGTGCGAACCTTTTTTCACAAGAAAACTTGGGTGACCCCCCGGTTCATGAAAGTATGTTGACATATGTTGAAAACTCGGAATCTGTACATGAGAAAAATCAAATATCCATTGAATTTGGTTGACCAGTGCATAGCAAATAGGCAGCGTGAAGAAATTAAGAGGTTAGAAAAGCAATGCCTAAAAATTGATTGATTTTTGCACCCTATTTAGGAAATTGTTGTCTGAATCAGTCCTTCCTTTATTCTCCTTTGAAAAAGCTCTTAAATGCATTTGAAACATATTCTTTTTGGAGGCTCTTTTCTGAAAATCGGCATCTTAGGCGGAACAGGAAGCATGGGCGGAGGACTCTCTGTCCGTTGGGCACTCAAACATGACGTTATTCTTGGATCAAGATCGCTTGAAAAAGCTATTGAAATCTCTAAAGAACAAGAAAGTGTGGCAAGAGGATTCTACCAAGCTGAAATGAAGGGAAGCATAGGAGGAGCTCTTAATTGTGATGCTGCCTTGGAATCAGATGTTGTGGTGGTGGCTCTTCCTTGTGCGGGAATCGTTGGGGTTTTGGGGCAAATTAAGAAATGTTTTAGGGCAGACCAAACGGTGCTGTCCGTTGTTGTACCTATGGAAAAGCACAAAGGACTGTTTAACTATGTGCCGCTTGCTACAGAGCAAATTGAGCAATATCGAGGCTTGTCTGCGGCTGAAGTTATCCAAAAAATTGTAGCGCCTACTCCTGTGGTTTCAGCATTCCAAACGGTACCTGCAGCTTACCTCGACAATGTCGATTCAATAATGAACATCGATGTTCTGGTCGCCGGAGACAATCCTAATTCGATTGCGTTGGTTTCTAACTTGATTACTGACATATCCAATTTGCGTCCTCTTAGAGTGGGAGCCTTAGCCAATTCCGCGTTGATTGAATCTCTGACACCTTTACTGCTAAATGTTGCAGTTCTTAATGGGCTAAAGGAGCCTTCAATCCGCATTGTTCCTTGGATCCCAAAATGCTTTGAACAGCAGCCATAGCCAGATTCTCCAGACAGTCAAGGTTCACCAGCCATTGGCTCACTTTCGACTAGAAAAATACCTCAAGTAAACATCCATACAATGAGGCACTTTAGCATTCAATTTGAGAAAAAAAAACTAATTACTTATGTTTTCGATACTCTTTTATCGGCGTTAATGGGATGGTGGTGGTCGCCATTACTCCTTCTATAAGTCGGATTTTGTCTCCTACAAAGTGCAGGGCGTTCTCGTTTGTGTCAGCTTCAAAGAGGACGGCAAAATCCCATTTTCCAAATACTTGATAAGCTTCCTCAAGCTTAACGCCTTCAGTCGGTGTCTCACTTAATTCCATTAAAGGATCATATAGTTTAGCAGCCATATTTGGACTAATTCTAATCATCGCTAAATATTTTTGACACGGCAAATCAAACACCAATAACAATTTAGTTAACGGGTCTAAAAAATATTGGCTTTTGTCTCGTCTGTGAAAACTGCGTATAAGAGCAATAATAATTTTGAACTTGATTTAAGGACAAGGTTTTACTGTCAAAAGACGTCTAATATGACGCTATGAGTCCTGCTGGGAAAGTGCGTGCTACAAGGAGGCATCGGCATACTCGAAGATGGATAGTCATCGCTGTTGCCCTAATTCTTATGGTAACATTATTCACTGTCGCATACCTAAGATACCCAGTTAACAACAAATCGACCAATGATTCAAATGCAGCCGCCAATAATCCGGCTTTTACAGCTTTCACTGAACACTATTTAGCGATAATGAAAAGTTTGAACTCGAGCCAAACCAAAGCTGAAATGGCAGCGCAGCTTAACTCAAACTATAATCAAACAGACCTTTTTACTTGGCAGAAAAACAAGATGGTTTTTGCTTCAGACACAACAGGCTGGTTTGAAGACCCAATTAAGATTTTGAACAGCGGAGACGGCATTTGCGTGCAATGGAGCATTGTCTACGTGTCCGCTTGTCTAGCACTTGGCTACCAGAGCCGACTTGTAGTGGCAGCTGACACTACAAACTGGAATTTCATACATACATGGGCTGAAGACTACTTTAACGGAACCTGGGTTCATGTAGATCCATCTGACAGAGTTTGGAACGACCCTTCAAGATATCAAAGCTGGGATTGGGGTAAATACATTGGGTCAGACGTTAAAATCTACGCATTCGAAGATGGCACGTTCCAAGATGTTACTTCAACCTACAGCTAAATTCAAAATTTATACTCATCGTCTTTGTGTAACTGTTATCTCTCCATTAAAAAAATACCTTGTTAGTCTTTTCAGTCGGACGTTTGAAAGCAAAAGCCAAAATACCACTTGCTAAAAATTAACTGTGATCGTCATGCAGGCTGGAAAAATAGTCAGCAATCGATATTTCTGGGTGCTATGCGTCATGGGAGCTTTTGCCATCCTAAGCAGCACCATGTCAAAAGACCCCGTGCTCAACCCCTTCGCATTAAGCATTGGAACACCCCAGAACTTGACAGGCATAATCGCAGCCGCCTCCACGATTCCAGGCATAATCGTAAGCCTTCCAGCAGGTTCACTTTCCGAAAATTTTGGCAGAAGAAAAGTCCTATTATTCTCAGCTTTCATTTTTGCCTCCGCACCCTTCCTATACCTAATCGTGTCCGAATGGTGGCAGCTTGCCCTCGTACGCTTCTACCATGGCTTCGCTACAGCCATTTTCGTTCCCGTTGCTGAAGCTACAATAGCGGAGCGATACCCTGCAAAAAGAGGTGAGCGCATATCAGGCTTTAACGCAGCAACCTACGTGGGCCGCGGTGCAGCACCATCCATAGGCGGCGCAATATTGCTTGTAACTAACCCTGGCTCCCAAATACTTCACAATTTTTCAGTCCTATACTTGGTTGTTGGCGTTGCAGGCGTAACATCATTCATAATTGCTTTACTGTCGCTAAAGGATATCAAGAGTATAACTGCCTACCCCGCGAAAACAAAGCTAACAACGCGTCAGTTGCTTCGAGGTTGGCTTGACGTTGCCCGCAACAAAGGCGCTTTAACCATCAGCTTTGTGCAAGCAATCCAATACTATGTTTTTGGGGTAGTTGAGTTCTATTTTGTACAATACATGACGCAAATTGCTGTTCTAAATGCATTGCAAATCGGAATAGTTATGACCGCACAGCTTGTATCTTTAATTGTTTCCAGACCATTAATGGGTCGTTTTTCGGACAAAACCAGCAGACGCATACCTATCATAATAGGCTGTTTCATAAGTGCTGCATTATTATTCGTAATTCCATTTACTACGTCCTTCACCATCTTAATCATTATTTCAATCGGCTACGGCTTAGGTTTTGCCATGGCAATCTCCTCAACGGCACCAATTATGTGCGAAGCAACCGCCGACACTCCGGTAGGCACATCTATGGGTTTCTTGAGCACAATGATGGATATTGGACAAGCTATTGGACCCATAATAAGCGGAGTAATCCTTGCCACAGTTTTGCAATATAACGGGCTATTTACCTCTTTGACAGTGCTGCTACTTGCTTCAGCCGGCATCTTTTTCTTTTCAGGAATAGCCAAAACACGAACAGAACAATAGTTTCCAGAAAAAATAAAAAGTTGAAAGAGGCGTCAAAAATTAAGTTTTTGACATTCAACCTAACACAATTAAGATTTTGATTGTTTGTTAAAGTATTTTTTAAGAGGATCCCAATACCATTCTACCCAGCCATCAGCAGTCTCATCCGCCTGCTCTTCTGGAACATTCGAGTGTACCATGATAAGTTCAGTTCCTTCTGGAACTTTATTGAAACAGAGCTCTAATCTTGAAGGACCATATCCTTGTGGAAAATCAGTTGAAGACCACTCCTGAACAACACGTTTTCCGTCATCAAGTTCAAGATATTTACCAAAAATGTAACCATCCCAAGCCGTGAACTTACCGCCGACCACTGGTTTACCTGTGGCTTTGCTCTCTGTGAACGCACTATGTTTTTTAGGATCAGTGTAAGCATCATAGACTTCTTTTGGGGAAGCTGGAATTATCGCTTTTTGTTTTATAGTTCTACTTTTTGTTTTCATAAAAGGTCACTACTAGATTAGTTGTTGGAAGGGTTTTTTAACTTTAACGTTCAATTACAATTGAGCAAAATGGTAAGATGTACAGTCACAAAGGGTCAGCGAAGGATAGGCAGAACAATACGGAAGCTTGAGGGCAGCGTTGAGCTTAGCTCTAAAGAAACCAAAGCAAAGTTGGCTGAGAAAAACTATAAACAGAAAGCTCAGGCGTCATTAGGCTTCACTGATGATTCGCCGGTGCAGAATTTGCGTGATTCTTCGAAATGGAAAAAAGATAAACGCTGAAGTGCAATCGCCTTCTTGGCGGTAGGTGAGGAGGTACACTATTTGTCTGATGTTTAAATAGAAAACGACAGCCTCGCCGTTTAGGTTATAGTAGGTAGCGTTTACACCCTTCAAGTTTTTAAAGCTGGAAAATTATTATTTCTTAGTGAAGCTAGATGTCTTTTTCTTTAGATTTAGAAAGTGATTGGAACTTCAGAGTTTTCGATAAAAGGCTGATCGTCGTGAAAACTAAGAATGAAAACGCACGCAAAGTTGCAGTTTTAGACGTTTTAACAAATTTGACGTTTTCAGTTGAAGTGACAGACATGATTTCGATGAAAGAGCTTGATGTTGATGGAGAATATTTAGCTAATTTAAGGGTGTACACAGCAAAAGACATTGGAAATGTGGATAAGGATTTTATTAATTTTTTTGAAGCCTTAGACATTGACCAAAACATTGAAGACTTCATCAAAGCATATTGGATTTACCCAAGCAAAATCCGCTTTGAATTAACAGAGGTCGAAGAACCTTAGGTTCATCGCAGCACCATATTTACGAATTTTTCGGGGTTAAACAGTTCCAAATCCTTATACGTTTGCCCAACCCCGATGAACAAAATCGGCTTCTGAGTAACATAAGTTACACTTAAAGCGGACCCGCCTTTCACGTCAGCATCTACCTTAGTCAAAATTGTGGCATCAATACCGACGGCTTTGTTGAATTCCTCTGCTTGCTGAACGGCGTCGTTGCCTATGAGGGAATCAACAGTTAAAATGGTCAAGTCGGGGCTAATAACGCGTTTGACTTTAACAAGCTCATTCATCAAGTTCTGGTTAGTCTGCATTCTTCCTGCAGTATCAATTAAAACAATGTTAATTCCATGGGCTTTAGCATGATTCACCGCGTCATAGGCTACTGCTGCAGGATCCCCACCATAATTGCTTTTAATGACTCGAATACCTAATCGTTTCCCATGTTCTTCTAACTGCTCTATTGAGCCAGCCCGATAAGTATCAGCGCCAGCAAGCACAACACTGTAGCCCTTATCACGCAAAAAATGTGCAACCTTAGCAATTGTGGTAGTTTTTCCTGTGCCGTTTATGCCAACAAACATTAAAACAAGCGGCTCCTTCTTTTTACGTTTCTCCTCAGCCACCTTCAGCAGATCAATGCTTTTGTTTGTAAGCATGACACCCAAAAGGACTTGTCTGAGGTTTTCGTCTACGATTTTTCTTCTGTCTTCCAATCGCTTAACCTGAACACCGACCAGGCGTTTTTCAAGGTCATCGCTGATTTTTTCAGCTACAGGATAAGCCACATCGTTTTCACAAAGACTCATTTTGAATTCGGATAAAATAGGGTTTAAATTTTCAGTTTTAAGCTCTGTTGTTGTAACCTTGTTTACTAAGCCTTTAAAACCTGATTTAAGCTTCTCAAACATCGCTTCAAGGTTTCCCTTCTCTTGCTCCAAGCAGATTTTCAAGCCTACTTCTGCCCGAGTTTATTCTTTCAGCCACCTGACTAAACTGTTGCTGAGCAGAATTCATAGTTTTTTCCAATTCATCCAACCGTTCTTTCAAAGTTGTCTTTGCGTCCAATAAGGTTTTTTCTATGGACACGCCTGAGCCCAATCCAATAATTATCTTGTTTGAATCTGCAAGTTTAACCTTGACGTAAGAGCTTCCGCCGATTGGAACGAAAAGTTCAGCGTTTTCTTTTTCTTTTTCAATTCCATCAAGCGTCATGTTTGCATAGCCTATATCCGTGATGGCCGCATTAACCATGCTGATGCGTTGCTGCAGGGCTTCTGCAGTCTGCTCTAGATAACGCATTTCCATGCTGAGTCTGCGAAGTTCTTCTTCTGATTTAGCTCTTTCCGCCAAGTGCTTACGCTCCAGCGACAATTTTCTTTAAGATTGGATTTATTATTTGTTCGGCAGAGACTTCTTCAACAGAGCCGATTTTGATGTGGCATCTTTTGACGCGGTGTCTGCTGCCTATTTCAGCGTAAACCTTCTCAACTGCATGCTCACTTTTGTCAGCTAACAATTCCCTTACAAAAGGAGTTTTCAGCCTTGGCTTATTGATTTCGCCGGTTACTTTGAAAGCCTTCATTTTTCATCTTCCTGCACCACATCCAGCGCATTCCCAATAATAAACATCTCGGGTCCAGTTGTCATAGAACCAGCGACAGCAGCATGAGAATTAGCCAACAGACCTGTTCCAACATAAGGAACCCCACAGTTAATTGTCCCCACATCAACTGGAACTTTGAAAACGCTTTCTAAGATTTTTCTTTCCTCATCTTTCAGCAACGGATGAGCAAGCACTCCTTTGTTTGTTGCAGTCGCTAAAGAGCCGACATAAGGTAATCCCGCGATTTCTGTAGGCACAACTTCAACCCCTAGAGCATCGGAGATTAGTGTGATCTCGTTTGCTTTAAAACGAGGATCAACCACGGCCCCCTTGTCGCTGGCTAAGACCAAATTGCCGTAAGCAGTCTTTTTGGTTTCCATGATTTTGATGTTTCCATCAAAAACTGATTTGATTTGCGTTAATTCTTCTTGTCGAACATAGTTTGGAAGCAGCATTCCATTCGAGTTTGCGCATACCAATGCGCCGCCAAGGACTGAGCCGCCGATGGAGGTGTAGAGAAGTTTGGTTTTTAGCCAATCTGCGTACTCTTGAGCTTTTTCTAGTGGAACCATTCTTGGGATCATAACTATGTTCTCAGTTGCAAACGCATAGACGCCTATGCTTGCGCTTCCAACTATGCTGGATAAGTAAACAGTCAAGAATTATATCTCCTGATGATTAACGTTAATGGCGAATTCTCACACACACTCCTTTTTTTAGATTGCGGTCTTTTTCAAACGATTAAGAAAATTTCTAATTAATCTTTTCTGCTATTTTGTTGTTTGTGTTTTTAGTTGCTTTTTAATCTCAGAGTTTGATTCGTCTGCAGGCTGCGGCTTAAAACGGTTTTAAAAGGTCTAATAAGGTCCAAAAAGGTGTAAAAAGGTTCCTTGCGGTTCCGCCCGGTTTGCTGCGGCTCCCTGCGGTCCGAAATCAGTTATTGATGGTTTTTTGTGTGGTGCTTAATCTTTGTGTTTTGGGTTGTTTTTTTGAAATAGAGCTTAAATCTTTTGCAGGTTGAGTCGGAAAAAGTCTAAAAAAGTCTAAATTCGTCCAAAAAAGTCTAAATAAGTCTAAAAAAGTCACAACTCAAAAACAAACAAAACAAATAAAAAAGATAAAACGGAATTATTGAGCTTCAGCTAAGTATACGGTTACCTTGCCGTCTTTGTCTTTTGCTGCTCGAACCCGAATCTTTCGCGGTGGCTTCTCGATGCCTTTATCCCAGATTTTCTCGTTAACTTCCTGGCTGATAATAAGCTGAGGCAATTCCTCTTCCTCCTCTTCTTCAGAAACCTTCATTTCCAATTTCATATGTTTAGTTATGAAAATCTTTAGTAGCTGCATTGCACGTGGAGCACGTTTCTTAGGCGGCCTAACCAAAGCCCTTGAAAGAGGAACAGTGTAGGTTCGTTCTTCAACGATTTCTTCTTCAGCTTTCTTTTTCTTAGTAACTTTCTCTGCTATTTCTTCCGTCGGCTTCTCTTCAGCAGGTACCTCTTCAGCTGTGACTGCCTCTTCTGCTGGTTCCAGCGCTGGCTCTTCTTCAGTTAAAACTGGTTCTTCTTCAGCTTTCTTTTGTTCTTCTACAACTTCTTTAGCCACTCAAAATTACTCCTATGCCTTTATTTTTCTAGTCCGCCAGTTACGTCTTTGCTTAGGATTATTTCTAACTTTGCCATCTGTACGGGCAATCACCCATGTTGGAACAGACGTTGCCTCTTTGCCAGCTTTAGCCAGCCTAAGCTTTTTTGCCGTAGGTTTAACTCTTGCCATATTTTCATATCCTTCTAATTGTTGGTTCTCGCTTCCGTGATTGAAGCTGGATTAATATTCCTTTAAGCTGTGCATCTGAAAGTGGAATAGGCAACTTACCTGTTTGCGCCATTTCAATCAGCTGCATCTCGATCTGCTCAGCAAATTCTTGCTTAACCATTTTTAGGTTATTTAGCCTCTCCCGAGCGTCAGGCGCCAATATCTTAGCAAGCAACGCGTTTTTTTGAGCTTCTATTTGTTGTTCTTGGGATTGTCTTTGCTCATCATTTGCTCTTTGCTGCATTGACTGTAGTTTTCGCTTGCGGATTTGGTCAAGCTGATCATCCGACATTTTCATTATTCGCCTTGATATTTCTTGAGCTCAGGGATAGTTTTAACTATTTCTTTATTGAGGTCTCCAGCGACTTCTTGAAGAAGCTTGCGACCTTTAGGAGACATAACTCTGCCTTTAGGCTTAAATGTTTGAATTAAACCTGCAGTCTCAAGTTGCTGCAGAATCTTGCGGATGTTACTGCCGCCTCCTTTAACAGCATGGTTTTTCTTTACACCATTATTTTTTCTTCCGCCGTAGTCAGCTCGTAGTTTTTCTAATCCGATTGGTCCATGAATGTAAACTTTGCGAAGCACAGATGCACTTCGAGTGTACCACCAATTTGGATTCTGTGGCTGCTTTTCTACATGATTACCTGTTTTAGCGAAAGCTGCCCACGGAAGAGGCTGAACTTCATCAACGTTTTCTCTGAGATACTTTGCTAAACGATCGATGAATTTTGAAGCTGGAACGTCGTGAGGAGTCGTCAAAGATACTCTTTTCCCTTGTTTTTCCTTGCAGTTAAACAATGAAGCCTAATATAAATATTATCTGATAGGAAAAGACTGCTAACGCAGCATAAACAAAGACAGGTATTGTCTAAAAAAGAGAGGTTATTCTGCAGGTTCTTTTTCTTCTGCTCTGCGTTTTCTAAACAGAATAAAAACGTGACCTCTAACCTCAACTAGTGCAGCATTAGTTTTCTCTGCAGCCGTACATGCGATTGACTGAGCTGTTTTAGGCGTCTGCAATGCAGCGGGTAAAACTCTAACCTTCACCATTTTGTTTTTTTGAAGCTGCTTCTCAATTTCACCTATCAACTGATCAGTTAAGCCGTCTTTGCCAACCCAAATAGTTGGATTCTCATCTTTCAAAACATGTCTAACATGCCGCTTCATTCTAGTCGTTATTTTGCTCAAGACGTTTCTGCTCCCCTTTCTTACCAAGTAACATACGGGTTTGGTATCCGCAGTTTAAACATGTTACTACAGCATGAGACTCCCTTTTCTGCTTTATCCTAACGCGGCAGTTAACACCATGCACAAGCAGGGCATTGCAGTTTTTGCAGGTTTGCCGCTTAAACTCAAGGGGAAACCGTATTTTTGCTGCCATAGCGATTCGCCTTGCAGTTTTAACGTATTTTGCGGCTAGTTCCGGGTCAGATTTGGCAACGTGCTGTGCCTGTTCAAAGAGTATCTGAATACGCTGCCTCGCAATCTGCTTAATACTTGTCTGTTTCATCAGCCAAAAGATAACAAAGCCTACACATAACACTTGCGTTTAAAGAATAATATTTAATTTTGTTTTGTGCATAGAGGTCTGTTATTGACGGATTTTGCCGCAAGTTTTTTTCTTTGTGTTTTGGGCTGATTTCTTGATTTGGGGCTTAAAGTGATTGCAGGTTGCGTCATAAAAAGTCAAAATTAGTCAAAAAAAGTCTAAAAAAGTCAAGAAAAGTGAAGGGATAGAAGTGATCTATTCTTTTGTTTTTTCTGCCATTTTTGTTGTTTTTGTTTTGGGTTGTTTTTTTGGTTTAAAGCTTGAAACGTTTGCAGGTTGCGTCTCTATGCGTCTCCCTCCGTCTCCCTGCGTCTCCACCCGTCTCGTAGCGTCTCCTTGCGTCCCGAAAAGTCCTGAAAGTCTAAATTCTTATTCTTTGCGTTGGATTGCTTTATAACAGGCTTAAATATTTAGAATCGATAGTTTTATCTCAAAGGAAGAAGTGTCTCTGGTGACTCGGAAAGAAGAAGAAAAAAGTCTAGTTAAGAGATCAATGGATTTTTTGGATACAGCTGATTATCAGACAAGCAAAGGCTTTTATGATCTTGCAACCTTTAGCCTTGAACAAGCGCTAGAGCTTTTTTTGAAGGCAAAAGTATTGGCTGAAGGAGTTGATTATCCACGAACCCACAGTGTCAGAGCACTGTTGGAAATACTGTTAGACTTAGTGGTGGAAAAAAGAAAAACCATTATAAAAAATGTTATGGAAGACTATTTGCTTGAATTAGGTATGCTGGAAGATGGTTACATAACATCTAGGTACGTGATGAGAGAATTCAAAAAACCTGAGGTAGAAAAGCTAACAATAGCCGTTAAAGAGATAATGAAAAATGTCCAATGAAACATTAGTGAAAACTGCGCTAAAAAGACAAGAAGTCTTCAAAAATTTAGACAAATACATTGGAATAATTAACGAAACAGTTCATAAACTTGATCCAGAAGCGGAAACATACCTATTTGGTTCCGTTGCTGAGAAAGAAAATAACTACTCAAGCGACATAGACATTCTTATAGCAACAAAGTTATCTCCCGCCAAAATTAACTCCGAACTTTGGAAAGCAGACATAAAGGAACCCTTCGAAATTCATGTGCAACCACCAAAAAAACTAGCCTTTTACAAAAAAAGAGCCAAACTTGTAAAATTATAATCGATACGCAGTGTCCTTTGATTTTTGTTCTTTGTATTTCAAGTTGCTTTTTTGTTTTGAAGCTCAAATTTTCTGCTGGCTGCGTACATAGAAGTACACGAAAGTACCAGCATGTACAAGGAGGTACCAGCAAGTACCAGCGCGGAAAAAAAAGGCTAAAAAATACGTTCAATGTTTTTTCTGCGAAAGCTCAAACTTCAACTGCTTCAACGCTTCACCCATCGCAAGAGGCTTATGCTGCAGGGTACGCTGGGCTTTGGTTGTGTCAAGTGATGAATCCATCGGTCGTTTAGCTGGCCAGGTAAACTGCGAAGACAAAACCGGATCAATCAAGTTCTTATCTAAGCCAAAAGCATCAGCAATCAATTCTGCAAATTCAAACCGGCTAACCCGCGTGGCACCGCAAAGATGAAATGTTCCAGTCAGCCTGCGTTCAACAACATCAAGAGTCATCTCTGCCAAATTAGTATTCAAAGTCGGCGTATTCCACTGATCAGTAATTATCTTCACATGTTCCCCTTTTCGGAGAGTTTCAATTAGCCAAAGAGCAAAGTTGACTTTTCCAGCCGCAGGAGTTGAACCGTAAATCACGCTTGGCCGCGCAATAAAATATTCTGCCTGCGTTTTCACAATTTCTTCAGCTTTAAGCTTAGTTAATCCGTAATAATTAATCGGGGCGGGCTCGTCTGTCTCTTTGTAGTTGCCTTTTTCGCCACTGAAAACATAATCTGTTGAAATATAAATCAGAAAAGACCCCGCGCTTTTGGCTGCTTCAACAATATTTTTTGTTCCTTCAACATTTATTTTCCAAGCAAGCTCCTTGTTGAGCTCACACTTATCCACATCAGTCAAAGTTGCAGCATGAACCACAACATCAGGCTTAACCCGCTTAAACGCTTCATTAACCACTTCTCTATTTGAAACATCAAATTTAACGAAGTTACCACAAACGGGCAACTCCTGCACATCACAGCTATAAACCTCAAAATTCTTTTCGACAGCAAGCGCCGCTAGTTTTGAGCCATAAAGACCGCTGGCGCCCGTGATTAAAAGCTTCAATGGTTGCCACCAAGTTTCCAAGGTGTTGGATGAAGAATTACTTCTGTGGCAAACGGTGTCCACCAATGTTCATTAGCAAGATACCATTGCACAGTTGACTCCAAAGATTTCTCAAAACTGCACTTAGTCTGCCAACCCAAAGAAGACCTTATCTTAGAAGAATCCAAACTGTACCTTGTATCATGACCAGGACGATCTTCAACAAAAGTAATCAGGCTCTCAGATTTATGCAGCAACGCAATGATTTTTTTTGCGATTTCAATGTTGGCAATTTCGTTTCCAGCTGAAACATTGTAAATCTCCCCAGAGTTTCCTTTTTTGAGGACCGTAGCGATTGCTTCGCAGTGGTCTTGAACGTAAATCCAATCGCGTATGTTTTGTCCAGATCCATAGATAGGAATCGGGAGATCCCGAAGCGCTCGGATTATGGTTTTTGGGATAAGTTTTTCTGGCAACTGGTAAGGACCAAAATTGTTGGTGCATCGGGTGATGGACACGTCTAGGCCAAAAGTTTTGTGGTAAGATATAACAAACATATCGGCAGCGGCTTTAGAAGCTGAGTAAGGATTAGACGGTTTAGGTGGATTATTCTCGGTGAAAGAACCTTCAAGTGTTTCCCCATAAACTTCGTCAGTTGAAACCTGCAAAAGCTTAGCCTTAGGATTATGTTTGCGTATCGCTTCTAAAATTGTAAAAGTACCAAGCGTGTTATTCTGCAAGAAAACGTAGGGATCAGCTATGCTTCTGTCTACATGAGTCTCCGCCGCAATGTTTACAATAGCATCCACTTGATGAATCAGTCTATTCATAAGCTGCGGGTTGCAAATATCACCCTTAATGAAAGTATAACGTTTGTCATTTTCAATATCGTGAAGATTCGCAGGGTTAGCGCCTATACCTATTTTGTCGACATTTATCAATTCGTAATCAGGATTCACAGAGAGGATGTGCCTGCAGAAGTTGCTTCCGATAAAACCTAAACCACCAGTAACTAACAGTTTCATAGTTTATCACTTGTGAGGGGGATAATTCCAATCCCAAGGTTTACCGACACGTGTATCATCTTTTTTGCCATTAATAGTTTTGGGAATAAGTGTTGGGTCATTCCAAGGTCTACGCTCTTCATCAGGATGAGACGGATCATACAAGTTTGTGGTAAAGTAAATCAGCATAGCTGGTTCGTCTCCGAGGGCCTTAAAGCCATGCCAATAATGGCCAGGTATACGTACCAATTGCAAGTTTAGTGCACTTGAAATTACCTCGTTGAGTTCCTCTGTTTTTTCGTCGAAAACACCGATTTTTATAGAGCCTTTAAGCGCTAAAAAATAGTCTGTTTGCCCTTTAAGGTGCCTGTGCCATGCACGAATAATATTAGGATATGTAAATGAGAGATTGGCTTGCGCAACCGTATCTTCAACAAAAAGATCTTTCCAGTCCTTACGCATTACTTCACAGAAAAAGCCTCTCTCGTCGGGAAGTCGATTTATCGGTCTAATTGTAATCCCTTTTAACATTAGTTCTGCCTGCCAAACATATATTTTAAAAATATTTATAACATTTGTTGTATTCGCGGAGTTTAGACTTCTACTTCCGAGTAATCGCCTATGTGTAGTTTGATGGTGCGGTTTCTTTGGTTTCTCGTTACCTTGGCGTTTTTGCCAATTAAGCTGTCTTCTAGCCGTTCGACGTCTTTGATCGTTACGTTTTCTTGTATAACACAATATTCAACATGAGAGTTGCTAATTGTTGAACAATCTCCGATGCTTGTGTATGGTCCTATGAAAGAGTTTTCGACTGACACGTTTTTTCCTATTATGCAGGGTCCTCGGATTGTGCTATTTACGATTTTTGCGTCTGGTTCCACTTTAACTCTGCCGTCTACTATGCTGTTTGTTAGGTTTCCCCGGACATCATTCTTGATGTATTCGTCGAGTATTTTGGCGTTGGCGGAAAGGATGTCGTCTTTTTTGCCTGTGTCAAGCCACCATGAATTCAAGATTTCGGCTTTAACTAAGAAACCCATGTTGATCATCTCTTGGATAGCATCGGTAATTTCCAACTCCCCTCGCCAAGAGGGTTTTATTCTTTCTATTGCTTGGTGAACTTTGTTAGAGAAGAGATATGTCCCGATGATAGCAAGATTCCCCATGGGTGTTTTGGGTTTCTCAACTAATCGTGTAATGTTGCCTTTTTGATCTAGTTGGGCTATACCGAAACTTGATGGGTTTTCAACTTCTTTTAGAATAATTAATGCATCAAGATGCTCGTTTTTGAATTTTTTAACAAAGTTGGTCAAGCCTTGACCTGTAACGTTGTCGCCTAAACACATGACAAAAGAATCCTGCCCCAAAAAACGTTTGGCAGTCTTTACCGCATGTGCTAAGCCAAGGGGTTCCTGAGGAATATATTCCGCATTGAGGCCCCAGTTTGAGCCATCTTTGACATAATCCTTGACAAATTGTCCAGTTTCAGGTGCTGTAATTATGCCGACTTTTTTTATTGTGGTTGCTGCTACTTGGTCAAGAACGTACCCCAATATGGGTTTGTTAGCTACTGGTATGAGTTGTTTAGCGCAAGTGAAAGTTAAGGGTCTTAGTCTGGTGCCTTTGCCTCCGCTTAGAACAAGTGCTTTCATATCAATCCCTAACTAAGGTTGGTTTTCGTTATGATTCGCTATCATAACAGGTTTAATAAGTTTATGTTGGAACGTGTTCTGTCTCTAGTTTGGTGTTGTTGTTATTTGGGAAGAATAAGAGCTGTGCTGCCATTTTTTGATCAACTTACTTTGAGTTGCTTTCTTGAAGCAAAGCTTAAATCGTTTGCAGGTGGCGTCCGTATTTGTATTGATTTGTACGGATTTGTGCGAAAATGTGCGGAAGAGGTTTATGCAACAGATAGGCTATCCTATCCAGTAGGTTTCGGGCAGATTTTTGAAATGTTCGTCTCCGGTAATAATTTTGCATTGATTTGTTCTAGCCGTGGCATATACAATAGCGTCAAATAGGCTCGGACTGTTTAGTTTAGTGATTTTTGCTTCTTTGGTGAGTTCTAAATGGCACTTTGCTGACTCTAAAGCTATTGTTAAGTCGATTTGGGTTATTATTGAGGAAGCTGTGATTATTTCGAGCCATTCGCTGATGGTACTTTCATCAGTGCCTTCTCTGAGAAATTTTCTTGCAATTTCGGCTAAAACTGTGCCTGGAGTATATACTTCTTCAGCATTTTCAATTAATTCTTTTACTTTGTTGCCTTTTTCGCTTCCTATTAGCAGTTCAATCCAAGCATAGGTATCAATTACGATCTTCACCGCGATCTTCCTCGGTAAACGGTTTTATTCGGTTTCGAGCAATGCCAAAGCCTTTGTTAATAACTGCTTTGCGTTGTTTTTTAACTAGTAATTGTATCGTTTCATCAAGAGTCTGAGCATTTAACTTTTCGCGCATATGTTCAAGCGTTTCTGCTGTTTTCTTTGAAACCCGAATTGTTGTCGTTTCGTTCATATTTGTTCACTGATTAGTTTCCCGCATACAAGTAGATAAATATACTTGTTACATGTTGCTTAACTTCTAATATCTTACTCAGTTACTTGTTTTTGATTTTCTGCGTGTAGTATTTTTATTAGTTTCTCGAGCAGATTTATTATAGAATTCAATGGTTTACGGAGAATGCCCAGTCCATTTGAGATTTCTCGGAGATTAGTTAAATCAGACTTGTTAACCGTTCTGGTAACTATGGCTGTAGCAATGAAGACGATCACGAAAGTAATTAGGCCTATGATTAATTTTATCGGGTTTGAAAAGGCAAGTTGAGAAAGAAGAACATATGACACAATAGCGGCAAGTCCAGAAGAAAACAGAATTTTCCCTGAAGAAACCCAATCCACCGATACTCCGAAGTGCATTTTGATGAATCGCAAACTTAGGAACAAGCTTGGAAGAGAAACAACCAACGAAGTAACAATTAAGCCTATAACACCAAACTTAGATATCAATATGAAACTCAGCGGAAAACCAATTGCTGCTGTTAAAACAGACATTTTCAAGTTGAATGTTGTGTAGCCTTGTCCGTTTATCAAGTTGCCTGCGCTTAAACTTCCTAAAGCGGTATAAAGATAAGTTATTGACGATAAAACCAAAAACAAAGGCGCGTCCACGTATCTGTTTGCAAATATCGTGCCTATACCAGGCTGGGCAAGAGCCATAACCATAGTTGTAATTGGCACAACAATAACCGAAGCATATTTGACGGAATACTGAAAAACATTCTTGAAAAGTGCTTGATCTTTCTGGGCATCCAGTTTGGAGAATGCTGGAAACAGCATGGTTGTTACTGGTAGAGAAAAGAAGGTAATCAAAACAACGAAGTTTAACGCTACCGTGTAATTACCAATGATGGCGTTGTTTGATACGTAAATTGCCATAATCCAGCTGTAGAATTGGACTAAAAATCCTGTTAAAATGCCGCCTATCGATATTGGTAAACCGTACTTGAACATGGTTTTAGTTGTGGCTATGATTTCTATTTTGCTGCTGGTTGGTTTGGGGAAGGATTTGTAAATTGTGAACATTAAAAATATGCCAGTTAGTCCTGCTATTAGAGAGGCATATGTGAAACCTGTAACTGCTCCCAAGGTGCCTAAGCCGAAGAGAACGAGTGTAACTATTAAGGCGGTTTTGACTATTGATTGAACTATTAGCATAATGCTGTTTAGGTGCATTGTTTCCATGCCAGTGAAGGCTGCAGTTGCCGCGTTAATCAAGCCACCAATCAAGATGAAAAAAGATGCTATTTGAATAAGTGCAGTTATGGCTGGACGGTTAAAGATCGTGGCTAAAAAGCCAGAAAGAGTAAAAGAGAAAAGTGAGAGCAATAAACCTAAGACTATCTCGAAGAGTAGACCTGAAACAAAAACGCTTCTTATTTTCGCTACGTTGTTTTCGCTGTTGTATTGGGCTGAGTATTTGATTATTGCTGTATTGATTCCCCAGTCTCGAAAATTGGCGATCAAATTTGGGGCGGCAAGCGCAACAGCGTATAAACCGTAGTTGTCAGCGCCTAGAAGTCCAGCGATAATAATGGTGCCTACGGCTGAGATGAGTGTAGAGGCAACTAACCCCCATAGGAGATGAAAACCGCCTTTGGCTGAAACTCGCGCCATCTCAGTAGATTTAGTAGTCATATTACTTGCCAGATCACTGTTGAGTCGTAAATTAAACTGATGTTTGCATAGCTATGTTTATCACTTTTGGTCTTGAGCATTAAGATTTGCAGTAATTTGTACTCTTCCTTGCCGGTCTGCCAATGTTTGTGAGAGCGATTTTGATTTCAATTTTTCGCTTGGCTGGAAGGGACTTTCTTACGAGGGAAATTGAGGGAGAGAAATCATTAGGATAAAAATTGTTTTGAACCTGCAAAAAGACTAAAGAGCAGATTGCTGGTAAACGTCGAATTACCTGTTCCTGCACCACTGTGGGATGTATCGGCGTGAAACATTATCCAGTCAGCGTTTGCAAACAGAATCAAAACTAAGCTGAAAAGAAAAATCGTACAAACCACTACTGCGACTACACGAAACTTGTTCATGCTGACAAACTCCATTTTATTATCGTTTAGCGTTAAAGAACTGTTAAAGATTTTAGCGCCGATTATTCTTTAGGCAGCATCTTTTTTTCTGAATGTATTATGAAATTGGTGTGGAGTTTGCAAGGAAGTTGCAATTTATGGGGAGTGGGCTGAATTGGGGGTGGTTAGTTTGGGTTTTGATTTGTTAAAGCTTGAAGTATCAAGCTTCTTTTGTGGTGGGGTATTGCAAGTGTTTGGTTGCGAAGAGTGCATAAATGGCCTGAGGAAGAAAAGCAATATCTCATAAAAGACATAAATGAAGGTGGCATGAAAAACAAGGTTTATCGCATTCCAAGAGGATTTTCAGCTAATTTAGACCAAGACATACACTTAACAAACAGCCAAGAACCCAATAAACCGGAACTGCTGAAAAAGGAATAGGTTAATCAGATTATAATGTAAACAAATTTTTTAACTAGAATATCATGACCAAACATTGGAGATGAAAAAGTCAAGTAAGCAGTTAGTGCATTTCAACGAAGGTGCCAAATCTACTATAATTGTGAAGTAATATGATTAACGTAAATTGGTTTTAGGTTGTGAGCATGAGGAAAATTAGTGATGCAAATTGTCATTTCGAGAAAGTTAGATAAATATGTTAAAATATAAAGTTACTAAGTAATATGTGGTGATTTCATGCCTGAAGGTGTTCTCTTGACTGATAACGATAGGGCTCTACTTGTGAAGGTGAGCAGCCTGCTTGAGGAAGTAGTTGAGACTTTCAGCATATTGGAAGATAAGAAAGCTATGTCATGTTTAAAGCAAGCAGAAAGAGATGTCAAAGCTGGAAGAGTTAGAGACTACGATGAATTTCTCAGGGAGCTGAAAGAAGCTGGAGAGATATAAACTTCGAGTCACAAGGACTTTTGAAAAAGATTTCCGAGCTCTTGACATCCAAACAAAAAAGAGAATAGATTCAGCAATAAAAATGCTTGAAACTGACCCCTGCGGCAGCAAGCCTTTGCGTGGGAATCTTGCGGGTAAGTGGTCACTTAGAGTCGGCGACTACAGAATCATCTACGAAACAAATGAAGATGAGAAAATAATAATTCTCTATGATACTGAGCATCGGAAAAAAGTTTACAAATAAAGGTAATAGATAGACTGTAACAAGGTTAAGTTGTTGGCGCGAAGCTGGAAACGTTGGCAATACTCAATAAGTCACAATACTTAAGCTGTTAGAGAAAGTTGAAGGAGCAACAAAATGCAGATCAACCATAGATTTTCATCCATTACCCAAAGACGACCGAAAAGACGCTGCCCAAACACAACCAAACTGAAGAGGCTCGGAAGTGGATGTACCGTAAAAGGAGTAAAAGTGGTCATCAAAGTTATTAGTTTGGATGTTTATAGGATTTAGAGGGATTTGTTGACAACTGAAGTGAATTTGGAAAAGGTCTATGCTGAAATGAAACGTGTTCGTTTGGAGCTAAAGTCCATAGAGCATACACTTAACGATCTTGCAGATGCGATGCTCCCCACGGAAAAAATGAGTCCAGAAGAGGAAAAGGAACTCCGCGAGGTCGACGAGGAAATGGCGCGAGGCGAATGCGTTTCGTTGGAAGAGGTTAAGAGAAAGTACGGGGCAAAAAAAAAGTGCCAAAATATCGCGTAATGCTCTCCAATAAAGCGTTGAAGTTTTTAACCAGTTTAGACGAGAAAAATGGAAAACGAGTTATTGCAGATTTGGAACGCTTAGCGAATTACCCGTTTTGGGACAGGTCTTTAGATATCGCTGTATTTGAGGGAGAAAGACGTCAATATCGTTTACGAACAGGAAAGCTAAGAACGATTTTTAAAATTGATCAAGATGCTGAAACAATTCTTGTTCAGAAAATAGGGTACAGAGAAAACGTATACGAATAACCTCAATAAAAGCTACAATTATTGTGATCCTGGTTTGCGTAAGGATGGATGGTATTGGGGTTATGTTGGTGTTTATTTTTCAGGCTTTAAGTAATCAGCCTATAACAGTTTATGGCGATGAGCAATTGACCCTATAATTCTCCCATATAACTGACGCAGTAATAGAGTTTATGTTGTTGACGGCGAGCTCGCATGTTAATTAAGTGAGAAGTTGTAAACGTTGGCAAAACTTCATTATAACGTATTTTTAAATTTTCGCGAAAAACTGAAGATAAAACCGCCATACTCGAGTCGGCATAAGAATCCAAAGAGTACAAAAATGCAAATCAGTCATAGAATTCCATTCACTGTCGAAGGATGATCCTAAAAGATACTGCCCAGACACAAACAACCTGGAAAAGTTTGGTAAATAAATGCTCATTTGGGCGTCATGTAATTTTTATATGCAGCCATAGCAGCTTGGGCATTAAACTGGAAGAGCCAAGCATCTCCAAATTCCTTTGTTAATGTGAAATAGGGAGTTGAGAGGAATTGTGTAGCATTAAAATGTCTATAATCAGAGTTTTGAAGCATAAATGTTGTTGGAGTTGATCCTATCTTCGAATATTATTTCCAATTTTTCTTCGTCAAAAGTTATCTTGAAATGTTTGAAAATGTCGGTCCTGCCCAGCAGTCTTGGGATTTCGTCAGAATCAGCAAATGCAACCAAGACTTCTAAGGTTGTTTCTTCTATTTTCATTTTGATTTTATGTGTGTAGGCAGGGAGCAAGGTTTTACCTATTCCCATCATTGGATGGTATTCGCCCTTATACAAGTCTAAACCTATGAGTTTAGCGTCTGATTTTCTGAAAAGAGACAGGTCTGCGCCTGAGTCAACGTAGACTCTGAATGCGTACCAGTCATCTTTGGTCGATTGTAAGAAAACTCGTGCTGTTGGCCGATTAATTGTGCCCGTTTTTGTTGGTTCAGGTGTATATTTAAAGATGTAGCGTTTCAAAGGATAAGTTCGTCCGCCGACTCTATATAGTAAATTTCTATGTCTTGAGGTTTTAGCTTAGGATATTTTTTTAGTGCTTTTTGAATTGCTTCCTCCGAGGTTGTTCCTTCAGCTATAATCTTGTTCTCGTACAAGGCTACATCTTTTCCTCGGTGTTTCTTGTATTCTTCTGCGCTTAGCTTAGGAGCTTGTATTGGTTTTTCAGTCATCGTTAAACCTCAAGTTGATAGTGCTTAAACGAGGTAATTAAGTTTAGCTTAAAATATTTGCTCGAGCAGAATCTTCGGTCTGCGTTCGCGAGAGAATTGGATTGTATGGGAGCCATGCCGCGTTTTATTTTACAGACGTTGACTAATCAGCCCATAACTGTTTAGGCGATGGAAAGCGATAGATCTTTTGTTACGTAACGGATACTGTAAGTGGGCTAATGTTGTTGACAGCAAGCCCAAGGGCTAAGGAAAAAGCTGTAAACGTTGGCAACACAAAAGAAGCCAACATACTTGAACTGGTGAAAAAAGTTAAAGAGGTAACAAAATGCAAATCAGCCATAGAAGTTCATCCGCGCCGAAGGGTGATCCGAAAAGGCGCCGCTCAGAAACAAGTAACGTAGAAAAGTGTTCTAAATAAGTGCTCAACTGGGCGTCACGTAATTTTTATATGCAGTCGCTGCAGTTTGGGCATTAAACTGGAAGAGATAAGCATCTCCAATTTCCTTTGATAGTGTGAAATAGGGAGTTGAGAGGAACTGAGTAGCATTAAAGTGCCTATAATCAGGGTTTTGAAGCAAATATGTTGTTGCAATTGATCCTATATAGACATATGAAACGTTGTACTCTATCATAAGTGAAACTGCTCTTAAATCTGATGCGTTAGAAGTTAATAGTGACATCAGATCACTGTAATTTGTTAAGTCACTGTACATAGAAATCGTTTGTTTTTGAGCGATTGCTGATACAAATTGGCCACTGTCACCAAAAGAAACCAGTATACGTTCTTCCGAAGGGACATTTTGTGCAATCCACTTCATCAATGACAAGTCACTTTGATTAAGTGTATTACAGATATTAAAAACAATTCCAATCTTGTTATACTGAATTTGTTGTTCGCTAACTACTACGCCGATTGTTGGAATACTCACTATTGCAACAGTCAATATTGTAATTATAAATAGAATTAAACCCAGTATACGATTTTTGCTCAATTTTTTTAGCTTCACTGGATTGGGATGAATTTCAGTACTATTAAACAGCCACCTAAATGCCCAATAAAAAGAGAAAAGAACTGAGAATACAACAATTGCAGTCATTATTGTCGCTAGAATAAATAGATGTTGTTGAACTCTTTCAGGGTTTAAGAAAGCGGTTAGAAAGTTAAACTGGAAATGCAGTGTTAGTGAGAGATAGCCCATTATTATTAACATAAAAAAATAGATCAAAGACAAACTGTGCACAAATTCTCTTGATGGAAAAGTTAAGGCGATTTTTTTTGATATTTTGGGAATAAGCAACACAAAAAGTGGAATAAGTGAATAAGGTGCTAATGCAAGTAACTTACCAAAGCCTGAAAAGAAACGTGAAAGCGCTGGAATATCAATTAACCAGTTAAAATCAATAAGTGATTTTACTATTAAACTCGAAGAACTTAGTCCTGGGCTTAAGGTATTAAATTGAACTCCTGAGATTTTATAACTGTAAATCGAATAGAAATACGGAACATTGAATAATATAGGTATAATAAAAGCAAATACAATAGTTATATTTGTCTTATTGAATAATGATGAGACAGCAAATCTTGAACCATGAGTTTTTAGAAATCTCTGCAGGAATTTGTCTATCAGAATAAGTAGAAACCAAATTGTTACTATGAGTAAAGACACAGGATAAGTTTGAGCTGTGATTAGAAAGATTAACCCTAGCAGCAAGGCATTTAACCAATCCATTTTGTTTTTTAACAAGAATACGAAGATTAAGCCAATGCTGCTAATTGAAAGGTAAAAGGACAACAAAAGAGGCAAACCACCCCATGAAATAGGTGCCCACGATATGCCTATAGTAAAAGCTGCAGATATTACTAAGCCTATGATCGAAAGAAGTTTATTGTTGAACAGACACTTTATTGTAGAATAGAAGGAAAAAGCAATTAAGACAGGCAAAACAACACTGAGCAAAATAACTATTTTTTGTATAGGTACATCTAACAATGTGATAAAAAAAGCGGACAGAACATGACTCCCTGAGGGGTAGGTGAGTATATAAGCATACGGTTGTGCAATACGCGTCAATAATGCATTTGGATTGTTTAAAACAATCCTTGTCATCAATGTATGATCGGCGCTGTCGCTACCTGCAGATCCGTAGAAACCAGTAATCAGCATTGATGAGAAAAACAGAATTGCTAATGAAACGACAAATACTATTACTATTTCCAGATGGTTAGTAAACAGGTTTTTTATCCTAGGCAACCTAAATTTTATGGTAGAACGAGGTAGCATAAATCCTATAACGGTTAGCGCAATAATTAGCAAAGTCGACGCTAGAAAAGAAAGATTAATTACGGAAAAAAGCAGCACTAAAAGAAAAACAAAAATAAAGCCAAAAAATATTCTAAAATTGGTTTTTAAAAGAAAATCAAATGAGCTGAATGGATCTGTCTTCTTGCTCAAGAAGCAAACTAACCTCAGAATGCCAGAGCCAACTAAGTACATGGTCAGAATACTCATAAGTGAAAACAGAATAGAATCCGTTAAGGTTATTTCAGTCCAGTCCCACCACACAGTGCAATCACAGCTCTATTTCAATGGTCAACGAGTCAATTCATGCTATCGCTCAAACGCGAACGACACGCGCTTTTTCCAGCATTAGATCAACATAATGTTTCTAATATGTTTAGCCAAAATTGCCATAGAATTTATTGACAGCGATCTAGTTCAAGATCTGATTATTCAAAAAACTTTGAAAGAAAGACAAATTGCTGAGACAATTTCATAATACTATCCTTAGCACAGAAATTATGGCCTACCCTTCAAACAGTGAAACTATTTTTGTCGATTAGGAATAACCAAATAAAAAATAAGGAATACTGAATTTGAAAATTCATTACTAGGACGCTAAATATTATCAAAAAGAACTTTATAACAAAAAACGGAGAAACAAAAAAAAGGTTTTCGTACATTTTTCTATCTAACCTAATCCTTTTTTTGTCGTAAAGTATCATGACCGTTTGCGTAAGAGGAAACAAAGGCAGAAAAACTAAAATCATGTTGCTCGCGTCTAGCAAGAAGTATGCGCTCAGTAATATCAACGCATAGCCAAATGATAGAGTTATGTGCTTAGCTATTATGGCTTTTTTTTGTCCTACTCTCACTGCAAATGTTCTACAATCATATTTGAGGTCTAAATCATAGTCCCCTATAGTATGATTAACTTCGAAACTGAAGAAAACAAAAAACAACCCGAGCAATAGTCCGTCAATCAGAATTTTAAAACTATTAAATTCTGCGACCAAAATCAATGGTGCACCAACCCAAAGTACAAAAGAGGCAACAATAGGAGCTAGGTAAGTCTCCTTAAAACGTATTTTTAAGCCACTATATGCAAACCACAATATTAGGTAAAGTGTTGATATTGATAATGCCACCAATGAAGAATACAACAGGAAGAACAAAATAGCAGATATTAGTGCAAATGCAATAGCGACGATTTGAGCCACTTCTTTTGGTAGCGTTCCATTAGTTATTGGATTCTTGAACTTAGGATCTTTCGCTGCGTCACAAATAGCGTTGTAGATAAATCCCGCTGCCATTGCGGGAATAAAAGGAATAATCAATAGGAAGGAATAAGGAGTTATATGAAACCCA
>JBEKGO010000014.1:0-51650 GCA_050012755.1 Bathyarchaeia archaeon
ATCAGCATTGGAGTTTTATTCGCTACTATAACTATACGAGGCCTCATGAGGGAATAGGCTATTTAACTCCCGCTGAAATATACCTCAAAGAAAAAGTGTAGCCCATTTTCTAGATAGAACACTAATTGCCTGAATAGAAAACGATAATAATAACTGCAACAACGATTTAACTAGAGGATTTTACTGAATGACAACGAGCAGCAGTAGTGCACAAACTAGCGGACAAATTGATTTCTCTCTATGGCTCATACGATTGGTCGCTTACATCATTGACACCATAATAATAACTGTAGTTACATTCATACTGTTTATTTTTCTACCGATTGGTATCTGGGGAATCTTTGGACTTTTCGGGTTGCTTTCAATACTGTACTTCATCATCTTAGACGTGGTTTGGGGTGCGACAATAGGTAAAAAAGTCATGGGGTTAAAAGTGGAAACGGTAAAAGATGCCAAGATAACATTTGTTCAATCATTCATCCGCAACATCAGCAAATTCGACCCGCTTTTCGTGTTCATTGATTGGTTGATAGCAATTGCAACAAATGGACCTGATAAACGCCAAAAATTGACCGATCGTTGGGCAGGGACGACAGTTGTTCAAGCAGGAAAAGCGCCGATAACCTTAATCTAGCCGGGTTCTTCGTCATCGTCACCTCCACCGCCAACTTCAAGCTAAAAAACAAACACCTCTCTTTTTTCTTTTTACAGATTGATTAGTAAACAACTTCAATTGCTATTTTCGCTTAGCTGTGACCTCTGAAGTTTTCTAGCCAAACATTGAGTTGTTTTTCAGTCAATCCTACGCCAAACCTTCCATCAAGACGCTTGCTAATCTTTCCTTTCTCGAAAAAAATAACCGTTGGAACTGCCTCGATGTCGTGGTCATCCCATAATTGGTTGTCATAGTCGTCTAAGAGAACATGGATAACTTTTCCAAGGTTAAAATCAATTATTTTTCTTTTAAAGATTGGAACAAAATTTACGCAGTATGGACACCAGGTCGCGTAAAACAAAACAAGAACTTTTTCTTCCTTTCCTAATATGGCGTTCAATTCTTCCGCATTATCAATTTCTATCATATGTTCTCAGATTAAATCGGTTTTGCGCTTTCATAAATATGTCGTTTTTAGCTTGTTTTTGAGAAGCCTGATGCGAAGACTAAATACTGTAAATCGCTTATCAAATACAGAAAAACATGTCGCCGAAATCTTACAGACGCGGGTACCCTGTAGCAGTTCTCATAGGAATAGAAAAGGACAGCGCTTGTCTGTGGCAGGTTTTCAGCCAAGTTGTCAAAAATCAACAAAACATCGCGTTAAATGGCGACAGAAACGACTCTAAATCCCTCTACAACTTTCATGAATCTATAATAAATGCGATAAGACCAATACTGAAAGAAGGGATACGAAGCGTAATAATAGCTTCTTCAACAAAAACTGATTATGCACAGCAGTTCCTAAACCACATTAAAGGGCATCACAACTGGCTACTTCAGGGACCTGGGAAAGCAGTTTTTTCGCCGATAACTGGTTCAGCAAGCACGTCATCGCAAGTAGCCGCTTTAACGCAAACTTCAATGTTTAAACAGTTAATCAGTGATACCACGGCTGAAGAAACCGAGAACCTGCTTGAAATCCTAGAAAAAAGGCTAAACACAACTGAAAATCTGGTGTTTTTTTCTTTGACTGAAGCTGAACGCCTTATCTTTGACTCGCAGGCAGACGGAAAAGATAAGCCCGAATACCTCATGCTTACCGACGAGTATCTTTCAAAGAGTCGGCATAAATACAGAATCCAAAGGCTCATGCAGGTTGCAGCAAACAATGGAGTCAAAACCCGCGTTATTAATGCGGAATCGACAGCAGGTAAGCGGATCTCTCAATTTGGTGGAATCGTTTGCTTGACAAAACGCGAGTAATTTGTTAAATCATTTTATTCTTTTTTAAATCTTGAATCGAGATTTTGCCTGAATGCAGGGCAGTAGCCACCAAAACGCCTGACACGCCCAAATTTTCCAGCCAAATCAAATCGTCGATGTCTCGTACTCCCCCGCCAACATAAACATTCACATTTTCTTCAAGCGCCTTTTTCAAAAAATCGAGATTGACTCCTTCGCAACTACCAACACGCGTTAAATCCAAAACAATGAAATCTAAAACGCCCATTCTTCTAAACTCACCCAGAAGGCAAAGCGGATCTTTGCAGCCTTTAAATCCTAATTTGACGAGAACTTTTTCACCTTTAAAATCCAAACTGACAATGATGCGGTCGTTTCCCCAAATCCTCATTGCTTCCCCGACAAAACCTTTATTCTCTAATGTTTCTGTTCCGACGATAATTTTAGAAACTCTATTGCCAAGCAGTTTCTCTGCCGTTTCAAGATTAGCTACGCCGGCATCAACCATCAACCTGAGTCCTGTTTCATCAGCGATGCAATTGAGCGTTTGAAAATTCACTTGGCTCCCAGTTATAGCATCCAAATCTGCAATGTAAAGATCACTAAAACCGAGAGTTTTGAAAGCTTTTGCGACTTCCAATGGCTTAGTCGACTTGCATAGGCTGCTTTGCAGGGGTTGGTACTCTTGTCTTCTTCCCCTGACAGCATGAACCGCTAAACCATTTAGAATGTCAATTACTGGAATAACCTTCAAGCTCTCGACCTACTCGTGAATTGACTCTCAACCAATAGAAAAACCTAACCATCGATATAGCAAAAGTTTTAAAGGCGTCATCAATGCGCATGTTTATGATGCCCAGTTGAAGCTACTCATAAGTCCCATGAATGAAAAGGAAGCATCTGCCGCCATCGCTGGAGGCGCAGACATAATCGACGTTAAAAACCCGCTGGAGGGTCCATTAGGCGCCAATTATCCCTGGGTGATTAAGCGAATTAGAGAAATAACCCCGAAAAACATCCAGGTGAGCTGTACGCTCGGAGAAGTCCCTAATTTACCGGGCTCCATCTCATTGGCTGCATTGGGTGCAGCCTCTTTAGGGGTCGATTATATTAAAGTGGGTCTTTGCGGATTCAAAATAGCCTCAGAAGCTTCTTGTTTTTTGCAGAAGGTTAACAGGGCAGCCAAAGAATGCAATCCTAAAATAAAAGTGGTTGCTGCCAGTTACGCCGATGCAGAAAGAGTCGGCGCGTTAAACCCTTTGCTCATTCCCGAAATAGCTAGCAAGGCAGAGGTTGAGGTTGCAATGCTTGACACAGCGGTAAAAGATGACAAAAACCTCTTTAATTTTTTAACTTCCCGGCAACTCGCGGATTTCGTAAATTCCTCGCACAAGTTTGGCTTAGAGGCCGCTTTGGCGGGTTCATTAAAAAAACGTGATTTACCTGTAATTTACGGTTTAGGTGCTGATATTGCAGGTTCGCGTGGAGCAGCATGCACAAACAATGATAGGGTTAAGGGTCAAATTACCGAAAAACAAGTTCGTGAACTGGTTGAAACGCTCGAACAAGCAGAACATCAAACCAATAAGGCGAGGGCTTAGCTGTTGCAACCCAAGGGGTTAAGCCGAAAAAAAGTGCTATCTGAGCTCAAAAGAATCCGCCAACTAGACACGCGGTATGATGACGGAAAAATTTTGTGTTCCATGTGCACCAAACCCCATCCCATCGCGCAAAAAGCACATCAACTTTATATAAACTCAAATCTGGGTGATCCTGGTCTCTTTCCTGGAAGCGTTCAACTTGAAAAAGAAGTAATAAATCAGTTGGCAACTCTTTTGCACGGTAAAAACTGTGTTGGCTCTATTGTTTCAGGCGGAACAGAAGCGAATTTGCTTGCGTTGTTAGCTGCACGAAATAAGGCAGGGGTCAATCAACCTGAAGTTGTATTGCCCGAATCTGTTCATTTTTCCTTCACTAAAATTTGCAACCTATTGAATGTGAAACCAGTTTACGCAGACTTAGATGGCTCGTTTAAGGCTGTTTTGTCTTCGGTTGAAAAATGTGTTAATAAAAATACTGTTGCTATCGTTGGCACGGCTGGCACGGCTGAACTTGGCACTGTTGACCCCTTCGAAGGGTTATCGAAGATTGCTCTGGAGCATAGTGTTTGGTTGCATGTTGACGCCGCTTTCGGTGGCTTGGTAATTCCCTTCTTAAAAGGTTCGAAATCCCAGTTCGATTTCAGCCTCGAAGGCGTAAGATCCATAACTGTTGATCCTCACAAGATGGGTATGGCAGCAATTCCTGCGGGAGGAATCATTTTCAAAGATGCTAAGGCATTGGATTTCATTAAAACTGAAACTCCCTACTTAACCGACGGATTTCAATATACATTTGTAGGAACAAGAACAGGGGCTTCTGCAGCTTCGGCTTGGGCAGTTTTCCAGAATCTCGGCATAGATGGATTTAAGAAAATCGTATCCAAATGCATGAAAACAACACACTTGTTAGCTAAGGCGCTCGAAAATGCAGATTTCAGTCTTGTCGTTGAGCCAACGCTAAACATTGTAGCTTTTCGAAGTGCCAGTGGCACAAGATTTCTAGCAGAAAAGCTTTGGCGACAAGGTTGGTTTGTATCTTATGTTCCACGCTACGACTGCATTCGAGTTGTTGTAATGCCTCATGTAAAAAGGAAATATGTTTTGGCTTTTTTGAAAGATTTGGCTGAAAACAAAAACGCTTTAAGCTTAAAGATGCAACATCCATGAAGGCGCTTTTGTCATGAGGATTATAGTTTACGAGCATATGTCAAGCGGCGGATATGCAGGTCTGCCGATTTCAAACAGCGTCTTATCGGAAGGATTCGGAATGCTCCGGACAGTTGCTTCTGATTTTAAAGCAGCAGGTTATGAAATAACAGTTTTACTTGATGATAGAATTTCAAAATTGAATCCGCCCATAAATGCCGACTGTACCGTACCTATTTTTTATCCTCAAGAAGTTAAAAATTTTCTCTCCAACATTGCCAAAATTAATGATGCTGTTTTGATTGTAGCGCCTGAAACAGCGCAAACCTTGCAGTCCATTGTAGAGTTAGTGGAGAAAACTGGTAAGGTTTCGCTTAACTGTGAATCCAACACCATTTCAAAGGTTGCCAATAAAATAGTTCTTTATCAAGTTCTAAAGACGAATCATTTGGCAATACCCAAAACATTATCGTTAAGAGTTAATGATGATTTAGCGAAAGTTAAACGGGCGATAAAGAACAAGTTAAGCTATCCTGTGGTTTTCAAGCCTGTAGATGGAGTCAGTTGTGGCGGCCTAAGCTTTGTTAAAGGAGAATCACAAGTAGAGAAAGCTGTCGAAAAAATAAAAGCAGCGTCTGCAGAAGAGAATTTTGTTGTTCAGGAATTTATTGAGGGCGAAAGCGCAAGCGTCAGCTTACTTTGCGCGAAAGGCAAAGTCTTCGCAATTAGTCTAAACCAACAAACAACAAGGGTTGGTGCGCCAGAGGAGGCTTCATGTTATGAAGGCGGCTCAGTTCCATTTGATCACCCGCTTAGGCAAGAGGCATTTACCATGGCTGAGAAAGTTGTTGGCTGTTTTGAGGGCTTAAGGGGGTATGTGGGGGTTGATTTGGTTTTGTCGAAGGATAAGGTTTTTGTGGTTGATGTTAATCCACGATTAACAACGTCTTATGTGGGTTTGAGCCGAGTTGCCAGCTTCAATGTTGCAGAAACCATTGTTAATGCGATTATGAAGGGTGAATTTCCAATTAAACCTGAAACAACTGGTCATGTTTCTTTTTCAAAATTAGAAACTCCCAAGCCGACAATTAACGCTTTCAATAGAACTGCTCAAGTATGCGGAGTTGTTTCACCGCTTTTTCCCCTAAACGATAACCAAAAAGCCTGCGGGTTAATTGCTGGGCAAGGAGATTCCATGGAGCAGGCAAGGCTACAGTTAGAAGAAGCTAAAAAGCGCGTTCTCAACATTATCGGCAGAGGAAAATAACTTGGTAAATGTGTTAGGCTACGATATTGGAGGCGCCAACACAAAAGCTGTCTACATAAGCACAAGAAAAGGATTGCTGCAAGATGCCAGAGAAGAAATGGAATACTTCCCTATTTGGAAAGAACCGAAAAACCTTGCTAAAGTGCTTCTAACGCTTAAGAAGCGATTAAACGTAGGTAGCCTTGATGGTTTAGGCTTAACTATGACAGCTGAATTATCTGATGCTTACGTCACCAAGCGTGAAGGTGTCTTAAGAATCTTAGCAAAAGTTAAAGATGCTTTCGCTGGTGTGCCAATCTACGTTTTGAATACCGATGTTAAGCTTGAACCAATAAGCTATGCAGAATTCAAACCGCTGGATTATGCCGCAGCAAATTGGGCAGCAACTGGATGGTTGGTTGCACAGCGGGTTAAGGATTGTGTAGTTGTTGATGTTGGAAGCACAAGCGCAAGTATAATCCCAATATTAGATGGCCAGGTTGTTGCTAAGGGCAAGACAGATTTGGATAAACTCATGTGTGGAGAACTTGTTTACACGGGCGGCTTAAGGACAAATGTCGCAGCAGTTGTCCATTCTGTTCCAGTAAAGAATGGCATTGCAGGCGTAGCATCAGAATTGTTTGCGTTGTCAGCTGATGTTCACTTAGCCTTAGGCAACATTACCGAGACACAATACATTTGTGAGACGGCTGATGGTCGAGGAAAAAAACTGCCAGACGCCTTAGCGCGATTAGCAAGAGTAGTGTGCGCAGACACTGAAATGTTGACAAAAAAAGAAATCACGTGTATGGCAAAATATATTTACGAAAGGCAAATCATGCAGGTTGCCGAAGGCTTAAGCAAAGTCTATTCGTACACGAAAAAACTAACTTCTAATAAAGTCCCGGTCGTGGTTACGGGTCTAGGCAAAGACTTTCTAGCAAGAAAAGCTGCTGAAAAAGTCGGCATTTACGACATAATTGATATAGCCACATTCATGCCAAACAAGGTTGCCATGGCTACTCCAGCGTTCGGCGTTGCCTTAATGGCTGCAAGCAAACTTGAAGGAGAAACCGTCAGATGGATGCCACAGTAATAAAGATCGGCGGCAGCTTAGCGTTACACCCTGAAAAGCTGAAGATCCTGGGTTCAAAGTTGAGTGCCGCGTCAAAGAAACAGAAAATACTAGTGGTCCCAGGAGGCGGTGAATTCGCTGATGTTGTGCGGGCAGTAGATAAACGGTTCAGTTTATCAGATTCTGTTTCGCATCAAATGGCGATTTTAGGGATGGATCAATATGGTTTTTTGCTGTCAAATTTGATATCGGGTTCGCAAGCGATAAATCAGTTTGATCAGGTGCAGATTATTTTTGATTCTCATAAGTGCCCTATTTTTTTGCCTTCAAATTCTATGCTAAAAAATGGTCATTTAGAAAAGTCTTGGAATGTAACTTCAGATTCAATTGCAGTTTATATTGCGAATCTACTGCATATAAAAAAAGTAATTTTAGTAACTGATGTTGACGGAATTTTTACACGCGACCCCAAAAAGCATTCAAATGCTCAATTGATTTGTGAAATATCAGCTAAACAGCTTGAAGCAATGAGTAAGCGAACGAGCGTTGACAAGTTTTTGCCGAAATTGCTTTTAAGAATTCAGATTGAATGCTTTGTTGTTAATGGATTATTTCCTGAGCGTGTTGAAGATATTTTAGATGGACGAAATGCTGTTTGCACCATAATTAATTGATGAAATGCCAAATTCAATTATAGGAAAAAGCGATTATTTAATTCATTGCGCTACGGATTTGATTTTAAAAATTGATGTCGAATGATTACTCCTATTATTTGACCCCCCAGAGCCTTTCGAACTCCAGAAATTTCCGCAAAAAAATCAAACCGGCAACGACAAAAAAACTGATAAAATAGAAAAAATAGAAAAAGAAATTGGAAGATACTGTACTTAGATTTTTTTCTTGTCTAAGACTTCTCGGAAACTCTTATCACAGCACTTGTATAGCGCTATGGTGAGTTGTGTTCTTTTTCCTTTTTTGTCTGGTTTTCCAGCCATCTTCCAAGTTTTTGTAGCATTTTTAACTTCTTTTCCACAGACTGGGCATTTTGCCATGATTATCCCTACGGTTCAATGTTATCATATGGATATACATAAAACACTTTCTATCCCTTACCTGCAAAAAGGCTAAAAAGAGGCTCTTTTGGGTGAAAGTACATGCGGAAACACCTCTTTTTGTTAACATGTAAGGCTCAAATAAGCCTCGATTGCGGGGGGGACGGACATCTCAACTGAATATTTAGTGGAACAATTATTAGTAACCTTTTCTTAATTTGACAACAATGTCGATCATCGGTCTAGATTTGGCTGGAGTTGAAACACGACCAACTGGCTATTGCAAACTCTTAGACATGAAAGTAGAAACTTCCTTAATTTATACAGATAAAGAAATCCTATCAAAAATCAGAGAGTTCTGCCCAAAAATTGTTGCTATTGATGCTCCCCTAAGTTTGCCACCTGGAAGAAAATCACTTGAGGAACGAAATGGCAACCATTTAAGAGAATGTGATAGGGAGCTTCTGAATAAAGGCATAAAATTCTTTCCAATAACTCTAGGTCCTATGAGAAAATTGACGGAGCGAGGCATGCGACTGAAAAAAATTCTAAACAAAGAAAACCTCATGGCCTTGGAGGCTTATCCAGGAGGAGCTCAAGATGTGCTCGGGATTCCTAGAAAACAAAAAGGACTCGAAAGACTGAGGGCTGGTTTAGAAAATTTAGGCATAATGGGATTAAGCAGCGGGATGAGTGATCATGAACTAGACGCTGTTACCTGCGCATATGTTGGCAAACTGTTTTTGGAAGAAAAAGCAGTTATTTATGGAAGCCCTGAAGGAATTATAATGCCCAAAGGCGAAAGAAAAAGTAACCGACATACCACCGATCAATAAAGTCTAAAAGAATAATAGCTAGGTTGTATGCTCTGTTATTTCTTGACTTTTTGTTTTGATTCATCGGTTTGATTTTTCGCTTTAATTTGATTCTTATCTTCTGTTCCATTTCTGGATAGTTTGTAGGGCCACCAGTTAAATTTTTGTGCTAAACCCATCAGCGAAGGGACGAAGAAAAGGATGACAACGGTGACGTCGATTACAATGGCAGCGGCTACTGCAAGAGCGATTTCTTGAAGGATGGCAATGTTCGTTATCAGCAGCGAGGCAAATACAGTGGCGAGGACGAGCCCCAAGCCAAGGATGGTTACCCAAACCTTGTCGATAGCTGTTACTATTGCTTCATTATCAGTTTTGCCGCCAAGAACTTCTTCTCGGATGCGTGTAAGGAAAAATATGTCATAGTCTATTCCCACTCCTAGCATAGTTACAACTACGAATAATGGCGCAAAGTCTAGAATAGGCAAGTTAAGAGCATCAAAAAATATTAAGGAAATAATAGCCAAAGCGAACACTACGCTGCAAAGTATTGTAATTATCAGTCGAATTGGTGTGAAGGCAGATCGGAGCTGAATAAACAAGATCACATACACAGCGGCTGCAAGGATTGCCACAACTTCAGGGATCAAATTAGCCATAAACGCTTGGCTGTCAATAGTTGATTGCGTAGCACCGCCATAGTGCACAGTTATACCGTTCAGGAGGGATAATTGGCTGATGTTTTTCTCTAAGCCATGTAAAGAATTCATTGCCGTTGGAGTAAATGCTCCATCCGAGAAATTTACAGTAATCACTGCGGTCTTGTTGTCTTTTCCAATAGTTGTGAATATTTGACTCTTATATTGGGTTGAGAGTGTTTCCGACATATTTTCCAGTGAAGAATAGTTAAAAGAATTTTCGAATGGTCTTGTAGGACCTGATACTGAAACTACCCCCTTAGAGTTTGCGGCTGCAACAGTAATTTGCTCTATCTGGTTGAGTAGAGTTTGGTTAAACTGGTTGTTTCCATAAGTTATCTGTGTGGGCGTTGTTATAACGATAGAAGTTGGCTCAAGTGTTCCGCTTCCAAAGCTGTTTGCTATGGCCGTTAGTCCCTGATTGCTTTGAAAGTTTGGAATTAATTTCAGGAAATCTTCGCCTGTGGGAGTATTATACATGACAGCGAAAGCGCTTAACGCCACTATGCTAATGATTATTACGATGGGTACTTTACGTTTAAGAGTGCTGTGCGCTAAACGCTTTAGCACATTTTTGTTCGGATCAGATTTTGCTCTTTTAAGCTTATTCAATCCAGGCCAAAACATTCTGTCGCCTAACGCTATTTCAAGGGAAGGTAATAATGTGAGGGATGCTGCAAGTAAAATTGAAACACCTAATGCTATTGAAGTTCCGACATCGCTGAAGATCGGTACGTTTGCAACTGCCATAACAATGTAGGCAACAATCACTGTCATGCCTGCAGTTAAAACCGCTTGTCCAGCCCACTTAATCGAAGTACTTACACTTTCCTCAATTGATTTGCCTTTTTGCCGTTCTTCTCTTGTGCGCCTGAGTTGCAAAACTGAGTAGTCTACTGCTAATCCTAACATTAACAAAATCGTTAATGTTGGAGTTAGGAAAGTCAAGTTTCCTTTGCCGATACCTACTACTGCTTCGTAGATGGCTGCAAGCGCAACAGAAACTGAGATACCTCCAAGCAGAACCGGAATCAAAGCAGCGACCGGCGCCAAAAACAGAAGCCCAACAATTAAGAGCGAAATTCCAATGCCCGGTCCAATGGTTAGTTCCAGTGCAGGCAAGAATGCTTTCTCAACATCTTTACTTAAGACTGATCCGCCAGTAACATAGACAGTTCCAAGGTTGTGTAATCCTGAATTTTGTACGTTTGATTCTACTTTATCTATTGTGTTTTGGTCTGTGCTGGATGAAAAACCGAATATTACTAGCATAGTGTTATTCTGTGAGTTGACAAAGTTTCCTGTTAAAGCTCTTGAAGCTAGATAGGGGTAGTTTGTGTAGGATTGCGTTGAAATCAGGTTGTTAATGACATTGTCTATGTCGGTAATTGTTGCGTTCGGCGAAAGATCAGACAGTAGACTACTGAGTGATGCGCTGTTTATTGTGAATAATGGCGAGTCTTTGAAAGTGTTTTCAGTAGCGTTTGATATAAAATCACAGGCTAGGTTCCATGTTTGAGTGCTGTTAGGTGATGCACCAAGCTGATATGTGGACTGCATTAGATCCGAAACCGAAAAACCTGCATCTGCACTTGTTAGGCTAGAGTAGCTTTGTTGTAGGAGCGTAATTGCATAGTTTCCAAGTGTCGAGTTTGAGGGGCTATAACCAAAGCTATACAGTTGGTTTACAATGCTTGACGGCGAAGCTCCGAGAGCAGATGAAAGATCTGCAGGAATACTTGAAGTCATAGTTGAAATAGTCAAGTTTGAGATTGCTTGGGGCCGGTTCCAGTTTAAGACTGTTAAGTTAGATGCTACTGAACTAACCATTATGCTTGTCTGACTATCAAGTTGCCCGCTGATTAACATCGATGTTACGGCTTGATTCACTGCAAATGCTTCACGATTAGACACTGCTGTATCGTTTGATAAAGTTTGAAAACTTGAACTCCAAGCGCCAAAGAAAGCTTGATAATACCCAATTGATTGAGCGTCGCCTCCAAAGTTGGATGTTAAACTGTACACGGTTGCATTTGCTTCGAGGTTAGCCATTTCCGGGTCAGTTACTCCTTGAGCAACTATTCCTTGCCAAGCACCCACGAAGGCTGCAGGTATGCCGTAAATTAACTGCGCTGTTTGGTTGATGCCATCTTGTAGCTGAAACAGGTTAAGGCTTAATTCAGACAGATTACTCTGCAGCATATACAATCCGGAGTTTATCGAGGAGATGTTGGATTGAAGACCTGCAGCTTGACTAAGTATTGTAGGCACTGACGAGTTAAGCAAACTCGCCTCCAAGGAGTAAAGGCTTGATTCACCGGTGTAATTGCCCACATCTTTATCATTATATAGCGTTTCATTGAGGGCAAGCACCTTCTGCCTTAGCAAGTCCGAATAAACAGGCGTTCCTTGAATGACAACAATAATGATGTTGCTTTCACTGCTACTGCTTGTCGAAGGAAATTGAGTCTTTACAATACTGGCTGCTTTGTCTGCCTCAGTATTAGGTGGTCCCCCAAAGCTACCAGTTATGTCATAAGAAACAGATGAAAAGAAGCTTGGAATAAGAACAAGCGAAAGCAGAACTGCAACTACCCAGGCGATGATGATCCATCGATGTCGTTTGCGAATGAACTTGTTTAGTAAATCAAAATATGATTTCGGCAATTAACGTCAAGTCCAGTTAAGTAATTACTGCGTTGTTACCTTGCATACTAATCGTTCTTCTCAAGTGCGGTTTACGTTGTCTTTCTTAAAGATTTCCCAAGATTTTGCCATAGACCTATGAAACCAGGATGAATTAATGAAACTGCAAAGTAAGTAAATAGAGCATTGAAATGGTAAGTTTGAAAAAAAAATAGTTCCTGTATCTCTGTTGATTAATTAATCCACTTAATGATCGGCTTCTTTCTTTTGCCAGCGCCTTGTTTTGTTTTAGGGTGACCAAGTATGAAGGGCACCATCAGCTCGTAGTTTTCAGGGACCCCGATTTTCCTTAGAATATCTGGTTTGCTGTTTAGTAGACTTACGAATCCCATATAGCATGTTCCAAGCCCAAGCTCATATGTTTTCAAAAACATGTTTTGAGCAGCAAGAACACAGTCCAACAGATTCAAATCGTTCCACTGAGCGTCTTTTTCTGAACATATCAAAATGAGAACGGGGGCATCATAACATATTATGTCTTCTTCTGTCGCGTATCGCTCAGCTAGTGGTGGCCTCATCTGCTGGACAACAAGTTTGGTTTCATCAGATACATACTTGATTAATTTCTTATCTTCAATAACGATAAATCTCCAAGGCTCCCTTGCCATTCCAGTTGGAGCCCAAATTCCGGCTTCAACAACTTTTTCAATCTGCACCTTCGAAACAGGCTCGTTCGTATAACATCTAACGCTTCTTCTACCTTTGATACAAGCATCAAGTTCCATAAATAATCCCAATTGGCTAACAGTGTTAAAATCAAGTAAATAAATGTGAGCCACTTCCAAACGGAGAAATCTTGAAGAATTTCCACATCCCATCTAGAAAAACGCTAGGTTCGCTTAGTAATCTCTGATCCCTTGTTTTAGTTTTTTCCAGAGTCGACTTTATGCTGTATTCTAGATTCATAAATGACTTATAATAAGATTTTAATTATCCAATTTGGGGCATAGCCAATAGAACAACTGAATCAAAATGCAACGGTTGTAGAAATAACAGACATCGCGTCTTCAAACAAATGTAGAAACCGAGTTATTCGACTTTTACATGTTGACGACGATCCATGCTTTTTAGAGATTTCAAAACAGATTATATCAATGGAAAACAACTTTGAGATCGATAATGCCACATCTGTCGACGAAGCTTTCAAAAAGTTAGAACAGCAACCATATGATGCAATAGTTTCCGACTATGAAATGCCCCAGAAAAACGGATTAGACTTTCTAAAAAAGATTAGAGAAGAAAATAATCAAATTCCATTTATCTTGTTTACAGGCAAAGGAAGAGAAGGCGTTGCCGTTAAAGCTTTAAATTTGGGTGCTGACCGCTACATTGACAAAAATGGTTCGACAGAAACAGTTTATTGCGAATTGGCAGACGCAATAAATAAGTCTGTCGAAAGCAAAGAGTCGAAAAAAGCGCTTGCCGAGTCAGAGTTGAATTATCGTACAATGGTTGAGAAATCGCTTCAGGGAGTATTAATTACTCAAGTTTCTCCACTGCGTCTGGTTTTTGCCAACGCGTCCATGAGTAAAATGTTGGGCTATTCCATTAAAGAGTTAAAATCTCTCTCCCCAAAAGGAGTTGCAGAATTGATATATAATGAAGATAGGATTGCTTTCTTTGCCCGTTTAGAAAGCCGTATGCGTGGTGAACCAGCACCCTCAAGCCTTGAGTTTAGGGCAGTAAGAAAGAACGGTTCATTAGTTTGGCTGGAAGCATTCGCAAGTCGCATTGAATACATGGGTCAACCAGCGGTACAGGGCATGTTCTTAGACATTGATGAACGCAAAAAGGTCAACGAGATTTTGCGTGAAAGCGAGCAAAAGTACAGGGAACTGGCAAATTCTTTGCCCAACATTGTTTATGAATCTGATATAACTGGGAAGGTGGAATTTGTCAACGATAAGGGGCTAGAGATTGCTGGCGTTTCAAATGAGGATTTCAAAAAAGAATTGAATATACTGCAGTTCCTTATCCCTGAAGATAGGCAAAGAGCAATGGAAAGTATGCAGCGTTTGTTAGCAGGAGGCAGTAATGTTCCTTCTGAATACGTATTCTTGCGGAAAGACGGGAGCACTTTTCCTACGCTTATTGCAACAACTCTTCGCATTTCGGGAAACAAGGTGACAGGATTTAGAGGGCTAGTCATTGACATCACTGAGCGCAAGCAAATGGAACAAGATTTGCAGGCAAGTGACGCTAAGTTTAAGGCCATTAATGAATCTGCGATTGACGCAATTTTTCTATTCGATGAGGAAGACAGAATTGTGTATTGGAATCCTGCTGCTGAACAGATTTTTGGTTACACAGCGAGTGAAATAATCGGCAAAAAAGTAAGCGAGAATCTTGTTCCTCCTCGTTTTGGCAAAGACCACCTTAACCTCATTGCAAAACTTGCTGAAGTCGAAAAAAAGAAGGTTACAGGTGAAATTCTAGAGTTTCCTGCTCTCAGAAAAGATGGATCCGAATTTCCGATAGAGCTCTCTATGACTGCTTTCCAACTTGAGGGCATTCGGTACTTTACGGCTATAGCTAGAGATGTCACTGAACGAAAAATAGCCGAAGAAAAAGTGGATCAGATGGTAAATCAGTTGGTATTGGTTAACGAAAAATTGGGCGTAGTTGGCAGCTTAACTAGGCATGATGTTCGAAACAAGCTTTCAGCCGTGACTGGTTATGCGTATTTGCTCAAAAAGAAACATAGCGATCTGACAGACATTGTGGATGGACTTAGTAAGATGGAGCAGGCAGTTGCGGAATCGGTGAAGATTTTTGACTTTGCCAAATTGTATGAACAACTTGGGGTTGAAGACCTGACATACGTCAATGTTGACGCCAAACTGAAAGAAGCCGTTGCTCTTTTTTCTGGCTCACTCCCCGCTGTCAAAAATGAATGTAGGGGTATGACTGTTTTGGCAGATTCATTTCTAAGGCAACTGTTCTACAATTTCATTGATAATACGAGAAAATACGGCGAGAAAACCACAACTATCAGAGTGTATTATGAAGAGGCTGATCAGGAGAGTCTGAAGCTGATCTATGAGGATGACGGAGTAGGCGTATCTTTAGAGAACAAACCATGTCTTTTCAAAGAGGGCTTCAGCACAGGCGGTAGCACAGGCTTCGGATTATTCCTAACCAAGAAGATGATGGATGTTTATGGCTGGGAAATCCAAGAGAACGGTGAACCTGGCAAAGGAGCCAAATTCACCATAACCATTCCAAAAACGAGCAAGAGCGGCAAAGAAAACTATCGAATCGACTCAAAAACAAGTAAAAATTTGTAAAACAAAAAAACAAAACAAGGGCAAACAGAAACAAACAACTCAACCTTTGGGTGAACGCTTAACTAAATTTTGACTATTACTGTTATGCAGGTCTTAAGTCACAAAAACATCAAGAATACCTTGCTTTCCATACAGCTAATACAAGTGGAGAAGACGACCAATTCATTTGCAAATCTACCAAAGCAAAGACAAAATCTAAGACTTGATCAATCAGGATGAGTTTGTCTGCTTCTCGGATGACCTTTAATTCTTTAGAACGAAAATGAAAGTGTCGCTGGGTTATACCAAATTAATGGATTGGTGCCGAGGGCAGGGTTTGAACATGCGACGACTCGGTCTTCAGCCGAGCGCTCTCCCAGGCTGAGCTACCTCGGCACATATTTGGATAGACTTGGAACTTTCAGAGAGCTATATGGTTTGTAGCACCCATACTTATTTACGTTTTCGTAGAGTATCAAATTGTTTTTCTGGCAAGAGATTCAAAACAATTGACAAAATTTGAGCTCTTCAGTTCTAAAATTTTGAAGGTTTGATTTGAGAAACCCTATCCGACAAGTGCCCTGGGCAGAGAATGAATTCGAATAAACTTTGTCAAACTGGTTCAAGCACAACCTCAATTAAACTATCTTTAAGATTGGGCAATATTTGGTTCAATTGGACGATAACTATTCTTGGAACTGTTACGCGACCGGCGGGAAGCATTTTGCCTAAAAAACTTTCAGAAAAGCCCAGATTGAATATTCTTAGGGTTATTTTCATTGTTTGGGTAGGTTCAAGTTTGTATTCCCAGCGGACAATTTTTGGGATTTGGAAGCGGCTCTGTTTTTGCAGTTGAACTTTAAATGTTACTCTATGGGTTAGGGGCAAATCAACTTCTCCTTGGAAGTACTTTCCTGTTCTTTTTTATACTTTTTTGTTCATTCCCATTCTTTTCCATTCATTTCTGTTCTTTTCCAACCTTTTCTGTACGTGACCTGCAACTAATTTAGACCCGAAATTAAAAAAGCAACCCAAGACACAAAGAAAAAAATTGCGCAAGAAATCCGTCAATAACTCGTTCACAAGAAAGAGACGCATAGTTTGAAATATGCGTAAACGGTTTAGCCGATTTACCTGATTCTTCTAAGTTGAAACTAATGCAGGAAACTCATTGAGTGGCTTAGGAAATAGCCAATTAAACCAGTGCCTACGAAACAAAGCAACATTAAAAATCCTTCTTGATCAGGTGATAACTCGAATTTAAACTTCTTTTTTAGACTCATGTTGTATACCGCTATCCTGTTTGTGTTTGTGAGGGGAAAGGTTTTATGAAGGGAAAATACGTAGTTTCAATCCATAACTGCATCGGGCCGTTAGTCTAGCTGGCTAGGACGTCGCCCTCACGCGGCGAAGATCACTGGTTCAAATCCGGTACGGCCCACCAGTCGTTTTCTTCTGATACTTTTTTCTAAGCTTGCAGTAGATAGGTTTGCCGCAATAATCGAAGCAGTTTTCGTGGTACTGTTCGCGGTGAGATTGTATTACGGTATAAATCATCCGCATCCAGAGCATTAAATCAATAATTGTTCCAATGGTCAACCAGAAATAAACAGTTAGTGTAGACTATGAAAAAGTAAAAATCCGTATTACCTTTGTCACTGCTATAAGCCGTTTTGCTGTTGTGCTTGCGCAGTCACATATTTTTAAAAGCAGTTTAGCGTTTGATGCTTTAGTGTACTCTGTTGTTGGGAGGTGTAATCTGTGCCTGAAACATCAATTAACATAACTGAGAAATTACAGAAGATCGGCCAAACCGCTTCAGAATATAAAGATGCTATTGTAAATCAATTTAAGGATATGGAAGTAGACGTAAAAACCTGGAACTTCTCAGTTGGAAAAGCCGATAAAGAATATATTGTTGAGGTTAACCTTAAGCTTGGCATTCGATCCAAAAAGGCTTAAGTAGATTTTTCCGGAAAATAACAAACCCATTTTCTTTTAAATATCTTATTTTAGGTTTATCTTTCGTTGAAAAACAAGCTTTTCAGAACTTGCTACATATGCAATTGAGCGGGTATGCTTCGGTGATTTGTCACCAAAACAGATAAAAACTCGCTTTGCATCCATCAAGGCTACCTACAAGAGGAATGCGTATGCCGTCTGAAATTACTGATGTTGATAAGTTCGTAGCTATGAGCGCGAAAGCAAAATATTGCTCAGTGAAAAGGCTTAAGGATACAGTTAAATTGAAGCTTCGCACCCCAAGCCAGCTTTACACTTTAAAAATTGAGCCACTGAGGGCTGACGAAATAATCAAGAAGCTTCAATGTGAAATCCAAGAAAAGGAAAAAGAATAATTTTTTCAAACAAACCTAATTTTTTGCTAATCATCTTAAACGTCACTCACTCTATAAAGTTCAAATTAGAATTCGCGTTTTGTATACGAAAGCATAAACAAAGTGATCGCCATTTTAGTTTACCATTTTTGTCTAAACTCCCAAAATTCTCGAAAGTTCACGAACGTTAAATATACATGGCTGAACACAGAACAAAAACTAAGCGGAAAGAGTAGGGATGCCCAAATTGAGCGAATGAATAGGCAAAAAAGGAAAAAAAGTGCGTAGAAAACCTAATTTGGAGGACTTTCTAGGCCAAATTTGGAGCTCAGTTGTCGTTAGAGAGCTTATTAGGTGATTACTTCTGCGATCAGCTAAGTAAAAAGTCCGAAAGCAGCTTATTTGTTTGGCGAAAAATAGTCGAATGGTTATTTTTTACATTTAAAAGTTAAATTGACCTATTGAATTTAGTTAATAATGGTTTGTATCTGATTAAGTGTCCATGCTCTTTCAGACTATTTGACGATACGAGATGCGAAGGTGGATATTTTTTCTTTTCTGAAAAACGAAAGAAGGTTTTTCTGCAAGAGCTGTATAAGCGTTAAATAATATCCTAAGAGGGATTGGCCTAAGGAAAGTTAAGTTGAACTATGTTGACGAAGGGGAATAATTGATTTTAATGGATTTTGAAATGGGTTTGGTTGATGCTTTTGTATACGGCATGAAAAGGCTGACACTAGCGAAACTGCAATTTTCTCGTTGGTTAACAAGTAACTTTAACATGCTCTTGTTTAATTCTTGAGGTATCGGCGTTGAGTGTTGAGTGTAATCTGATTATTTCGCTGCTTAAATTGACCAAGAAGGGTGACGTTTTAACTGAAGATGTAAAAAAAGACTCGAGGATACCCGCCTCAACAACGAAGAATTTGCTATCAAAACTGCAAAATGAATGTCTCATTTATGTTAAAGAAGACCAGGTTGAAATCAACAGTGCAATGAGGCTTAAACTGGCCGTCAAAGCAGCATGTTTAGGGGCCGATGTTGAGCACATTAGCAATTTACTTTGTTGGCAAGAGTTTGAGGAAATTGCCGCTTTTGCCTTAAGCAATTTCGGTTACGCGGTCGCAAAAAACGTAAGATTCAAACATGCAGGGCGCAGATGGGAAATTGATGTGGTGGGCTGTAAAAAACCCTTAGTGGTCTGTATAGATTGTAAGCATTGGCAGCATTCAATTGCTCCTTCAGCTTTGAGAAGAATTGTTGACTCACAGGTTGAACGAACAAGGGCATTTGCTGATTCTCTTCCAAACGTTTCACTGCACATGGAATGTACAAAATGGAATGAGGCAAAGTTTATTCCAGCAGTATTATCACTTATGCCAAGTTCATTCAAATTCTACGACAAAGTTCCAGTTGTGCCTGTTCTTCAAATGCAGGATTTTCTAAATCAAATGCCAATGTACACTGAATCGCTAAAATCTTTCTATAAACACTTTAACAAGTTAAGCCAAATCTAAAAAATAAATCCAGTTTTAGCTTCAAATGCGCACCCAATAGATATTCATAAAATCCGTTTATGAAAGCGGTTTTTTGACGAAGAAGTGCGCACCCCACTTGGTTCTTCTTCTTTTGGAAGCTTAGAAGAAGGACAATTGGTAGCAGCACCGTGTCCTTCTTCTTCTTTCAATAATTCAGGTCAATCGGCTTTCGACGAACGGCTTGCTCAAAGTACTCATATTATCAAAAACAAAAGCCAAAACAAGCTAACTGTAAGTTGTATCTATGTTAAGGTTGCCACGATCACGCTTAAGGATTCTAACTTTTTCAGGAAGTTTATTTTTTTCCCAATCGGTCCAGCTGATTTCTTTGAAGAGCCACCTTTTGCCAAGGTGTGCTGCGACGACCGCGTGTTTGTGTGCGTTGTCTGAGGGGATAAATTGGTCAAGGAACCTGAAGAGTTTGTCGATTTGTTGTTTGGGAAAGTAGGCGTAGTAGCTGGCGTTTTTTACTTCAAAAGCGTAGCTATGTTCGCCTTTTCTAGCCATGATGTCGGGTAAGGGGTTGAGGCTTGGGTTGCTTACAGGAACCCGGACGGCGTAGTAACCTTTTTTCTGCAGCAACTTGACTAGTACAGTTTCGCTGTAGAAGCCTCTTTTCCGCCAGCGACGAAGTCTTATTCTATCCAAGTCGGTGCTCACAGTTTTCCACCTGAAACGATTGCTGATTTATCGGTGCTTTAGACATAAAAATTGTTGCTCAGGAGAACAAAGAAAACTGTGTTGTGTTGATGCTTCTGTATACGTTATTATCCGCTAGTGCTTCTGGATGATGCTGGTGAATGTAAAAATTCGTAATAATACTAACCTCACCAAAGACACTGACGTCGAGATCATCATCATCTGCGCACCAACAATATCGCCAGTTTAGGCTATACTAAGCGCTTGAAAAGTAAGCGCTGAACGTTAGAAAACCAAAAATTAAGTCCCATAGAGACTGAATTTTCACTATCCAACGTTAAGTTAAGACTCATAAACCTGCTTCGGCACTCGCGTGGCATCCAGAAGCATCAACTGAACAACCTATTTACAGATCAGCCAGCACAGTTGCCTTTCGAGTCTTGTAAGCGGGCAAATTTTAAAAGCGAAATTAACATCAAATTTCTTCAAAATCAGCGAAGTTTTCACTTCCTTCGCAAAAATTCGCGGAAATGCTCGAAGCCAAAGCGAAAAAATGGACTTTGGCTTCGCATGGAGATTTTCGAGGGTACTTATATGAGGCCCCGATATTCTCCATACCAGAGTATTCACACTAGTATGATAAAGGCTAAAATGAGTCTATTTGGCTATTTCAGCTCTAAATTGAGGTTTCAAATTATCGTTTCCATTAAAAAATATTGGCCGTTTTTTAGCACAACATATTTCGGAATAAAACAACATCATATCGCTTAGTTTATGGCAAAATAAGCCATAATTGAGATTTATTTATCAAATTAAGCCAGACGTTAAACCGTTTTTCAAGGCGCTCGAAAATCTAAAAATCAAGAGTTAATCATAACAAGAAATTTTCTGATCAGCGCAACCATTGGTTGCCCTCAATTCTTTTCCTAGGCGTCGCCACAATACTAATTGAAAATTATTCCTTAACAACTCTAAGCTTACCAGGTCCTTTTCAATAAAAGAGAATTAAGGTTGCTGCTTGCGAAAACCGTCTCCTGGACATACTGAACACGACTGAAAAGGGCGCATTTTCAGAATGCAGAAAATCCTCAAAATAGTTAGAGCTGTATTTCTTAGTCTGATCACAACGTGGACTATGCCTTAGGGGTCAAAGCCAAGTAAGTGCAAAGAGAATTTTCTTTTGAGGAGTTTTAACTGGAGAAAAAACAAGAGGCATTTATTGTCTTAAGCCCCTTTTTTGCGTATGTGTTTTCGTTGGTAATAGTGCAGAGTGGCAATATGTGGTCTGCTAAGCCTGATCTAAACTATGCTGAATTGAAGCAATCGCTTGAATCAAGAGATATCGCTGGTGAGTTTAGTTGTGGCAGTATTGCCGGATTAGTTTGCCATCACAAGCGACAACGAACAAATAGAAATATTCAGATCACTACAAGGCGGTCTATTCGGTATACAAAAGCATCAACCAAACACATTTGATTAGCAGTAAATTAATGCCTATCTTTGGAGTTTCTATACAATATTAGAACGTCTTTTGCACTACGACGATTAATTGTTACTTTAAATCGAGAATCATGTTGTCATCGACAGTAGTAATTTAGGTTAAGGCCATAGCAAATTTAGTAATTAAGTGGCGCACCCTTTGTCACTTTGGGCAAGTGCGGTAGAACTGATTCGGGGGTCTCATTTTTCCTTTTTATCAAAAATAGGCTTTTGCGAAATAGTTGCCACACGGAGTTGACGACTAGTATCATAATTAACTGACAAAGAAGGCATCTTAAAGTGTATGCGCGGTCAAAAAAATTGCCAAATATTTATTGTTTGGTGAGAAAATGCTTTGCAAAAGTTGGTGATTCCTCTTAAGAGCCTTTGGCTTAATCTAGTGTTTTAGTCACGAAAGCGTTCGAATAAACGCGAAGGTTAAATATACATCCATTATGGAGTCAAAGTCTAAGCAAATCAACCAGGTGTTTTTACTTAATTGTTGTCACAGAATGGAAATGATGCCTCAGAATAGCGGACTCGACGGAAAATCAGGTTAAGATTGGTATTTTTTGGTTCTTTTACTTAATTGTAAGAAAAGTTCAGTCAATGAGAGTTTTAGGCTATCGAAAACTTTGTGCGATGAATTTTTTCAGCATTTAAATTTAAAATGTAGACCACGTTCTATCTGAAAAATTAACTTTTGAAGTCAATTTGTACATACTGTGCGTGTTTTTTGGGTGCATCTATTCCGAAAAGCAAAGTAAATCGCGCTTGTGGACGAAGTAGCTACACTTCTGCACGCGACTGCCCTCCTTATTACCTTAAAGAAGAACACCTTTCGGCATATTACTTCAGCTGTGCATCAAACTGTATATCATACTGTATAACATACTGTATAAACTCTTGACCTATAGAGGCAGATTGTGAGAGAGAACGAAGAAATCGAGGTAATTCAAAACAGCTAATCACAACAAAGCAAAATAAGCGTTGGTTTCATCTTCCTTCTGAAACCGTAAAAGAGGAAGATAAAATGGGGCACTGATTCCAGACTTTCAGCCTCTATTGAAGAAGAAAACAACACGTGCTAATTTCAATTGTCGCTGTTCTGCCTGTTGTCGTTATACTTAATATCAGAAACATTTTTCTGTATTTTCAAATTAAGAAATACAATTAGAAAAGGTGCTCAATACGTCAAACTTTAAAGTTGTGAATAGAAGCATCAATTTTACCACCAAAGGCGAAATAGATTTTGTAGATTTATCCGACAGAATTCAGGAAGAGGTGACAAGTTCAGGTATCAAAAACGGGCTGGTACATGTCTTTGCGCCTCATGCGACAGGCATTCTTATTTTAACAGAAAACGACAATGCTCTCCTTGATGACATCAAGGTTTTGCTCGAAGAACTTGCGCCGAGACATAAAGTGTACCAGCATCCATCTAATGCGCATTCCCATTTGCGGTCTATACTTCTGCCGCCAGACAAAACTTTACCAATAGTTAACGGTTGTGTAACGTTTGGAACTTGGCAATCTCTGCTTTTTGTAGAGACTGATGTGTACTCAAGAAAAAGAACTTTGATAATTCAAGTTTTGGGCGAGCCCTAAAACCAACCTTTTCTATGGGTCACTATTCAAAGTTGATGCTTTCGCTTCTCGTACGGCAGAGTAAACGCTCTTTAACATGCAATTTTAACGTTTCAGTGGTAATCATGCGGTTCTGCATAAGTCTTTTTAACTATTTATTGTAAAAAGTGACCATTCGAATAAATTTCGGAGGCTGTGATAACAAAATGTTTTGATAATGAAAGTAAATAGAAGAATTTAACTGGCGAAAACTGTCCAATTTTCAATCAATCTATTCCTGAAACATACAGAATGGATTCTAGAAATGCAAAAAAGGTGTCTAGCATCAAAAATAGATATTTTCAGCCTCATAAAATTAAATCACTAAAATAAAAGTGACTAAAAAACAATCTATTTTACAGTTTTCTTAGCACTGCCAAATAGAAAAATAGGCAGAAGTTAATTTAATCTGAAAAACAAAAAGGGAGAGTGAAACTTTAGGCCTTTTCAGTTTTTCAAATTCCATGATTATATAAAGTTCGCTGCACTTCGACAAAAATTAACCTTTTCGCTCAGTTCGGACCCTTTTAGAGGAGCCTCGTGGTCGCATCCGTGCTTTTTTCTTTACTGCAGCCCTCTCTGAAGGTTTCTCTTCCAATGCATCAGGAGTGGTTTCTTCTAATGGTAAGGTATCTGCATCATCTGGAAAGTCATCGTTTGTAGCCTGTTCAGCTCCTGCCTGGAGCATCGTTGCAAACGCTCGATCAACATCACCGGGCTCGGCGTTAATGCCCAACGTAGCATCTGTAAGAACCACTGTCGCGAAGCCAAGCTTACGGGCATCAAGAACGGTATTTACTACACAGTAATCAGTTGCTAATCCCCCAACAAAGAGACGTTTAGTCTCACACATTTTTAATTCATGGGCAAAGTTGGTTCCATCGAAAACGGAATAAGCTTCATGCTCAGGATTTGTAGCCTTTGAAATGACTGCAATAATTGAAGACAGCTTCAAGTCAGGACTAAACTTAGCGCCCTCTGTTTCCTGGACACAATGAGGAGGCCACGGACCACCTTGTGACTTAAACGATATATGATTGGGCGGATGCCAATCTCTTGAGGCAAAAATGTGCGCTTTGGCATAAGCAAAACGTTTGATATAGGCATTAAGGACAGGAATTATTTCGTTCCCACCTTCAACTGGGAGAGAGCCGCCTGGCAAGAAATCTTTTTGGATATCGGTTATCAACAGGGCGTCTGAGTTTACTATATTATATTTTGTTTTCATTAAGTCGCCTTATTTTTTATTTAGAAATTTTTAGAAATTCAATATAGGAATAAGTAGTAACTATTGAATAAACTTTTTGAAGCAAGCACAATGTCCAATCGAAAAGTAATTAAGTTTTTGTGAGTTTAACTTGATGGTGAAGCCATGTCGGTTTTAGCTTATGTTCTTTTTAAAGAAGCTTCGGGAACAGAACGTGAAGTTGCTCAAAAAATGACTGAATTTGAAGAGGTTATGCAGGCAGACGTAGTTTTTGGTGAGTATGATGTGATAGCGAGGCTGGTAACAACTAATTTGGAAAAGCTGCAGGATTTTGTTTCAGACAAAATAAGAACGGTTCCGAACGTACTTGTTACTTCAACCATGATAATTTCAAAGGAATACAAAGGAAAAGTCTATCGACCCAAAAACAAGTAGTTTTCAGTTTGTTTTGTTGATGCTTTCGTATACCATACGGATATGCTTATCTTTTAATCAGATACAATAAAATACGAGGCATCACGCATGCAAACGAAAGACATTAACACTTTTATATCAAGCAGAGAAATGCGAGCTTTAGAGACTAATGCGGAATACTACGGTATATCCCTGCTTCAATTAATGGAAAACGCTGGATTCGATGTTGCTAAGGAAGTCATTTCACGTTTCTCTAATGAGAAAAAAATTGTTATTTTCTGCGGATTAGGCGGAAATGGCGGCGACGGGTTCGTTGCTGCTAGACATCTCTTAGCAGCTGGGTTCAAAGTAACCGTTGTTCTAGCTGGAAGAAGCCATGATATTCACCATGAAGCTGCATTACAAAATTGGTTGATTCTTGAATCTTCACATGATAAGGTTTCACTTATTGAAATAAATGACAGCTCTCTGATACCTAAGGTCTCTGCTGATGTTGCAATTGATGCTTTGCTTGGAACTGGAACCAAGGGGCAACTTAAGCCACCGGTATCCCAAATGGTTGAGCACATCAATTCTTTGAAAGCGTTCAAATTATCAGTTGATGTTCCAACAGGTATTGACGCCGATACTGGAGAAATCTTAGGAACAGCAGTTAAAGCCGATCTTACAGTAACTTTTTACAAGAAAAAGAAAGGTCTAGAAAAAGCCAAAGAATATGTTGGAAAATTAGTTGTGAATGACATAGGGTTGCCTAAGGAGTATGAACAGTTTGCAGGTCCAGGAGACGTTGTTCTATCAAGAAGGCAGCGAAGTCCGTCGGCTCACAAAGGCGATTTTGGACGATTGTTGGTTATTGGGGGAAGTGAAGTATATTCTGGTGCGCCAACATTAGTTTCGCTTGGTGCTTTAAGGACAGGCGTAGATCTTGTTTATCTTGCGGCGCCGACGAAATCTGCTTATGCGATTTCTTCAATGTCGCCAGACTTGATTACAATAAAACTTAATGGTGACAATATAAATCCGAGCAATGTTGAAACATTGAAACCTTATTTGAACATGGTTGACGCGGTTGCAATGGGTCCAGGCATGGGATTAAATCCTGAAACCTCAGAGTTTGTCAAGCTATGCATCATAGAAGTTGAGAAGGCAGGCAAACCTCTGCTTTTGGATGCTGACGGGCTTAAAGCGTTTGCAAAGTTTAAGCGACCCCTTAAGGTACCGCTGGTTTTGACTCCTCACTCAGGCGAATACACAATATTAACAGGCGAAATTCTACCTGAAAACCAAGATGAACGCGCTTTGGCAGTACAGAAAACCGCGAAAAAACTCAAAGCTGTCGTTTTGGTGAAAAGCAAAGTTGACATCATATGCGACACTGAAAAAATTAAATTGAATTTTACAGGCAATGCTGGCATGACAGTTGGCGGTACAGGCGACGTACTCAGCGGTATAGTTGCTGGTTTGATGGCTCAACATGTTGACCCATTTGAAGCGGCAGTTGCTGGCGCTTTTGTTAATGGTGCTGCAGGCGATTTTGTTGCAGAAGAAATTGGTTTTCACATGGTGGCGACGGACATTATTGATTGGATTCCTCAGCTTTTGGATGATCCGATGAGTCACTTGAAGGTGCGCAAACCAAATGGAAAATAACGCCGAACCTACAGCGCCGAAATTTCCGTTTCGAATAACTATTTATCATGCGGCTCAGGATGACCCTAAAAAAAACACTGCCCTAAGACTAAAGCGTCGAGGATTTGCCCGGATAGTTACTAGGACACGATTTCTCCCAAAACGAGCCATAGTGCTAAATCCTTTCGGAGAAATAGCCTTTTCGCCAGCGGATAGGGAAAGAATTCAGCAATTTGGTTTGGCTGCAGTGGATTGCAGTTGGGAACACGCACAAAAAGTTATGAGCACACACGTAAAGGGAACGAGCCGCTGCTTGCCAATTCTTATTGCAGGAAACCCCGTCAATTTCGGCAAACTAACAAAGTTGACTACTGCCGAAGCCGTTGCATCCGCCTTGTATATTGCAGGTTTCAAAAAAGAGTCAGAAGATCTTTTGTCCATTTTTACGTGGGGTCACTCATTTTTTGAATTAAACGGAATGTTGCTTGACAATTACACTACGGCGAAGGATAGCGGTGAAATTGTTGAAATGCAAACTCAACTCTTAAAAGCCAAAAAGTGCACCTGAAATGTGTTTTGTTGATGCTTTTGTATACAAAACCTGAAGGCTTATAGCACACAATGGCAAATTTGATTAAAGCGCAATAGAAAGGAGGGGTGAACCTCGGAATACATAACTGATTTCTATCTATTCTTAGCTTCAGTCATGCTTATTTCACTCTCTGGCGTCCTAATGCCTGGACCGTTATTTGCAATCACCGTCAAAAAGGCAGCAAAAAGCAAGATTGCAGGCGCTTTAATCGCAGTTGGCCACGGCATAGTCGAGTTTCCGCTTATGTTTTTGATTTTCTTTATACTAAGTGAATTTAATATTCCAAGCATTGTTCAGGTTGGGGTGGGTTTAGTGGGTGGCTTCTTGATGATCCTTATGGGCATACAAACATTCAGAAACAGACACAAAAATGAAGAATCACAAGTAAATTTGAAACGGGATTCAATACTTGCGGGAGTTTACACCACTGCAGCAAATGCAGGCTTTATCCTATGGTGGTTGACCATTGGCACAACTTTGATACTTAATGCCCGACTGTTTGGTTTTGTAGGGTTTTCGGTTTTTGCCGGTGTTCATTGGCTATGCGACTTCTCCTGGTACACTTTAGCGGCATTAGTAATTTTTAAGTCACAACGGTTTTGGAACGATCGAGTCAGGATGGGAATTACGATTTTTTGCGTTGCTGTATTCATCGGTTTCGGAGCATACTTTATGGGTTCTGCCGTGTGGTCCTTAATTTAGTACAGTTATATAGAAAGGTGAAAATGTAATACTCATGGAATTTCACGTTGGAAATACAATCTTACTATTAGTCAAAGGCGATATTACAGACATCGAGGCAGATGCGATTGTTAACGCGGCAAATTCATCCCTTATGGGCGGTGGCGGAGTAGACGGTGCTATACATAGGAAAGGCGGACCTAAAATTCTTGAAGAATGCAAGCGAATAAGGGCAACTGAGTGGCCTGATGGCTTGCCAACTGGAAAAGCAGTTGTTACTTCAGGCGGCAACTTGAAGGCTAAATATGTTATTCACACGGTGGGACCTGTGTGGCTTGGAGGCTTTCACGTTGAAGCTGAACTGTTAAAACAAGCATACAGAAACTCATTGAAACTTGCAGTTGCGAAAGGAATTAGATCAATTGCGTTTCCATCAATTAGCACCGGAGCTTATGGCTATCCTATTGAAGAAGCCAGCCGTATTGCAGTAAAAACGGTAAAGGAGTTTTTGGAAAAAGATGGGAGAGTGGAGAAGGTTATTTTCGTTTTGTTTTCTGAGCAGGACTTAGAAATCTATTTGGACACTGTGAAATAAGCAAGCACGAAGGCATAAACGAAGCAAACCGCGTCCATTCGCAATTATTTTTATGCCATCAGAAAGGAAGAGAAGGAATAATGCTTACTTGTGCCCTCTTGGCGCCAAGCTCGAATTAATTAGTTTTCATGCACTAGTGGTTTTTATTTGAATCAGTGAGTAAACATCGTATTTGTCGCCTAAGACTTTTCTTCCGTCTAAGTAGCACAATTCAACTAGAAAGCCTAAGCCAACAACGTTGGCGCCTAATTTTTCAACTAATTCGATGTTGGCTTTCACGGTTCCACCCGTAGCAAGCAAATCGTCAATTATCAAAATGTTTGCATCCTTCTCAATGGCGTCTTGGTGGATCTCAATAGTGTCGCTCTCGTATTCTTTCTTGTATGTTAGATTTACGCATTTGAACGGCAGTTTTCCTTTTTTCCTGACGGGAACAAACCCAACGCCCAATTCGTAAGCCAAAGCAGAGCCAATTATGAAGCCTCTCGCTTCATTTGAAACGATCGCATCGATTGGTTCGCCTCTGTAATGGTCAGCTAATTGCTTGATGGCTGTGTGGAAGCAGACTTTGTCTTTCAAAAGTGGAGTTATATCCCAGAATACGACACCCTTAAACTCGGGAATTCTTCGAATCTTAGATTTAAGATCAATTTTTTTTTCAGTTTTAGTCACTTTTTTCGCCTCAAACAAAAGCTCCTTTGAGGGCTTGGTTACATGCGCAGTTGCATTCACTGGGAGTTTTAGCGACAGTTTCAGCGATTACGCGCTTAACATTTTCAATGTTAGACTTCATTGTGGCAAGGATATCGTCAACGCAGACTACGTGGTCTTTCCACACGTCGTAGTCGGTGACGGTTGATATGGAAGCATAGCAAATTTCGGCTTCTCTTGCCAAAACGCATTCAGGAACAAGCGTCATGCCAACTACATCAGCGCCCCATTGGCGGTACATTTTGGATTCTGCTCTGCTTGAGAATCGTGGTCCTTCGATGCAAACGTAGGTTCCTGTTTCATGCATTTTGATGCCCATGCCCAATGCTACGGATATTATGGTTTTTCTTAGGTCAGGGCACATGGGTTCAGCCACGGAAATGTGGCACACCTTGTTTTCCGTGTAAAAAGACTGTTCTCGCCGTGTAGTTCGGTCGATGAATTGGTCAACAAAAACGATTTCGCCTGGACGATACTCCTCTCGCAGAGAACCAACGGTTGAAGGGGCAAGGATACGTTTTACACCAAGCCGTTTTAATGCAAAAATGTTTGCCCTAACGTTGATATCAGTTGGCCTTATTGTGTGTTTTTTTCCGTGCCTGGGTAAGAAAGCCACGCATTTGCCACCGAGCTCTCCTACGGTTATCGTGTCTGAGGGCTTGCCGTATGGCGTTTCCATGGCAACTTCTTGAACATTTTTGAGAAGTTTAGGGTCGTAGAGACCTGTTCCACCAATTACTCCAAATTCCGCTTGCATGCCATCTACTTTAAGCGTTCACCTTATAAAAATAGCGACAATGAACTCAGACTATCCCACGAGCTAAGAGATTTTTCCTATTGTGACCCCAACTGTTTGTGTTTGCCCAGCTCTTACCACCGTGAAATTAGCTGTTTGACCCGGCAAGGTATGCTGCTCCAGAAATGACAGCAAATCATCAGTGTTAGTAATTCTTACGCCATTGATAGCAGTTATTATGTCGCCGCCGAGAATTACGTTTGAACCTAGAATTGCCGTTTGCGTTGAACCGCCCTTAAGTCCATTCTGGGCAGATACACTTTCAACGAGCCATCCATAAGTAACGCTTGTATTCATAGCTTGAGCAATCTGATAGTTCATATCCGTGCCCTGGGCATCAATTGTTGGATGCTGAGTGTACGAACCAGAAGAAACTAATGAGCTAATTTCACGTGATATGGTGTCAGAGGGAATTGCAAAACCTAAACCTTGAGAGTTACTAATACCAGCAGTTGTAATGCCGACGACATCGCCTCCATAATCAAGAAGTGGACCCCCAGAATTGCCAGGGTTAATAGCAGTGCTTGTTTGAATAATATCAGGAATTGTCTGACCAGCGCTGCCTGAGCTTGATTGTTCAGTGATTGTGCGTCCTAAAGCGCTGATAACGCCTGTTGTTAATGTTCCTGACAAGCCGTATGGTGAACCTACAGCAACGACTGGGTCGCCTACATTAAGAGTTTCAGAGCTAACAAGTGTCAAAGACGTTAAGCCACTGGGCATCGGGCTAATGGTGAGAACTGCAAGGTCAGCTAGTGGATCCGACCCTAGCACTTTGGCTGGAAAAGAGTTGCCATCGGAAAAAGTGACGGTTTCATTGATTGCGTCTTGGATCACATGATTGTTAGTGACAACGACTTGTTGGTTGTTTACAGTTGCTATGAACCCTGAACCTTGCTGTTGTGAATAACCTAGAGTGCCGAAGAAACTGTATTCAGGCACAAGATCTTGAATTACAACCACCGAAGACTTAATTTGTTGATAAAGATTAGAAAGCGAAACATTCGAGCCCGTTAAGTATGTGGCGTTTGGATAAACAATATTGGTGGGATTTTGAGTGAAACTTTGCAGTTGACTTTGTAAAGTATTAAGCTTTGAGTTGAAATTTGAATAAGTCAATGCGAAGCCAATTAGACCTCCTGCAATCAAACCTATGAGAACAAGAATTACTAAAACAACTGCCGAAAAACGTTTAGCTTTTTGTGGCGACGGAATCGAAGGAATAGTAGGGATAGGTGGAGGTGGAATTTCCATCGGTCAACCCTTAAATTTCCCAAAGTTTTTTGGAAGCTTTATTGTCTGGCATTTTCGGTTCAGAATATTTCATCGCTTCCATAAATAGGTTTTTTGCAAGTGGGACATGTATCATCATTCTGTTGGATTGCACTGCCGCAATGAGGACATTTATGGTTCTTTTTGTTCACGTGAAGACCCTGTATTTCTTTAACTATTTTTCCATCTTTAAGAAGAAGCATCCTTTCAGTATGACGGGCCGCTTGAGCATCATGCGTGACCATTATTATAGTCGTTCCCTGCGTAAGGTTAAGGTTTGCGAGTAATTTGATGATTCCTTGCTTGTTTTGGCTGTCCAAGTTTCCCGTAGGCTCGTCAGCTAGAATGAAAGCGGGATCATTTGCTAAAGCCCGTGCAATTGCTACCCTTTGCTGTTCTCCAGCGCTGAGACGTTGCGGCCTATGTTCTTCTCTTCCTGAAAGACCAACCATCGCCAAGAGTTCGCTTGCCCTCTTCTTTCGTTCACTTTTTGATTTGATTCGTCCTTCCATGGGTAACTCGACATTTTCTCTGGCATTAAGATAAGGCAATAAATTGAATGTCTGAAAAACGAACCCCATCTTGTCTCTTCGGATCTTGTAGAGTTGATTTTCGGGTAAATTAGTTACGTCAACTCCATCTAATTGAATTTGGCCGCTCGTTGGTTTATCAATGCAGCCAATAACGTTTAGCAGTGTAGTTTTGCCTGAACCTGACGGACCCATAATTGCCATAAACTCACCTTTGTACACGGTGAGATTGAGGTTTGTTAAAGCTGGAACGTTTCTTTTGCCAAGGGAATATGATTTGCTCAGGTTTTCTATTTGCAATATGGGTTTACTCATATCTCATCGCCTCTGCTGGTCTTATTTTTGCAGCTCTCCATGCAGGATACAGACTTCCCAAAGTTCCAAGAAGAATTGCTGCACCAAATAGTATCAGTACAAGTTCGGGGCTTAATGTTGCTACTGATAATCCACTGATTCTTGTTGTGCCCGAAAGGAATCCGGCTGCTCTACTTCCTGCACCAATGCCAACGCTCGGGAGTAACGCTGATGCAAGGGTTGGTGCTGCAACACTTCCTATTGCGATACCCACTACTCCAGCGATTATACTTAGCAAGATGCCTTCAAGCATAAATTGACCCATAACTGCAGAGTTGCTAAAACCGATTGCTTTGAGGGTGCCAATCTCTTTGGTTCTTTCTTTGACCGTATAGAGCATGACAAATAAAACTATCAAGCTTGTTGCCGCAACAACCACAATAATTTCCTCAACTGCAGTTGAATATGTTTGACTAGTTGTTGATTGGGCAGCTGCTAATTCTGTATTGTAGGTGGTTTGTAACGTTTGAAGTTGAGTTAAACGGGTTTGGTCTGTTGTGACTGTAAGTTCTGGATGAATCGCGCTTATGGCATTAGCTACATCTGATACGTCGCCACTGTTTTGAGCAAAGACTGCGAAACTTGTTATGTAGCCTGTATTGTTGGTTATTGTTTGAGCATCGGATAGGTTCATGTATAATGTTTGTGTTTCCGAAACAGATGATGGACTATAGATTCCTACAACAGTAAAGGTTTGATCTAAAATAGTGATTGTGTCACCTACCCCTGCATTGAAGTATGCTGAGTTATTTTCGCTAAGCAAAACATCTCCGCTAGAACTTGCCTGTAGGTTGTTGCCTGCTGTTATGTTTGTTGGCAAAATAGGATAGTTATTTATCAGATCAGAAGTCAGCGGGATACCTTCAATCGTGTAATCGACGGCGAGACGCGTGATGTCTCGCGTGTATCCGTTAAATGACAAGGTGCTCGTTACGTTTTGCCCTTCAGAGGCTTGAAGTATTGGCTCAACAATTGCAACTCCAGTGACGGTATTGTTGATATCAGTGTATAGGCTCTCGTTCATGGGATTTGATTGGCCGCCACTAAATGCTCCTCCACCGAACTCGCCGCCCACAGTGCCTCCGCCGAATTGACCTGGCGTGAAGCCGCTTCCACCAGATGTACCTCCACCAAATTGACCCGGCGTAAAACCGCCGCCCCCAGATGTGTTACCACCGAAATCACGGAATCCGAAACCTGAAAAACTAGATGCAAGACTGCAGTCTATTTGAGTTGATGTTTGGTTAATTGATGCGCTAGTTTGGTTAATAATATTCCCTAAGTTTGTAGCTGCTGTGCTGGCAGACTGCTGATTTGCCAAAACACCGGCAGGAATTGAAACCATTATGGCCATTGAAAAGCCTAACGCTATAATTACGAGTAAAGCTCGAATTTTTCTTCTTGAAATATTTCTTACTGCTCGATTCATGATTCCCAAATTTTTACACCTTTCCGTGTTAATGTAAAAAGGCAACCAAAAAGAGAATCGAAGGGGTTTTTTATTTGGGCAGTTATAGGGCTTATGGCCTTTTTTTAGTTCCAATCCTCTTCTTGATTGCCTTTTCATTCATACTTGTCGAAGAGTTATTAAACAATTTTTCACAATCTTACCCAAATCTAACCCTAATTAGAAAACAATTCAAATTAATTCTATGAAAATTTGATTAAGCACCTGAAAGAATAGATTTGATAAATACAAATAATAAAAGCGGTGCAATCGTAAAAGCAAAACTTCATAATTCTGAATATTCGATTCAAAATATTTCAAGTTAGCAAGATGAGAGAAAAAAAATCTAGATGGGAGGTGGAGGTGGCGGGAGGTCAAATTCAGCATTTCTCTGGCGTCTTCTAAGCAACATTAAGACTACAAGAATGACTAAAACTATTGCAACAGCCGCTGCGGCCAAATAAATTGTCAGCGATGCAGATATCCCAAAAGGAGAAGCTGAAGACGTAGGCTGATTGGAGGAAGTTGGAGAAGTGGTTTGTATTGGTGTTGTTATCGGTGTGGGAGTTGGTGTAGCTGACGGAGCAGGGTCTGACTGGATTAAAATACTGTAACTTGTTATTGAACTTGATAACTGTGGCGTATCATCTACAGGTGTAGCGGTAAACGGTGCTGATTCTCCAGGTGAAAGTGATTGTGAAATATAATCTGTGAAATTCAAGGCTACAACTGTTCCGGAAGCGTTATAAAATGTTGAAATAACCCAAACGGGCCCTGTAGCTTGATTACCAGTGTTTTGAACTGTTCCGGTTATTGTGTATGGGTCCGTTGTATTCAAAACAGAGACCGATCCAGATGGAACTGTCAAACCTGAATATTGAGTTTGATTTGAATCAGAAGCGGTTAGTACTTGAACAGTAACATTAGTTACATAAGTAGCCCAGTTTTGATCAAAAGTTGAAATATCGGTTGTAATATCAGGCGCGAAATCTAAGTAAAAGGGAGCCTTCTGGCCTGGACTTAAATAATTTACGTATGCTGTAAACTCAGCCGAACCCACCAAATCACCAGTCGCGTTATATGCTTCTGCTCCAACAACCACATTACTTAATGTATTTGTACCGACATTCTGTACTTCACCGACCACGATTAAATCCCCAATGTACTGCGCTAGTGTAGTTGTGGTAGGAGCAACATACCAACTGTAACTTAAGATCTGGGCTTCCGAAGGATCTGCTTTCACGTTCGGCGCTGAGAGTAAACTGACTGACGATATGACTAAGGCGACAAGGGCTAAAGCGATAAGTATCTTTTTCAATTGTTTCCCCTCTATGCTCCTTGGGAGACCTATTAACTTGATGATGAGTTATTAAACTTTTTTCAAAATTGTTCCCGAATGAGTAATATCAATCTTTACTCAATAATTGTCAAAAAGGAATTTTCAACATTAGAACAAAATTAATCCCAAATTAGCTGTAAACTCGATCTTATTCCAATTTAGAGGCTCACATTTATTACTTAAAATAGATTAAAAGAAACAAAGAACCTCTTCAAATATGCGGGGCCACACAAATGTCTTCAAATGTTCGTTCTCTAAAGTACTTGCTCGGATGGTTGATAGCAGGTACAAGAGGGGGACCAACACGCGCAAAAATTATGGTGGCATTGAAGCAGTCTCCGCAGAATGCAAATCAATTGGCGACTTTGCTTAAGATGGATTATAAGACCATGCGTCATCACCTTGACGTTCTCGAAAAAAACAAGATTATCACGTCCATCGGAGACAGGTATGGTGCAACTTATTTTCTTTCGCAAACCATGGAGGAAAATTACGTCATGTTTGAGGAGATTGTGAACAAAATCGGGAAAAAGTAGAAAAAGGAGCAAAAGAAGATGAAAAAACAAATGGTGGATAACAGAACAAAAATCGTGCTAATATTTGCAATATTGATAGCAGTTGCAATTCTTGCAACAATCTTGGTTATAATTCAAGAAGCACCGAATTTTGCACCAAGAGGACTTCCTGGAACTAGGTTTATCCCTGGAGACCTTGAATTCTTCTACGCTGCTAACTCAATACTTTCAGCTGTCAATATTGCACTTTTAATTGTCTTGACAATAATTTACGTTGACATCTATGTTAAAACCCGTTCTCAATTTACAATAGGACTAGTAATTTTTGCATTGGTTTTTCTGGTAAAAGATCTAACCTCTAGCCCGCTTATTGTATCGTTATTTAGATTCCGAGCCTACGGGCTTGGACCATTTGAGTTTCTGCCAGCGTTGTTCGAATTCTTTGCTTTATTCGTTTTGCTGTATTTGAGTATTCGATATTAGAAAAAAAAATCAGATCTACAAATTGATGCTTATGTTATTTACCAAGCTTTCAGACTTAATTAGAAAAAACCACCCAGAAAGAAAAATTGAAGATTCCTTGCTTCTTTTGCTGTTTGAAATAATATAGACTATTCTTTACGGATTACCTCGAATTTTTCGGAATCTCCATTTAGCAAACCTATAAGATGAGTTATAAAGTTCAGACCCACAGTAAGGTAGCTTGCTGCAATACCGGCGATGGCACGTTTCCAACTTATCTTCTTTCCGAGTTAGCGTTCCCTTCCTCCACATAATTCAAAAGGTTTGCTCCAAGTTGTCGCTAATTTCCTATTTTATGTCTGTTCTATTAACCAAAAGAGAATAAAAGGCGCCGAGGATGGGATTCGAACCCATGCGGACCAGAAGGTCCACGGGCTCTCAAGGCCCGCGCGTTAACCACTCTGCCACCTCGGCACTGACAAATCAACACTTCTATTTCGCTCGCTATTAAAATGTTTACCGAACCGTTCCTGAAACTATCTTTTTTAAAAGTCTAATTAACAAAACAAATGACTGCTTAAGGTTAATTTCACGTAAAAGTAATTAACCAAGGATGCCTCCTTTTTTGGCATGGCAACGGCATCACCACTTGTTCAGATACCACAGGACATATTGGAAACGATTTACTCAGGCGCTAAACAACTTTATCCACGGGAAAGCTTTCTTCTATTAAGAGGCAAAAAAAGTAAAGGCATAATAAAAATAACAGATCTTGTTTTAGCTCCATTTGCAGTTCATGGCGAAGGTAATGTCCATTTCAACCCCTACATGTTCTCAGGAGACTTCTCTTTAGTAGGTACCGTGCATTCGCATCCATCAGGCAACATTTCACCAAGCCACATAGACATGAACTACTTTTTTGGAAGAATTCTTATGATTGTAGGTTACCCATTTGAAGGGAAAAACTGTATTGCAGCATACGATTCAAATGCTGACAAACTAACGATCGAAATTACTTCCCCAATAGGATATGATTCCAAATAACACATGTCAAATTAGGGCGGCTTTCTTGTAAGCTTCGATAAAGTCCAAAGCAAACCTGTCAGCGTTTTTTTCAGTGCCTCGATGCATTTTATCCACGCCTTTGCTCCGCAGGTGATGATAAAACTCATGCACAATAACAAATGGGTTCACTAAGATGTCGCTGTCTAAAACTGAAATCGTTTGGCTCTTGGATGTATAACAACCGAACGCTGTTTTCTTGTGCCCTTTCGGTAAACCAACTTTTAATTCAGGAACACTGACTTTATAGTTTTTCGAAAGAAGCTCAAGTGCTTCTTCTGTTTTTCCATTAAGTATTAGCCAAACTACGAGCGGTTTGAAATTGTCTTGCGCCATTGTTTAGTCAGCAATACTGGGTTTTGCCGATTAATTAACTGCTCACTAAAAAAGCGAAACATTACTCGCCGTAAGTTCCTCTCCTAATTTTTTCTGCCAGCAAATGGATAAACTCAATCGGCCAAACGTCATCACAAACATCATCAGTCAAAATTTTTCGTTGATGATATAGTGGAATTAAATCGTTTTTTAGCAAAAGTATCAGGATGAATTCGTGACCATAGGTCCTTTTGAACAGCGCATATTTGCGAGCTTGCGTTTTTGTCATTTCGAAATGTGGTTCAAGAACAATTTTTCGTCCGTGAACTTTTTTTTCCAAAATAAAGTCAGGTGTATAAACTTCATTGTTAGGCAAAGGAAAACTAATAGTCTCGTAACCGTAGGAAATATGCATTCTCAAAAGTGTAAGGGCAGTTTTTTTCTCCCATCCACTCTTGTACCGACTCATTTTTTGATAGTAAGCATGGGATTGCCCAGTTATTTTTTGCATGCGATCAAGAAAATCAAGCGCTGTTTTCAGGGTGTAGCGGTTTAAAGTTTTTTGTCTAAGCCATCTGCCTAAAAGAAAGAATGGATAATCGACTTTTGCAGGGTCCGAAGGAAAAAGGCTTTTTGCAAAGTCAGTTATTTTTTGTCTTGCCGCGGCTGCAGTTGCTTCATCTCGCCAAAGTGATGGTGAAGCTGAATTTATTAAACCTAAACTGGCGGCGACATTAGCGTTTTCCTTGGTTAATGGAACGTAGAGGTCTTCTGGGAGCAGATGATCGTAGATTTGCAGGTCAGGTTGGGGTCGCACCATCCAACGCATGTAAATCCATGCCTTATCAATATGCGGTCCTCCGAACGCTTTGATGTTTTGCGAAATATCATCAACGAAAGCTTTAGGTTTAGTAAATTTTTGAGCATATTTCAACAAGTTTCTTTCAGCGTTAAGTTTGACAAACAGGTTAACTGATGCCAAAATTTCTGAGGCTGCTTTTTTGTTTGGTCCTAAATCATGGTAAAAATCGAATTTAACAATTTCTTCTTCGAAAATATGTCCTTTTTTAACTTCGAAAAGGTTGTTTCCAAAAGCTTCATGAAGATATCCGAGAAGCATTCGGGCATTTTCAGGATAACCTACGACTGTATCATCTAGTATGGATGATGCTAGCAAAAAATAATGTGCAATCGTTTTGCGCTCATCATATTTTTCTGAATAGGGATTAAAAAGCAACCGTGGACTCATACGTCGGTCCCACTGGATATCTGCAACATTTGAATTCTTGTTTATGAAATTAACAAGTAGAGTTAGCACTTCGTCGGTTGCCATAAGCCCTTTATCCTAAGTTTACATATATACAAACTTCGTAACTTAAAACATCTTTTATCAAGAAAAGATTTAACAGAAACATGCAGGTTTTGGAACATGGAAATAGATTAATAGAAGCGAGAATTTTGATATTGCAACACACCTATTAGACGAAGCGCCTATATAGGAAGAATCTTTAGAAAACAAGCATTTGTGGGCCGGTCGTCTAGCCTGGTTAGGACATCTGCTTGACGTGCAGAAGGTCGCCGGTCCGAATCCGGTCCGGCCCACCACACATCTACTTTTAGCCTTTTGGCAGTTTGTTGTTAGCTTTTTCTTTCACGGTAAATTGCAAAACCTATTAAGCTGCCACCTACGCCAAGAAACAGGATTACCCAAAGCCACCACTGCATCCACAAAGGCTGCGTCTGCTGCTCGACCATATTGCTGATGTGTAGTTCATTAATTTCGGTGATAGAGTCGTGGCCGATGTAGAGCTCGTTTTGAGTCACAATTGGACCGCTGGGGTTGGCTACTCCTGAGGCCACTTGAACTGTTTGTTCTTCTCCGTTAACGTAGATGTGCATTCCTGAAGTTGTGCTACGAGTGAAAACAACGTGGATCCACTGGTTAAGCTGAACAGGCTGTGTTGTATCTATTTCATTTAGAACACCATTTTGAGTCATTACACAGCCGCGGAGGGCTGCTATAGGCGGCGAGCTTGAATTCTGCGGCGCTTCCCCATTTATAGCAATCCCGAGTGTTCTGACTGGCAGTGAAGCGGTGGTTCTCAAGCATTCAACAAGAATGTTGTTGTATGGCACGTTTTTAATTTGTTGTACGTTTACCCAGGCGTCGATTGTTACCTCTTGTGGTGTTTGCAGACTAGGCGAAGGCGGTACAAACGCATAAGATAAACCATCGAAACTTAACGCTTGACCAAACTTGCCCGGCACCTGCTTTGGAGTGTAAGATTGGTTACCTGCCGTTGAAGCTAATACAGCGGGATTGTTGCCAGTGGAATCTGGCATGACACCGTCCGGGGCAATATTGTCGAACGCCCAAGAAGCAACAATGCTGTTTGATTCTACAGACGCTGGGTGGATTGGCGAAGGTGTTTTTCCAGAGTTTGATGTATCAAATTGTTTTATGAGCGGGTAGTTGTCTGTATTGTTCGAGTTAATCACGTATGGTGTATCTGCTATTCCTGAACTGTCTCTCTCAACCAAATTAGGATATTTTGTTTGGTAATCACTCCAGTAGTTTCCGCCTGAGGGGTAACCGTTATCCCAGCTTTCAACAAAAAAAGATGAGTTGCCGAAAGCATTAAAACTGTTGTTTTCAAAGTTGTTGTGATAAACCTGGTTTGCACGGGGAGCAGCACCCTGAGTAGTAATAAAGACCCCATACTTGTTCGCTTCAAGGTTATTGGCTGTGATTATGTTGTTTGACCCTGAAAGCCAAATCCCCGATTCAGGATTGGACACTATCTTATTGTCAAAAACTACTGAGTATGAGGAGCCTAAGCCTATGCCTCTAAGGTTGTTTTGAAGAATGTTTCCGCTGACAATGTTCGAGAATCCACCTAAAGCAATGCCTGAAACAGCATTCCCAATGATACTATTGTCAGAGATGTTGTTTGATGAACCCGATAAAAACCGAATACCATCTTTAATGCTTGATGTGATAATGTTGTTGGTTATTGTTGTGGACGATTGCAGGGAACAGAAAATTCCGAAATAATTATTCTGAAAAATGTTATCGTTGACAGTACAGTCATCGCCCTGGATATTTATGCCCAGAGCGTTTTGGGAGCGAATTGAGTTATTAGCGCTTTCAATTGTAAATCCAGAGACTTTAATGCCTTTTGCCGCCAGCGTAAGAACGGCAGGTTCATTTGGCCCACCGTTTCCAATTATTATTGTGTTTTTGCTGTCTTGACCTTCAAGTGTTAATGATTTGTTAATTTGTATGTCTTCAGGGTAAATGCCTGATTTTACAAATATAACGTCTCCTTGAGAGGCATGGTTGACTGCCAAAGTTATCGTAGGATAATTATCGGGTACTGTCAAAGTTGCCGAAGCTCTACTTACTTGAAGGTTAAGCGTCCATACAGCACTAAAGAGAATTATGATTATTGCGAGAGCTTTGATGAATTCTCTTTTCACTTTTTTGTCACCCACTTTCTGTAGATAAATAGAGCCATGTATCATATTACTCTCCCTAAAGAACACACTGTTCTTTTAGAAGAACACCACAAAGAGACGAAATCAAGAACTTACCGGCTAAACGATTCGTTTTTCTTTTTCCTATTTTCAACAGTTTTTAAAATAGATCGGGAGTTTTCTTAGAGTTCGTATCTCCCGAAATCAAGAGAACCACATTCTGGAGTAACAAAATAAAAGATTTTTCCGCAATGGCAACAATGATACTCCTGATTCTTATTTTTTTCAACTTCTAAGGAGCCACATTCAGGACAACAAATTTCAACCTTTGCCATTATTTCTACTTCCCAAATTTAGGTTTAACCCGTTTGCTATTAAAGATTCTGGACAACTATTGAGCTTGTGCAAGGGGCAAGGTTTTTGAGCAGGGTTGTTTTCTATTGCCAGCCAAGGATGATGAATTTTGTCTAGAAAAGCGAAGAAAGCTGAAGGTTTAGAAAAACATAAGCAACTGCAACGAGAAAAAGATCAGAAACGAAAACAGAAGAAACAAGTCTCTCTCCCAGCAAAACACGCCTCCAAAGGCAAAAAATAGTTTTGCTTGACTGATTTTGCTTAATCCACTTTTTCATTTGCTAACTTCTTGGTTTCTGATTTTCAGTTATTGAGATTTATATTTCCCGGAATTATTTTAGTCGACACTTTCGCGGATGACAATTACAATGAATTGCCCTAATCTGGTTTTTACCAAATTAGAGTATAATTTTATGTGCATCTGAGATTTGTTTTTACGCAGATGAATCATTTCAAGACTGGTTTCGCCTTTTTCAACAATGCGTCTTAGTAATAAATTAACTGAGGAAGCATCGTTTGACGGCAGAAGTGATCGAATATTGATGTTGAGGAATTCATCAAGTGTATAACCATACACTTTTGTGGCAGCTTCATTTGCATATTGAAAGTCGCCTTTCTCATTTAAGAGAAATATGGCTTCTCCTGCATTATCAAGAATCGTTGCTCTCAGTTTAAGCCCTTCTTCAGTTTTACGATGCCCTTGAATTTCACGTCTTAATTCTTCGTTTGCTTTCGCATATTCGACTGTTCGCTCTGCCACTACATGCTCCAGTCGATATCGATATTTGTTTAGTTCAGATTCTATCTCTTTATTTTTAGTTATGTCAATAGATAGAATTAGTATTCCTTCAGGAACCGGATTAATTCGAAGTTCAAACCAGCCTTTGGTTCCGTCTGGGAATGCAAATTCATTATCCAAATGGTTTGGGACACGATTTATCATGCAGTTTCGAAGGTGACTGAACATTTCTGTTCTATCTATGCCAGGATAAACTTGCATCATTGTATATCCTAACAATTCTCCCTTGGTCTTTCTTCCCTGTTTAGCCGCAGCCTCATTTACGTAAACATAACGCCAATCATAATCAATAATTTGACAACCCTCAATCATGAAATCCAGAGAAATCTGAAGACGATTTTCAATTTCTCTTGACGATTTTTCCATTCGTTTCTTCTCAGTAACGTCATCTGCTGAGCTAAGCATGCCAATGGTTTTCCCTTTTTCGTCGCTAACAAGCAGGTTATGGAAGTTGAATGTCCGTTCTTCTCCTTGTTTAGTAATTAAAGGATATTCCAAATGTAAATGACGAAGATTTCCGTTTAGGGCATCATGAAACAAACGTTTCGCCTCTGTTTTTTTTGCTGTTGGCACAAAGTTTTCAAACCAATTTTTGCCCTTAACTTCATTGCTTGAATAACCGAGTATTTCACACGCTTTTTTGTTTATGTCGACTACGACTTCATCGCTGCTAATAGCAACCATGAAGACGTCGGTTTGGTTAAAAAACGATTTTGCTAAGCTATTGTGTGTTTCCAACTTCTTTTCCCTCATCTGTTCTTGATTCTTCCTGTCCGGCGGCAGGCAAATACATTCTTTGAGTGTATTCTTTCATCATTCTGCAAGCGTTAAAAGCAGGAGTGATTGATTTTATTGTTTCTTTAATGAATTTTATCCATTGATGCGGCACTCCCCTTCGGTCTCGGTCATAATAGAGTGATGCTATTTCGTTTTCGAGCAGGCTATAAAGCGATTCAGCATCCGTTTTGTCTTCTTCCTCAGGGCTGCCCCCTTGAAAACTGTCTATTGCCCACCCATTCTTTCCGTTGTAAGCTTCGTCCCACCATCCATCACGAACGCTGAGGTTTACCACGCCGTTCATCGAAGCTTTCATTCCGCTTGTTCCACATGCTTCTTGCAGTCGTCTGGGTGTATTGAGCCATACGTCAACGCCGCGGACAAGTTCACGTGAAAGATTAAGGTCATAGTCTTCAACAAAGACAATTCGCCCTTGAAAACCTCTATCTAAACTTGCCTGATACACCCGTTTAAGAAGTTGCTTTGATTGGTAATCGGCTGGGTGAGATTTGCCAGCAAAGATTATCTGCATTGGTCTTTCCGGATTTGTTATTATTCGTTTGAGACGATCGATGTCGGATAGCAGTAAGTATGGTCGTTTATACTCGGTAAATCGGCGTGCAAAAGCAATAGTTAAGGCATATGGATCAAGTAGAGACCCCATTGCAATCACTTGTTGAGTTGTTACAGCATTTTGGGTCCAGCGCTGTTGTGCTCTATCTTGAATGGTGTTTATCAATCGTGTTTTTAATGTTTGACGCGTCTGCCACAATTCTTCATCAGGCAAATCTTCAATGCATTTCCAATATTCGTCTTCGTCTTGTTTTTGCAGAAGTTCTGCACCAAGGTATTTATCACAGAGAGCGCTGATCTCTGGCGCTTGCCAACTTGGTAAGTGAACGCCGTTTGTCACGGATATAATTGGTACTTGATCTTCCGGCTTATCTGGCCAAAGTACTTGCCACATTCTTCTAGTTATTTTACCGTGAAGTTTAGAGACAGCGTTATAATAAGCAGATAAACGAAAAGCGAAAGCTGTAAGGTTGAATCTTTCGGGACCGAAGCCTGGATGCTGACCCAGCTTTAGGAAACTCTCTCGATCAATTCCGAGAGGTTCCCAAAGATTACGTGCATAGTTGTCCATTAGTTGAAAACTGAAAACATGGTGACCTGCTGCAACTGGAGTGTGCGTTGTGAAAACTGTGCTTCGCTGCACTTTCTCTATAGCGGAATCAAAAGATAAGCCGTTGGCTCGCTCTATGCGGAGACGTTCAAGCATCATGAAAGCCGTATGGTCTTCATTAGCGTGCCACACAACAGGTTGAATGTGAAGCTCCCTCAACGCGCGAACTCCACCTACACCTAGTACAATCAGTTGACGGAGCCGTTCTTCTGGATCTGCGGTATACAAACGCGCTGACAATGTCATATCTTCAGGACGATTTTCTTCAACATTAGTATCCATCAGATAAAGAGCCACGCGACCAACATTTACTTGCCAAACTTTAAGGTAAATTTGGCGGTCAGCAAGTTGAACTGGAATAAGAGGTCCACATCCGTGCGGCCAAGCGCAAGGTGAAATGGGTGCGTCATCAAAGTTGAGTTGTATGTAATCTTCTTGTTGATCTCCTTCGGGTGAAATATGCTGCCGAAAGTAGCCTTGAGGATACATGAATCCGACCGCAACGAATGGCAGCCCCCTATCTGAGCATTCTTTACATATGTCTCCCGCCAGTACGCCTAAGCCGCCTGCATAAATTGGCAAGGAATTATGGATAGCGTACTCAGCCGAGAAATAAGCTATTTGACCGTTTGGTTTAGCAGGGTTGGTTTGGCCGCACCATTCATGACCTCTCAACATTTCTTTGTCGAAATTGGACATCACCATATCATAGAGTTCTAAAAAAACAGGGTCTCTTGCCGCTTCTTCCAGCTTCTCTTTGCTGATACTGCGCAGTTGTTTAACTGGGTTGTGCCCGCTGGTTCGCCATAGACCGTAATCCAAGGAGCGAAAAACTTGTCGTCCTTCCTCATGCCAACTCCACCATAAATTGTTGGCAAGCTCCAATAATCTGCCTATTCTTGCCGGAAGATTTGGCGATTCTCGTTCAGGGATGTTTACTGTCATGAGTGAAATTAGCCCCGCTTTTTGGGCTTACCTAATCAAAAGGATTCAAATCGTTGAATTCTACTTAATATTTTAAGCGCCGACTTAATATACATAATGTGAATGAGCATGTTCAAGTTTTTCGCATCATTCTCAAAGGGAAAAATAAAAAAAACTAGAAAAGTTGAATGAGAATTTTGTCGGCCTAAATTGGTGCCCGCATTTGTAACGTAAAGTTGGCGTCTTCTGTTTGCAGTTTAGCACCGATTCTAAGAGTACTACCGCTAGCCATTCTTTGGGTGCACCAGTAATGGATACTGATCATTTAGTGTGCTACTATATAATAAGGTAATTTGGCGCTCGTTCTGCCACTTGAACAACGCTGAGTTGTTTGGGGTCTGTCAACTTTAATTCTTCATCTTTCCCGATCAGACTGGGACGGCGACATCATCCCCCAACAAACAAACATCATCCCGTATCATTTTAAGTATTCCTAACGTAATGCTATGGCTGAAGAAGAACGCTTACGAAGAAATAACAATAAGAAAAACTTCCATCTTATCTCATAGCAATAGAATCCGAAATGTACCGCTGGAAAAATTACAGAGACGTTTTGCCAAGTGAGGAGAATAAGCAAGCTTTTGAGGAAATTATGGACTTGTGCAGAGCCAGCGTGGGCTAAACAAAAACAACTTTGACTTAAAACAAAAACCCTTTATGCAAGAGGCCATATCAAAAATTAGAGTTGCATAAGATGTCAAAAACCGGCAAACTTCTTACAAAAGACGCTTTAGTTTCTATGCAAGTGATAGATTCAAAAGGACGGTTGATGGGAAAAGTTAAAGATGTCGCGCTCGAAGTTGGAAAAATTGGAATTTCGTTAGCCGTCCAAAACGACAATGGGGAAATCCAAATCGTTCAATGGGGAGACATTCAAGCAGCATCAGACTTCATAATACTGAAACCTCAATCTCAAAACGTCACTCAAGTGCAGCCCCAAGAACAAACTCAACAACAAACAAAAGTGGAACCGATGACCAAGCAAAAAACTCCGCCAACTTGCTCAATGTGCGGTAAACCTCTCAAATGGATTCCACAATACGAAAGATGGTACTGCTACAAAGACAAGATATATGCAGATCAAACGGAATCATCAAAAGATGAAGGTTGGAAAGAAGTGTTCGGAGAATAGTACACAGAACAGCGTCCCCGGCTGATAAGAATATTATCAACGTCATGCTTTGGATGAAAAGAAACGCATATCAGGAAATCACAATCGCGCACAAGAGTAATCAGAAAGCCTTTTTTTCGGAACCTGCACTTCCAATCATTTAGAGAATAAAATTGTCACTTGTTAAACTTGATAGCAACCTTCAAGCTGGAAGCCACCCTTCATTATTCAAATAAAAAAATGGGTGAGTCCTTAAAGCAGACTCATTAATGGCGCTTATAAATAAACCTTAAGACAGCAATGATCAGCAGTATGACACCCAACACAAATAAGAGAGTGCCTGCACCTGAGCCTCGCAGTGGAGCACCATGAACATTTATTATATATTCTCCAACGATCACTAAGAGTATTCCTAGCACACCCAGAATGATAGCATGCATGTTGCGGTTGTTAGTTGTTTTTCCTTGTTCTCCCATTTCAAAATCTCCCTTTATCCTCCATCATTTCTTTTAGTATTTAAGCTTATACCGAAAAATTATATGACTTTTATGCAGTCTATGCAACCACAAGAAAACCAGAAATCAGTTTTTGTCACCCCAAGACCTAAAAAATCAGCCCACAACCATCAAACCATAATCATAAACCAAAAACACCTCGCTTAGTGAGGAACACCACCCTAAAGGGTACACCCCTCACAAGCAAGGACTCTGGTTTTGCATGTAATGTACATAGCATAGAATTAGTCAAGAAATGTCAACTAAGTGTAGTCAAGAAACTTTTACGAAAACCTTTAATTTAAAGTCTACGCCAAGGCTTCATGAATGAGATTGAAAACGCTTATCAAAGCAGTCACTGTTTCGCTCGTTATAGTTACCCTTGGTCTTTCTTTTTTAGCCTTGTCCCTTGGGAACCAAATGAACCAAGCCCAGAATAGAGTGAGTGAACTGCAAAACCAAGTGGTGAACTATGAAAAAATGATGAATGCACCCCCAAATGTGACTTTCACTAATGTTTCAGTGGGAAGCTGGTATTCAGAAGAATATAATGGTTCTCCTCTTCCTCCGTACACCAAACCCATCAATGCAACATTTCAGAATTTAGGAACAAGGAGCATAGGTGGATTAAGTTTAAACTGCACAGTGGAAGGGAATCCAACCAAAATTGGCGATGATTTCTTAATTTATATTGACCCTCAACAGCTTGGAATCCTTCACCCCCATGAGTCGAAGAGTTACTTTGTGCGAATAGTGACTGGTTCCGCTTCCCGAGAGGCAACATTATCCCAATGCAGATTAGTGCTTACACTAATGCTTGATAAGCTTGTTGTCGATGAAAAAACGGTGACTATAGGAGATTGACAAAGATGGCGCCCCGAGAAATATTGCCCATCTTCCTGCTGTCAATCGTCATAATTGCATTGATTGGTACAATAGGGTATTTTCAAACACAAACAGACAATGCACACAAGCAAGCAAGCAATCTAGAAGTACAGCTCAATAGCCTTCAAAATCCAACATATAATGTGACTATAGCAAATGTTTCTGCTGCGGATTCATGGTCACCTATAGTGGGATTGACTTTAGAAAAAACGTTCTACATTACAATCAAAAACAATGGGGATACAGATATTGGAGGATTAACTACTAAAACCGAAGTCTTTGATAATGGCAACGTCACGAACAGCGGTGAGCTTTTTACTGATACAATTACCCCCCCGCAACTCAGCTTTCTTCACGCCAACGAATCAGCGCTCATATATGTGGATGTCTATGCTAATTTAGGTGTTTCACTCGATGGTAAGAATGTTGTCTTTACACTGATATTAGATACGACTGTTCTGGACAATTGTACACTTAACTTAGGGTCACGCGTGACCCTTTGACACCTAAATCCCTTTTCTCTATCTTAAGGAACATAGGGGCTTTAACTTTTTCTAAAGGGCGCCATCCTCACAAGCAAGGACTCTGTTTTTGCACTAACAACAATTCAAGTTACATAAAGGCTCAAAGAAAGTTAAGCTATCGTCTGTTTATTTTCTCTTAATTCAACGAACAAAAAGGCAGCGAGAGCAGGAAAGAACAGAAAGAAAAGATTTCCCGACAAGTAATTCAAATAATTGAAAATATCAGAATTGAGAAAGAATAGGTTGGTTTGGAGATTAAAATACATTTGATTGAGTATGTTGCCTACCAACAAGCCAAATATTAGAGCTAAAATGATTGTTTTTTCTGCTTTAATTTTTCCTTTTTTAGCCAAGAAGTAGAACGAGGCAAAAACTGGAAGGGCAATCAGGAAATTAACTAGGGTGATTAAGACCAACGCCCAATAAGGATAGGTGAACCCACTAAAAGTATTCAAAGAGACTCTCAACGTCTCCGCAAGATATAGGATGAAGGAACCCCCTATCGTAACAGCGAAAACCAACAGCGGTTTTTTCGTTTTACTTCCCAAGTTAGCACTTCCTCACACTAAACTATTTGCGGTAAGTGCCTTTTAGCTCTCCCTAAAGAACAGATTGTTCCGCATAAAGAACAGAAGGTCTAAATTAGGTCTAACCATAAGACAGATGCATTTTCCTGAACGCGCGCTTCGAGTCAAACACGTAACCAAAACGTTAGCAACACATAAGCTGCAAAGAATGTCAATCCGAATACCAGACCGTACCATGGTATCCTCCTTCTGTAGACAAAGAAAAACATCAACAACGAGACTACTGAAGTGGCTAGAACACTCAGATAAACCTGAATGTCTAGCGTCCATGAAGTAACAAACAGCCCAATCGCAGGGTACAACGTGGAATAAAGAACTTTCTCGCCAACCAGTGACCCTATGCTTAACGTGTCTTTTCCTCTAAATCCCCAAATCAAAGCGCTTGCGGTCTCGGGAACCGCTGTCGCCATAGGTATCACAATTATCGCCAATCCCAAAACGCTAACTCCCAAGCTGACAGCTATCTGGTTCACGGCAGACACCAACTGGCTTGCACCAAAATAAAGGATAACGACTGAAACAATCAACTGGGCAAAACCAGCCAGCTCTCTGTTTCGGCAAACTCGGCAAAAGTAAGGTTGCTCGGCCTCACTGATGGCTTCAAGTGAACGTCTTTTGTACATTATTGCTAGGTAAACAAAATAGGAACCTAGGAAAATCAATCCAAAAAGAAAATGCGCTATCCTTGACGAGAACAAGGATGGTATAAGAGTAAACGGGAACAGGATTGTTACGAAAATGAACGGTATCGCCAATGTCCGACTTACTTCCATGTAATTGTGTTTTCGCTTCTTTAGAATGAAACTTAAGAGAACCAAAACCCCAACCAACCCGTACGAAAGACTAGACGCCATAAAAGGCTGACCAAATATTGTACCTACTCCTATTGCAGAACCGTTCGTTCCTCCAAACTCAAAAACCGCAATCAAAAGAATGGTAAGCTCAGGAAGCGAAGTAAATAGCGGAGACAAAATAGCTCCAACAAAAGAACCGCCCATACTGTATCTGAAGCCCAGAAACTCGATGGAGTTAACGTACAGCAAAGCCGAAACAAGAACGGCCAGAATGCTGAATATCAAGAGCAGAACGGAGTCTATCATTGCAATTTCCAAGTTGAGTCGAAGGTCTATATCTGCATATCCTTTTTGGCTTGTTATTTTCGATATTCAGTCTGGCATGCCCACGAAATCATAGCCAGCGTTAAACGCTCCGCTACGCTCAAAAAACCAAAATGGCTAACCAAGATAGCTATTTCTCAGAACGCAAACGACCACAACCCAGAAAATCATAACTTATACTAAACTTATCAAAAAAGCCGTGAGAGAATGGCTTACACAAATACCCAAAAATCGGGAAAGGGCGTCAAGATAGTCAGTAAAGGAATTGATAACACAGGTTTACTTGCAAGAAAATCTCACGTAACGGAAATTAATATGCTCTTGAAGGAACTAAACTAGAGTTAGAAAAAAAGGGGAGTATAAGTCTCCTTTGTTGTAGTTCGAGCTCGTTCTACAGTCATAGTGGGGTTAGTTTTGTGGTTTGTCGTTTCCGTAGGAGGTAGAATCCTAAAAGCATAGCTGCAGAAGATAGTATCAAAATAGGGCCTATGCTAATACTCTCTGGTATTGAGGCGGCATAGTCCGCTATTAGTCCCCAGCTATTCGGGTTGTCAGTTGAGGCTGGTGGGGTTGGTGGCCAAGCTATCGATCCTTGGGCTGCGTGATCCGCGCTGTACATAGCAACATAAACTCCATCAGGCGGCGCACTTGCGCCCCAATCGCCTAGGGATCCCTTGTCTGCTTGTACTTCCAAGATCCAGTGGCTGTAGGGGATGTAAGAAGATGTGCTTAAGCTGTCTTTCCACGTTACTGCATTTTTCTGTGCCGTTGAAGCGGCAACCCAAGCTGTTCCGCTTCCTACATACACAGCAAGTGTTGTGTGCCCTGTAATCACAATTTTAACATCGTTTGCTTGAGGAGCAGTGCCACCGGCGGCGCCGCCGTCGATGCATATTGTCCAGGTGTCCGCAGCATTAGTTGTATTGTAAGGTGATTCGAGAAGGAATGACATCAGATATGTTCCGGAGTTCGTATCCATTTTGTAACCAAATATAGCATTTGTTCCACCTACGTTGAGGTTTATCCACGCGTCACTCCATTCAGTAGAGCTTGTCCACTTTCCGTCAACAGTGACCGCATTAACAGTGTAAGCTTCAGTCATCGAATAGCCTGCTGCAGATGCCTTGATTGGCTGTGCTAGCAATATACTGCTGAGCATGAGCATGCAAAGAAGAGCAATTAAGTAAATTTTTTTCAACGCAAATTTCTCCTTTTTTTGAGTAAAGATATATCTAATTGGTTCGCCTTAAGAATTTTTCTATAGACTAGAATATTGATGAAGAAATTCGTTCTAGGTTTGAACATCAACACCTAAATTGACAGCCTACGGAACCCTGCTAAATGAAATACCGTCTCCAAATTCCAACCTTCTGATGCAAAGTTAATTGGCGAGTAAAGAATCCAAAACTCTACCATGATTATAGGTTTCTCAAAAAATAGAAAAATGAAAAAATGGAGTTTTTTTGTTAGACGGGTGTTGGCGTTGGTGAACTTGCGGCTTCCATCGGGGACGGCTGTGCTTCCTTTGGCTTCATCGTGAAAAACGCAATTGCCAAGATCAGTGCTGCTATCCACATGAGAATTAGACCTAAACCAATAAGGATAATCAAAACTGCTCCTATCAACAACAGCAATCCTGCAGTTGAGAATAGGCCTGTACCCGATTTTTCCGTGACCTGTCTAAGCGAGCGTCTAAGAAGGAAGGTTGCGATTATTGCAAATACCCAAAGGATAACGAAAACCACAATGGCGGCTGTAATGAAAGGTACAACGTCTGAAAAACTGATGTTGCTAGTGTTTGGTGTCCCAGAAATTGATGGAAGAGTTGACAAGCTGCCGTTCCAACTATATCCAAGTTTTGTCAAGAAATCTTGAAGCTTTGGAAGAACGAGTGCAATGCCAACTGCCGCCGCGACTACAACACCAACTATGCCGGTAATTATTCCATAAAGTGCATTACTGAAGATTCCATTTTCTTTATAGTAGCCGGCGAAACCATGTAACGCAACTAGAACAAGTATTGCTCCAATAAGTTCGACGATGCCAAAAGTGTCAATGTATGGAAATATGCCAACAAACATTAATAGTGCGCCTACGCCACCCAAATTTTTGCTCGATTCAAGAGTCATTATTTTTTCCCCTGTTTTTCTGTCATCTTATTTAGCATAAAAGCTTTTTCATGCTTGTCCACCATTGTTCTATCTTTAAAATAGGCTACATTCTCCCTAAAATGGGGGAGTGCTTGGTTGGAAAGAGATCGGGAAAAACTTAGAAAATGGATAATCAAAAAGAAACTTGAAGGTAGAGCCGTTA
>JBEKGO010000015.1:0-51516 GCA_050012755.1 Bathyarchaeia archaeon
GGACGGAGGAAAACGTTTTTTACTAGTAAAAATTGTGTTTAATTTTTAACCTGCTCACAAAAACCTATAAATCTGGTTATTTTATCCAATTAAGCTTAAAATAAGTCTGAATTGTGGTGCGGAGATTGGGATTTGAACCCACGAACCCCTGCGGGATAGGCGTTGCTTTGGAGTTTCTATTTACTATGAGAACGTGAGGCTGCAGAGTTTTCCATGTGATTTGCAACGATGAAGTTCGGGGTTTGGTTGCTAGGCGGCAAAGCTAAAATACTTTGATGGGCATAGTTCTTTGCTGGGCATAGTAAATTGGCAATAGCGTTTAAACAAGGCCCGTGCAAAAACCGAAAAGAATTGTATGATAGAAATGATGAAGTAAACCAAGTGATTCGGCTGGTCCGACAAAATACTTGGGTTGCTTTAATGGGACTGCGAATGGCAGGCAAAACGAGCGTCGCTCAAGTCGTCCAGTCAGAACTTCAAGGAGAGTTCTCTTCTGCATACGTGGATCTGCGCGGAGCACGCGGTACAAGAACTGCTTCTGAAAGGATAATAAATGCCCTGCCAAAAGATGCTTTACAACGAATCGGCAAATTCATCACCAGCCATGTAGAACAAATTCAGGCTGAACCATTTGGGATAAAGCTAAGAAAAGGCGAAGATGCCACCAACATTTTAGAAACTCTTTTCGATCTTTTGTCCAAAGACAAGAAACTCTTATTGATACTCGATGAGGTACAAGATGTTGGAGGTGGCACGAATCACTTTCTTAACATGTTGTCTAGGATCAGAAACACCAGCAAAAGAGTCAACTTCATCTTCACGGGGTCGGAGATAAACTTGATGAAGGTTATTATGAACCCTGAAAAGACCGCGCTTGCAGGCAGAACCCCCGTTAAGATAAACATTCTTCATTGGGAAAAAAAAGTTGCCGTCAATTTTCTTTGTGAGGGCCTGAATCAGTGTGGTGTTAGTTTCAACGAAAAAGAAGTAGATGAAGTTGTGTCCACTCTTGGAACACTACCTGGCTGGCTTAATTTCTATGGTCTACGCCGTTGTGCTGGTCAATCTCACAACAAGAGTTTAGCTGAAGCAAAAGTAGAATCTGTGGCTGTAGCAAATAAAGAATTTCAACACCTTCTGGAAGGGAGGGGCGCATGGGCTCCACAAGTCATAAGAACTGTGGCGGCATACACAGCAAGATGGAAAGATCTTGATGCCGATGCACCGCCAAAAGGGCTGAACGATCTTCTCAAACGCTTGAAAGACTCGTTTATTATGGCTGAGGAAAATGAGCGTTACTTGATTTCAGATCCCGTATACAATGAAGCAGCAAAACGGCTAGAATAAACTTGCTCCTGGCAGCGGTAAAGTTTGCGTCTCTTTGAATAAAGAGACGTTAACATTCAGACGAGGAAACGGGAGACGTTCAAACAAAAAGAGGGTAAGCACAAAGAGAAATTAGTTCAACCTATGGGGGGCAAAGTTCTTTGGGGGGCATAGCAATTATTCACAGGCTTTGGGTTGGTGCGGAGGGTGGGATTTGAACCCACGAACCCCTGCGGGATAGGAGCCTCAGTCCTACGCCTTTGGCCATGCTGGGCGACCTCCGCATGATTGTTTTTTGTTTTTTGAGGTTGGTGCGAAATATAGAATTAGCCTTGGCATTTAAAGGCTTTACTTTGTGGCGGCATGCGGTGGGTTGTTAGATTCGTTTATTACTTTGAGTTCAATGATTATTTTTTGGGGATAGTAAGGTTTATTTCCCTAAAGTATTATAACACCGTTATAATTGGTGATTAGACTTATGACAAAAATCTACCAAAATGTCCTCGAAACCATAGGAAAAACACCACTAGTAAAATTAAACAAACTAACCCAAGACACAAACGCCATCGTAATCGCTAAACTCGAAGCTCGCAACCCAGGAGGAAGTGTCAAAGACCGCATCTGCCTAAGCATGATAGCAGAAGCAGAAAAACAAGGCATAATCAAACCCGGCGCGATCCTCATCGAACCAACAAGCGGCAATACAGGCATCGGCTTGGCCATGGTAGCAGTCGTAAAAGGATACAAATTAATACTCACCATGCCAGAAACCATGAGCATCGAACGCCGAAACCTGCTCAAAGCATACGGCGCACAACTCGTACTCACTCCGGGTCCAGATGGCATGGGCGGCGCTATCAAAAAAGCTGAAGAACTCGTCAAAGACACGCCCAACAGCTTCATGCCCCAACAATTCAAAAACTTAGCCAACCCCAAAGTTCACAGAGAAACTACAGGTCCTGAAATCTGGGAAGATACTGATGGCAAAGTAGACATTGTAGTTGCAGGTGTTGGAACAGGGGGGACAATAACAGGCATTGCACAGTACATTAAACCGTTAAAACCGGGGTTCAAAGCGGTGGCTGTTGAACCGGCAGCTTCGCCAGTCTTAAGCGGCGGACAAAAAGGACCACACAAAATTCAAGGAATCGGCGCAGGCTTCAAACCGGACGTGTTAAAACTCGATTTAGTGGACGAAATCTTTAAAGTAAAAGATGACGACGCAATCCAAACCGCAAGACAACTTGCTCAAAAAGAAGGCTTACTTGTCGGCATATCATCTGGTGCAGCAGCTTATGCAGCCATAGAAATAGCGAAAAGACCAGAAAACAAGGGCAAACTTGTTGTTGCCATTCTACCAGACACAGGTGAACGCTACCTCAGCACAGTATTATTCCAAGAACCGCTAAATACAAATTCAAACACATAAGCCCGATTTTAAGACGCTTCTCTTATATCCTTCTTTTTCACAATAATGAGAGGAAGGACGCCAAAAATGTCAGCAAAAGCTAACAAGCCTCGGCCAAAAAACTGCAAAGAATGCGCAGAGCAGAATCGTGATATCGACTGCTGGAACCCAGATCGCATGCTAGATGCTCTCATGCATAACCACGATAAAGTGGAGCAGGACTGGGTTGAAAAAGGCTTACCGAAATTAGTTGACGAGATGATAACTAATTATGAAGCTTTCGGCGGCATGGACCATCTTGAAGGAAAAGATTTGCCGTCAAAAAAAGTTGTCATTGAAGTTTTAGAGGATTTATTTACTATTCTTTTTCCAGGGTATCTGGGAAAGGAAGAGATGACGAAAGCTAACATAAAATATCGGTTGGGCTCCATGTTAACTTCTGTTTATACTCGTCTCACAGGTGAAATTGAGAAAAGCCTAAAGTATATTTGCAGAAAAATAAGTGAGTGCCCACAAGATGTTTGCCAAAAACGAGCCCACGTTGTAGTTAAAGAACTTTTGGAGAACCTGCCGCAAATAAGGGCAACATTAAGCGGTGACATACAAGCAGCCTACGCAGGCGACCCTGCAGCGGTAAGTACAGATGAAGTTATCTTGAGCTATCCCTGCGTACTTGCCATTACAACGTACAGAATATCCCATGAACTCTATCTTAAGGGCATTCCGTTGATTCCGCGAATAATGAGTGAACATGTCCATTCTTTGACTGGGATTGATATTCATCCGGGTGCTAGAATCGGCAAAAACTTCTTCATAGATCACGGCACAGGCGTAGTCATTGGAGAAACCGCTGAAATAGGCGACAACGTGAAACTCTATCAAGGTGTAACATTGGGTGCTCTCAGTTTTCCTAAGGATGAGAAGGGAAACATAATCAAAGGAAGAAAACGGCATCCCACAGTTGGAAATAACGTGGTTATCTATTCAGGCGCAACTCTTCTTGGAGCGGAAGCAGTCATAGGCGATAATGTAGTGATAGGCGGAAATGTCTGGATAACCTCGCCTGTTGCTTCAGGAACAAAAATAACTATCTCTGCACCAGAACTGAAATATAAAAAAGAAAATCATGCCCCAAAGCCAGCAACTTAGTTTGCTCGCAACTATTTATTTCGAATAGTAACAACTAAAGAATCAAAGGCTAAATCGCTATCGATGGCTTTTGGGGAAAAATGATGAAGTCTACAACAAGCGAAAGTTTTCCTTAACTGTTGTCAAAACCACATGTGTATTTGTCCGCTCGATGAAGGGCAAAGATAGCAATTTCTTCGTAAATACGCCAAGGTCTTCACGACTTTTGAATTTAGCAACAATTATGGCGTCAGTTAGGCCTGTTACGTCGTAGACACTGCATACGTTGGATATTTTGGCTATTTCATGTTCAGTTTCTACAAGTCTGCCCTTTGAAACAGTAATCTCAGTCACCACGGTCAATTGGAAACCAAGCTTTTCATGATCCAAAAGAACCGAATAGCCTTTAATGAGACCCTCTTCCTCCATCCTTTTAATTCGAGACAAAACGGTTCCAACTGATACACCCACGTTCTTGGCGATTTGTCTACTTGAAAACCTTGCATCTTCTAAAAGGGCTTTGAGAATTTTTAGGTCTGTTTCGTTTAGCTCCATAAACACAACTTCCTGTACATTCTTTCAATTAAACTGGCTTTTTTGAAACATTAGTTTTAACTATCATAGGACTATGTTAATAAAAGTTTAGCTTTCACCTCGGCACTTTAAGCATACACTATCTGTCTTGTATTGACAAATTGTATCAACAAAATGTATTGACGTTGACCTACCTATAGGTTCATCAGAGAGAAATAAATCTAAAGAAAAAATGCTTGGAGCTCCCAAAGAATTGTTTAGGAATATAAACCGCTGTGACTTTGACAAAAAATAGAGAGCAATCTTAAATTACTAGCTAAAACCCAAATAAATAGCGCTTAAAATGCAAGTGAAATATGATACAATCTTGGTTCTTGATTTTGGGGGGCAATACTGCCATCTTATTGGCAGAAGAATCAGAGAAAATGGCGTTTATTCAGAAATTGTGCCGCACGATATATCGCCTGAAGAAATAAAAGCGCTAAATGAAAAATTCAACATCAAGGGATTAATTCTCTCTGGCGGACCCTCAAGCGTCTATGAACCAAACGCGCCTAAGCTTAACCCACGTATTTTAGAAGTTAATTTGCCAATCTTAGGTTTATGTTATGGGCACCAGTTGCTAGCTCAGCTAACCAATGGCGAAGTTAAACCAGCAGCTTGCAAAGAATATGGAATTGCACAAGTAGCTGTCGACAAGCCAGTTGGCGTTCTGAAAGGGTTAAGTAAAGAAGAAAGAGTTTGGATGAGCCATGGCGATACAGTTTACGCATTGCCACCAGACTTTGAAGTATTAGCGCACACAGATAACTGTCCAGTTGCCGCATTCAGACACAAACAAAAACCAATCTACGGCCTACAGTGGCACCCAGAAGTAATCCACACAGAAAAAGGAGCCCGCATGTTACACAATTTCATTTTTGAAGTCTGCAAATGCGAAGCCAACTGGAAAGTAGAAGATATAATTGAAAAAATGGTCAAAGAAATAAAGGCTGACGTTGGTTCAGCCAAAGCAGTCATAGGTTTAAGCGGAGGCATTGATTCAAGCGTCGCAACTGCATTGGCAGCCCAAGCATTAGGCGACAAACTTACAGCTGTCTTCGTTGACCACGGATTTATGCGAGAAGGCGAACCCGAAGCTATCAAAGCTACATTCGAGAAATTCCCGATCAATTTTGTTGTAGCAAACGAGCAAGACCGATTCATGGAAAAACTCAGAGGCGTGGCTGATCCTGAGAAAAAACGCAAGGTAATTGGGGAAGAGTTCATCAGGGTGTTTGAGGAAATCGCCAAAAAATCAGGTGCCCAATACTTGCTTCAAGGAACAATTTATCCAGACCGAATTGAATCAGGCATCCGAAAAAATTCAGACGTAATAAAATCTCACCATAATGTTGCAGGATTACCCAAAAACATTGCCTTCAAAAAAATTGTTGAACCACTCCGTGACCTCTACAAAGATGAAGTGCGTAAAGTTGCTACAATGCTCAACTTGCCTAAGGAACTTATCAATAGGCAGCCTTTTCCAGGACCAGGCCTGGCGGTCCGCATAATAGGTGAATTAACCCCGGAAAAAGTGATCGTCGCAAAGAAAGCCGATGCTGTTGTTCGCCAAGAAATCGAGAAAAGCCATTTAGAAGAAAAGCTATGGCAATATTTTGCGGTATTAACCGACACGAAAGCAACAGGCGTTAAGGGTGACTCAAGGGCTTATGGATATGTAGTGGCGGTTCGCGCGGCAGAAAGCCGAGAAGCCATGACAGCCAACTTCGCACAAATTCCTTATCCTGTTCTTGAAAAAATCTCAACTAGAATCACAAATGAAGTCCCGCAAGTTACTCGAGTAGTTTATGACATAACTCACAAGCCACCCGCAACGATTGAGTGGGAATAGAAAGTTCCACAACTCTTAAAATAAAAAGAGTCAATACATTACTCTAACTGTAAGGTGACAAATCTGAAAGCGGTTATCTTGGCTGGTGGTTTTGCAACAAGGCTCAGACCACTTAGTTGCGCCAGGCCTAAAACACTTTTTCCAATAGTTAATAAACCATTACTTGAATGGATTTTTGAAGGACTGGCTGATAATGATGTTAGCGAAGCCATATTGGCAGTTAACGCATTAACGCAATTTCATATAAAACAGCAACGACCGCGCAGGCACGGTTTGAAAATAAAGTTTTCAATTGATCCGCCAAAAACACCACTTGGAACTGCTGGACCTGTCAAAAAAGCTGAGAAGCTAATTGGCCATGATGAACCATTCATTGTTTTGAACGGCGACATTTTTGCACATTTAAGTTACAAAGAATTGCTTGCTACACATGTGAAATCGAATGCTTCAGCAACAATTGCACTCTGCAAAGTCGATGACCCGTCGAGATATGGCGTTGCTGAAATGGGAAATGATGGCTACATTAAAAGATTCATTGAAAAACCACATAGAGACAAAGCTCAAAGTAACCTCGTTAATGCAGGCGTTTACGTTTTAAGCCCTAGAGTCTTCGATCTTATTCCATCTGGAAGGTCAGTTTCAATGGAACGTGAAGTTTTCCCTAAACTAGCGGAGGAAGGTAAACTGTGCGGTCATTTTGTCAATTGCTTATGGATGGACATAGGAAGACCAGAAGAGTATTTGGAAACAAACAAAATAATACTTGATTCTTTGGGCAAAAATAACAAACAGGAAAAAGCAAAAGACTTTAAATTAAAAAACCCGGTAGCCCTTGACACAGGTGTTTCTATTGGCGAAAAGTCAATCATTGGCCCCTATGCCATTTTGGGAAAAAATGTGACTGTTGGAAAAAAAGTACAAATAAGCAACTCGGTGATTTTTGCAGATGTAACAATAGAGGATTGTGCATCCATCGACGGAGCATTAATTGGGGAAGCAGCAAAAATTGGAAAGAATGTGAAAATTCGCTGTGGCTGCATAATCGCTGACCATGCAAAAGTAAGAGACAATCTTGTACTTTCAGGTAAAGTCTGTCCAGGTAAAGAAGTGGCTGAAAACGTTTTAAAACCCAAGGTTCACTGTTAAAATAACCAAGAGATGCAAAATTTATGAGCGAAAGAAAGCTTTTCGGAACAAACGGGATTCGAGGACTAGTTAACATAGAATTAACGCCTGAAATGGCAATAAAAGTTGGTTGTGCAATTGGAACTTTTTTTGGAAGAAAAAATTTACTTTTAGGATATGATGCTAGAACCAGCGGACCCATGCTTGCAAAAGCCGTTATTTCTGGTTTAACATCTACAGGTTGCAACGTATTTTTTGCTGGAATGGCTCCAACGCCATCTTTACAATTCGCAGTTAAAAATCACAAGTTGGATGGCGGCGTAATAATCACTGCTTCCCATAATCCTCCGGAATACAATGGAATTAAAGTCATTTGGAACGACGGCATTGAAACGTCACATGAACAGGAAGTTGAAATAGAAAATATTTATTTTGATAACAAAATAGCGTTTGCCGATTGGAATAAACTTGGAATGAAACGTGAACTTCCAGGAATCAATGATGAGTACGTCCAAGCCATAAAAAAACATGTCAACCTAAAAAAAATAGCTGAAAAACGCTTTCACGTCGTTGTAGATTCAGCAAACAGCGTGGGCGGCCTTACAGCGCCACCTTTGCTAAGGGAACTTGGTTGCAAAATAACCACCATTAACGCAAACATTGACGGCACTTTCCCAGGTAGATTACCTGAGCCACGACCAGAAAACCTTACGGATTTGTCTTCAACAGTGAAAGCAATCGGTGCAGATATGGGAGTGGCTTTTGACGGCGATGCAGACCGCTCAATCTTTACTGATGAAAACGGTACCATCTACTGGGGAGACAAAACCTTTGCAGTTGTCATAAAACAGTTTCTCATCAAAAACCCCGGCGCAAAAATAGTTACGCCTGTGAGCTCTTCGACACTCATCAAAGATACTGTTCAAGCCTACAAAGGCGATTTAATTTGGACTAAAGTTGGAAGCGTTACAGTTTCTCAGAAAATGAAAGAGATCAACGCTAAATTGGGCGGAGAAGAAAACGGTGGTATCTTTTATGGACCACACCAAGCCGTTCGCGATGGTGCAATGACCACGGCTCTGCTGCTTAACATAATGGCTGAAACAGGCCAAAAGCTTTCTAAACTAGTAGCTGAACAACCTCAATACTTTATTGAAAAAGGAAAAATTGAGTGTCCCGACGAAAAAAAAGAACCATTGCTTAAGAGACTCTTAGAACAAGTGAAGGGCGAAAACATCAATACACTTGATGGAGTAAAAATTTGGTTCAACGATAACAGCGCCATTCTGATTAGACCAAGTGGGACAGAAAAAGTGTTCAGACTTTACGCTGAGGCAAAAAATCAAGAGAAAGCCCTAAAGCTAATCAAAGACTACAGTGCGAAACTTGAAAAAATTCTTAAAACCATCTAGCAAATTCAGCTATCTGGAGAACCCACCTAATGCCCGCAGTTCTAAATCTAAAACCCGAAGACATTGATACTATTGAAAAACGCTCCAAATATACAATAAGCGTAATAGGATGCGGGCAAAACGGAATTCTCCTCGCTACAGCCTTTGCAGATGCAGGATTCAAAGTAATATGTACAGATGAAAATCTAAGCGTTATAAAAAAAGTCACAAGAGGAAAAACCTCGTTTACAGGACCAGAAATTGAAGGCAAACTAAAGGGCTTAATCAACTCAGGACAATTGAACGTCACTAGCGAATTGAAAAAAGCGGTTACACAAAGCGACATTATAATCATAACCGTTGGCGTAAAAGTTGACAGTAGGAAGAAAATCGATTATTCAGACGCAGTAGCGTCATGCAAGCAAGTTGCCGCAGCACTCCGTGCCGGCACACTGGTTATTTACTGTAATATTGCGGCTTTCGGTTTCAATGAAGGAATAATGAAGGAAACATTTGAGAACACGTCAGGTCTCAAAGTGGGTCAAGATTTTGGTTTAGCCTACATTCCATTACAAACCTCAGATGCTAAGTATGCAAGTCAAATATCAAATTTGGAGTTGAAAGTTGCAGTAACTGGAAAAACAAATATTGAGGCGGTCACTAACATTCTAAAAAAAATAACTAAAAACGTCAAGGAAATTAATGATGTAAAAACAGCGGAGATAGCAACTCTTTTTACAGTTGCCAGAAAAGATGCAAGCAGGGCATTAGCTAACGAGTTGGCAGTTTTCTGTGAAAACGCACACATAGATTATTTTGAAGTTTTAAAATTGTTAGATGTCAATGATCCAAGCTTTTGGCCGACGACTGTTGAGGAGGAAAACAAAAACGAAGCATATCTTCTGCTGGAAAGCGCAGAAAACCTAAATGCTAAGCTCAGGCTTCCCGCATTGTCTAGGCAAATAAACGAAGATATGATTAAACACGCTGTTAATTTAACTCAAGATGCTCTACGGGCTTGTAATAAAACGCTAAGAAGGGCACGTGTTGCGGTTATGGGAACGGTGAACCAACCAACAGGCATTTTTGTAAGAATGCTGGAGTTAAAGGGTGCTAAGGTCAGTCTCTATGATCCTTTGTCAAAGAGAGAATCTTTGGATTTAGGAGTAGTGAAGAGCAGAAACTTAAATGAGACTGTTGAAGGCACTGACTGCATTGTAATACTTACAGGCGAAGATCAATTTAAGAATTTGAACCTAAAAAAGTTAAAAGCGTTAGCTAAAACGCCCGCTGTAATCGTAGATTTAGCGGGTGTGTTTGAGCCAAAAAAGGTGGAGGCAGAAGGTTTCATATACAGAGGGTTAGGTAGAGGTACTGATTGAATAATGAAAAAACTTGGAGTAGCAGTAATCGGAACAGGTTTTTGGGGCAAAAACCACGCAAGAGTCTATAAAGAATTAGCTTCAACAGAACTTATCGCAATTTGCGATGTTAACGCTGAAAGAGCCGAAGCTATCGCTAACCAGTTTGGCGTAAAAGCATACACTGGCAGCACTCAAATGCTGAAAAACAAAGAAATAGAAGCCCTAAGCGTTTGCACATGGTCAACTGTTCTTGCCAAAGAAGCGCTCAAAGGCCTCAAAGCAGGAAAACATGTTCTAGTTGAGAAACCCATGGCCACCAACACAAAACAAGCACAAAAACTATGTGAAACCGCTCAGGAAAATGGCCTTCACTTAACTGTGGGTTTTCTGATGAGGTTTATTCCTGGACTACAGACCATCCGTGAAGCAGTGGAAACCAAGAAAATCGGGCAATTAGTGTGCGTTAACGCCAAACGAGTTTCTCAATGGCCTGAGAGAATAGGCGATGTTGGAGTAGTAAAAGATACAGCGATACATGACATAGATGTTATGCGTTTTATATCCAAACAAGATCCAGTCACTGTTTACGCGAAAATGGGAAACATGAAACACCGAAAATTCGAAGATTACGCACACATAATGCTCACATACAAAAGTGGAGAGAGCGCTTTTATAGAATCCAACTGGCTAACACCCTACAAAACTCGAGCGTTAACTGTCACAGGCTCCGACGCCATCATGAGATTAGATTATATAACTCAAGACCTATGGATTGAACAGCAAAAAGAGACAGTACAACCCAGATATCCATTCCAGGAACCATTAAAATGTGAACTTCAACATTTCGCAGAATGCATACTTGAAAAGAAAAAACCGCTTATTACCGGAGAAGACGGAGTAAAAGCCTTAGAAGTAGCTCAAGCAGCAATGCAATCTTCAGCCAAAAACAGAGCAATAAACCTAAAGAATTAAAGATTATTTTAAGTTGAATGGTTTTCCTTCAGCCACTATTTTTTCAGGAACTTTTGCCTTCCATTTCTTTAAAAAGGGTAAGTCATCAGCTTCTTTTCGTAACTCATCAGGCAACATTTCTGGAATTTCATCTCTTATTGGATACCAGCGTAAACATTTGGGACAAACGATTAAGCCCTCAACTATTTCGTCTTTTTCTTCAAAAACATGCAGTTCAAGAGGATGATATTTGTCGATTGGGCAAGCCAAAATTTCCATCAGTTTACGTTTCATTGGTAATCACGAATTAAATAGTTAACCACCTATCTATAAAAACTTGTTTGACAACGAATCGACATGTATGTCTAGAACGGTCTGATACCAATTAGGACCTGTTCGTCGAACTACATGAGAAAAAGCAAAAACGTAGCCCACGCCTAGACCGTCAAGTTTTTCCGCCACCTTCAACCGAGTTTTTTCAGCCGGATTTTCATTTCCAACTGCATGCTGGAAATCGTAGTAATGGATCCAACCGCCTCGTTTCTTAAGCGAACAAATTGCATACGGCAAGTATTCGAGGGCTTTTTCAGGTAAAGGCATCAACACTCGGTCAGCCTTGCATTGCAAGTCAGCTTCGATTATTTCCTTTGAATCACCAAGCAAAGGAATCACTTTGCCGAAAACTCTGTTGATTCTTATGTTCTCTTTCATAAATTTAATCGCCACTGGATTAACATCAATAGAAAAAATCTTATTTTTGTCGAGAGTTCTGGCAATTATTATGCTAAAACAACCAACTCCCGCAAACATGTTAACAATTGTTTCATCAGGCTTAACCAAACCTGCAATCCGTGATCGCTCATGCAAAAGTCTGGGAGAAAAATAGCATTTCTCAACATCAACCGCAAACACGCATCCAGATTCTCTATATCTGGTAATTGTTTTGTTCTCCCCCGCCACCAACCTTAACGCTCTAACCCTAAATTCACCCAAAATTGGACTATCTTGGACAAAAACCGATTTCACGCCTCTGTGGATGGACATTATTTTGTTTGCGACTGCTTTTGCATTAGAATTGTTTCCATTACGCATCTTAATGATTGCAATATCGCCTATTATGTCGAATGAATTGTAAATTTGATCCAAGTCTTGCGAAGAAAGATCACTCGAAAGTTTTTCTCGAAGCCGTTTCCTCGCCTTCATATCTTCATTACTCGCAAGGTATTGGAAATGTTTAAAAGCAAAATACTTTTCTTTGTAGGAAGAGGCGTTTCTAATGGAAAAATCAGGAATTGTATATGAATGCATGAGATGTGGGGCAAGAGTGCCATCTGAAGAGCTGGAGTTACGAGGCGGAGAAACAAAATGCATCATCTGCGGCTATAGAATTTTAAAGAAAGTTAAACCGCCAGTAGTAAAACGTGTTCAATCAAAATAAGAAGGAAATGCTCGTGTTTTCACGAGTTGTTTAATTTTTCAATTTTTTCAAATAATTATTTAATAGATTTCCTTGTCCCCAAGCTTGCGCAACGCTTTACCTCTAAGTCTTATTGATTCGCCTAGGAAATCGTCTTCAAAGTCTTTTTCAACGGTTTTGCGTTTCACCATTTCGCCGCAAACTCCTCCAGGCAACAAACGTCTTTTCATACACATAGAATATGTGCAGTTTGCAATGTCACACTTTTCTTCTGTCAACCTACATCCAACGGAGTCTCGACGGAAGAAGATGTTGTTTTGTGCGCATTTAAAAGAGCTGCATGTTGGAGAACAAGTCTTTGATTGAGCCAATAAGATACACCTCAATTGTCAAATCAAAATCTTAGTTTGTTTGTCCTTGTATCTGCTTATGTTATTGGAGGCAATATAAACTTTTTTCCAAAAAAGGGAATAATTTCCTATTTAAGTTGCAAGGGTACGTTTAACTCTTTTTCGTCGATAGATTTCCACAATCGCTAGCAAAATTACAGCTACCAATATTACAATTACGGCAAACAATGAACTCACCGGTATCAATAGCGATCCCAAAACAACATATCTCTCAATTGTCACTTGAATTGAAGTTGGCTGATTAACGGTTACAGCCACAGCTTGATAAGCATCTTGTGCTCCTATAGCAAACGCTACTACTTGCATATCGCCACCAATGACGTTATCAAAAACAGCTTTCCCATTGCTTTTTGTTATAGCTGAAAAACGTTCAGTTGCTGGGCCATTTAATGTGACGTTAGCATTTGAGATTGGGTTGCCGAAAAAGTCTACAACTTTTACCGACACTTGAATACCGTAGAGCGTACATAGGACTAATTTTTGGGTGGCTCCGAAAACTTCGAAGGTTGTTTGGTTTATGAGAATATTGTCTTTGTAGAATTTTGCTTGATATATTCCAAAACTAACTTGTGTTGTAACTGAACCTGAACTGTCTGTTGTTGTCGAATAGAATATTCCAGTTGTCTGTTCAACGAGTTCTATACGTGCGTCAGGAATTGCCGCTTGGTTATTACCAACTACGTTAATGTTTAGTGTTTCACTTGGGCAAATTATTACTAAGTTTGTGAAGGCTTGGGCGGTGATATTGTAAAAAGTGCTATTATCTGGATTGAAAACGATATTGTACAATGAAGCTTTTATAGTGTAGCTTATCCCAATTAGCGAAGAATTCAGCTCGAAAGCTCCTGAGAAATCTGTTTGGCCGGAAACATTGACGGATTTATATGTGCCACTGGTCGCAGGCTGGTATTGATAGGTAATGGATAAATTAACATATGGCAGTGAAACCCCATTTTGGTTTTGAACCACGATTCTAATATCAGTTAGTTGGCATTGAAAGTTGAAAGCCCCTGCGTCGACAACTGTTATGTCGGTTGTCCCAACGTTAGCTCCATTCAAAAAGGCTGTCAAACCATAAGTTCCAGCTTCAAGATTCAGGTTTACTATGCCGTCTGCTTCAGATGTACCATTATATTGATCGTTGGTTACTTTATCTAAGGCCTGTACTGTTACTTGAGGAACAACTTCATTGGCTAAGTTTAAAGTTTTAATTTGTACAGAATACCCACTAATCAAAAATGTTTCCGAGTCCTGTATGGTTTTTGCGACGCCTTGAGGAGCTATCGAAACTGTGTAATTTCCAAGAGCAGCATTTGATGGAACTATCCATGTTTTAGTAATGACACCATCTGCTGTTGCCGTTACAGATTCAGAATCCAGAGAGCCACCACTTGAACTTGAAACACTTAAAGTTGCAGCTTGATTCGGCTGATAGCCCACTGCTCTTATCGAAACTGTTTGGCCCCTATGGTAAGTTGTGGAATTGAGAAAACTTACGTAAACACCGGCTGTCCATAGTTCTTCAGATTGATTAAAGTATACGGTGTATGAACCTACATAATCGGTAAGCGAACCATTCGGCTGGAAAGAATTGTCGGGATAAGTAACTTGTGCAGTTGCAGTTCCTTTTTGGTTGGCTGTTCCTAACGATACTATTTTTGAATATTGTGTGTTGAGTGGGCTCGGAAGTACAACAGAAACGTTAGCGTCATAAGAAGTGCCAACAGTTCCTCCGGTGACCGCAACATTAAGATTCATACTACTTCCTTCTTGGATTTGAGAAGAAGCTGTTATGGTATAGTTAGTTGTTACTGTAAAATCTGTTTCAGTTGAATTTATGTTAGCACTAATATCCCTAAGTCTTATGGCATAGGTGCCAGCTGGAACTTCAGGTACGGAAAAGTTTGCATCAACATAATATCCCTGAGAAGTACCACTTGCAATAACTTGACTTTGAAATAGCACTTGGTATTGACCATAGGATATATAGATGGTTCCTTGAAGAGTTAACGCATCGCCAACCGACGACTCGTTAGTTGTTTGTCCTGCGATGGGTTGAGCGCCTATCGGATTGATTTGAATAATGGTCACACCTAGGTTTTGGTTTTGCCCAAAGACTAACCAAAGGGGAGCCGCTGCAAAAGCGATGGACATCAAGATTAATAATGTAACTGCAACAATTTTTTTATTCAAGTCATTCTGCTCTCCAAATCAACAGCTGGCAATATTTGTAATGACTCATGATTTAACTAAAGATGATTTTAAACTTTGCCGTGTAACTACATCATTTAAGGCTTGAATTAATAAGAACAAATAGAATAATTAATATTCCTTGGAAAAAATTCATTTAAGCAGCAGGATTTTTAATAGAGAGTTTTCCTTAGGTTAAACAAATTCGGTGAAAACTTGGAGAAAAACCTTGCAGCCACGCTTACTGGAGCTCTAAAAAAACAAAAATACCACTTAGTTGGCAATCACTCAGCCGTTAAAAGGTGCAAATGGCTCTATGAATCTATTGTAAATGAGAGGCCATGTTATAAGCAGAGATTTTATGGCATAAAATCGCACAGATGCATCCAAATGTCGCCCTCCCTGTACTATTGCACACAAGAATGCTTGTTTTGCTGGAGAGCTCAAAGCGGAGATTTAGAAGTAACTTGGGATGAGATGAAAATTCCAAAAATAGATTCGCCGGAAGAAATTGTTGAGGGCTGCCTTAAAGCTCAAGAAAAAATTTTGACTGGATATAAAGGAAACCCGAAAACAAACTGGCGCAAATTTCAAGAAGCCCTAATCCCAAAACATGTCGCAATAAGTTTAACAGGCGAACCAACGATCTATGACCCGTTAGGAGATTTAATTGAAACATTTTCTCGAAAAGGTTTAACAACATTTCTTGTTTCAAACGGCACCTTGCCATCTAAACTCTCTAAGTTAAGCAAAGAACCTACCCAACTCTATATTTCCGTATGTGCACCCAACGAACACATATACAAGCAAGTCTGCCGTCCCCATTTTCCAAACGCTTGGGCCAAATTAAATGAAACCCTTGGATTTCTGAAGAGTTTCCGTTGCCCAACAGTAGTTCGAACTACTCTGGTTAAGGAACACAATATGGAACATGTTGATCAATATGCGAAGCTAATTGTGAAAGCCAATCCGACGTATGTAGAAGCCAAGGCGTACATGCATATTGGTTTTTCAAACCTCCGCCTAAGTTTTGAACACATGCCCACGCACAACGAAGTTAAGGATTTTGCAGCCGAATTAGCTGAGAAAACGGGTTATAAGATTATAGATGAAGCTCCTGAGAGCAGAGTAGTATTGTTGAGCAGGTTGGAAAAGCCTATTCAGGTTGGAAACATCTAACCCTAATTGAATTGCTTGAGCAGCGTATATTAAAGTTTTTGGAGTCTAGTTTTACTAGTGAATACTCGGGACAAGCCGTCGTCAAAAGCCGTTAAAACTGGATAATTGAAAGAAGAAGGACAATTGAAATTAGCGTCGTGTCCTACTTCTTCTAAGATACTTGCTGTATCCTTAAGGACACAGGAAAAATTTTTGGGAAATTGAAATAAGCAACTTTGGCTTCATTTGGTACAAGGTGCTATTTTGTCGGCTTTAGAAACTGTCTTAAAAAAAATAAAAAATGACCTTATGCATAAAAACGAAGTTCGTGAGCAAGCACATGAAAGCATGCGGAAAACAACTAGCCAATCCAAACAAGCGATTCTGCTGATCCACCAAAAAAAATATGTTGACGCTGAAAAACTTATTGAAAGCGCCAAAGAAAAAATTGTAAACCTTCACAATTTAGCCAGGCAGTACCCAGAGATTGTTTATGGAGGAATGTTTAGTGCAGCTCTTCAGGAATATTCCGAAGCACAAATATTTTTAACACTTGTTGAAGAAACTCGTTTCATAACGCCCACCGAGATAAACGTGTCATCGGTTGACTATATTTTGGGTTTGGCAGATGTTATAGGAGAATATAGGCGATTAGCCCTTGACAATTTACGTGAAGGCGAAGTAAAGAAGGGCGAAGAATGTTTAAAAATCATGGATCAAGTATTCATTCAGCTTTTAGCTCTTGATGAGGCTTACATGCTTGTTCCTGGACTCCGTCATAAATCTGATGCCGCGAGAAGAATAATTGAAGCCACACGTGGTGACGTTACAATAGAAATCCGCAGAAAATCACTGGAAAATTACTTAAAAAAATTCGAACTAAACAAACCTGTTTCTAAGCGAAAGAAGAAGAAAGAATAACTTTTTGAGCAAATATCTCGAGTTAAAGAAGAATTTTTCAATAAAAAAAGCACATAAAACCCAAATACGTTTATCGAAAAAAATTATTTCAGAAGATAATTTACCATCAAAAATAAGAACAGTTGCAGGTGTTGACGTATCTTATGTTGGGCAACTGGGCGTCGGCGCGGTAGTAGTCTTAGATTATGAAGCGTTAGAGGTTTTAGAAACCCAAGTTGCAAGCTGCCAAGTTAAGATTCCTTACATTCCAACTTTGCTCGCTTTCAGGGAAATTCCTCCTGCAGTAGCGACTATCAAAAAGCTGAAGATTCAACCTGATGTCTTCCTTGTTGATGCACAGGGGTTCGCTCATCCCTACAGGTGTGGATTTGCCAGCCACTTGGGACTTATTTTAAGCAAACCAACTATTGGAGCAGCAAAAAGCAGGTTGATTGGCACGCCAGTGGAATTAGATGGGACAACTTTTTTGATAGATAAGGGCGAAACCATCGGTGCCGTATTAACTTCAAGTCAGAGCGGTAAGCCTGTTTTTGCAAGTGTTGGTCATATGGTGTCGCTTGAAACAGCCATAAAAATAGTTAAGCATTGCATCAAAGACCGAATGCCAGAGCCGTTACTACAAGCACACAAGTTAGCCGCTAAAGAGAGAATCAGATTTGAACAGGAAAACAAAATAAATATCAATGAAAATTAAACTATCGTTTGAGCGTGAAGCATGTGGCTGAAGAAATATCGTTTGATGAGTTCCAAAAATTGGATTTACGTGTAGGAAAAATAATCGAAGTTACCCAATTACCAAACTCAAAGAAACTAATCAAAATTATCGTTGATTTTGGCTCGGAAAAAAGGCAAGCGGCAGCGGGTCTTCTCAAATATTATCAACCTGAGGAATTGGTTGGGAAAAAATGTGTTTTTCTTCTGAATCTTCAAAGGCGCATGTTGGCGGGAGTAGAATCGCAATGCATGATTTTAGCGGCTGAAGATAGCGAAGGAAACGTTACGGTGCTTATGCCTGAGAAGGACATTGCTGAAGGAAGCAAAATTGGTTAATTAACCAAAATCTTGGTTGTGCTAAATTAAAGCCAAATTACTAGGAAAAGTTAAATTATCAATTTAAACCACTTTACTGTATAATTTATTGTGAAAGGTTATCTTTATGGCAGTTAATGAAGAAGCCCTTATGTGGGTCGAGAAATATCGCCCAAAAAACCTAAACGAAGTTGTAGACTTACGCGATATCGTTGCAAGCTTAAAATCTTTCATGAAAAACCCAAAAATAATGCCTCATTTAATGTTCGCAGGAATACCGGGCACTGGAAAAACCACGCTTGCATTATGCATAGCGCATGAACTTTTTGGTCCAAACTGGAAAAACTTTACCCTTGAGCTAAACGCCTCAGATGAAAGAGGAATTGATACCGTTCGTGAGAGAGTTAAGGATTTTTCACGTTATAGCCGTTCAGGCTTCGGCAACATACCTTTTGCGTTGATTATTCTCGATGAATGTGACCAGATGACAGGCCCAGCTCAGACGGCGCTGAGAAGAATAATGGAGACCAGCTCCCGCACATCCCGCTTCATTCTAATTTGTAACCAATCGAGCAAGATTATTGAACCAATACAAAGCCGCTGTGCCATATTCCGATTTTCAAGGCTAGATAAACAAGCAATGAAAGAGCAACTGCAATGCATAGCCAAAAAAGAAAACGTTAAACTGTTACCAGAAGCGGCTGAAAGAATAGTGGATTTCTCTGAAGGCGATCTTAGGCATGCCATAAACGCTTTGCAGACAGCTTCAGCGTACAAGCAAGGTGAAGTGGATGAAAAAACAGTTTCTTTAGTCATTGGTGAAGCAAGCCCAATTCAAGTCCAAAAAATGATTAGAAAAGCATTATTCGGCGATTTTATCGAAGCAAGGAAAACCATGTATGAAATAATGGGTTCATATGGCTTTTCAGGCACCGAAATAATACGCCAAGTACAACGAGAAATCTTTAAAATGTCTGATCTAACGCCTGAACAAAAAGCAGAGCTATCAAACATGATTGGCGAATATGACTTTCGCTTAACACAAGGCGCAAACAGCGACATCCAGCTGAGCGCATTGCTTGCTCAATTCGCAAAATTCGGTAAAGCCATAGGGGAAACCTATTGAAAAATGATCTTTTGTGGGTTGAAAAGTATCGCCCAAGAAAGATAGAAGATATAATTGGCAATGAAGAAGCGAAAGCTACTTTTATCGAATGGTTAAAAAGCAAGCGCAAAACCAAGAAAGCCATTTTACTTTACGGTTCGCCTGGCGTTGGCAAAACCGCGTTAGTCAATGCCGCTGCAAAAGAGTTCGGGCACACAATTATCGAAATGAATGCGAGTGACACCAGATCAGAGAAAGCCATCAACGAAATTGCTAAACCAGCTACATCATATCTTGCACTAGATACTTTTACTATTGAAAGCAAAGGTAACCTGCTTTTTCTCGATGAGGTCGACGGCATCGCGGGCAACGAGGACAGAGGTGGAGTAAGCGCCATAATAGAAATTGTCGAAAAAACCCAAGTTCCAGTTATAATGGCTGCGAACGATCCAAACATTGACAAGTTAAGACCTCTTAAGAAAATTTGCTTGCTGATTCGTTTTCACCAAATCCGAATACCGCTTATAATCGCACTTTTACAGAAAATTTGTTTGTTGGAGCATGTGAAAGCAGATTTTGAAGCACTTGAACACATTGCCCAAAACAGCAAAGGCGACGTTCGGTCAGCCATAAACGACCTTCAAAGCCTCAGCGAAGAAAATCACATCTTAACGCTACAGGACACCATGACACTTACATCCAGAAACAAAGACATCAGCATGGATGAAACACTCCGCGGCTTTTTCAGCGCAAAATCAATTGAGGAAGCAGCATCTTTACTTTTCCGCTCAAGCGTTGACTACGACGAGTTTATAATGTCAGTTAGCGACAACCTTCCCAGACGGTACACCAATCCAGACGAACTTGCCCCTGCCTACGATTATGTTTCCAAAGCAGATCTGTTTAGAGGAAGAATTGGAACAGAACATTGGCACCTTCTAAAATATTTTTTCAACGAGTTATCAGAAGCCGCCGCAGTTGCCCCTGAATCATACAAACCTTTCGAATTCATTGCGCCGCCAATTAGAATCATTACTTTGTTTTGGACTAAAAGCAAAAGAACCACGCTTGACAATATCTGCGGAAAAATTGGCGCTCAATGCCATGTCTCCCATTCAATCGCTAAGCATGAATTCATCCCATTCCTTAAGATCATGCTTGAAAAACAAAAATCAAGCCCTCTTATTTCTTGGCTTGACCTTACGCCTGAAGAGGTTGATTTCCTAATTAAAATGAACAGATATTAAGGGAAAAAGGAAATGGTAGCTGTTCTAAATCCGAAAGGATTCAAGCTTCCTAGAGTTGAAAAAGAAAAATTTGTCCTCTTAATACGTTTGGGCTTAGATTATAATCGTGAACAATGTCTCTATTCAATCAAAAATTACAATAATATCGAAAAGCTTCTGGAAACAATTGCCAGTACATTAAATACTGAAGTTATGTTTCTCCAAAATTGTATGCGATGTGGAAAAGATTTTCCATGTTCAGATTGCAGCTACAATGACTTATGCTCAACAAAGGACCTTCCGTTCAGCTGTGTTTGCCCTCAGTGTTTGAGGGACAGAAAACACTTTGAAGAATATCTCGAGAAATTTTAAGGCTAACCCTTATTTTTCGTTCTGCATGTTATCCCCCATTTAATAGAATGTATGACAATTGTCATATTTTTTACATTCTTAATGTTAGACAACTAAGTTGCTTTGGATTTCAATTTCCCGTATACAAAAGCATCAACCAAACACACAAAAAGTAGCGAAGGCAAATCTTATCTAGCCATTCCTAATTAACTTTTAATATAGAAGGCTATGATTATGGCAGAAGAACATACACCATTAACCGTTGCACTTTCCCAACTTAAACTAGCTTGTAAAAAGTTGCAGTTGGATTCTGGAATGCATAGGATGCTGAGTTTGCCCAAACGCTCCATCAGTGTAAGCATCGACATTCGAATGGATAATGGAGCTGTCGGCGTTTTCAACGGCGTCCGAGTTCAACATTGGGATGCGCGTGGACCATTCAAAGGTGGAATCCGCTATAGCCCAAATGTTACACAAGACGACGTTACCGCATTAGCGATGTTGATGACTTGGAAATGCGCAATTGCAGACATTCCGTTTGGAGGAGCAAAAGGTGGAGTATGCGTTGATTCTAAAAAAATGAGCAAACATGAGCTTGAGCGGTTAACTCGAAGGTACGTCAGCCTAATTTTTGAGTATTTAGGGCCGCACCGCGACATACCCGCACCAGACATGTACACAGATGCACAAACCATGGCTTGGATCATGGATACTTACAGCCAACTTAAAGGCTATAGCATCCCAGAAAGCGCCACAGGCAAACCGGTAGAAATCGGAGGTTCATGGGGGCGAACAGAAGCCACAGGCAGAGGCGTCATCCACTGCATAAAACAAGCTGCAGAAAACAACGGTCTCAAACTAAAAAACTCAGCCATAGTTATTCAAGGCTTTGGTAACGTTGGCTACAACGCTGCCATCGCTGCGCAGGAGATCGGCGCTAAAGTGATAGCTGTTAGCGATTCCACAGGCGGTATCTATTGCCAAGACGGCTTAAACATACCAGATGTTTTAGCTCACAAAGAAAAAACTAGTTCAGTTCAGAATTACAAAAGCTGTAAAAACATAACTAACGAGGAACTGCTTGAATTGCCCTGCGATGTACTCATTCCTGCAGCACTCGAAAACCAAATCACATGCAAAAACGTGGATAAAATCAAGGCTAAGATGGTTGCTGAGGCAGCAAACGGACCCACAAATCCTGATGCTGATAAGGTGTTGTATGAAAAAGGAATCTGCTTAATACCAGACATTCTTGCGAACTGCGGCGGAGTAACTGTCAGTTATTTTGAATGGGTACAAAACCTAACACGCGAGCAGTGGCCGCTGGAGAAAGTTAACAGAAAGCTGGAAGAAAAAATGACTAAAGCATTCAACGATGTTGTTGGAATTGCTGAGAAAGAGGAAAGTGATATGCGCACAGGCGCACTCATGCTCGGCGTGGGAAGAGTTGCGAACGCGATAAAGACATTGGGACTTTGGCCATAAACACGTAAATATCTTCAAATTCGCACGTTATTTTTGCATTTTTTTCTAGTGCAAACGCTTAAAACCTCTCTCGCCATATCCTTTGAACCCCACAAAAGCAAAAACAATGGGACTTGAGAAGGAAAAAGGAGTTTGGCAGCCAAAATTTGTACCTTAGACTTCAGTTATGAGAACTCACTGGTAAAGATTGTTGCTAATAGGAATTGTCCTGAAATCAAGCTTGCCGGATTAACGGTTGGTCCATTTGATGAGGGAAATGAGTATGAAGTTTATTTTTGGGTGGCAAAAGAGTTAGCCAGCTCGGGAATGGTTCATTTCCGCGAAGACGACGTTCTGGATGCAACTAAACTGTTTAAGGTACAATGGAAAGAAGGCGTACAAATTCCCGGGCAAATTTCAGAGTTGCCTGAAGATTTTTACCCTAAACTCCGCAGGTTCATTTCAGACCTGAAAGATCAAGCTTCAAAGCCCGAAAAGTACCAGGAACATTTCAAAGCAAAGCAATTAGCACGAGACATCGTGAATTCTCGCTTAAAGAAAATCGTTGCATTGTCATCTGCTCCAGCGCAGACTGAACAGGTTTTAAAAAAACTCACAACTGAAGAAAAAATCCTTTTTGAACAACTTGTTAAAATAATTTCTCAGTGGAAGACTGAAATATTAGAAAATGAAGGAGAAAAGTAGAATGGCTAACACGCAATTAACTGTTGATCCACAACAGCTTTTTCAAGAGTTCTTCAAGAAAGAAAAGTATCGACAAAGAATCGCTCAGTTAGCCATCACCGGAAAAAACTCAATAGTTATTGATTTCGAAGAGCTCTATGGGTTTGATCAAGCACTCGCTGAGCAATTACTAAACAGACCAGAAGAATACCTGCAACATGCTGGCAAAGGAGCCTATGAACAACTCCGCATTGAAGACTCAGAATACGCGGAGAAAATAGAAAAAATCAATGTGAGAATCGTACAGCTTCTGGGCAAAGAACAGCTCAGAAAACTTGGCTCCAGACAAATGGCAAAGCTAGTCATGGTTGAAGGCATAGTAGTGAGAGCCACACCAGTCCGACCAATGGTTCTTCAAGGAGCCTTCAAATGCAAACGCTGTGGAACCATGAACCAAGTGGAACAAACCGGTCAATTCTTAAAAGCCCCAGCGATCTGCCAAGCCCCTGACTGCGGCAGAGATGGCCCCTTCGAATTTACGCAAGAAGAATCCACATTTATAGATTCCCAAGACCTACGGTTGCAGGAGAAACCTGAAGATTTACCTCCGGGACAATTACCACGTACATTAGCCGTGAAGACTGTCGGCGACGACATTGTGGATGTTGCAAGACCAGGCGACCATATCGCGATAGTCGGCATCGTCCGCGCTTTTGCGCCTTCGCTGATGGGAATGGGAAAACTCCGAACATTCATCCTTCAGCTTGATGCTAACTCAGTAGAAGTGCTCGGCAAAGAACCAGAAACATCCCCGCCAACTGCTGAAGAGGAAGAAAAAATCCGCCAGCTATCCCAAGATCCATTGGTGCATAAAAAAATCATGCAGTCAATAGCGCCATCAATCTTCGGTTACGAGCACATAAAAGAAGCAATAATGTACCTGCTCTTCGGTGGAGTATCAAAAAGCCTTCCAGACGTGAACATCAGAGGAGAAATGAACGCACTTTTAATCGGTGACCCTGGTACCGCAAAATCACAATTACTCCAATATGTGGCTCGAATAGCCCCGAGGGGACTTTATACTTCAGGCAGAGGAACAACCGCTGCAGGCTTAACCGCGGCAGTAGTTAGGGAAAAAGGCGGAAGCATGAGCCTTGAAGCGGGCGCACTCGTATTAGCCGATAAAGGCATTGCCTGCATTGACGAAATGGACAAAATGCGTCCTGAAGACCGAGTTGCCATCCACGAAGCCATGGAGCAGCATACTGTTTCAGTTGCAAAAGGCGGAATTGTAGCCACATTAAACGCTCGGACAGCGGTGCTTGCAGCCGCTAACCCATCCTTAGGCAGATATGAACCGAACAGAACAGTCGCCGAAAACGTTCCGTTGCCAGTAACAATTCTTTCCCGTTTCGACTTAATTTTCGTTTTGCGAGATGTACCCAACAAAGAATCAGACAGTAAAATGTCACAGCACATTCTGGAAATTCATCGCAGAGGAGTCAGCCCCGTGGAAGCACAAGTGGACGCAGAATTGCTTCGAAAATACGTTAGCTTCGCAAAAGGAATTAAACCAGTGCTTAGTGTTGAAGCAGCAAAACAGCTTAGCGACTTTTACTTAGCTATGCGTGCGGCAAGTGAAACAGAAGGTTCACCAGTGGCAATAACAGCGCGCCAGTTAGAATCCCTTGTTCGAATTTCTGAAGCCCGTGCACGTGTAGCCTTGCGAAAGGAAGTAACAGCTGAAGATGCTGGAGCAGCGATAACTCTTATGAAAAGGTCTCTGGAGGAAGTGGGAATCGACTTATCCTCATACAAAGTAGATATTGATTTGATTATGACGGGCAGACCAAAAAGCATGCGAGATAGATTACACATCATCCTGTCAACACTAATGGACATGGAGAAAATAACAGGCATAGTTGAGAAAGACGCACTTGTCACCGAATTAGAAACCAAACATAAGATACCCAGAGGAGAAATTGAACGCATGATAAGCCAGATGCTGCGAGAAGGCACAATCTATGAACCCCGCGAAGGATGCCTAAAGAAAACCTAAGAGAGAAAAAACGCAATGAAACCAGTTGTAGTGGTCGCAGGAACAAGACCAGAAATAATTAAGATGGCGCCAATAATTCGCGCATTGAAGAAAGCTAAACTGCCTTTGATCTTTGTCCATTGTGGCCAACACTATGACTACAACATGGCTCAACAATTCATTGAAAACCTTGAGCTGCCCACACCTGACTACACTTTTGAAATTGAAGCCTCCTCTCCAGGAGCACAAACAGCGGAAATAATGCTGAAAACAGACCAGTTGCTCGAGAAGATTGAGCCCTCAATCGTCCTTGTCGAAGGCGATACAAACAGCGTTTTTGCGGCCGCAATAGCCGCTAATAAACGATTCATCTCAATTGGGCATGTTGAAGCTGGATTGAGAAGTTATGATTTCCGAATGCCTGAAGAATATAACCGACGTTTGACTGATCATGTGTCGGAATATTTGTTTGCTCCGACAGAGAGAGCAAAATCAAACCTCGCCAAAGAGAATGTTTGGGGTAAAATATACGTAACAGGCAACACAGCGATCGACGCAGTACTTCAGCACTTGCCGATTGCTGAAAGAAAATCCGACATAATGGACAAAATACCCTTCGAAACCTATGCTCTGGCAACAGCTCACAGAGCAGAAAATGTCGACAACGTGTCGGTTCTAGAATCTTTTGTAGATGTTTTCTCAAAGTCACCTATTCCAATCGTTTATCCAATGCATCCGCGTACAAAAAAGAGACTGGAAGAAAATAATATGCTTGCAAAAATGGAAGCGTCAAAGAAGGTGTTGATTCTTCCGCCCCAAGGATACTTGGATTTTTTGGTTCTAATGAAAAACTGCAAACTGATCATTACTGATTCAGGCGGTATCCAAGAGGAAGCTACTGCCCCAGCTATAAGAAAACCAGTGCTTGTAATGCGTTTGTCAACTGAAAGGCCAGAAGCTGTAGAAGCGGGATTCGCAAAAGTTGTCGGAACTGACAGCAAAAAAATCTTGGAGGCAATGCGAGATGTCGTTAAAAAGGAAGTTGACTTGCCGCATACTTCACCTTTCGGCGACGGCACCGCAGCACAAAAAACAGTGGATGTAATAAAGAAAAATTTTGCTGCTTAAGAGATGTAAGTGGTTTTTTTATCTTCTTCTTTACGGGTTTCTTCAGCTTGCAGAGCTCGTTTTTCCTCGATTTGTTGTAGACGAGTCACCATGGTTTCTGCCCGTGCAATTTCCTCATTCAATCCGGTTAAGTCTAACTCGAAGTTAAATGCAGATTTTAAAACTTCCAAAATGCTTTTTGCTGCAAGCGGATCTGGAAGGTAGCCGCGTGTTTCACCAAGAAGACAAAGAGCAGTTATTTTTTTGAATTTGGCTAACCCAAGAATTAACCCTGCTGTACCGACAATAGGACTGCCTGAGGTGCTTAAGGTTGCGCCTGCTTTCAATGCTTTGTCCAAGATTTCTTGTGAAGTCGCGGCTATGAAGACTTTAGGTTTTTCTTTAGGCTCCATTCTGTAGCCACCGATAGTTGCAATCGTTTTTACGCCGTGTCTTTCTGAGAAATTAAGGATTTGGTCTGCAATTTCATATTGCCCTTCTATTGTTTGTGATTGGCTATCGCCCGTGAACAAAACAAGGTCGTTTTGACCATTTGGATTCTTGTAGTAGTAAAATGCTCCTCTTAATAGACGAACATTGCCTTTTTTGTTAACCAAGACAAAATATGGAAAATGGGGAGAATAGAGGTAGGCGACTTTTTTGGCTTTCAACTGTTTAATTAAGTAACGAAGAGCGATTTTTCCCACAAGTCCTAAACCTGGCAGACCTTCGATCAGAATGGGATTGTTTGGTTCTATTTCTGTAAATTCTTTAATGTAGGTTTCTTTCATTTGGTACTGCTCCTTTTCATTTCCATTCTATATTTTAAGTATTTATCATCAGGCGAAAACTTCGGCGGATGCGGAATTCTTACTGGTCCACCGCAATAAGGGCACTTATCCTTTTGCAGAGTATATTTTTCACAGTTTACGCATCTGCGAAGTTGCCAGACCAATTATTTTTCCCTTCCAAAAGCGTAAACATCAAAATCTGTAACAGATTTTATAGTGGCAATTACTATGTTGCCAGCTTCTCGCCACTTGAGCTTATGCTCAGCCATTAATTACTTCATCCCTTATTCAAGAACCGCTTGTACGTCGCCTTTGATTTTTGCTCTTCCACCAGACGGTTCGGCTAATGTATCTCCGCACACATTGCAGGTTATCTTGTTAACGGCGTTGCTGAAGACTAATTGTTCATTACCACATTTTGGACATTTAACTCTAAGGAAGACACTACTTGGTTTTGGAATAAGTTTGCTCCATTCAGACATAACTTTTCTCTCCATTATTGTATAACTAGTTTTCTTAAACGAATCCCGTCCTTGTGCCTCATGAAATTGCAGACTTTGCATTTAAGGCGCAAGGTTTGTTTTTTGGTTGTCTTAGCGAATTCTCTTTGAAGTGGATATTTTTGTCCACCGTAACCCTTCTTTTCTCTCTCGTGATGGCGTTCACCATGAGCTAAGGCTCTGCGCTTTCCAGGCTTGTAGAGGGTTACACTGTGAATTTGATGAGCTTTACATTTAGGACAGTATGTCTTTACTTCTTTAGGAACGTTCACGTTCTTCACTACCAGCTTTGCATAAAAGAAACATACGCATTCTTATACTTTTTCACCTATATGCTAAAAACTGTAGCGTTCAACCTTTTGGACTAGCCCTTGGCGTAGTCTAGGTCTTTCTTGACAACTGTTATTCTGAAAGGCAGTTCTTATAGGCCTATTATTGGCAAAAAGGCGTAGTGTTTTTTAAACCGAAACAATCTTTACATTGTATTCAGTCTGCAGGTTTGAATGCGTTGACATCACAACTTTTTTTGAAAATTAAAAGCCAATCAGATTTAATCATAAAATTGTTACCGATATTTGCATTCGCCATTCCGCTAGCTATTCTGTATTTAATGAATTTGCCTGATCCCTATCTTGGATCCAGTTCCCAGTATTCATTTCAGTTAATGTGGAAGGGCAGAACGTTCCAGTTGTTTTTTGTTTGGTTGATAGCATTGGAATTTATTCTCAGTTGGGAAAATATAAAAACAAAAATTAACAAGCAGAATAAGGCGGGACTAACAGCAGTTTCCATAGCATTGCTGCTTCCGACACTCTATGTGATTTCAGAATATTTTTTCGGATTAAATTCAGCTATCGCAAGTGCCGCCTTTCAAAGCGGAATTTACTTTTACAATTCAATGCCAATCGCTATTGAGTACATTGTTTTTTCGGTTCTCTTTTGCTTGATTGCTTTCCTTTGCTTTGGAAAAAAGGGTTTACGTGGCTTCGCTTTACCTGCTATATTTGCTGCGATAGTCGGCATAATTTACACGATCGATAACGTTTTTCCTTATGGCAAATTCACTCCATTTCAACTGTTGGTTCCAACAACCGCTAATCTTGCCGGTTCTGTCCTTCGATTAATGGGGTACGCTGTTTTGCCCGGAACAGAAAACGGCATGCCGACCTTGCAGGTTACAGGATCATTAGGAACAACGACAACATTCGCTATCGCTTGGCCATGCGCAGGCGTTGAAAGTCTCTTAATTTACACGGCTGTATCTTTGCTGTTTTTACAACGTATGCCGTTGACTTGGAAATCCAAAGCAGGATTCTTCGTTGTTGGAGCAGCCGTTACTTACTGCATAAACGTTTTGCGAATAGCAAGCCTCTTCATTATTGGCACACAGAATTTTGGAAACATAAACGCACAACCCGTGCAAGATTTTCATTTCTATTATGGCCCATTATTTTCGCTTGCATGGATAGTTTCATACCCGTTAATTATCATGGTCGGCCTAGATTTAAGGCGGAAAAATAAGAAAGAAAAGGTTAATTCCGACAAAGAAAAAACTATGAAACCTCAACCGACACAGCTAAGCCTTGTTTAACCAACATTTTAGCGTTCTCAACGGGCAATGAGGCAACATCTTCAGCTATAAAAGGACCGTAAGTTTTCATATCTGCGCCAATAATAGTCGGAATATTCTTAATGAATCTTAGCACCACCCGTTTATGGTTGGCTTGAGCTTCAACTTTAACATCTATTTTGGCAGTTTGACCCTGCATTAGGTTTCTAGTGAATTTTTGATATGCGTCACTAAAGGCGATAAAATTCTTACATATCTCTGCTTCTTCAACAGTTAACAAATCTGAAGGCATTTTTTGGCTTTGAGTGATTGTTCTAACCAGTTTCTTGTATCTCGTTCGAAGCAATTCCTTAAGCATCAGATTTACGTTTTGCGATTCATGCTCAAGCAAATTTACTTTGAGTGATTTTTTGTCAAGAATTTTGTTTTCTTCGTTTAGACGCCGAAGGTAATCTGCTATTCTATTGTAAAAGTCAGGAGGTAATCCTCCAAGCGAAACTTCTTCAATTTCTTTTCGCCAAGCTGCATAGAGCTCATTGTACATTTAGTCCACCACCTTCGCCCTTCCCTTGCAAATAAGCATTACTGCCGCTGCAACAGGCAACTCAACCGTTTGATTCTTGTATGGACCCAATGTTTCTCCCCCCAACTTAAACTCTGGTGCGTCAGAGACGAACACTTTTACCGCGCCCTTTTTAAAAGCTACCGCTCCAGTGAAAGGGTCAAAATCCTTAAGGTTTTTTGCTGGAAATTCAACTTTCTTTAGTCCTGTCTTACCATGTAAAGTGCCATTCATCCTGATTAAACGGTGAACGTCAGTTGTTACGACAGTATCGATATTTGCCGATTGCAATTCGCGTATATGCTCAGCCAATTTGAGCCATGTTTGAACGCTGACTCCATTAATACTCTCCCATCGACCATCATTTATACAACGTTTGATGACGGTTTCCTTGTTGTTCAGAAGTGCGTTATTTTTTATGCCAATATTTTTCAGATCTTCTTTTGTTGCGGTGACTAAAAAATTTTGCATGCCTAATTTTAACCGTTTGTTCCAACCAAAATTGTGCAAATTAAATCTTTTAGCGGCACTTTTCTTCTTTGGTTTTTCTATAGCATTTTTATCTAATATGGCTAGACCTAACCCACTAACATAATCAACAATTTCCTTCCGTGCCATAGCGTCTAATGACCTGACAGCCTCATCCTCGACGTGAACATGGTATCCTCGATGACCAGAAAAAAACACATGCAACTCATCTGAAGAAAAGCCAAAATCGTTTTCCAACATATCAAGCAGTTTTGCAGTTTCGTCCCGAGCAGATTTTATGCAAAGCTCGCATGGCCATGTTTTTGTCTCGAATTTTGTTGCTTCACAAGCAGGACAAACGTCTGGAGTTAATCCCTTGCCGCTGAACCCACATTTGACACATGTGAATTCGTCATGGATTTTGTCGCAGGTTGTTGGAATATGGTCAGCGTCTATGTCAAAGACCAAATCGGCGCCTAACCACCCTTTTTTGTCCATGTCGAAATCTGGGTTTTCATAATAGGCGCATGAATGATAAACATCCGAAGGAACAGTTTCACTAAGCATTGACCGCAGAGGTCTGATTCCCTCGAATCTTTTATGCCTAACCATGAACCGTTCTTTGAAAAGCAAATAGGCAAACTCTCTTTGATTAGGTGAAATTGGGGCAGGAATAACTGTTGTGGGCTCCCGGTAGTATTCGCAGAATTTTTGATAAACAAAGTCTCGAGAAGCTTCCACTTTCCCTTTTACCCCATGTTGTATACTGATTATGCCTCCTAAATTTATCTATATATCGTATTACTGAAAATGCACTAGCGGTAAGAGGGCAATCAAAAGAGTAGGCTATTACCTAATCGGCAGGGGATTAGGCAAGTGAGGCTGCAAATACCCAACAAACGGGTAATAATTTCCCCCAGCAAATGAAAGCACAAAAATCATAAAGAAAAGCCACAGCATAGTAACTTCTAACTCTTTTTTTCTTTGAGGAATTAAAGCATAAATGAAAATGAAGGGTACGTACCAATCTTGGAAGTAAGGCAGCATAAAACTGGGCAAAAGTAGAAAAACCGCTGATAAAGAAAGCAAGCTGTTTTTGTTAAGCATGTACATTAAGTAAGCAATAGTGATTGCCAAAGTTACCAAAATAGAGACTGATTGGGTTAACCAGCCAATGTGAATGTTAAATGAAAAGGCGTTAATTCCATTCGCGATTAATTGGGATCCTGCCCCAATAAGGTATGGAACACTTAAGGAAGCAGTGAAGATGCTAACAAACCCAAAAATAAAGCCAGTAATTACAGCTTTATTTCTTAGCAAACTGCTATGATTATTTGTCAGGAAAAGTTTAACCAAACCAACAACAATTAATGGAAAAAGGAAAATGCCTGCTTGATATTTAAAAAAAGTCGAAATTGCAACAAGTAAGAAAAAGTAATCATAACGTTCAATCAAAAACATGGATATAGCAAACAGAGAAAATATGAAGGCGACGGAATCAAACATGCCATCAGCCGCGAAGACAATCAAAGTAACATAAATTATGTAAACCCCGATTAATTTGAGAAGCAAAGCCATGTTCCTTGTAAACAAACCCTTAAGGAAATAATAAACACAAACGGTGGCAAAAAATAGAAAGATAGCAATCTCAACTTTGTATATCAGAGCAGAATCCAAACCGTTCTGAAGTAGAATACCAAAAGGCAAGAAAAGTAAAATGCTACCTAAAGGGTACAAATGTGGCATTTCAGGCCAAGTTACGAAATCGTGTGATGTGGTGTCGACGCTTGCAAGTTTACTTAGAGGTTGACTAAATACTGAAAGACCATCTTTCAGAAATAAACTTGAAACATAAGTGTCTCTGCCATTATCTGTATACCAGTTTTCAAAAGTCCCAAGTGGATTGGCGTTGACTACAAGAATAGAAAGCCAAATTATTAGCGATAAGGACAGTAGTGCTATGAGCCGTTGGCGGTTTTTCTTGCTAAAAGCCTGCGTGCTCGAACTACTTAGTTTAACATAGTTGGAATTAGACATCGTGATTTTTAGAGTTAGAAGCATTACTGCAGCTAAGCTTATTATAAATGTTATTTTTGATACTTGAGTTAACCATGAGTATGCAAAAATAGCTTTTGGTTCTTGAACAGAGACTTGAAAATGCACAAGACCTGCACTTTGTGAAGAAGAAGTAAAAACTGCGTCATAATAGTCAGCATCTGCTACAAATGAATAGCTAATATTCGATTTTGTAGAAACATGGTAACATGAGTCGCTATTTATCAGCAGGTAGGTGGAGTTTGGAAAATCTATCGAAAAGTTTTTTTGAAAAGCTAATGGACTCTGGACTAGAAGCGAAATGTTTTCGCCGCTGTGAAATGAACCTAAGCCTTGCCTATAGGTTTCATTTGGATTTAATGTAAAAGTATCATTAATCATAACGTTCGATTGTGTGCCGCCGGGATAAGTCGGAAATAAGCTAACGACTGCCATTAATATACTTAAGATTAAGAAAAGGATAGCTACCAATAGCATTTTAGTGACGCTAGGCCGTTTCATTAAGCAGTGTCGCCTTTTTCTTTTTGAAAAACGGACTTGTATAAGTGATTTTTAATGAAAATAAGGATTGCTTAACCAAGCGCTAAAAACGTGAGATTGTTTTCAAAGTATAAGTCATGTAGCTTCGGATTTCAGCCCAAGAAAGTTTAGATTTTCCAATTTTTCGATTAACAAATAAGACAGGAGTTTCTTTTAAGCAAAAGTTTCTCAGAGTAGCTTGTCTTATTGTTTCTATTTGGATTTCGTAAGTGTGACTGTGAAGGTTAGTGATGGTTGCCCTTAGGAACTTGGTGGAATAGCAGCGGAAACCGCTTGTGCAGTCGTGAAGCTTTAGGCCAAGCGAAAAACGGGCTATGGAGTTAGCAGTTCGACTAATTATTTTCCTAGTGAAAGGCCAACCTTCAATTTTGCCGCCTTTAACATATCGGCTACCAATCACAATTGCGCATTCAGATTCGTACATTTTTGACAAAAGCTGCGGGATGTCCTGCGGATTATGCGAGTAATCTGCATCCATCGTTATGATGTATTTTGGCGGTTGTTTTAAAGATAGAAAATATTTGAAGCCGTCAGTTATGGCGGTTCCTAAACCGCTTTTTCTAGGTCTAACACATAATAGAATATTTTTGTATTTGTTTTGTTTTTCTTGTACGATTTCAGCGGTTTCATCTGGGCTTGAATCGTCGATGACAAGAATTGAAGCATCTAGTTTTAGGTCTTCTATTGCTTCAATTAATTTGGAAATGTTATCTTCTTCTCGATAGGTCGGCAGAATGACGCCGATCTGAGAGGTAACCAAGTTGTCACCGATTATTTGATAATGCATATGACTCCACCTAATTTACAGCACAGTCAATTAATAAATCTATACCAATTATTTGGACTGATTTAGAGCAAGTTGTTGTTTAATTTTATAATATTTCAAAGGATGATAGATACGGCGGCATAAATCATCTCTGTTTTTGCATACGCCATGCGTCTGCAATATAGAACATTGCGGAGGAGTATAACGTGTTCCTGAGCCTCTTTCTCCTGCAATATGCTCGATTTGGTAACGAGTCAACCTTTCATTGTAATCTGAAAAACTCTTGTAAATTTCACTTACTTTTTCCGTGGACATTCCAATGTTTAAAAGAAAAGCTGTCAACGTGAATCGCTCCATCTGCGAGAGATGGTGAGTGGTTGATGCTGCCTCGTAAATTGCGTTTATGCAGGGCGGGAAAGCGGTTTGAACAATAGTTTTGGGAATTTCCTCGACATTCTCTTCAATGTTTTCAGCAGCCAGTTTCTTTAATTTTTCAGCGATCATAATTAGCTCAGGTGGAAATTTTGGAGGCTCAACATCTAACCGTTTTTCAATACGCCTCCGCACTTCCTCTTCCAATAATCGCGTAACGTCTTTCTTGTTTAGGTAAACGTTGCCATTGAGTAAAATGCTGTTAGTTAGTTTCCATTTTTTGTCATGCAAATGCGCTGCGTTTCTCAAGTAGTCCGTGAAGTGAATGGTAAAATCAAGAGGTGAGTCGACATTTGATGTGAGTTTTATTTTCCAATCAAAATCCTCGGCTATTTTGAGAATTTTTTCTTTCGATTCATTAAATAAATCAACGGATGCTTGCTTTGCCTCTGCGAGCGCATACCTTTTTTTGATAAAAGAATTTTCAGTGGCTACCACTAATAGAAGTGCAATTGGAAAAGAGAGAATTTCAATGTCTATTTTTTTACTATCCCTGCTAATACTTCTCGTTATTATAGCTTCATTAATTCTTTCTTCGGCACGTTTGAGAGCCTGATCCATACCCATGCTTGCTAAATCGTCTATTTGCAAGTCTAAGGGTTTGATGTATTCTGCGGTTTCTTTTAAAAAAGGATACTTTGCCAGATCATTCTTTGTGAATCCCGCCGATGCCGTTTGCAAGGTTGCCACGTTATTCGGTTTCGATTCTTGGCGCCAAGAAGAAAGTTAACTTTCCCTCTTTTGTCTGTTGGAAGTCGATTTTCACAGGCATATCACTGGAAAATTCAAGCGTAGCAATGTCTGATGTGGCTGAAGCAGCTTTTATGATTTCAGACAAATAGCTGAGGCTGAATGTTGCTTTCGCGTTTTCTTTAACTTCTAAATCAAGAAGAGCATCATTGCCTTTCTGCAAAGTTATAGTTGCACCCATCAAATCGCCTGAAGCGCTTAAGGTTAATTTTTCTGGTTCAGCTTCGATGCGCACATGGTCACTTACTAGTTGTGCATCTTCGATTGCTTGGCTTAAGCCTTGAGTTGTAGTTTTCGCTTTTACGTTGAAGGTTATTTTTGGAGTTGGAACTTCTTCTTCTGATGCTTCAAGGGTCGGCATTGTGAAGTTGCGGCTGTATTTGCCTGTTATTGTGATTTGTAATCGTCCAGTTTTATCGTCAAGAGCGAGCTCGACGGCTTCGTCTCTTCCAGCACGTTTGAGAAGTTTCAGCAGTTCGCTAATGTTAATGCACATTTTCGATGGGTCAGTAGCCACGTATTCTTGAAAAATAGATTTCGGCCATTCAAAATCTATCATGGCGACACGTGAGGGATCCATCGCCCGCAGTTTCAAACCTTCAGGGTCAATCTTGAATGTGGCTTCATCTACAAGGATGGATATGGCTGTAGCCATGTCTCTTAATAATTTAGCATCAGACACTTTGAGTTTGAACATGTTACTCCTCTACCTCGCTATTGCATATTATTGTAAAGTTATATAGCTTATGATTACACCCTGAGCTAATAAATAAATTGTTCTAGCAAAAAATAGAAATATGCAACTAGCAAGCTGTCGCTGAAAAGTTGGCAAAAGATAAAGAGAAATAAAATTGAAATTAATTTTAGCTATATTCTCTAAATGTGTAGCTGCATTTCGTGCAACGGAGAAACTGCGTTGAAGATTCGTCGGCTCCGCGAGTTTGCACCTGCCAGACATAAGCTGTGTTGTTGCCACATCTTGGGCATTCAATCCGCACTGTTGGTAAGGTGCTTAGTTTCTGCTCTTCTTTCCCGATGACGGCGACAAGCTGCTGAGGGCTATGTTGGATTACTTTCGGCGTTACTTTTTGTTCTGCTTTGTCGCCAGCCTCAGGTTTCTTATATCCACATTTCGGGCAGACGAGAACTAAAGAAGCGTCTTTACCGCTCTTGGATTTCTTTGGTTCAAGACGAGATCCACATTTAGGGCAGAATTCCATATACCGTCACATCACTATCTGTTTCGGATTCCCTTAGCATTGTACCTTTTAAACTTTGTCTAACTCAGGCTTAATCATAGGGTAATTCCGGATGCGATGAGATGTGCAACCCGCAAAGGTTCAGGAAAACTGCTTCTGGTCGCGGTCAATTTAATAATTTTTTGCGCGTCAGTCAGAGAAATTCCGGCTAAAGCAATGTAAAGTTTCTTATTTCGGCTGGATATTTCATGGATTTCTCCAGCTTCAAGAACTGTCTTCCAACGCTCGTCGGTTTTAGGCAGGTTGTTGAGCGCGTCGCGAATGGAATCTAAATCAGGCTTATCACCTGTTAAAGCGATGACAGGAAGGTTCGTGGCGAAATTTAGTTTTTTTATGTTAGCCACGTTGAATCCAGCGAACGTTATCCCGTTTAACATTATCAAACGTAGCTGTTTACAGTGCGGTGAACTGTTAATCATGGAAGTTATCTGTTCTGTAGCATCAAAGCCGTCTATTGCAATGTTAGTGTGCATTACTCCATCAAGCCAGCAACCGCCTCTGAAAACAACGCCAACCACTATCACGGTGCCTTCGGTGTGTGGGGTGAATTTGCCGTCATCAACTCCGATTACCCGTATTTCCGATTTTATCGTTCGAAAATCTTTAACTGCCAAAATCTTACCTTGAAAAAGTATAAGGAACACTTTAGCTTTTAAAATTTAACATTAGACAATCGAGCCAAAAAAGAAAAACTAAAAACGAAAAAGAGAATTAAGCTTTCAGAACACGATTTAACTCTTCGCCAAAGGCATCGTTGGCTTCTCGAACTTTTTGAACAGCCCTAATCAATGCACTTTCAGGCTTAGCAGCCCCCTTCATTCTAACGTAAATGATGGGGTTTGACGCCAAAGGATGAGGGACATCATAGCCTGCAAATTCCACGGTCTTATCCTCTAGAAGCCGCTTTGCCAAAAGGTTACAAATGCCGTGAGTGCCGCCTTCGATTTCAATCTTAAGCTCATTATCTGATTTGGTAATTACTTTTACCTTCAATTTTTATTCCTCTTTGCTAAACAATTGGTTCTTTTCCATAATCTGGCGCTATTTTACGTTTTTCTATATTGCCGCATTTTGGACAACGTAGTTCATCATACCGAAGGGATTCAAGTGAACCGCCACATCGAGAACAGAAAGCATAGAGAACGCCCAGATTTTTGTCGTTGGCTGTTAGGTGGAAAATACGGTTTTTGGAGCTGATAACCCTGGCTCTGATAATATCACCTGGCTTGCATACATCATTCATCGAATCAATGTACCGGTCGGAAACGTCAGAAATGTGCAATATACCGCCGAATTCGCCTGATTGTTTATTGTTTGTTGTTTTGAAGATTTTGACTAAAACGTTATCAGACTGGGGGTTACCAATTTGCCCCACAATTATTGTCCCAACTTTTGGGACTAGTTCACTATTAACTAGTGGGTAAACAGAAACACGTTTGTTTAACAAGTCAATCAATGCACGACCAACAGTTTTGGAGTAGATAACGCCATCTTTAACGTATGTTCCCGAGTCTGGAATAAACTCTTCGATAACACCTAAGCGTTCTCCAGGAACTACTAAACGACCGGTTTTTTGTTCAGGTGATTTTAGACTCATGACGATTTACCTTTTGTTTTAAATAAGCTAAACAAGCGTATTTGATAAATGCATATGGTTAGTTTCCATTCGTATCAATAAACCTTTTGATTAATAATCAGATTACGCCCAGACCCTTATTGCAAAAGTCTATTTAGCGTTCACCTTTTTGATTACATATAGGTCAACGACAAAGTCATGTTTGAGTTTTGTATGAAAGTCAAACATCTTTGGAATAGTCATAAGCATAGCGTAAACGCTTTTAACAATTCCATTATTTTTTGAAACAAACTTTTCTAGAAAGGGCGAAGGCGAGACTTCCAAAAACCCATTACTTGCCTTAAGCTGCTTGATTAAGTGCCTATCTGTCACAGGATGATTGTGCAAAGAGTAAACGGAATCGCCTACTTCCAAAGCCTTTTCAAGAAATGCTCTATCTGCCTCACGGGTTTGTACTCCGAAAGGGGGATTCTGCAAAACAGTATCAAATCGTCCAACAATAGAATTGATTTCGCCCATAATCCATTGGACTCTCCCAGCGTGAACGGTTTTCAGTGCGTTTTCAACGGCAGTCCTAATTGCTAACTTGTCGATGTCTATTCCTACAACGGTCTTAGCGCCAAGATAAGAGGCGCCTATAGCCAGCCTACCTGTTCCGCAGCCTAAATCTAACACCGTTTTTCCATTAACATCATCATTTGCGTAGGCGGCGATGTACAACATGTTTGATGCAATCGACGGTGAAATAGTGTATTGTTCAAGATGCGCTTGAGGTGTAGACTGAGGAGCAATTTTTGAGAGAAAAAGCTCTAAATCTAGTTTTCGAATAATCCTTTTTTGAGCATATTCTCCCATGATTCCTCGCCCATAGCCACCATAAACTCGTTAACAGTTAATACAGGCTTTGAAAACTTTTGCGGTGCCTCAAGAGAAATTCTAGGGCATGCAGTGTTAACATAGGCGTCAATGGACGGAAATTCCAAGAGCGTTTCAGGAACAATTTCTTTAACTGTAAACAGATAGACTGATTTCCCATGTTTCTCTGCCAACTCCTTAATCTTTAAGGCGTGGTCAAAGTGTTTTTGGCCTGGTTTAGAACCGATAAGAACTCCGAATGTTTTGGCATTTGTCGCTTCTTGAACGCATTGCCAGCGTTGCTTTAGGATTTTTTGGGCTTCATCATTAATTGAGAAAGCACGATTATCATAGGGATCTGCTATAAAGGTTGGTTTAGAAGTGCTCAAAGCTATGCCTAAGGCATGGAAGATCCCGCCTCCGATGAAAAGGAAAGCGTCCACTTCGTCGGCGATTGATTTTACGTTGCTGTAATTGCAGCCTGTGACTTGTCCAGGATAATTCATTTGGCCACAATTGCCAACAATCACTGTTTTTCCAGCTTTAACCAATATGGTTCTTGTCTGTTTTAGAGTATCTAGGTGTTGGACTGTAGTAGCTAAACCGATTTCACGGTATTTACTCAGAAGCGGCAAAGCTTTCTCAACAGCCTCCTTAACCACAGCTGTTGATCTTGCTTCAACATATACTGTCGGAATCTTGGATATCACAAGTTTCGCATGCCCAAAATGCACTATCAAATCCACACCTAAACTGTCGGCTTCATTTATTGCGATATCGCAGGCTCCGTAGCAGGGGTCAGCAGAAATTATTGGAATCGCTCCACTTGCCTCAACGATTTTGGCTAAACGTGGACCTTCAGGTTTCAATCCTTCTGGAAGCTGCAGTAGCACACGTTTGGCGCCAACTCTAGTTATCCCTTGCTTTATGCGTTCTTCTTCAAAATCGAAGCCTTTCATGTTTTTGTCCATCCACCGTCATTTATCAAAAGATTGAGTATAAGAAAAGAAAAACTAGACGGTTTAATAAGAGCTTTTATACTAACGTGACCATTCCCAATCTTGTGTCGGTTTCTTAAGTGGTTGCCCGCGAGCCAAAGCGGCTTGTTCAGCTAAGCGTTCAAGAATTATCTTTTGCTCAATCGCAGCGACGTTCTTTCTTGTAGTTATTACAGCATCGTTGTTTACGGATATACTGTCGATTCCAACGCGTACAAGAAATTCTGCAAAGTCTGGAAGGTTCGATGGTCCTTCACCGCAAATCGAGACTGTGCATCCATTTTCATGTGCTGCCTTGATCAGATGTGCAATGATTCTTTTTACGGCTGGATCTCTTTCGTCGAAGTAACCCATTTGACCTAACCGTTCAGAGTCACGGTCAATCATCAGTACACCTTGAGTCATGTCATTTGACCCTATCGAGAAGCCGTCAACTAGCTTTGAGAATTCATCAGCCATTATGCCTATGGACGGCGTTTCAGCCATAAACCATACCTTGAAGTCGCGGGAGCGCTCTAGGCCTTCTTCCTTCATTATCTCCAACACTTTTTTGGCTTCCCAAAGAGTTCGAACCATGGGCAGCATGACATAAACGCCTTTAAGTCCCCATTCGGTGCGACATTTCTTTATGGCTTGGCACTCAAGTCGAAAAGCTTGGATATACCATTTGCTAATGTAGCGGCTGCAACCTCTCCAACCCAACATCGGGTTTTCTTCCACGATTTCGTATTTTTCTCCGCCTTTTAAGCCCCGGTATTCGTTTGTCTTGAAGTCACTTAATCGTACCACTACGGGTTTGGGCTGAATTGCTCGCGCGACGGTTGCAATGCCCTCCGCAAGTTTGTCAACAAACTGTTGACCTTGACCTGCGTCAACAAATGCCATTGGGTGCTGACCTATAGCGCTTGCCAAGATGAATTCGGTACGCATTAAGCCGATCCCTTCAAACGGCAGATTTTTGTATTGTTCAATCATCTCAGGCGTTCCCAAATTCATGTAGATTTTTGTAGCTGTTACTGGACCTGAATCTGCTACTTGCATAACCATGCCGGATCCGTTTTGCGCAACTGCAGGTTGAAGGGCTTGCTCCATTATGCCTTCGTAAATTATTCCATTTCTTGAGTCAACAGTGTATTCTTTTCCTGTTTTCATTACCTGCGTAGCTATTTCGGTTCCTACAACACAAGGAATGTTAAGTTCTCGGCTTACGATTGCAGCGTGAGAGGTGATTCCGCCTTTGTCAGTGACTATGGCACTTGCCATTTTCATGAATGGTACAAAGTCGGGGTCAGTCATGCCCGTGACGAGAATATCTCCCTTTTTCATATCTCGGTTTGCGTCATCAGGATTGAGGACAACTGTTGCTTTTCCTATCCCGTAGCCTCTTCTTCCTGCCGAAATTCCTCTGACTACAACTTTTAATTGTTCATGTTGTGATGCTTCCATTTTAGGCGCCTCCATTACTTTTGTGCCAAAAACTGTTTCTGGCCTAGCTTGAACGATAAATATGTCCTGTGGATATGACAAATCTTGGTCAATTGCCCATTCAATGTCCATGGGTTTACCATAGTGCTTCTCAATCCTCTTCGCCAGCTCTGCCAACGCCAAGATTTCCCTGTCGTCTATGCAGGTTATTTTCTGCTTGTCCGCTGGCACCTCTAAATGCACTGTTTTGCCTGTCTTAGGATCGCGGATGTACTCTACAGTCTTGCGAGAAATCCTACGTTCCTTGATCGTAGTGGTGGTCTTGTCAATAACAAAGTCGTCAGGGTTAACAGCGCCTGACACAACGGTTTCTCCTAAGCCGTAGTTGCCTTCGATAACAATTTCATCACGGTTTCCAGAGACAGGATTTATCGTGAACATGACTCCGGCGCACCCAGAATTAACCATTTTTTGTACGCCGACGCTGATGAAGACTTTTTCGTGTGGGAACCCTTTTTCATTTCTGTAAAAGATTGCTCGTGGCGTGAATAGGCTTGACCAGCATTTTACGACTTTGTCAATCAGGTCATCGGCGCCTCTTACGTTGAGGAAAGTTTCTTGTTGGCCTGCAAAGGATGCGTCAGGCAAATCTTCAGCTGTAGCGCTTGATCGTACAGCGACAAAAGTATCTTTTAGATCGAGCCGTTTGTTGAGTTCCTTGTAAGCAGCCCTTATCGCAGTTTCGATTTCTTTAGGCATTGGAGTTTTTTCGATGAGTTCACGAATCTTCTTTGATGCCGTGTCATATTGTTTTGGGTCATTTAGGTTCGTAACTGTTTCTTTTATTATTTCATAAATTCTCGCGGCTATGTTTTTTTCTTGAATATATTTTTCATAAGAATAAGCGGTTACGGCAAAACCTGGTGGAACAGGTAAGCCGGCATTAATCATTTCGCCGAGGCTAGCGTTTTTGCCGCCAACCAAAATAACATCAGTATTTCTTACATCATTAAACCATAAAACCAGTTGCTTCTCTTTAGCGCTCAAGCCGTCTCCGTCTCCGGTTCCGCTTTCTCAGCTTCGTTAGCTAAGTCTACTTCTGGAGGTGCTTCAATTTTGGAGATAACTATTTTGCATGGTATTGGAAGTTTTGCGCTTCCTCTCTTGAGGGATTCTTTGGCGGTTTCCTCAAATCCGGCTTTTACTTTGACTGTCATGAGTGGTTGGCCTACTTCTACTTTTGCTGCAGTTCCAATCGCTGTTCCGAAGGAACGTCTCATTCCCTGTTGAAGTCGGTCTGCATGAGCGCCGAAAATCATTTTGTTTTCTCTAAGAATAATGTGAGGATATGGATGAACAACCATAAGATAATCATTAATAACTTTGTCAATTAAAACACGGTTTGTAGCCACACGCATTGCTTCGAGGGCACTGTGACGAATTTGGGCACGTTCTAAAGCAATAAGTTGACCTTGAACAGCAAATGTGCCCTTAGTATCACCCATGGTGAACTTCACTATTTTTGGGGGTGGAAAACCTCTAGCGTATTCTTTTCTTGTGTAGGCTCGATTTTTAACGTGCCTGTAATTTTTTGCGTGCATGCTACGTCCCTTTTTAGCATTACTCATTTAGCGGTATTTAAACGATTTGTAATATTTCACTTAAGCTTGTGTATATTTTCAATGTATATTTGTAAAGTCTGCAGGTATGATTCTAGTCATAAGGGGGCGTCAGTTCTTATATACTTAGGTAACTCTTCATCTTCCAGATGCCAACAGTCTTATTTATTTCAGGGAAAAACTGGAAGTTGTCCTTAGCGGAGCTTGTTTCTTACCTGAAATCTAGAGAGTTGAAATTTGAAATAAAGTTTTTTTCTAAAGACTTTTTTGTCATTGAATTTCCAAGTGGCTTTGATGCGTCTGCGATCGAAGCATTAGGCGGAACAATAAAAATTGGCGAGGAGAAAGCAAAATTTCCAACCCAAATAATAAGGGAAGCTTTTGTTAATAAAAACAAGCAAGCCCAAATCCAAATAACCCAAACTTTGGAATCAAGCAGCTTAGTTAATGAGATAGACAAGTCTGCCGAGAAGCTGTTTTTTGGAGTAAGCGTATATTGCGCTGAAAATCCATTGCGCCCCTTATCAGGGACCATCCAGCGGTTTGTCGGAAGCGCCATAAAAGACGAGCTGAAGGGGTATGGCAAGAAATCAAAGTTTATGGGTTTTTCTAAAGAGAGACACTCAGCTCAGCTAAGCCATGTGGAAGTATTAAAGAAAAATTTAGTCAAAAATAAAGCAGAAATATTGCTGTGTATTGGCAAGGAAGAATCATGGGTGGCTCAAACCGTAGCTGTTCATAATCCCTTTGAGTTTCAAAAAAGAGATGTGTACAAGCCGGTTCAACGAAACATTTTTGGTATGCCTCCAAGGTTAGCCAGGATAATGGTTAACTTATCTGCTTGTACGCCTGGAAAGGTTTTGCTTGACCCGTTTTGCGGTGTTGGCACTGTCCTTCAAGAAGCGCTGCTTGAGAGGGCAAACGTTGTTGGCGTAGACGTTAATCCTTGGTGTGTTAAGGCTGCAAATGAAAACTTGCAGTGGGTAAAAAGCGAGTATAGCCTTGAAGATGCAGAGTTCAGAGTTGTGCAAGGAGATGTGATGAGGTTAACCGAGAAGGTAGGGCAGGAAACAGTTGATTGCATTGTAACTGAACCTGATTTGGGTCCAGCTTTGCGTCAGGTACCCACCGGACCATATGCCCAGAAAATTATCGAGAAACTGGAACCATTATTCTTTAATTTGGTTGACCAAGCGCGAAATGTTCTGAAAAATGATGGTCGACTGGTTCTTGTGACGCCTTATATCGTTACTCGTTCGGGGCAATCAGTAACTATGCCTATTGCTGAGAAACTTGAGAACATAGGATTCAAGCTAGTGCAGCCATTCTCTGAAGATATGTTTTCCCAGAATGCCAGAGAACATGAAGAACTAGTGAGTATGCGTTCCTTAATAGAGGTTGATGAACGACATAAAATCAGCAGACAAATTCATGTCTACCAAAAATAAACATCCTACTTGCAGAGATAATTTATTAATTTCTTTGATGAACTATGTGTCTAAAGATTTGAGGCAGCAGACTATGGAACATCATTCAAGACCCAATTGGGACAGATACTTCTTAGATTTATGTGAAGCAGTTGCTAGGCGCGCCACTTGTGACCGAGGAAGAAGCGGCTGCGTCATCGTTAAGGACAAGCGAATAATGACCACTGGATATGTCGGGGCTCCTGCCGGTTTGCCTCATTGCGATGAAGCCGGGCATGACATGCGAAAAGTATTTGACATCAACGGGAATGTTACTCAACATTGTGTGCGTACCCTTCATGCGGAACAAAACGCGATCATTCAAGCAGCTAGATTTGGGATACCGCTTGAAGGAGCGACACTTTTTTGCAAAATGACTCCGTGCAGAACCTGTGCCATGATGATAATCAACGCTGGCATAAAACGAGTTGTCTGCGAAAAACGTTACCATGCTGACACTGACACCATAGACATGTTCAAGCAAGCATGCGTAGAACTAACGATAGTGAATAATGAATTCGAAAAATACGACAAACAGTAACCCTAACTCGCAGATTCTCTTGAAAGGCACTTCCAAAAAAATGTTCACTAGTGGGATAATAAAAAATTAAGTTTGCAAGGCATATATTGATTGATTAATTGTAACTTTAAAATCATTATGACATTTTTTACACCAATAAGCTTGAATGATAAAACAATAATTCTTCAGTTCTCTTGAAGGTTTAGCAACTTCTTTACCACAGCTAGGACAGTGAGCCATTGAGCATCACTCTTTCTTTTGGATACATTAAGAATATCAATGTTATGAACCCAGAATATACAAAAAAATATTGAATTCAGATAGGACAGCCTGCAATCATCGAAAATATTCACGAGTAAATTATGATTGACTAAACGATATATAATGCTTGATTAATTGTGACTTTGAAGCTATGATGACATTTCTCACAATTATATGCTTCAATAGTAAAGCATTGATTCTTCAGTACACTTGAAGGTTTGCTAACTTCTTTTCCACAACTAGGACAATGAGCCATATGTATCAATCATCTTTTTTGCGCATTAAGAATATGAACATTATGAACTCAGAATCAGCAAAAATATGCAATTTGGCTTTAAAAGATAACATAGAAAAAATATAACCGCAGTTTTAAGAGATTTTTATTTCATTTTTTGAACAACAATCCACTTAACGTTATCAAAACCATACTTCGTTATTAAAGGATCAAGGAAATCTGGAGCCAAGTCATCATCAATTTCCGACAAAACCACTGTGTCGCCTATTCTGTAAACGATGCCTATTTCCGTGAGGTCTTTTAAGCCTGCGTATTTACCTTTGATTTCCCAATAGCCAGGCTCGTCTTTCCCAATTTCCATGATCCAAGAGTACTTGTCTCCAGGATGCATGCCTTCTGTAGCATTAAATTCACAAACAATATCTCCAACCGTTTTGGGGTCATCGCTTGTTTTGACATAAAACCAAATCGTCATATTAGTCACCACAATAACCAATACAACATTCCTTTATTTGCTTTTCAGAAGCAAGAAGACTCTACGGCTTACCCCAGTTTATTTTTGGCTTCTATTAGTGTTAAAGTTTCAAAGAAAGGCAATTTATGTTCGGCTTTGATGCTTGCTTCCAGATTGATTTCCTCAAATTTCCTAATCGTTTCTTCGGCATTTGCAAGGGTAGACTGCATTAAGAGAATTCGCCCGCAGGCTTTCAAGTGTGATGGTGCTTGGGAGAGAAATCGGTCTATAACTTGCCTACCATTAATGCCACCTGCCCAAGAACAAACCATCCAAGAATCTTGTTCACACTCCGCCGAAGGAAGGTACGGGGCATTAAAGAGAATTAAATCAAACTTTGCGTTTTCATTAAAAGCTGTTAATAGACCAGATTGTATGAAAGCCATTTTACTGTGTACATTGTTAAGCGCCGAATTCTTTTTTGCACAACGAATAGCATACGGATTTAAATCAACCGCAACTACATAGGCAGCTTTTTCAGCGGCTAATATGCCAAGTATGCCGCAGCCCGTGCCAACATCCAAAACCTTGGCGCCTTTTTTTACGTCAAGATTTTCGGCGAAAAGAAAGGAATCTTCCGCAGGCTCGTAAACTTCCTCTGAAACATCAAAAATGCATTCCCCAAAGGTTACTCTCTTAACTGAGAATGGCATTTGTTAATTCTCCAAAATTTCTGGGCGACAACTCTCTTGCACGCCTTTCATGAAAAGGCAAGGCTAAACTAAGCTTCTTCGCGTCTTCCTTGCTTAACTTCAAATTGGTCTTAAGAAAAGGCGCGAGTGCTTTGCCTAATTTTTTGTTCCGCTGGGTAAAAAGCCACTTAACCATTTGAGTGAAAAATCTTGGATCTTTCACTTCAAAGGGTTTTTTACTCCAAGGTTTTAAGGTAAGGATTATTGAATCTACTTCAGGTTGAGGATAAAACATCTCTTTAGGAACTGAATCCAAAAGCTGAACTTCTGCCTGCTGATCGGTAACAACTGTTAACCAATTGTAATCTTCACTGTCTACTGAGGCAACAATGCGAACGGCAAATTCCTTTTGCAAAATCAACACACCACAGTCGATTCGGCGATCAAGAAGCCAAGTTATAAGATGAGAAGATAGGTAGTATGGGGGGATTGCTATGACCTTATTAAAGTCGGGCAATGCTGCTTTCAACACGTCGCCTTCAATAACAGTCACGTTGCTGATTCCTTTGGTTTGTTCACGAAGCACTTCTGCAACCTGCCGGTCCTTCTCAACTGCAATTACTGATTTGCATTTTTTAGCCAAGAAACGGGCAAGAAAACCGAAACCTGCGCCAGCATCCAACACCACATCTGAAATTTCAAGGTGTGCATAATCGCACAATTTGTTGTATAGTGAGGTCTCAACCATGAAATTTTGACCCAGAAGCTTGTTCGGTGATATTCGGTGTATTCGAAGCAGCTGCTTCGTTTCCTCAAGGCTCATCGTTTATGCCTTATTGTACCCTCGTGAACAATCGGTACTTGCTGTCGCCTTCAAGCTCTTCCATAACACGCTTGGTGATTAATTTAACTGGATTAGGCAACTCTGTACGCTTCTGCAAATCTTCAAAACTCTCAAAGGGCTTGCGCTCTCTTTCATTGATCACTTGCCACATGTATTTTTTCCCAATTCCTGGGACAAGTTCTAAGGCGTGCATGCGAGGGGTAATGGCGCGTGTTGTGTTGAAAAAGTTTACAAACCACTTTTCACGATTTACAACTATTTTAGCTATGTCACTGGTAAGCTCAGCTTTGGCTGAAGCGGTTAATTCTTCAAAGCCAATTCGTCCAATAATATAGGTGACTTCTTGTCGGCTGTCTTTGCCAACGTAAACGCGGTCTCCTGGCTTAAGCATTAAACCTTCTTTTACCAAAGCTTCTAAAAGTGTAAAGAACTCTTCGCCGATGCACTGAATCAGAGCTCCCGCTCGATAACCTGCTCGCCCTGTCGGGCGAAACCCAGGCTTACCGTGGGATAAGAAGTCTAACACGTAAGCATATTCTTCATACCGCTTTTCCATAATAGTCACTGAGCTCTCTAGTGTATTGTGCTTACTCCTTAAAAATACTTAGTCACTTAGCGCCTACTTCAAAGTCCTACTCTCATTTAGAAGCTCAACAATAGAGTGCAATTTTGAGGTTTCTATGATTTTGCGACCGCCAGCTAAGAAAACTCTCAACTCTTCAACAGTTTCAGGAAGACAATTTATGACTTGAATTGCTTCAACTTCATCAATTCCGTATTCTTTAACAAGCGTTTGAAGAAGCTCTTCAGCTTTTTCAGGGTCCACTTTGGAGAATTTGTTTACATAATCAAGAGTTCTTCGTTGTAATTGGTCTAGATTTTCCTCGCCAACTAACTCTAATGCTTTCTTGACTTGCGGTAGGGTCAAGCGGCTTTCGCTTATTTCTCTCTTACTCATTTCCCTCACTTACCTGTATAAGGCTCTAGATGTTCTGCACGAGTGATGATTTCTTTGATGCTATTGCCTTGAGGGACGGTAATTACGTATCCGCGTCCACGCTTCTCTTTTATTACACCTATTTTACCGTGGAACCGTTTATGAGGCATACTCTTCTGCACGCTAGAATCCATCTTTATTATAACTTGAGACCCAGGCAGATACTCTTGAAGTATTTTGCCAATGTTTGGCTTGCCTTTTTCTCGGGTTGGTTTTTTCAGTAAACTGCGAGTGCCAGTGTAATATCCTTTTGAACCCTTCATTCAATTTTCACCTTTTAATCCATTATTACTTTTAAAACGTCAAGCTTAAGCGTCTTCGCTCTGTTTTTGAGCAAATCCGAAACGTTTGGTATTGTTCGACCTTCATCTCCAGACACCAATTCTTTGACATAGAGACCGCCTTGGCAACGAATTTCCAATAGAGCCCTCTTAAGCGACACCTTCTTAACTTTAAGCTTATATATGTACCTTTCTCGAATTAAATCCGCCCTTCTATGCATAACGCGTAGAGGCGTCTGCTGTTTAATTGTGGCTCCAGTGAGCTTCTCTTCTAACATTCTCAGATCCTCATCAGAAACTGGGTTCTCAAATTCGGCAAGTAACCGATATTCCTTCTGAGCGCTCTCACCTTTCTTGAGGTGCCTAACCACATCTTTAGTGGCAAAGCGTAATCTTGAAACCTCGACTTTACCTACTGCTCCTGCATTGATTTTGGCTTCAATTTCTTTCAAATCAATAGACCGTTTCTTAGGCTCAGAAACCTCAATAACAAAAGGACGCCCAGTTCCAAGCATTCGAGCGTCTATGTCTTCGCGGCCAGAAGCGTGAAATAGTGTTTTTTGCCCTTCAGCTGCTTCAAGCAGTTGTTTTGAAGTTAGTTCCTCAACTGATTCAGGATACATTTTGCCTGTTCCACCGCATTTCTCGCATCCTCTTCCTCGGCAACTTGAACAGAACCATTTTGACTGTGGGATATCCCGGACTAGTTTGCGGTATCTGCCGCCGACAAAAAGCGGGTTAACCTGAAGGCGCACGCTTTCTCGAAAAGGATTGATCACCACAACTATGTCAGGGATTAAGTAATCTGCTTCTTTACCTGTTCGTAAAGCAAGTGCTTTACCAAATAATCGGCCAAATTCATGATTCATGCTTTCGCTGTAGCCAAGGTTGAAGTTAGCTTTGAACTCGTCCTCGCGTTCTTCGACTTTAACAGGTACTTCGACGCCTACAAGAAAAGTTGTAAATTCGTAACTCTCAATAGCTGCTGAAGATTTCTCAATTAAGCTGTTTAGAAGCTCAAATTTGCCTTCACAAAGATAGCACTTTCTTTCTGAGACCTGTTTTTGAATTCTTTTTTTGAGATGCTTTAAGGTTTCTTGGGCTTCTCGTGAAAAACCATTTGTTGCCAAAACTTTTAGCCGTTTTACGCCCTCAACATTTTTTTCTTTGGCCAACTCGTTAGCTTGCAGGGTTAAACTGATTTTTAACGCTGAGCCACGCACATTGTTTTCCATGCTGTAGCCAAGCAACGCAAATTGTCTTCCGAGGCAGTGGTCGCAGAGAGGATATTTGCTAAGAAGTTCAAACGCTTTTTTCAAAACATCCATGTCATTTAGCCTACTGGAAAATTAGCGGGCATTCCCTTTCCGCCAAGCCCGAAGGGCAGTTTCTTTTTGCGTTTAAACGTCTTTAGCATTTTACGCATCATGAAATACTGTTTGACAAGTTCTTTAACGTCTTTTTCTGTTGTTCCGGAGCCTCGTGCTATTCGTCTTGCTCTTGAAGAATTCAATATCTTCGGGTTTTCTTTTTCTTTAGGTGTCATGGACTGAATTATTACTTGCCATTTTTCCAAGCGACCCTCAGCAGTATTCAACATCTCGTCAGGCACGTTAGAAGACATACCAGGCAACATCTGGAGCACTTTCTTGAATGGACCCATACCTTTGACGGCAGCAAACTGCTCGTACATGTCTGTGAGGGTAAAGTTGCCACTCATTATTTCTTTGGCTTTTTTTGGCGGAACCTTAATTTCAGCTTCATGCACCTTTTCCAAAAGCGTTTCCAAATCGCCCATGCCCAAGAGCCGACCAACAAAACGTGAGGGAATAAACGCTTCTACATCTTCGATTTTTTCGCCTGTGCCAATAAACTTTATTGGTGCACCTGTTGCTGCAACGGCTGAAAGTGCGCCTCCTCCACGAGAAGTCCCATCAAGTTTAGTAACTATAATTGCCCCAATCGGTGTCGCCTCATGGAACGTTTTGGCTTGGATAAGAGCTTGCTGACCAATGGTGCCGTCAATAACCATTATGACTTCGTCAGGCTTAATGTTCTTTTCAAGGTCTTTCATTTCCTTGATTAACTCTTTCTCTTCTTTGTGCCTGCCCGATGTGTCAATGATTAATAGGTCCTTGTCGCCGAATTGTTTTAACCCTTCTTTGACGACCTTTACTGGATTTTTTTCTTTCAGGTCGCCGTAAATAGGAACGTTTATTCTGGCTGCCAATTGCTGAAGCTGAGCATATGCCCCCGGGCGAAAAGTGTCAGCGCAAATTAAAGCTGGCTTTAAACCTCTTTTCTGGAAGTACCGGGCCAGTTTGGCTGCGTGAGTAGTTTTGCCTGAGCCTTGAATTCCGACTAGCATTATGATCTTTCTTTTGCCAGGCTCCACCTTGAGTGGAACCGGTTTATCCCCTACAAAGCGAGTTAGTTCTTCATAGACGACTTTTATTACGTGCTCGCGTCTGGAAATGCCAGGGGGAACTTTTTCTTTTAGTGCTCGTTCCTCAATTCTCTTAGAGATTTCAAGAACAAGTTGGACGTTAACGTCAGATTGAAGTAAGGCTCTTTGTATGTCGCGGACAAGTTCTTTCACTGCAGCTTCGTCCACTACGCCAGCTTTAAACAGCTTTTTTATAGCGTCAGTTAAAGAAGAACCTAACTTTTCTAATGCCATCGGAGTCTCTCAGCCATAATCATTCTACTGTTCCTTTAGATAAATATTACAGCAATAAAGTCGAAGAAACACCTAAAATTGGATCTCAGAGCGCCGCATCTTTGAAGCCTCAGTTCCCCATTGTAATTATTCTTCACAATTCAGACGGCTCTTCATGCATCATTGGCTTCATCACAGAAAGCTCCGACTAGAAAATAAACGTTGACAGAAAATCTTTTAACAATATGTGGAAATAGTGGTACAACTTGGGAGTAAAAGATGACAACAGAACGGGTAATTCACGCAAGCATTTTTATGCTATTACTTATTGGTTTTTCAGTCTTAATTAGTTGGGCAAGCTACAATTACTTGCAAAGCAACCTTGTACTGGTAATTGGAAGTATCCCGTTGGGATGGGGAATAATTCTGTTAGCGATGTATCTGAGCTTCAAGCGGCTAGGCTGGAATTGGTGGAGCTAGAACATTTTTGTGCTGATTTCCGTCGGCAATATTGCTGAAGACGTTAGAACATCATCCCAAGCACCTAATTGAGTCATAGGGCAAGAAAAGTTTAATCGATTCGTGAACCATTAAAATGTGATAAGTAAGGTGAAAATAATGGTTAATAAAAAATTGGAACTTGTGTTCATCGACAAGGAAGGAAAATGGTATCCTTTAGACGAAGTTGATCGAGACGAATTAGCGCAAGGTTTAGAGAAA